>NZ_CP061304.1:0-607316 GCF_018687735.1 Polynucleobacter sp. MG-5-Ahmo-C2 | reverse complement strand
TCTGGTTTTGTCATGGCATTCACATCACATACGCCAGCGAACTGCTGATGTTTTTTGGCCAAATGATTGGCAAGCTTTGCTAAGGTCTTACTAGCGCCAATACCAACGCAGACTGGTAAGCCAGTCATGTCTTTGACTTGCTGCTTAATCCTTTGACCCAATTCAACTGTGTCCTGGTATTGCTTTAGGACAGTTTCAATTTGCAGAAAACTCTCATCGATACTGTAAACCTCTAAATTTGGCGTAAAGGCTCTGAGCACTTGCACTACACGGCTACTCATATCGCCGTATAAGGTGTAGTTGGATGAGTAAGCCTTGATACCATGCTTTTTAGCCAGCTCTTGCATCTGAAACCAAGGCGCTCCCATCTTCACGCCCAGTGCTTTGACTTCAGCACTACGTGCTACTGCACAACCATCATTATTCGAGAGCACCACCATTGGCACCTCTTCTAACTTCGGCTGGAACACGCGCTCGCAAGAAACATAGAAGTTATTCACATCAACGAGTGCAAAAAGTGGGCTTAGCGAATCTTCAGAACGTGCGCTCATCACTGTGTACCTTTGCTATATCTCGTACTCGCGTTACTGTACTTGCGTACCACCCCAACTACCACTCCCCAAATTTGTAACTCACTACCCTCATTAAAGGTGATGGCTTGATAGTTGGGGTTTTCCGCTTGAAGCTCAATACGACCACGCAATTGATACAAACGCTTAATGGTGTATTCGCTATCAACCACCGCCACCACGATATCTTTGTGTTTTGGTTTCAGGGCTTTATCAACCACTACCTTGTCACCATCACAAATCCCAGCACCCAGCATCGAGTCACCCTTCACGGTGAACATAAAGGTGGCTGGCTTGTTTTGGACCAGATAATGGTTCAGATCTAGGCCGTCTTCGGCGTAATCTGCTGCCGGACTAGGGAATCCAGCTGAAATCCGGTGACTCAAGAGCTTGAGCTCATAGACGGCAAAATGCCCCGCCAAGGCTTGTGGTTCTTGACTAAGACTTACTTTGGCAGGATTCATTTGATGTGTCATAGTCATTAATATACTGTATGTTTATACAGTATATGTAAAAACCGTAAAAATGAGGCTGTTTTTGTTGTTTTGATGCCTTTAGGGGGCAAGGGATTGCATAATGGCTCTAGAGGCTATTACTGAAATAGCCCATATAAAAACAGTAGGAGACACATGAAGACGTACAAGATAGCGTCCATTCCGGGCGACGGAATTGGCAAAGAAGTAATTCCTGAGTGCGAAAAGGTTTTAACCGCCTTAAGCAAAAAACATCCTGAAGTCGCTTTTGAGTTTGAGCACTTTGATTGGGGTGGTGATTACTACCGCAAGCACGGCATTATGATGCCCGACGATGGCCTTGAGCCTTTACGCTCTAAAGATGCCATCTTGTTTGGCTCGGCTGGTGATCCCAACATTGCGGACCACATTACTTTGTGGGGCTTGCGCCTCAAAATCTGCCAAGGCTTTGATCAGTATGCAAACGTGCGTCCTACTCGCATTCTTCCTGGTATTGAAACACCGCTACGCAACTGCAAGCCTGGCCAACTGGATTGGGTGATCGTGCGCGAGAACTCCGAAGGCGAATACTCTGGCGTGGGTGGTAGGGCACATCAAGGTCACCCGATTGAAGTGGCTTCTGATATGAGCATCATGACCCGCGTTGGCGTGGAACGTGTACAGCGCTTTGCCTTTAAGTTAGCGCAATCACGCCCCCGTAAACATCTTACCGTCATTACTAAATCGAATGCGCAGCGCCATGGCATGGTGATGTGGGATGAAATCGCCAATATCGTTGCTAAAGATTTTCCAGATGTTACTTGGGACAAAGAATTGGTTGATGCGGCAACGGCGCGCATGGTGAATCGCCCAGAATCTTTAGACACCATTGTGGCGACCAACTTGCATGCAGATGTGTTGAGTGATTTGGCTGCAGCACTAGCAGGTAGTTTAGGTATTGCGCCAACTGCCAACCTTGATCCAGAGCGCCGCTATCCATCGATGTTTGAACCGATTCACGGTTCTGCATTTGACATCATGGGTAAAGGCCTCGCTAATCCAATTGGCACTTTCTGGTCTGCAGTGATGATGCTCGACTTCTTGGGCGAGAAAGCTCTCGGAGCAAAACTCATGGCCGCGATTGAAAAAGTCACGGCCAATCCGAAGTTGCATACCCGTGATTTAGGCGGCACAGCCATGATGAGTGATGTCACCAACGCAGTGATTGAGGAGATTTCTAAATGAAACTATTTCCATTGCTTCGCGTTTTACTGGGCACCTGTTTAATTTCTTGCGGCTTACTATCGGGAGCAAGTGCCCAGCCCTTCCCTGATAGAACCATTCAGTACATCATTCCTTTTCCTGCTGCCGGTGAATCTGATTTAGTAGCACGCTACCAAGCCGACATCTCTGCCAAGAAATTTAAGCAGCCCATGGTGGTCATGAATCGCGCTGGTGCTGGTGGCGCCTTGGTATGGAGTGCCCTCAATACCTACCCCGCTGATGGCACAACAGTGGTGGGCGTCAATATTCCCCATACGATTTTGCAGCCTCTTCAGGAGGGTATTCAGTACAAAACTGAGGACATTAATGCGATCTACTATTACCACTTCACTCCAGATGCTTTGATGGTTTCTGCGGATAGCCCTTACAAAACCTATCAAGAATTTATTGCTGCAGCGAAGAAAGAACCGGGTAAGCTATCTTTAGCGGGCTCGGCCCAGTTCTCGGCCAATCATATGGCTGTTGAGCGTCTCAATAAGTTGGCTGGTGTCAAAATCAATTACGTTCCTTTTAAAGGTACGGGTGATTTAATTACTGCTTTGATTGGAATGCACGTGGATGGCGCCATGGGATATCTACCATTAGCCATTCAGCAAAAAGGCAAGGTGCGTACGCTGGCGATTGCGACTGAGAAGCGTAACCCCGCTCTACCGGATGTACCAACGTTCAAAGAGCTGGGTCTGAACTGGGTGGACGGTGCGTATCGTGGTGTAGCGGTTCCTAAAGCCACTCCACTGGTGCTACAACAAAAGATGTCTGACTACTTTGCAAAGCTCAATGCCGATCCTGAAACCAAGAAGAAATTAGAGGATGCTGGCTTTGTAATTGTGGATGTTCCTTTGGCAAAGATGCCAGCATTCATGAAAGAGAAAACAGCTCAAGCGATGGACGATGCCAAGAATGCAGGGATGATTAAGTAAGGTAATTCTTTAGCCCCAAATAAAAAACCACCGATGCGGTGGTTTTTTATTTGGGCGCCTGCTTTCTGTTTTAGCAAAAAGCAAATGCCAGAATTGCCGGATCATCTAGAAAGGCATTGGAGAGATAAACGCTGGCCCGGAAGATCCAAGGCTGCACAGTTTCTACTAGTTCGATAATGATGGGGAAGCGTTCCATGATTCAATAATAGCGCTTTATGCCTTACTTCACCTCAACCATCTCGCCCTTAGATGAAATCAAGTAAGCCTTGTTTGTTTTGTCTTTTCTGATGCGCGTGAGTTCAGCCTGGTAGCCCTGTAACTGCTTGCGATACTTTTCATACTTCTCACCACCTACTTCTGGGATGGTGAGCTTGTAATCGATGATGGCCAAGTGATCATCAAACTCAACCAATCTATCCATGCGGTAGCTCTTGCCTTGTTCACTAGCGATATCCAACTCATTCCAAGCCTGCACCCACTCGCCTGAGGTCAGATAGTATTTTAACTTTGGGGTTGTGAGTACTTTTTGGACGTGTGCAATAAGTTTGTTTGCGCCCCCCTGATCAACACCAAGCCAGTTCATGAGCTCTTGCTCACTTGGCATAGCTGGCTTGTTTTGATTGGCGGAGTCTGGGGTAATGAACTCGAGCAGCTTGTGGAAGTTTGTACCCTCTTCTAAGGTTTCTGGATCCGGCTCTTCTTTTGCTTGCTCCAAAGCTTTCGCCCTCAACTCTTGAGCTAATGCACCACTCTCAATCTTGGCAAGATGCTCTTGATGGGTAGTGATTGCACTACCCCACTCAACTTGAAAGTGATCAATCTTAAATGGCATGCTGCCACGCTCAACTTCAATCTCTTTTGTATCTATTGCAACACTTGGAAGGTTGAGTGCATCAATATCTAATGTAGGTATACCTGCTGCCAAGGCCCTGCCATACCAAGAGCGCTCTTTAATTCCAGATTTTGACTTCGCTGCGACACCGCTAATCCATAAGCCTTGTTTAGATCTGGTCATTGCCACATAGAGCAAATTCCAGTTTTCATTCTGACTGACTTCACCCTCTTTTTTAAATACCACGCTACGTTCGCCTGTTAGAGTTTTAGCGGTATACATAGAAAGATGGGTTGGACTATTCTGCTCTGGTGGCCAATCTAACAACACCCCTCGGTGCGGCGCTTTCCACTCCGTATTATTGGCATCAAGGATGAAAACAAACGGCGCCTCCAATCCCTTTGCACCATGAATTGTCATTAAGCGCACACGTCGATGCCGCTCCTCATCTGACATCTCACTATCTAGATCTACCTCGCCAATATCATCATCAGCATCAGTCTCAGTTTCCGCTTCTACATCTCCCTCATCCGGCGTTTCATCATCATCACCACGCCGCATCGCATTCATTTCATCAATAAAGCGACTCAAACTAGGATAGCGTCCACCATCCTGATTTAAAGCGAGCTCTAAAAAGGCGTCTAAATTAGCTAACATCTGTGCACGAGCTAGATTATGCGCAGAAATGGCGTAACTCACTCGTAAATTACTCTCGTGATAAATCAAATCTAACAAGTCATGCACAGGCAATACCTCGCCCAGACCACGCCAATGTTCTAAATACCGCGCAGCCTTTTGTATTGGTGGATTCTGGCTAGCCTGCAAAGCATCCCACCATGATGAAAATCCGTCAGCCATGCTCTTACGGAGCTCTTGCATTTGCTCTTCAGTAAAACTAAAAATAGGACTACGCAATACTTGCGCTAAAGGCAAATCATGTCTTGGCGAAACTAATACCGTTAACAATGCAATCAGATCATCGATCTCAAGAGTATTTAACAAACCACCTAAGCGCGAACTGTCATAAGCAAGGCCTGCATCACGCAAAGCCTTTTCATATTGGGGTAAAAATTGGCGTCGCTTCACCAATAAAATGAAATCGCTCCCCCTAGCCTCACGCCAGAAGTGTTTTCCATCTTTTTTATCCATCACTTTGCGAGTAGCTATGATGTGATGAATCAAACGAGCAACGACTTCCCCTTCTTCATAGCGTTGCTGAACACTTGTAGTGCTCCCGGCATCCTCAATAGGGCCATCAAACGCCGTACCATTTCGTTCTACTATCGACGGATCTTTGCGCTCTATCAAAGGCAATAGATAAGCTTCACCAGTTGCAGCGTAGTCGTGCTCCGAAATGCCTTCTAATAAAGGTTTCCAGGCAGTTTCCTGTTTTGTATACCGATAGGTATCAGGCAAAGGCCCTGCCAAGAAAATCTTATTCACTGCTTCATTTATAGCAAGCGCATTACGGCGTGTCGTATTTTTATTTTGGGCTTTAGCCTTAAGCTTAGTCTCTAAAAATATGCGGGCACTCTCAAATAATCTTGGGTCCGCACGGCGGAAGCGATAAATCGATTGCTTTGGATCACCCACGATAAAAATGCTTGGCATTGAGCCATCATCGCCATATCCCGCTAACCAAGCGCGCAAAATCTGCCACTGTAGTGGATTGGTATCCTGAAACTCATCAATCAGAATATGTTTATATCTAGCATCTAATCTGGCCTGTAGATAGGCAGCATTATCGGGGCTCGCCATTAATTGGCTTACGCCAATTTCTAAATCATCAAAGTCCCGAACGCGCATGGCTTCTTTAGTTTTTCCCATATGAGCAAGCATTGCTTCACTCATAGCAAACCATGCATCATTTAAAGTATGCATCAAATGCTCGCCCTGCCACGCAAATAGGGCTTCATAGGCATCTACCCACCCCTGACAAATCGCAGTAAATTCATCAGGATCCCCACCGATACTCTTGAGATACTTAGTCATAGGAGCGGAGGGCTTTGCAATAGTAGCTAATGGAGTACGTTTTTGGGTAAAAAAGTATGTCTCCCATTGATCAGCAATATCCATCACGGATCCACCTGCCATATGGTGCTTGATGACCTCCTCAATATAGGGGGCGCTTCCTATTTGGGTTGGAGTTCCGTTACAAAAACATTTATAGAGAAACTCTAAATTCGTTTTTGTCTGGGGTTGCCTCCAAAGTGCCTCAAGGGGGTTTAAGGTTCCCAAGTGCGGCAGTATTCTTTCTAAGCACTCAATCGGTTTAATGTGCTGTTTCTTGCAAGACTCTTGGAAAAATGTCCATGCGCCTCTTTGCTTGAAAAGACTATAGTTACCCATCAAGAATTTTTGAGTCTCTACCGCACCAAACTCTTCCAACAAAACGTCGTAGTGCTTTTGTAGATCATCAGGTAAATCGCCCCACCAATCCGCCATACATTCTTCTTGCAAGCGCTTGGCATCCTCACGCAAGCTAAAGCCTGGCTGAACCTCCGCAGATACAGGCGCAGCCCCCAATAGGCGGCCAAACCAGCCATGGAAAGTGTCTATAACAACTGCCTGCGGGCTTGCTAATACATTTAAGTACAGCGCTCTTGCCTGTGGGAGTAATGCAATGGCATCTTTTCCATCTAAACCTCGCTCTACCAACTCACTGATCAAGGTAGCATCATCGCAGGTAGAAAACTCCTCTAGCAATTTATAAAGGCGATCGCGCATCTCCTGCGCAGCTTTGCGAGTAAATGTCAGTGCCAAGATTTGCTGTGGTTTTGCGCCGGCTAGTAGCAAACGAATCATGCGTGACACCAATAGCCATGTTTTGCCACTTCCAGCGCAAGCGGAAACAATTACCGATTCAGCGGGATTGCAGGCTATGGCGGTTTCTAACTTATCGCTCACCACATTCCCTTTCTGCAAACGCCTCTTGCTTCACAGTATTGACATACGCTATCGGGGGCGAATGCCTTCATGGGTTTGCGCGCCCATAAATCATTCAAGTCATTAACTACCTGTTCGGAAAATTCCGCCATTACTGCAGGCATATCCTCAACTGGATGAACTCGAACAATCTTTTCTGCGTCCTTCACGTCAGCTCTCAGAGTGACCCATTCGGCCTGCTCTACCTCTCGCCCTGGAATGCGAGCTTCAACAGGGTTCTCGGTTGCGCCCCTGGCATAAATCAATAACTGTGGATCGTCCAGAATATTCTCTGCACGTTGAGTAATTTTCTTTATCTTCTGGTTTTTATAGTCGATCACCGCAGCTGCACTGGCATCGGACTCATGAATATCAAATCGATCAGCACGCCCGGCAATCCGGATATCTTGCTTGATTCCGTTGGGATCGGTAATCGACAAAGTAAAACCAACAGACAACTCAGCATCATGGTAGCGCCAACCTTCATTCTCACGCTTTAGTTGCCAATCGACAAAACTGGGTATCTGTTTTTGCCAATCCCGTAAAGTTCCCAATATTCTGGCATCACCAGCAATTAGCTTCTCGAATTCTTTGTCAGAAAACTTCATGAGATGCTCAATCATCCATTGACGTCTTGCATCCGAACCGCCATGAATAGTTGAGTGCGATTTTTTTTCTTCCGTTTTAAGTGCCTGAAAAAAGTTTCTCAATAGGGCATGTAAAGTCTGGCCAGCCAAAGAGGCATCAAAGCCCTCTTCGAATTCTTTTACCTTACGCAAACCCAATAAATTACTTACGTAGTAACGATAAGGACAATCTCTCAAAGCCTTATAGGCACTTGGCGAAACCGTAGTTGGGATTCTCAAATCTAAATCTGGAATACTTACCGATTTTTGAATAGGCTGTGATTGTCCTTCAAATGGCTTGAGTTTTACTTCCACCGCTTCCCATGGAATTTTCTTTTTGAGCACGACTTGTAAGCGTTGAATCCAAGCAGATGGCCTTAAGGGTTCACCACTTTTACTCTTGCTTTGCCAAATTAAATCTACGCTCTTACAGGTTACTAATAGTTGAGAAAGATCTCGAGCTTGTTGAATGTATTGCGCAGTAATAGTCGATGACTTTAGATAACGATTAAGCGCATCCGAAAAAAACAATGGTGGCTCAGAAAATGCTGGCAATTGTTGCTCATCGCAACCTATGACAACTACAGCATCAAATTCACGTAGGCGTGTTGAACTGAGAGGCAAAATACTCAAAGTAGCCTCTGCTTCTTTGCCGGCCTCCTCATAAGCAGCTTCTTCGATCACCGTTTTGAGAAGACTCAACCACTCTGGTAATCGCATCTTCAGATCTTTGTATGGCCCACCACTCAGATCGAAGCGTTTAAGAACCTCTAAAAGCTGCTTACCGGCAGCATCTTTCTCAAGTCGCTGAGCCATGCCAGCCTCCTCAAGGCTATTTTGAAGCTGGGCATAGGCACTTGAGCATTCAAGAAGCGGTGACTGCCAAGCTAAATGCAGTTTTTTAGCAAACTGGATTAATTTTATGAGCTGCTCATTTGGTGAACCGCCATGCGTACTGGCATATCCATTAGCCTTATCAATTGCAGCAATAAATGTTTCCCAGCCAGACTTTGCTTGACTAGCAAGCAAGATATCTTCGAGCTGCGTAATGAGGTCAACACAAACCTGGGAGCTCTTTTGCAGGCTGCGCGCTAAATCAAAATAAGGGTTTTGCAAAAACTCGAGTAAGACGTTCGCACTAGGACCTTCCTTAGGCGCACGGATCAACTCCAGCAAACTATCAAATGCTGCTGCCGCTCTTGTAGTTGATAACTTCCACCCCGTTTCATCACGGATACGAAGAGAATTCCCAAGGCGGCTTAGAAGTGCACGTGCACGGCGTGCTGCCAAACGATCTTGCGCTACTAGCGCAATATTTTTCTTCTTATCGACTAAATGCGACTCGATTGATTTTGCCGCTACCCATGCCAACTCCTCAAAACGTCTTGCTGCTAGCAAGCGCCAGCCTTCATGACGACTTGAGTTGATATTGCGCTCAACCTGCTGTTCTTCTGATGTATCTGCAATAACGATTTCGCCCTCGGCGTCTTGCCCGCAAAGCGCCTCTGGCCATAAAGCAACGGTTTGCCAATCAAGACTGACGCGTACTACTGTCGCATATTGAGCGTACTCACGTAGGTAGCTATCGATTAACTCCTGATCTACAGGCTTTGGGTCTGCAGTTTGCACCCAGATAAATGGGCGTGCTGTGCCTGGACTATTTTTTGCATTTTCTTTTGCTGCTTGCAGGTGAGTAGCCATGGCCAAATGCTTACGAATAATAGGATCGCCAATGCTGGTGAGGTAGCGCCAGAATGTTAAGAGGACCGCAGACTCTTCATCTACGATATTACGCGAGAGACCTACGTAAGCTTTTGCAACTGCCTGATCTAGTACAAGCTCCACTTTTTTAAGCCAAGCTTGAGCATCTAGCGAGTGCGTCTCTAATAAGGTATTGAGCTCGTCTTGCAACTGGGGAACCACTAATTCAGACAAGGCATCACATGCATCAATAACTGCTTGAGCCAATCCCCACGCACCCGAATCGCTCTCCGCTTTAAACCAAGCTTTGAGCTTGGGATGTTTGCGCAGATTGATATAGACCGATAACCATCTTTCTAGATCGCTTTGTTTTTTCGGAAACTTCCATGCACCTGGCGCTGCTTCTAACCAATCAGCAAAACTAATGACTTGCGGCAAGAAGGCAATCTTGCTAGGCAGCTCTTTTGGTCGGTGTTGTTCTAAGGCTGCTCTTACCCCAATGAGTGGACCAGCAGTACTCAGCAGCACCAAAGGGCGTTGATTGGTTTGCACTGCACAATCCCAAATACCTTTAGCCAGCTCGGTCAGCGCTTGGCTATTGGGCGTAATGCTCCAATCAAGCGGATGCTTTTGCTTTGCAATAGTGGGGAAAGGCTGAGGCATTAATGGAGTAATTTATCTATTTTGAGCAGAACGTTCTGCTTATTGCTAATATAAGCGTTGTAACGCCATAATTAAATAACTCGCTAAATAAGTCTAAATAAGGAATTTTCATGAGTGCCGGCATTAAACATGTAACTGACGCTTCTTTCGAGCAAGACGTCCTCAAGTCCGATAAACCTGTTCTGCTCGACTTCTGGGCTGAATGGTGTGGTCCTTGCAAAATGATCGGGCCAATCCTAGAAGAACTCGCTGGCGAATATGGCGAAAAATTACAGATCGCAAAAATGAATGTGGATGAGAACCAAGGTGTTCCAGCCCAATTCAACATTCGCGGTATTCCGACCTTGATCCTATTTAAAAATGGCACTGTAGCTGCTCAAAAAGTAGGCGCTTTGGCCAAATCTCAGCTGTCTGCCTTTATTGATAGTCATCTGTAAATAGTCTCAAACCACGGGTTCACACCCTGAGCCTGTGGTTTTTACATGCATCAAGTACTTGTAAGGCCCGTTTTTTAGTGTAGTATTACATCTAAGAGTAGTCCAGCGCTTTCACAACAGCGTTCATTTCCAGCAATTTATCCCCTCCCCTTTCTTAAGCAAATCCCCAAAATTCTGTTTTTCCACATCTGCGTGATCTAAATCAGCGCGGCTATATCCCAAAACAAATTTCCCTTATTCATTTTTATCTTTATCAACACCTGAGAACCACATGCAATTAACTGAACTTAAAGTCCTCCACGTATCCGCCCTGCTTGAAATGGCAGCCAGCCTGGAGATTGAAAACACCCAACGGATGCGCAAACAAGAATTGATGTTCGCCATTCTCAAAAAACGCGCGAAGGCTGGTGAAACAGTATTTGGTGACGGTACTTTGGAAGTTTTACCCGACGGCTTTGGGTTCTTGCGTTCCCCTGAAGCCTCTTATATGGCTTCTCCTGACGACATTTATATCTCCCCCGCACAGATTCGCCGCTTTAACTTACATACTGGCGACAGCGTTGAAGGCGAAGTACGCACCCCTAAAGATGGTGAGCGTTACTTTGCGTTAGTAAAAGTAGACAAGATCAACGGTTTGGCTCCAGAAGCCCTCAAAAACCGCATCATGTTTGAAAACTTAACGCCATTGCATCCAAACCGTGTGATTAGCCTCGAGCGAGATATCAAGGCCGAAGAAAATTTGACTGGCCGCATTATCGATATGATCTCCCCGATTGGTTACGGCCAACGTGGTCTGATCGTGGCATCACCGAAGTCTGGTAAGACTGTAATGATGCAGCACATTGCACACGCAATTGCAGCCAATAATCCTGAAGCCATTTTGATCGTCTTGCTCGTTGATGAGCGCCCTGAAGAGGTTACTGAAATGCAACGCTCCGTTCGCGGTGAAGTTGTGGCCTCCACTTTTGATGAGCCAGCAGTGCGTCACGTTCAAGTTGCTGAGATGGTGATTGAAAAAGCGAAACGTTTAGTAGAAATGGGTAAAGATGTAATCATCTTGCTTGACTCGATTACCCGTCTTGCTCGCGCCTACAACACGGTTGTTCCCTCATCAGGCAAAGTACTCTCTGGCGGTGTGGATGCAAACGCTTTGCAACGTCCAAAACGTTTCTTTGGTGCTGCTCGTAATATTGAAGAAGGCGGCTCATTAACCATCATTGCTACTGCCTTGATTGAAACGGGTAGTCGTATGGATGACCTTATTTACGAGGAATTCAAGGGAACTGGCAATATGGAGGTTCACCTAGAGCGTCGCTTGGCTGAGCGTCGCGTTTACCCATCAATCAACCTTAACAAGTCTGGCACTCGTCGTGAGGAGCTTCTGGTTAAAGCTGAGAACCTCCAGAAGATCTGGGTATTGCGCAAATTGCTGGCTGATATGGACGATATTGAAGCAATGAACTTCATCGTAGATAAGCTCAAATCGACTAAAAACAACGGTGAATTCTTCGATCTAATGCGTCGCGGAGGCTAATTTAGGCGTCCCGGGGGCCATTTAGCCCCTTTTAGACCCCAAAAGTGAGCTTTGTTGTTGATTTCATGGCATAATTTCGCCTTTACTGCTTTTAACTTGGGAAAGTATTTAGGTTGTTTTAACTTAAACGGCTACCCGCTAATAGGACTCAAAATGAAACCTGGCATTCACCCCGAATATCGTGAAATCGTCTTTGTAGACGTTTCAAACAACTTCAGCTTTAAGACTCGCTCCACCATGTCCACTAAAGAGAAAATCAAGTGGGAAGATGGCAATGAATATCCATTGGCAAAAATCGAGACTTCATCTGAGTCACACCCTTTCTACACTGGCACCCAAAAAATCATGGATACCGCCGGTCGTGTTGAGAAATTCCGTCAGAAATTCGGTACTAAGGCTGTTGCTAAAGCTACCGGTGATGGCGCTGCTAAAACAGCTGAGAAAAAAGCTGCTGCTGCAGAAGCTAAAGCTGCTGAAAAGCCAGCTAAGAAGAAGGCTTAAATCACTTCAATTCGCAGGGTATTTGAAATACCTGCTCTGCGAGATAATCAAGGCAGCGTTTGCTGCCTTTTTTATTGCTTGTTTTTACTTAAATAGAGCTCATGGTCAAACTTACTGCCGCCGCTACTAAATCGATTCCGCGCATTATTATTTTTGCGCTGACTTTGGTTTATGGTTTTGTAGGCCTGTTCTTTCGTGATCCCTGGAAGAATGAAGATGCCATCGGCTTTGGCGGTATGTGGACCTTATTTCGTGGCAATTCAATCGACTGGATAGTTCCGCACTTAGCTGGTCGCGATGTTTCGCTGGGCGCACCGCTGCCCTACTGGATTGGCGCCACCTTTATTGATTTGTTTGGCTGGCTCATTGGCGCCGCTAATGCAGCTCGCCTTTACTCTGCCGTTTGCTTTTTCTCTGCTGCCTTAGCGATTTGGTATGCCACCTATCTCTTAGGTCGCCGTCGTGAAGTCCAGCCAATGGCACTTGCTGTTGGTGGGCAGCCTGATTTAAAGAGTTACGGCATGACCTTGGCAGACGGTGCACTCCTCATCTTCCTGGCTTGCGTTGGTTTAGCTCAACGCGCCCACGAAACCACGCCGATGATGGCGCAACTCATGGGCATCAGCATCGTACTCTACGGCACAGTACGCGGTCTCGATAAACCATGGCAAGGCGGTCTCTGGACTGGTCTTGGGATTGCCATTGTTGCGCTCTCTAGCAATCTCACCCTAAGCTTAATCATTGTTAGTTCAACTATCATCGCCGTTTTAGCGAGCAATGCGAAGCTACGTTTTCGTTGGACGTTTACTAGTACTGTGCTGGGTCTTATTGGATTTGCGATTTGGCCCATGATTTGGTACCTGGCAGATCTTCCGGTTTATTGGCGTCACATTGCCGAAGAAGGCTGGCGGAATCTTCCGGAAATGAAAGCTACTCCCTCAATTGAATCATTGGGCTTCTTAAGCATCAACTTCTGGGCCTATGCGTGGCCTGTTTGGCCACTAGCAATCATCTCACTTGCTCACTGGGGCAGAGCGAAGAAGGCTGGCGCATGGCGCGCTCCACATCTTTGTATTCCCCTTAGTTTATTTATTGGTAGCTTCATTTATGTCTTGTTTCGCTCAGAGGCGAATGAGCATGACTTGATGATTTTGATTCCAAGTCTTGCAATCATTGCCGCCTTCAGTCTGCCTGTTTTAAAACGCAGCCTGATTAGCTTTATTGATTGGTTCGCAATGTTCAGCTTCACCATCATTGCTATCGCCATTTGGATTATTTGGCTGGCAAAAGTGACCGGCTACCCAGAATCGACTGCCGCGAACCTGGCTAGACTTTTACCTGGCTTTACATTTCAATTTAATTGGTTTGCTTTTGTGATAGCGCTCATCATTACTGGTTTATGGCTTGCAGTTGTGCGCTGGAGAACCTCTCGGGCCCCTAAAGAAATCTGGCGCTGCCTTATCATCTCGGCATCTGGCACAACTTTGATGTGGGTTTTATTGATGACCCTATGGTTGCCAACCATTAACTATGCCAAAACCTATCGCCAGGTATCGGCTCGTTTAGCTCAGGTAGTTCCAGCTGGGGCTGGCTGCATTAACACCAGCAATATTGGTGATTCCCAGCTTGCCTCTTTTAGCTACTTCACTACACTTTCTCTACGCGATGACTCTGACTGCCCCTGGATGTTGACTCACAACCAATCCGAAGCTAAAGCTTATGCCAAATTGAATAATAAAAAACTGCATTTACTTTGGGAAGATCGTCGCGCTGCTGACCGCGATGAGCGCCTGCGTCTTTACGAAGTTATTCCGGAATAAATAGTGCTGCACTTCAAACTATCGCGCCTGCGCGAGGATATTCCCGCCTTACTCAAGCTTGCCGGCCCCTTACTCATTGGTCAATTGGCAGTCATTACCTTTGGCGTATTAGATACCGCCATGACAGCACGCTACTCTGCCGAGGACCTTGCCGCCCTGGCGATGGCCTCAGCAATATTCATCAGTATTTATGTTGGTCTCACCGGCGTGGTGTCTGCTCTTGCACCAATTGCTGGACAACTCTTTGGCGCTAAACGCTATTCCGAAATCGGCGAAGAGGTCAGACAAGCTACTTGGCTTGCACTTGGCCTGACTATTCTTGGCTGTTTGATTTTGACCAATGCAGATCATGTGCTCGATATTTCTCACCTGAGCCCGGATATCGAAGACAAGGCAAAGTTGTATCTCAATATCCTGGCAATTGGATTACCTGCCAGCATGGTGATGCGCGTATTAATGGCCTTACACAATGCCGTCTCTCGCCCCGCCATCATTACTATCGCTCAACTCATTGGCCTAGGCCTCAAGCTACCTTTGAACCTACTCTTTATTTATGGCGGGTTTGGGATTGAAGGCATGGGCGGCCCAGGATGCGCAGTAGCTACTGTGATCATTAACTGGACTTGGATGCTCTTAACTCTAGGCTTTGTAATGTTTGATCGCTTCTATAAACCTTTTGCGATCTTTGCACGTTTCAGTCTGCCTGATTGGCATCGAATTTGGATATTGTTAAAACTTGGTGCGCCAATTGGCTTTAGCTACTTAATTGAGGTCACTTCATTTACCTTTATGTCACTCTTCATTGCTCGCTTAGGAACTACTGCGCTTGCAGGGCATCAAATTGTGGCCAACATGGGTACCGTAATTTATATGGTGCCACTATCCCTTTCGATTGCAACCATGACATTGGTATCGCAATCAATTGGGGCTAACAGGCCAGAGCGCGCCGAAGAAATTGGTTGGTCCTCAGTGGTCTTTACAACCGCTACGTGCATCACGATTGGTATCGCAGTCTGGGTTTTCAGAATGCAGTTATTGGATTTATATGATCCGCCATCAGAAGTGAGGGCCTTTTCGATTCCACTCTTTTTGTTTATTGCGTTCTACCAAGTCTTTGATGCCCTACAAATCACTGCGGCATTTATTTTGCGTGCCTATCGTATTGCCTTTTGGCCAATGCTCATCTACGCAGGATCATTGTGGGGCGTTGGCCTTGGTGGCGGCTACCTCATGGGCTTCAATGTTTTTGGCAATGTGCCCACCTTCTTACAAGGCGCCAATGGTTTCTGGGCTGGGAACAGCATCAGCCTTGGCTTGGCGGCGTGTCTTTTACTCTACCTCTTTAGAAAAACAGCGGAGCGCTATGAAAAAACGCATCCGCCGCTTGAGGTATAGCAGTCCGCCTACTTGCTGCTTAATTGCTGCTTACTTATAAACCTTAAGAGTAGAAGCATCGTCGTCTAGACGGCGCTTGAGATTGCGCTCGTAACCAGCAGATCCTGGATTATTGGTAATAAAGTTTTGTGCCGCTAAGTTTTTGCGAACATCTTCCGCCAAATCCAAAGAAGCCAACTTCATCAGTTTTGCCATGCTAGGCTTAAAGCTATTGTCTTTGCCATCAATGCGCACTTCTTTGCCATCACCGGAGGCAATAAATGAAGCAACGATCTGATTGGTTTGGGTGTCAACCACATTAAAGTCGACCACCACTTCTAAGATCACTTGTTGGGCGCTAGATTTAGTGCCCGGGATATCGTCTACGTTATCGGTTATTGATACTTCTGCCAACACACCATAGAGCACATAGTTGGCATCTGTAAAATCACCAGCCTTAATGCGTTTAACGATATCAAAGTACTCATCACCTTGATTGGGCATCGCTACTGTCGGCTTTGCCTGGACTACCTTGTAGCCAGATTGAATTAACAAGCCCCGTATGGGGTTTGCTAAGTAGCGCAACTCGCCATATTCCATCTTGCTCTCATAACCAGACTTCTTAGAAGTTTGGGTTTCAGAATCAGAGCTATTGCTCGATGTTTGAGGATCTGTAGGGGTCACTACTGCAGGAGGAGTAGCCCCTGAGGCAGTTAACTTTGGATCCGCCAAGTTAGTGAACTTCACTGGAAATTGTGCAGAATTGGCTCCACCAGTTAAAGCAGAAGCATCAGCCTTATCTGCATCGACCTCAATTGTCTTAGGGGTGATGGTTGAAGTGACATTGTTATTAGTCTTATGACGAGTCTCTTCAATGAAGACTAAGTTCTTACCTTCTTTTTTAAAGTAAATATCCGTTACTGCAATTGACTTGGATTCCGCCTTTAGAACCTCAGCATCAATCACTGGATTTTTAGGTGGATCAGCCGGAACCCTTCCAACAATCGCCTGCTCTGGAACTGCTACAGGTGGCTTAGAGGCGCAGCCAGTCAATAAGACCAGCCCAAAGCCCGCACAAACTAGAAACGATTTTTTAAGCAATTGCATTAATTGACATCCTTAGTTAGCGAGTTGCAGTCTTACGAATCTCTTTTTCATCAGCCCACTCAAGCAGACCTGATTCATTATTGATGAGATTTAAGTTAAAGACATAGTAAACATCCTTTACGTCTTTAGTATTTTTCACGATAGATGCAATTGAGCCTTCAATACGGTACTGGGCGCCCTGCATATTGCCAGTTTTAGCAATGGCACTGTTCTTGTACAGGCCCGATTGATTCTGACGTTTTAACTCATCGGTTTGGTTTTGCATTTCGGTAATGCTCACTGCAAAACGTACCTGGCCACTCTTCATCAATTGCGTCCGGATCTTGTCGGTAATCACACGCGTATCTATGTATTCAGAGGTCTTGTTTTTCACGTCGGCCAAAGTCACGATCGGCGCATCCTTACTTCCAGAGATGGCTTTTGATTGAAGGAGCGATCTCGTCATGGCTTCAGCAATCATTTGCAGATCAGTTGAACCGTAATTGGCATTGACAGTCTCAACAGCCTTGGCATCGCCATAGCGCACTTGCGGTCCTGAGCAAGCTGTCAATAAAAGTACAGACATTGCAAATGCGGATAAGTACATAGTTTTAGTGTGAATTTTCATAATCATTTTTTAATTAATAAGGTTTACTCTGAGGTTTACTTATATTGATTTAACTCGAATCGAAAGTCAGTGGCATCTGGTGTTGGCGCAATACCCATGATAACGGTCGACTGGCCTTTAGCAATAGTTACCGGCTTCCAAGCCTCTTCATCGGTCACCGCCATGCCATTTTTTCCAATCCACTTGAAGCGGTAAGAAACTAAGTTGGATGTACTGTCATTCTGAATCGTGACCTGCGCTGTCAGTACACCATTGCGCATCAAACTGCGCATATCAGTAATCTGAATACTGTCTGTGTCACCCATACGCACCGTCATCTCCTTCATGGAAGGCGTTGAGCTGCAGGCAACCAATGCAATTGCTGCCAATAAGATCAATAGGTATTTTTTCATTCTGGGTCTTTCTTAATTAAAAAGCTGCTGAAGGCTGTTGAGAAGGCTGGGTGGCTCATAAGGCTTCAACCCTTCCATATTAACGCTTGCGGGACTAGGCGTGGGGCTTGTAGCTGGGGGTGCGGCTTGAGATACAGCCTCTACCGGCGCAGTTAACTCTTCTGGCTTTGTACCCTCAAACCCAAGTATTTTCTTTAATCCAGTAAAGCTACTCTCTTTAGGCTTGGCCTCTTCAATAGCAGGTGATGCAATTACCTGTGACTTAGGAGGAAGCGCTGCCGGATCATTGGAAATCAAGACCGTTGCTTTATTTCTGAACATACGAATGTAGACTACGTTGTAGCCACCCACTAGATTTACTGTTTGGCTTTGGATAACTCCGTTTGGTAGGGTAAATTTGAGAACGGTGGGCCCAATCGGCAAGCCCATTCTGGCCATATAGGTTTGAGCCGGCAAGGTTGACCAATGACGCACGTCCGTCACATTGATCGCTTGCAGGCCATAGCCAGTGATCATTCCTGCGATAGCACCAATAATGGCGGCGGTATTGTTTTGGTTGTTCTGGTTGTTTTGGTTATTTTGGTTATTTTGGTTATTTCTTCTGGCCGCTTGTTGCGCAGCTTGATCAGCTGCATATTGTGCTGCTAGTGACACAAGGGCTCTCGAGCTTGCCCTGAGAACATAGCCTGGCATCTCGTCCTTCAAATTCTTCCTTGCCATAGCATCAATATTGCTCACCAATTCTGGGTTAGCGATGCGATCACCAAGTTGCACGAAATAAGGCGTGAAACGATCGCTTGATTTTTCTATAACAGGGAAAGTGAGGGTTACTAATTTTGAATTCCCCCCAAAGGTAATCGACTGACTAATTTGATGGGGGCTAATTTTTGGGATATAGCCTGTATCAATCATGATGAGAGTATCTGCAAGACTTTTTTTGCCTTGGTTGGCAATATTGGAATCTAGCTTTGCAATACTAGTCTTGAAAAAATTCACTGATGGGCGCAGTTCAATTGCAAGGCGGTATCCTGGGGCCGCCAAGCTGGACTCCCCTTGCGATTCATGAATAAAGCCAGATAAATAATACGCCGCAGGATTTTGATAGGAATTTTTTAGATTACGCGTTTCATCATCGTCCAGTAAATCAACGGGATAGCCATTGATATCTTGGATACGACTAGTGGCGCCTCTGGTGCTTTGATTATTTTGTTGCTCTTGCTCTACTTTAGAGACCGCAGCCACCTTACTTTGTATGAGCTCCTCAATCACCTTTTCTCGTTGAGCCATTTTTTTTGCTTCGACCATAGCATCATTCCAGCGACCTTGCGCCAGATGATTTAATGCAATGGTCTGACTTAAGAGGCTTACCTCATAGGGCTTCGGATCATAATTACCGCTAAATCCCTCTGACAGGATATAAGAACTCATATCGGTAAATGAGCGCTTGAGCTTATCCCTTGTCGTGACTTCCCATTGCTCCACCAATTGATCTGCTATTAATAAGTTTTGCGTACTATTTGGAATTTGACTAGCGCCCTGCAGTCTCTGAACCTCACCTAACTCCAGGTAATAGAGTGTATTTTTATCTTTAAAAACACTCTGAATGGTTGCTGCAGTGCTCTGAATATCACCATTCTTGAATAGATCCTTAGACTGGTTCATCTTGATTTGTTGATTCTGAGTTGCGCATCCCGCCAAAAGAAGAATGCCGAGAACAGAAATGATCAAGCCGAATTTAGAGAAGTTTAATGCTGAAAATTTAAGCAATTTGGTCGATGAATAGGGTGTAATTTCTTAGGCTTCAATCAAATATACTGGGGTCGCAACGACTAAGCTGTTTCTTACCCATATAACGCGCTAAATAGACATAGGCTGACAGGAAAAGAGAATTTAGGGCTCTACTTTGGCGCCAGACTGCTTAATGACTTTACTCCACTTGCGAGACTCTGCTGCAATCAATTTAGAAAGCTCCTGTGGGCTGCCAGGGGATGGATCTAAACCGCCCGCCAAGAGCCTACTTTTCACTTCTGGGTTGTAGAGCGCCCTCTTAGTCAATTGATTGAGCCGTCTTTGAATAGCGGTTGGCAAATTTGCTGGGGCCATTAAAGAAAACCAAGAAACAGCTTCAAAACCAGGCAACCCTTGCTCGGCTAATGTGGGAATTTCTGGGGCGGCATGAGAGCGCTTTAAGCTTGTCACTCCCAAGGCTTGCACTTCCCCTGCTTTAATTAAGGGCAATGAAGAGGATAAATTATCAAAGAGCATCGAAATCCGTCCGCTCACTAAATCTGGCAAGGACTGAGCACGGCCCTTGTAGGGAATATGTCGAATCTGAATCCCCGCCATTTCTTTAAAAAGCTCGCCAGACATATGCAAAGAAGTGCCAACCCCCGATGATCCAAAAGTAAGTTGATTTGGCTTGGCTTTTGCAATCTCAATTAACTCATGAACATTGCTAACACCCAACTGCTTGCTCACAACCAATACATTAGGAGTGCTCGCCAAGAAACTAATGGACGTGAAGTCCTTCACCGGATCAAAAGGCATTTTTTCATAAAGCGCACTATTGATCGCATGAATGCCCACAGTTCCAATCAATAAGGTATAGCCATCAGGATCACTTTTAGCTACGAGATCGGCGCCAATGTTGCCGCCGTAACCGGGACGATTTTCTACAAGTACTGGCACACCAAGATTTTGTTGCCAGTGTTCAGCCAAGACTCGCGCCAAGATATCAGGCGCACCGCCTGGGGGAAAGCTGACAATGATGCGGATCGCTTGCTTGGGCCAAGAGGTATCCGCTTTATTATTGAATTGTGCGTGAGCAGTAGCAAACCACAATAAGCCGAGAACTAAAATGCTCTTGGTTAGCCTTAAAAATAAGGTCATTACCGCCTATTAAAAACCAAATCGATTGCGCAACCAGAGCCAACCCTCATATCGCACTGGATCATCGGCGCAGGGGCCAACACCACACTCGAATAAGGTAGAGATCAAATTTCCTGCCACTAACAAGATAAAGATGATCACTAAGGCATTGGCAAACATCGAGCGAGAGCGAACATCGCGATTCGGCAACATCAATAAAATTGCAAAGCCCATTAAAAGGCCCATGTAACCTACAAAGGCCCAAGTATAAAAATGTAGCTCCAGAAAAGTAGCGCCAAAGCCTTTATCACCGGGCAAAACATGCAACAGCACTTGGCGTAATGAAACCATCATCCCCACTAGGCCGCCAATAATGCCCCAACCATAATGGGCAGCATGTGAACCACAGCGAATATTGAGAACCAAAGCAAAGCCAATGATCACAAATCCGATACGCTGCATTAAACAGAGTGGGCAAGGCAATTCACCGAAGTAGAGCTGATCAATAAAGGCGTACGACAGGACACCAACCACAGCGAGCAATGCTAGTTGATTACCAAGCGCAGCTAGGGAGGGAAAGGAAGTCTTACTCACAGACTGATATTGAGATGAGTAGTTGCATGGGAATGGAACCAGACAACTAATATGCCAACGGTGATGGCCAAGACAAATAAACCTGCAAGACGCCTCTCAAACCAGACCAAAAACAGTCCGATCAGCGCTGTCAGAAAAGGCAGGAACATATACATAGGAGAATTCTAGCGCAGGAGGCTCAAGATTGAACGAAATTAGCCTATTTTGAGCAAGGATTAAGGCGAATCTCAGTCCTTAGAGTTTAGAAACTCCACCACCGTCTTTACAAATAAATCTGGCACTTCGACGTGAGGTACATGACCCACACCATCTATAGGCACCAGTTTTGCGTTGGGTATTGCAGCTTGTGCTTTTTTGCCAAGCTCTGGGAAATTACCCAAAGACTTCACAGCCTCTGGTGGAGCAAAGCGACGACCAAAAACGGTCCTATCTTTTTGGCCAATTACCAACAACACTGGCATCTTTAATAGCGGCAAATCATTGACGACGGGTTTTTCTGCAATCATTTGATAAGTTAGGACAGAGGTCTTAGCGTACGCAGGATAGTCAGACCCTTTTTGCACGCGTACGTATACCTCTACAAACTTTTCATAACCCGGCTGCCAATTAGGAAAGTAGCTTTGCAAGAAACGACGATAGCTCGCTTCTGTTTGCGCCATTTCTAGCTTGAGCAGATCGTCATTTTTCTGCGGCGGGATATCTTTGCTGTAATCCTCAAGTCCCAAAGGGTTTTCAAGGACAAGTTTTTGCACAGCATTAGGATACAGGCGGGCAAAACGAACGCCAACCATACCGCCCATTGAATTTGCAATGACTGAAACCTGTTTAATATTTAAAGACTGCAATAAAGCTTTGGTATTGGCAGCTAAATCGTCGAAGTGATATGCCACATCTGGCTTAGAAGACTTACCAAAGCCAATTTGGTCTGGGGCAATCACGCGATATCCTGCTTGAGTTAAGCCACCTATCGTAAGAGCCCAATAATCGCTAGAGAAGTTCTTGCCATGAAACAGAAGTACTACGCCCTTTTGCTTACCAATGGCCGACACATCCATGTAAACCATACTGGCAGCTTGGCCCTGCAAACTAGTCTTGAATTCCTTAGTGGGATATGGATAAGGCCAATTGCTTAAACGCAAATCTAATGGAGCTGCGTTGCTATACAAGCTCACGGGAGCTGGAGTACTAACAATTGACTGCTCTGGGCTTGCACAACTAGCCAACAATAGTGCGGCAGTACAAACTACAGCAATGGTTCTAAGTAGCAGCTTCGTTGCAGACATATCAATTACAGAATTTTGGTTTTGAGATTAACTAAGCCCTCAACACTTCCCTCAAGTACATCACCCTTCTTCACTGGGCCAACGCCCGCAGGTGTACCAGAGAAGATGAGATCGCCTGACTCTAATGTAAACAAAGTTGAAAGATAGGCAATAGTGTCAGGCACATTCCAGATCAACTGGTTTAAGTCGCCTTCTTGACGTACTTCACCATTCACTAGAAGTTTGACAAGGCCTTTTGCTGGGTGACCGCACTGAGTTACCGGAGTTATTTCACCACAGGGAGCTGCTTGATCAAAAGCCTTGCCTGTATCCCAGGGACGCCCCATCTTCTTCGCTTCACCTTGTAAATCACGTCTGGTCATATCCAAACCGATGCCATAGCCATAAACATGATCAAGGGCTTTATCAGCGGGAATATTTGCTCCACCCTTACCGATAGCGACAACCATCTCAATTTCGTGATGCACGTCTTTTGATAAGTTTGGATAAGCCATATCTTTTCCATCGCTCACGATAGAGTTGGCCGGCTTCATGAAAAAGAATGGTGGTTCACGATCTGGATCATGACCCATCTCACGCGCATGATCTGCATAGTTACGGCCAACGCAGTAAATACGATTGACTGCAAAACGGCGAGTGTCGCCAGTCACTGGTAGAGAAATCACTGCTGGTGGATCAATCACAAATGCTGAATTCATAAAACCCTTTCAATGAAATGCGGAGGATGGGTGTCTATTTCTGATGTTTAGAAGTATGACGCAATTTGAGTAACAAGATACTTAAAGCAAAGGCAAAGGTCAAAGCATTCGCTAGTATCAGGGGCCACTTCTCAATAATGAGGCCGTAAATCAACCAGAGCCCTACTCCAGCAGTAAACAGGGAGTACATGCCCAAGGACACCCCCGATAAATCCCGGGTGCGCCAAGACTGCATTGCCTGGGTCAAAAAGGCGATCGTGGTTAAGAATGCAGCGCAATAACCAATGATCTCGATCTGGTGGGACTCAAGGTTCATTGGTCCATTGTAATTAGTGCAATCAACAATTCCTTGATCTAGCACAGGAATCTTAATTCTGGTGATAATACAAACTCGCATTTTCAATCCATACCAAAAAAAACATGAGACAACTAATCCAAAAATCCCTCTTTATTGCACTATGCGCAACTACTGCTTTGAGCAATGCCCATGCCCAAACCAATGCAACAATTAAGAACTATCCAGACAAACAAGTTCGCCTAGTGATTCCCTTTCCTCCTGGTGGCGCAACGGATGTCATTGGTCGCATCATGGCGCAAGAGCTATCCAAATCCTTAGGTCAGCAAGTGGTGCCTGATAACCGATCTGGGGACAGCGGCAATATTGGCGCAGACTTGGTTGCTAAATCACCGGCTGATGGCTACACACTTCTGATGGGCGCACTGACATCGCATGCCATCAATACTGACTTAAACAAAGATGGCATTAAATACAACTTAGAAAAAGATTTCACACCCGTAGGAGTGGTGGGTGTCGTACCTTTAGTGTTCGTGGTGAACCCTTCTGTTCCTGTAAAGAATATGAAGGAATTTATTGCTTATGCCAAAGCCAATCCTGGCAAACTCACTTTTGCCTCATCGGGTGCTGGAGCACCACAACGTTTGGCCATGGAAATGTTTCGTGCGCAACTGGGCTTAGATCTTTTGCATGTGCCATACAAAGGTAGCGGCCCCGCAATGACAGACCTGGTTGGCGGCCAAGTGCTCAGTATGTCTGAAACAGTCCCAGCGGCGTTGCAGTTTATTCAGGCTGGTCAATTAAGAGCATTAGCAGTGACTACTGCGAAACGCGTTAGCCAATTACCTGATGTACCCACTGTGACTGAGGCCACAGGCTTACCAAACTTTGATGTTGTGAGTATGTTCGGAATTTTGGCCCCAGCAGGAACGCCAAAGCCGATCATGGACAAACTCAATGCGGACATCAAAGTGATTTTGCAGCGCCCAGATGTACAAGAACGCATGCTGGCTGCTGGTGTCTACGTCAACTACCTTACGCCTGCTGAATCAGCGAAGCGTATTCAAAGAGAATTAAGCATGTGGGGCAAAGTGATTAAGGATGCCGGAATTAAGGCGGACTAAGTAATTGAGTTCAGCGCTAAGAAAGGTTCTTAGCGCTGAAAAGCTCATTGCAGCTTATTACCGCTTCTTATTGGCGCCCACTCTACGAGCTTCAACTTCTTTATTGATAGCAGCGATGGTTTGTGCATCGGGTGATTTCCAGTTGCCGCCGGAGTTATTCACCATGTAAACCAAGGCGTCAGAAAATCCCTCAATACTTAAATTTGGGTTACCGCCTTTTGGAGGCATAGCACGTACACCAAAGTATGCATGCGCAGTCAGAGTAACCTGTCCTTCAGCAATCAGCGGCGCCCACTTGGCTTTATCGCCAAACTTAGGCGCATTTAACACGCCAGTGCCATGACAGCTTACACAAACTTGTTTGTATGTGGCTTCACCAGACTGAGCAAAGGCTGCGCCAGAAAAGAAAAGGCCGAGAAAACTAAATAGGAGAAATGCGGCGGATTTATGACTCATAAAGATGCTCTCTTAAACAATCGAATGTATAACAATGTAGCCTAGATTGAGAAAAGCTGCTCTAGAGTCCTGCTGGTGAGGCTTAAGCCAAACCAAAAGCGCTGGCAATCCTATAGGTAATAAAGGAAGCCAAATAGGCTAAGCCAAATAAGTAACTTAGCATGATGATGGGAATCTTCCAGCCCCCCGTTTCCCGCTTCACTGCAGCAATGGTCGATAAACACTGTGGTGCAAATACAAACCAAGCCAATAATGAAAGTGCAGTAGCTAAAGACCACCCTGAGGAGATTAGTGGAATGAGCGCTTCTGCTGCATCGGCACTAGAGCTTGATAAGGCATAGACAGTAGCCAGGGAACTCACCACTACTTCACGCGCCGCCATACCTGGAACTAAAGCAATACTGATCTGCCAATTAAATCCAATGGGCGAGAATACATGCGCTAATGCCTGCCCTATCATGCCGGCAAAGCTATATTGAATGGGCGATCCTATCGCACCTTCAGGCGGAAGTGGAAAGCTGGATAGAGCCCATAGCGCAACCGTCATGATCAGAATAATGCCGCCCACGCGACGCATGAAAATCTCTGCGCGCTGCCATAAGCTAATAGCTAAATTACCCAGGCGTGGTAAGTGATAGCTAGGTAACTCCATCATCAGGGTATTCATCCGAAACTGCTCGCTGGTGAAGCGCTTCAGAATCCAAGCAACCCCCATTGCGCCCAAAATGCCTGCTAGATACAGTAAGAATAAAACTAAGCCCTGCAAATCAATGCTCGCCCAAAGCTTTCTCTCTGGAATAAAAGCAGAGATCAATAAGGCATACACAGGCAAACGGGCTGAGCAAGTCATCATTGGTGCAATTAAGATCGTTACCAAGCGATCACGGGAATTTGAAATACTTCTGGTCGCCATAATGCCGGGTATGGCACATGCAAAGCTCGATAGCAGAGGAATAAATGAGCGGCCAGAGAGTCCGACTGATCCCATCACCCGATCCAGCAAATAGGCAGCTCTGGGCAGATAGCCAAACTCCTCTAGCAAGAGGATAAAAAAGAAGAGGATCAAGATTTGGGGTAAGAAGATGACAACGCCACCCAGTCCAGCCAAAATACCGTTGATCAATAAACTGCGCACCCAATTGTCAGGCAATAGCTCAGTAATTTGAGCACCTAAGAACTCAATCACAGTCTTAATGATCTCCATCGGCAAAGTTGCCCAACTAAATACCGCCTGGAAAATGAAAAACAATAGGCCAAGCAAAATGAGCGGGCCAAAAAAGGGATGGAGCAAGATGCCATCCAAGCGATCGCTTAAGTGATCAGGCATGATTTGATCTAGCTTGAGGTTCTGTAGAATTTTCTGGACCTGAACATTGTCAGATTCTGTATGGGCAATATGAGAGGCGACATTTTCCAGGGTTGCATCACTCGTGCCCGTTTGTAACGCGCCCAAGTTACGCCAATCCAAATCCGATAAGAAATGTTTAAGATCATCAGCACCATTCGCCTGAATACCAATAGTAGTGACTACTGGCAACCCCAACTCACGCGAGAGTGCAGTGGTATTAATATGCAAGCCTTGACGTTTTGCGAGATCCAACATGTTCAGGACAACTACGCAGGGTAAACCCAAGCGCTTGGCAGCCAAGACTAAGCGCAGATTACGGCGCAAGTTTATGGCACTCAATACACAGACAACTAAATCGGGGCGCTTCTCGCCCTCTGCCCTACCTAATAAAACATTGCAGGTAACACGCTCATCTAATGATCTTGGATAAAGACTATATGCGCCAGGCAAATCCAGAATACGAATATTCTTACCGGACTCCAGTGCAAGACGCCCTTCTTTACGCTCTACCGTGACACCAGAATAGTTGGCCACTTTCTGACGGCTACCAGTCAGCAAATTGAATAGAGCAGTTTTACCGCAGTTGGGATTACCGAGCAATGCAACGACGGGTTCGTTGGAGAAAAAATGAACTTTAGATTCAGACATGCGCTACCGATTCAACTTCAATCATGCGTGCCTCAGATTGACGTAAAGCAAAAGTAGAGGCGCCCACGCGAACCATGTATGGCCCCTTACCAAGCAAGCCCTTGCGCAGGACGGTAACCTGCTCACCCGGCAAAAAGCCAATATCTTCCAGCTGCCCTTTAATTTGCGGGGCACCTTTGGGGACGTTTACCTCACTAACTCGGTAAAGATTGCCCAGTTCGACTTGGTCCAAATTCATTTAATAAGATTTTCTAGGTGAATTGTAAGGGAATTATATCCCCAAATGAGAATGAATATCATTCGTGGGGAACCCTCCTCCACCTGGCAATAATGAGCCAATGAGAGCCTTAGCAGCTTGATCCAACGCAAAAAGGATAAGGGTAAAAAAAGGGGGGATTAAGGTGTGCTGTAACCGTACTTCTGGAGAATCGATTTAGCCTGAGCACCTTGCATGAAGCGATAAAAACTCAGGGCCTCTTGGGGGGCGCCTTTCATTAAAACCATTCTTTGCTTAATTGGCTCATAGAGTTTGCTATCAACGAGCATGAAATTGGTCTCCTTAGAGACCTCCGCAGACTTGGCCAAAGAGATGGCGGTGAAACCTAAATCCGCGGCGCCTGTTACCACATACATCGTTGCAATACCAACATTGTCCGCATAGATCAATTTGTCTTTTGCAATATTCCAAAGCCCTTCTGCCTTCAGATACTCAATAGCGGCTTTTCCATAGGGGGCTAAGTCAGGCTTAGCAATGGCGATCTTATTGGCTTTGTTAATTGCCTTAATAAGCTCAGTCTTGCTGTCTGATAGCCGTATGCCAGCAGAATTTTTAGAGATGATTACCAATTGGCCAATAGCGTACACAACACCTTCATCAATCGACTTCCCTTGTCTATACAATTCAATCGGAAAATGTTCATCTGCAGAAATCAATAAGTTAAATGGTGCGCCATTCATAATCTGTGCCGTGAAGTTTCCAGAGGAGCCATATACGACGCGTACATCACGGTTGCCTTCAGACTTAAATGCTGTATTAATCTCGCCAAAAGCATCTTTCATATTGGCAGCAACTGCAACGATAGCCTGTTGAGCAAAAACACTCTGTGATACAAGCAAAAAGAGGGAGAAGATAAATGGGCGCAATGTGATTTCAGGCAAATAACTTAGCTTCAGTTTATATCAAGCCAAGTAGGCTTAAACTAAGCAATAAGTACCCAGAACAGACCTATTTAATATTAAAACAGCCTGAAAGTATTTAATGAGATTGATTTCCACTCGTTTGATTGTGATTGCTCTAGTTAATCTGAGCTTCTTCGCTTTCCCAGCCGCCTCCCAAGAGAAAAGCATTGTGGTTTCATCTACCACTTCCACCGAACAATCCGGGCTATTTGAATTCATTCTCCCAATCTTTCAGATGAAAACGGGGATTACAGTCAAAGTTGTTGCGGTAGGTACTGGTCAGGCTCTCGATATTGGGCGCCGCGGCGATGCCGATGTTGTGTTCGTGCACGATAAGCCGGCTGAAGAAAAGTTTATTGAGGAGGGCTACTCCACTAAAAGATATGAGGTGATGTACAACGACTTTGTGCTGATTGGACCTAAGTCAGACCCCGCAAAAGTCGGTGGTGGCAAAGATATCCAAGCAGCCTTACAGAAAATCTCTATTGCGCAAGCTCCTTTTATCTCTCGTGGCGACAAGAGTGGCACACATGCTGCAGAACTGCGCTACTGGAAAGGTGCTGGCATTACTGTGGCGCCTGGCACCTCTTGGTATAAAGAAACTGGCTCTGGTATGGGCCCCGCTCTGAACACCGCTTCTGCTATGAATGGCTACATCCTGGCAGACAGAGCTACCTGGCTGAGCTTCAAGAATCGCGGTGATTTAGCAATCCTCGTGCAAGGTGACCCCAAACTTTTCAACCAATATGGCGTAATGCTTGTGAATCCAACGAAGTTTCCTCACGTGAAAAAAGCTGAGGGGCAAGCATTTATTGATTGGCTCATCTCCAAGAACGGTCAAGATGTGATTGCAAGTTACCAAATTGGTGGTGAGCAACTCTTCTTCCCGAACGCCAAGAAGTAGCGATCAAAGAAAAAGCCCGCAGATGCGGGCTTTCTACTAGCTTCTGGCGCCTAGCCAGAGATGCTTGATTACTTCTTAGGTGTTACGAAGCCAATGGCTGTATCGTCAACAAATTCAACCATGACGTCGTCACCAGCTTTGAATTTCTCAAGACCCAAAACAGCTGGGTCAACCTTAACCTTTTGCTTCTCACCACTTGGAAGTGTAAAAGTAACGATACGGGTTTTTGCATCGATTGTTGAAATCTTTACAGTTGCATAAATGGTATCGGTAGTTTCTTCAAATGGCTTAGCAGAGCCCTTGCCTGCTACTGTTACAGAGCGAACACCAGAAACACCTGGCTTAGCATCTTTAGTAACAGCTGTTAAGCCAACAGCAATCGCTTGTGCATGCTCAACTACAAAAACATCACCTTTTTTAACTTTATCCAAATCATTGATTGATTTAGCAACGTTCATTTGCGCTAAATTACCATTTGCATCTTTGAGCACAACAATGCGCTTCTTTACATCAACAGAATCAACGGTAGCAGTAAGAACAATGACTTCAGCCGCTAATGGCAGCATTTTTGCAGGCGCCTGAGCGAAAGAAGAGCCTGCAAAAGCAAGTCCAACTGCGGCGAATAAACCAGCAAGTAAAGATTTTTTCAAAATAACTCCTAGGCAAGTAAGTAGGTGGGATTGAGTCCGAATTAGAGCTCCAAATCATTGTAACCACGACATATGTAGTTTCCTGAGCTTATTTGGTAAATTAAGCCAATAACCCTACTAAAACTTACTATTAATTAGCAAACCCGTTGAATACCTTAGAAATTTTTATCAAACCTTGGCAGGAGGCATCCCAAGATGCTTACCTCATACGCAGGCAAGTATTCATCGAGGAACAAGGGGTTCCATTGGATATGGAGCTTGATGAATTTGACCCTCTTGCTAAACATGCTCTAGCCTATCAAGGCCCTTTGTGTGTAGGCACTGGGCGTTTAGTCATGGTGGATAGCAATCACGCACAAATTGGGCGTATGGCCGTCTTAAGCGCTTTCCGCAATCAGGGTATTGGCAAAGCAATATTGATCAATTTCATTGGCCAAGCCAAAGCAGAAGAAATTTCTGTTTTGACACTACATGCTCAGGTATCTGCAATTCCTTTTTATGCAAAGCTCGGATTTCTCCCAGAAGGAGCCATCTATGACGAAGCAGGGATTGCCCATCGTAATATGATGCTCTCATTAGTAAATACTATTTAATAACCATTCACTGTTTATGACCACTGCTCACTCCCAATTTCCATACATCCATCGTGTGTGCTACTCCGATACCGATGCTGCTGGCTTTGTTTACCACGGCCGCTACCTTGAAATCTTTGAGCGCAGTCGTGCAGAATGGTTGGCGCAGCGTGACCTGACCCCAACAAAACTCATCAATGAATTTGGGATCCTGCTTCCCGTCCGAGAACTCTCCATGCATTTCTACAAGCCAGGTCGCTTAGATGATCTTTTATATATTGATCAAGTGATTGAACATCGTGGCCGTACACAGGTTGTCGTAAAACAAAATGCACAAAGAAAAATTCAGGGTAACGATACTAAAGAGATGCAAGTCATCGCGAGCGCTACTTTGCATATTGTTTGCGTAGACACTAGCACTCTGAAGCCTAAAGCCTTACCTGATTGGCTCTTTTTGGCTAATGAGGCCTGATGCTTTAAAATAGAGGCTCTTACTGCAAACGCTTTAGCGTGGCAGCTCACCCCATTGACCGGGATAGTCTTTTAATTGAATACGGGTCAATACTTTATTGGCCCTTATGTTATTTACAGACCTCGGTTTATCCGAACCCATTCTTCGCGCTATTGCAGAAGAAGGCTACACCAGCCCCACACCGATTCAAGCGAAGTCGATTCCGGCAGTACTGAAAGGCGGGGATCTTTTAGCCGCCGCACAAACAGGTACCGGTAAAACCGCTGGTTTCACACTCCCGATTTTGCAGCGCCTTAGCAGTTCAAAGGCCAATTCTGGCAAACGCCTCTTACGTGTACTCATTCTGACTCCCACTCGCGAGTTAGCAGCCCAAGTTCAAGAGTCGGTTGTCACGTATGGCAAATACACTGGCTTGAAGTCCACTGTCATCTTTGGTGGTGTCGGTGCCAACCCGCAAATTAAAGCAATTGCTAGCGGCTTAGATATTTTGGTTGCCACACCGGGCCGCTTACTCGATTTGATGTCACAAAAATGCGTCTCACTCAATGATATTGAAATTCTGGTTCTAGATGAAGCTGATCGCATGCTCGATATGGGCTTCTTGCGAGATATCAAAAAGATCCTAGCTGCTCTGCCTAAGCAACGCCAGAATCTTCTATTCTCGGCCACTTTCTCCGCTGAAATTAAAGCACTCGCAGATGGCTTATTAAACTCACCCGCCCTGATTGAAGTTGCGCGTAGCAATAGCACGAATGAAGCCATTGCACAGTTGATTCATCCGGTTGATAGAACCAAGAAGCACCCCCTGTTAGCACACTTGATTAAAACGAATGACTGGAAACAGGTCCTCGTTTTTACTCGCACTAAGCATGGCGCTAACAAACTTGTCACTCAACTAGAAAAAGATGGTATTACTAGCATGGCTATTCATGGCAACAAGAGTCAATCCGCTAGAACAAAAGCATTGGCAGATTTCAAGGCTGGTAAGTTAACCGCTTTAGTTGCCACGGATATTGCTGCTCGCGGCATTGATATCGACCAACTACCTCACGTAGTGAACTATGACTTGCCTAACGTTTCTGAAGATTATGTACATCGCATTGGACGAACCGGACGTGCAGGATCAAATGGTGTTGCAGTTTCTTTGGTTTGCGTTGATGAACACCAAATGCTCAGAGATATCGAAAAACTCATCAAACAAAAACTGCCGCAAGAAGTCATTGCCGGTTTTGAGCCAGATCCCAACGCCGTTGCTCAACCCATTCAGTTGCGCAGCCAACAACATCAGCAATCTAGAAAGCCCAAGGCTGCAGGCTCAAGCAATACCGGTGGGGCTAGCAAAGCTCCAGCTAAGCGCTCGAGCCCGCCCAAAAGAAGCTTTAATAGATAAATCCGCCTCAGATATAAAATATTTTCATGACTCAAGATACGACAGCCACCGAACCCCGCCTCACCTCCCTATCTCATGGTGGTGGTTGCGGTTGCAAAATTGCGCCTGGCGTTCTTTCTGAAATTCTCAAGCAAGTTCCACAACTGCCCTTCCCAAAAGAGTTGCTGATTGGCATTGAGACCTCAGATGATGCTGCTGTTTATCAAATTAGTGAGTCGCAAGCAATTGTTGCAACGACTGATTTCTTCATGCCGATTGTGGATGATCCATTTGACTTCGGAAAAATTGCCGCCACCAATGCCATCAGCGATATCTACGCAATGGGTGCTACACCCCTATTTGCACTTGCCTTGGTAGGCATGCCAATCCAAGTTTTATCCAATAAGACGATCGCCCGAATTTTGGAAGGCGGGGCTGAAGCCTGCCGTAGTGCTGGCATTCCTATTGCCGGCGGTCATACGATAGATTCAGTTGAACCAATTTATGGTTTGGTTGCGATTGGCATCGTTGATCCAAAACACGTGAAAAGTAATGCGAGCGCAAAACCTGGCGACGTCTTAATATTGGGTAAGCCACTGGGCGTAGGCATTTTGTCCGCAGCATTGAAAAAAGATTTACTAGGGCCTGATGGCTATCGCGAAATGATTTCTAACACCACCAAGCTCAATATCGCAGGCCCTGATTTGGCAAAGCTTGCAGGTGTTCATGCACTAACGGATGTCACTGGCTTTGGATTGGCTGGTCATATGCTCGAACTAGCCCGGGGCTCCAATTGCACGGCTCATATTGACTGGAGTCAAGTACCCCTGCTTTCTAATGTGCAGGCCCTAGCTGATGATGGAATTATTACTGGGGCTTCCAATCGAAATTGGCAAAGCTATGGATCTGATGTAAGGCTTCCTAAAGACTTCACTCCAGCGCAACTTGCTTTATTAACTGACCCCCAAACGAGTGGTGGTCTGCTGGTTTCTTGTAGCCCAGATTGCGTTAAGGAAGTTTTAGATATCTTTAATCAACACCATTTTTTAGGTGCTCGGGTTATTGGTCAAATGAGTAAGCGGCAAGACAAACTTTTAGTAGTGTCCTGAAGAAAAATAGATTAATCCAGTAGGTCCATACCTTTCAGCATGAAGCTGTTTGAATTGCTAATCTATAAAAAAAGAAGCCTAGTTTTTTAGACTAGGCTTGCAGATGAATTTGCTTGCGACTTACTTCTTAGCTTCCATCGCCTCTTTTGTAGCAGTAATTTCCTTACGACGCTCTTTGCATGCACCAGCAATTTCTTGCAAAGCTTTACGAGCGCGTGCTGCAGATGCCTTAATACCTTTTTCAATGAATTTTTCGTTTTCAGCTTTATATGCTTCAAAAGCAGCCAACAATGTATCGTGTTGTGACATCTTGTCTCCCATTAATCAAATAAATATTCATACCAACAACGAAGTCAGTATATCCCCATAAAAACAGCAGGAAATGGCCACTTTCATCAGGGATAACGCTTAGAAACAGCACTTCAGCCAAAATGTTTTAATTACAGAAATTAGGCGAGAAATGATCAAAATGCTCAAAAATATCCTGCTTTTGCTTGTAGCTGCTGGGCTCTCCCTGTCTGCTGGTGCCCAATCTAACCCTTGGCCGTCCTCTACTAAGCCAATCACGTTCATTAACCCCTTTCCGCCTGGCGGGGCCGTCGATGCTTTTGGGCGCCCATTAGCCAAGCAGCTCTCTAGTCAGCTCAATGACTCTATCCTGGTCGACAACCGCGGGGGTGCAGGCGGCACCGTAGGTGCTGCAGCTGCAGCAAAAATGGCCCCGGACGGCTATACCTGGCTTCTTGGTGCAGTACATCACTCTATTGCACCAAGTATGTATATCAACCTACCTTACGACATCACAAAGGACTTTGAACCAATCGCTATTATTGGCAGCGTTCCCCATGTCATCGTTGTTAATCCAACAAAATTTCCTAAAAATGATTTGAAATCGATCATTGAAGAAATCCGCAAAAACCCAGGAAAATATAACTATGCATCTACCGGTAATGGCACTTCACAGCACTTAACTGGTGAGTTATTCAAGATGCAAAACAAATTATTTATTACCCATATTCCTTATCGTGGAACTGGCCCTGCCCTTCAAGACCTAGTTGCCGGACAAGTGGATATGATGTTTGATACCCTGGCAGGTGCAGCCCCTTTTATCCGGAGTGGTCAGCTCATTGCTGTTGCAGTAGCCAGCAATAAACGTAGCGAAGCATTTCCAAATGTACCCACTGCACAAGAGCTAGGGATCAACAATTTCGTAGTATTTAGCTGGTATGCCTTGTGGGGAATTAAGGGAACATCCAAAGATATTCTCGACAAGATGAGTGCGGAAGTACAAATCGCTCTGGCCTCGCCAGAGATCAAAGAACGTTGGGCTACATTAGGCGCAAGCGTTCCCAAAATGACGCGCCCTGAATTAGTAAACTACATTAACCAAGAGATTGTGCGTTGGAGTGAAGTGGTCAAAAAATCCGGCGCCAAGTTAGACTAAATTTATACCAACGAAACTGAATCAGAAAATATATGGGTATTCCAACTAAAAACTACGCGTTTGTTCGCAATAAACTGTTGAATAAAGAAGAAATTGCTTTTTTAGATGTGCGCGAGGAAGATCCACACGCACAAGAACATCCTTTATTTGCCGCCAATCTACCACTCTCTCGTATTGAGATAGATGCATACGGCAAGCTACCCAGAAAAAATGTTCCTATCGTGACACTTGATGATGGTGAAGGTGATGCTAAGTTAGCGGCGCAGCGATTAATCACTCTTGGCTATGTCGATGTCTCTATCTTCGAGGGTGGGATTCAGGCTTGGAAAGCAGCCGGTGGTGAATTATTTCGGGATGTGAACGTACCTAGTAAATCTTTTGGGGAGCTCGTTGAATCTAAACGCCACACCCCCTCTCTGTCTGCCCAAGAAGTGAAAAAACTTCTAGATGATCAAGAAGATATAGTGGTGGTTGATGTGCGTCGCTTTGATGAGTACAACACGATGAGCATTCCCAGCGGCATCAGCGTACCAGGAGCTGAGCTAGTACTGCGTGTCCCCGAGCTAGCACCAAACCCAAAAACCAAAATTATTGTGAACTGTGCCGGTAGAACACGCAGCATTATTGGCACCCAATCCTTGATTAATGCAGGCATTCCAAATGAAGTCAATGCGCTGCGTAATGGCACCATTGGCTGGACTCTTGCCGGGCAAGAGTTAGATAAAGGTCAGAGTCGTAGATTTAAAGAAGTGAGTGAGAGCACGGCAAGCGAAGCATCGGGTCGCGCTCGCAGCGTTGCCGATAGAGCAAAAGTTAAACGCACTAGCCTTGCTGAAATTGAGCGATGGAAATCTCAGTCTGAGCGCACGACTTATTTTTTTGATACCCGAACTCCTGAAGAATATGAAGTGGGCCATCTTCCAGGCTTTCGTTCTGCACCAGGCGGCCAACTAGTCCAAGAAACTGAAATGCTTGCACCAGTCCGTGGGGCCCGCATTGTCTTGGTCGACCCCAGCAGCAGCGTCAGAGCCAATATGCCAGCATCTTGGTTAGCGCAGATGGCCTGGGATGTTTATGTAGTAGATGACATTCAGGTATCCGACCTCACTGAACAGGGAATCTGGAAGGCGCCCTTACCTACGCTTCCTCAAGTTCAATTTGTAGATGCTGATACGCTCTCTCGGTGGCTTAAGACTGATAGCAATACGATTGCCGTAGATTTCAGTACCCACGCCAATTATGTGAAGGGACATATTCCTGGTAGCTGGTATGCATTACGCTCACAACTAGAGAACGCGCTCAAGAAAATTCCGCAAGTGGATCGCTATGTACTGACTAGCACACCAACTGAATTAAGTATATTTGTTGCACAAGAGCTGCAATCCCTCAAGAAGGCAGAAGTATTAGTACTGCAGGGGGGCAATGCGGCTTGGGCTGCCGCCGGTCTTGAGCTTGAAAAAGGGCCTAGTCGCCTTGCCTCGCCACCCTTAGATCGTTACAAGCGCCCCTATGAGGGTACCAGCGCAGATCCTGCGGCCATGCAGGCTTACTTAGACTGGGAATTTGGCTTAGTAGAACAACTAGGCAAGGATGGAACCCATCACTTCTGGGTTCTCTAATCCCTGCCTTGTAAGGTCAATTGCTTACGCAATCTTGTTGCGAATGATGCCAACACCAGTAATGTCTGTTTCCATGACATCTCCTGGCTTCAGGAACTCTTGAGGAGTTCTTCCGGCACCAACTCCAGAAGGGGTTCCCGTCGCAATAATGTCGCCTGGTAACAATGTAAGGCTGCGAGAGAGCTCGGAAATAATTACTGGGATCTTGAAATACATTTGCTTGTAACTTGCGTTTTGCTTTTCAACGCCGTTTACACGACAAATAATGCGGGTATCTTCTAAATTGACGCCACCAGCAGTCACAATCCATGGCCCCATTGGTCCGTGCCCATCCAAGCTCTTACCTTTAAACCACTGACCTGAGTGACGCTTTTGCTGAACATCGCGTGCAGTCGTATCGTTATAGGCTGAGTAGCCGAAAACATAATCCATAGCATTTTCTTCGGTTATGTTTTTGCCCTTCTTGCCGATCACAACCGCCAACTCCGCCTCCCAGTCGATCATAGTGGAGTAGCTGCCATCATAAGGAATGGGATCAAAAGGACCATTCATCGTTTGCGTACCTTTAGTAAAGAGTACAGGCACTTTTGGGTACTCTTTTACAGAAGTATCAGCGCGGTGCTTTAAACCTTCTTCAAAATGGTCTAAATAGTTCCAGCCCACGCAATAAATATTGCTTTGCGGTTTAGGAATTGGTGATAGAAAAACTACATTGTTCACGCTAACTAAATTCGAGCCACGGTTTTTGAAAATAGTTGCCAACTCTACCAAGCCACGATTACCAGAGGCTGCTAAAGAAATCATGGAGGTTGGATCAAAAGAGAGCTCAATCTTCTGGCGCTTTGCTTCCGTAGCGATATCCACCACGAGACCATCATTTGTCACTAGACCCAATCGCGAGCTTGCGCCCATCTTCGGTAAATAATTAGCAATACGTAGGCCGGCTTTGCCAGTCATTGGCTGAACCACAATAGTTTGATGGTCGCCAGGGGCAGCCATGGCACTTGAAATAAACATACCACTAACAGCTGCGGTAGCGCCCAACTTAAGAGCGTCTCTCCGATTTGTATCCACAAGGTCTCCTTTAAAGATTTTTAATATCTATTTTTATTGGTTGTTTAATTAGTCATTTAATTAAGCAATCTGACGTAAATAGTAATACCAAATCAAAAAGCTTGGGGAATTTTGGGGTGCTTTTTACAGTTACATCAGCGGGCCTTTGAAATATTAGCTATCCTAGACCCATGCACCTTCCCCTCAATCGGCTGATCCTCCTGACCATCACCCTCCTCTGCTTATCGGCCTGCGAGCGAGAAACTTATACCAGCTGGACTTGCAACTCAATGACAGAGACGAAAGTTCCCATGGTGCTTAGAAAAGCCCAAATGGAATTTAAGAGTCTGAAGCTAAACTATTGCGGTAGTCTTGGCAACCAAAGCTACTTTGATCAACAATGCCCCGGACTCACCCAAGCATCAACTTACACATTCACCCCCTCTACAGGTGTGCTCATCGGCCAAGAGCGAGATTATCAATGCAGTGCACTTTGAAGTCATGAACCAAGCAAACCCTAAGAAACTTTTGCTGAGCAAATGGACAGCCGTTAAACCAATTGCCAAACAAAAGCATTTTTTAGTGAGTAAGGTAATTCTGCCAGAGTCTCCAAATGAACGAATTGAATTCGTTGAAATTGAAGCGGTCTATACGAAAAAAGTTTCGCTGATTTCTTGGCGAGATCTGACGAATAGTGAGCTCTGGATACAGGGCTGGCAATAAAAAACCGCCTCAGGATGTGAGGCGGCTCTGGATAGTGCTCAATATTCAAACGCAATACTAATCAGACTTCTTATCCGCTGGTTTTTTGGATCCCGAGGATTTCTTCACCAACTCATCGATATTTTTTTCTGCAGTATCCGCAACCTCATTCACAATACGGCGCCCTTCTTTAAACATGTTCTGACCAGTGGTGGACATTTCATGAACTACCTTGGATAACTTCTCTGCATGCGCTGGCAATTTATTCTCAGCATCTTCAAGCCAAGTAACTAAGGAGGCGCGCACTTTTTCAAGATGCTTCTCGGTTTCATCGGCAGCACTGTCGCCAAGATCTTTCAGCACCGATTTGACCTTCTTCTGATAGGCCGTAGCGCGTTTAGCAGCCTCTTTAGCAGCCTCTTCCTGCAAATCCTTTAGTTTTGCTAAGTCGTTCTTTGCGGCAGACTTTGCACTATCTAAAGCATTTTTCATGCCCCACTCAACCTCAGCAAGATGGTGCTCGCTCAGTTTCTTGGCGGCTTCTAATAGGGTATGTGAGTAATCAAACAGCTCTTTAGCTTTCTCTCGTTGCCAATTTTGCAATTCTTTTGCATCCATTTTTAAGCTCCTATAAAGAAGGTGTTTATGAAATTTTCATATTAACTCTATACCGAAATTAGCAAACTGCCAATTTCCCCTAATTTAAAGCATTAAAATGCCAATATGACTGATAGGCAGAGCATTTATGAGCTAATAGGCGGCATTGATAAGGTCGATGAGCTCGTAGACCGCTTTTACGATTTAATGGCCCTAGAGCCAGAGTTTTCCGACTTGCGTGCCATGCACCCCCAAGATCTCTCCGGCTCCCGTGAAAAGCTTAAATTCTTTCTGACCGGCTGGATGGGTGGCCCCGATATCTACTCACCAAAATATGGCCACCCTATGCTGAGAGCTAAACATTTACCATTCAAAATTGGGCTCAAAGAGCGCAATCAATGGCTTGCCTGCATGTATCAAGCGCTTGAAGACTGCAATATAGAAGGTAATGCCGCTAAGCAACTTGAGGAATCTTTTTTTAATACCGCCGATTGGATGAGAAATCAGGCCAATTAAGGCACAGATGACCTCATCGCTTTTGTGGGCTTAAGCGTCATTATTACCATTTGATTTGACTTAGATAAACTAAGCCCAAGTTCACTCTGAAAATAAAAAATAATGGAAAGTCTCTTGCAACTGATTAGCGACCCTAATGCATGGGTGGCATTTTTAACACTTTCAGCGCTAGAAATTATTCTAGGCATAGACAATATTATTTTTATCAGCGTCATTGCGAATAGGTTGCCCCTAGAGATCCGGGAAAAGGTACGGCGTTTTGGTTTAATTTTTGCTTTAATCACCCGCATTCTGTTATTGCTCAGCTTGTCATGGGTAATGGGCCTTACCAACCCACTCCTTAGCTTTAATGATCATGCAATCAGCGGCAGGGATCTGATTTTATTGCTAGGTGGCTTCTTCTTAATTTGGAAGGCATCCAAGGAGATCTATGTTGAAGTAGAAGTTGGCGAACATGGTGATGATCCTAGTAATCCAAATAGTCAAAACGCCAATAAATCAATGTTTGCTTTATTTGTTGGTTCAGTCCTGCAAATTGGCCTGCTGGATATCATCTTCTCGCTTGATAGCGTGATTACTGCTGTTGGTATGGTTGATGAAATCAGCGTCATGATTGCCGCAGTACTTGCTTCAGTCTTAATAATGCTGATTGCCGCAAAACCAATTGGTGATTTTGTCCATCGCCACCCCTCAATTAAAGTACTTGCCCTATCATTTTTAACCGTCGTTGGTGTAGTGCTGATTGCTGAGGGTATGGGCGTTCATATTCCCAAAGGCTACGTATATGTTGCAATGGGCTTCTCACTCTCCGTTGAGCTGCTCAATATTCGCTCTCGCGAAAAGAAGAAAAAGAACAAAGATTGAGGTGTATTAAAGCGCTTGGGCGCAAGCAAAGCCGCTAGCCCAAGCCCATTGGAAGTTATGGCCACCCAAATGGCCAGTAACATCAACGCACTCACCGATAAAAAATAATCCTGCATGATTGCGTGACATCATGGTCTGCCCATCTAGATCTTTGGTATCAACACCGCCGAGCATTACCTCGGCCTTCTTCCAGCCCAAGGTTCCAGCAGGCTTCACAGCCCAATTGGTAAGCAACTCTTTAAGCGCTTGACGATCTTTTTTAGACACTTCAGTCCATTTACGACCGCCCATGTTTTTCTGTTCAGTAAATGCTTTAGCCAAACGCTGGGGCAAAACAGAAGACAAAATTGTCTCTGTGAGTTTCAAGCGATTATCCTCATCGTTAAAAAGCTCATCACAATTAAATGCTCCAGGTACCTCAACCGCACCAAGCCAGTCAATGTGAATTGGCTCGCCTTCTACCCAATAGCTACTTGCCTGCAAAACTGCTGGGCCTGATAAACCTTTATGCGTCAAGAGTAAATCCTCGTTGAATCGACATGCGCCATAACGCCGACCTTTTGAGCCGGATGCAATTCTGACGGGAACGCTTAAACCAGCGAGATCATTCAGATTGCCGAAGGTGTCAGCAGTAAATGATAGAGGGACCAATGCAGGCCTTGGGTCAATTACATTCAACCCAAATTGTTTTGCAATATCCAAAGAATAAGCAGTGGCACCAATTGCAGGCACCGGCAGGCCACCCGTCGCCATGACGACTGCTTTGGTTTTTTCAATACCTGTGTTTGTATGGACTACCCAAGCTGATTCTTGCTGAACGATCGATTCGACCGAAACGGGATTGCGAATAGTGGCCTTACCCTTAGCGCACTCTGACATCAGCATGTCAATAATTTGCTTGGCTGAGTCATCACAAAAAAGCTGCCCTTGATGTTTCTCATGATAGGCAATCTCATAGGAACCCACTAACTTAATAAATTCTTTTGATGGGTATTTAGCAAGCGCACTTTTTACAAAATGGGGATTGAGCGAGAGAAAATTAGCCGGACTGCTGTGTAAGTTAGTGAAGTTACAACGCCCGCCCCCACTAATGCGAATCTTTTCGCCCAATACCGCAGCGTGATCGAGGACTAAAACTTTTTTGCCTAACTGACCAGCAACACCGGCACAAAATAAGCCGGCTGCACCACCGCCAATAATGACGGCATCCCATGTCTTAGTCATGCTCTATTTAAATCGATCAATAATTTCGGAGGCAATATTCAGTTTTTCCATGTGGCGCTTGGTATAGGCCTGGCGAAAATTTTTCGTCATGGAGATCATCACTGAAGCAGTCCAAGCAAAAGCAAACATTCCGGAGAAGGCGATAATTACTGCCAACATTTTCCAGCCGTCAGGCAAGATGTCTTCCATAAACCCCATGGCTGTGTAGGTGCTACCACTAAATAAAATACTTTGACCTAAGTTGGGGAGCAGTTTTAAAGCATAAAGCGCAATACCCCAAAGAATAATTTCAGCGATATGAGTTAGAAATAAACAGAAAACACTAATATAAAAGCATAGCGTAACCTCAGAGTATTTCTTTTCCGCTAAATATAAAAAAGATTTAACTTCATACCGCTTAGCAATTTGCAGCACGATTAGGCCATGGAAGATCATCACCAGCAAAAGCATGATGGTACCCAGAAAGTAGCTGGGGAGATCTAGAGAGGTGGCGATGCTGGCGTCTTGTGGTGTCATGATAGGGCTTTATTTATTTTACAGGCGAAGTAACCAGGCGATGAAAGCTTTCCTTAAGCTAATTGATAGTGATTTTTGATTACTCCCCAGGCTTCTTCTGCCGTCTCTACAAAATGAATGACCTTCATATCCTCTTCATCAATCACACCAAACTCGATCATCTCCTGGAACTTCACCATGCCAGTCCAAAACTCTTTGCCGACTAGAATCACCGGAAAGCGTGTCACCTTTTTGGTCTGCATCAAGGTAAGCACTTCGAAGAGCTCATCAAACGAACCAAAGCCCCCGGGAAACGCAACGATTGCTCTTGCTCGCAACATGAAATGCATCTTGCGTAAGGCAAAGTAGTGAAACCGAAAACTTAAACCAGGGCTAATGTATGGGTTGGGATGCTGCTCTCTTGGCAGGCTAATATTAAACCCGATGGTTAGATCCCCCGCCTCAAAGGCGCCACGATTGGCTGCCTCCATAATGCCAGGACCGCCACCAGTACAAATGTGCAGCTTGTTAGAAGCTTCATCTTGAGTTCTGTTGTAGTGAGCAACCACATTGCCAAACTGACGTGCAGATTCATAATAGTGGCTATGGAGCAAGGTCCGATTAGCTTTGACCTGTTCATCAACAGTCTGCGCATTCTTTTCCATCTCGAGCGCCTGATCACGGCTAACAAAACGTGTTGATCCGAAGACTGTGATGGTGTGATCAATGCCATGCTCATTCAGTAGAATTTCTGGCTTTAAAAGCTCAAGCTCGAAGCGAATTCCGATGGTCTCTCGGCGAGCCAAAAAGGCTTCGTCATCAAACGCAAGCTTATATGACTCCTCTGAGCTTTCTTCAGAAATTTGATGTGGCTCAAGACTCAAAAAATTCGTAATGGTCTGGGCATCATTAACGGGGAGCTTTGGGCTCATATTTTTCCCTTTGATATCAGTATCAAATGCATATTACCCCTCACGTTTTGCAAACATATGACCGCAACACCTTGCGAAAAACTTAGTGTTAATACCTAAATGAACGCTGCTAAGTCACCCCTAGGGCTAGTTGGGATTTACCCCGGCTTCAACAAGGGTTAATATTGGCTCAATTTCAACCAAACCGAAGGAAAAGCAATGAGTAACCGTTCAATCATCATCATGGTACTGGTATTAGTTGGTGCCACCGCCTATTTACTCCTCAAAGGCGACGGCAATATTGATATGGGCGGCGAAAAGCATGGCGCTGAAGCTACTCATGCTGAAGAAGCAAAGAAAGATGCTCCTGCAGCAGCTCCAGAGGCACCGGCCGCAGCTCCAGCAGCAGATGCGAAGAAATAAGTTTTTCTGCAATTAAATGAAACCGCGGTCCGCCGCGGTTTTTTTATCCCGGCTCTCATATGAAATACTTCCTCTGCTGTGTCTTACTCTCTATTACACAGGTGACATTTAGTCAACCCTATCAAGCGATGAAAACGATTGACCCTAGCCCCCTCAAATCATTTGCACCAACCGGAACCTTACGTGTTGGAATTAACTTAGGTAATCCTGTTTTAGCCTATGAAGATGTTGTCACTAAAAAACTCAGTGGCATCACTATTGATATCGCTCACGAAATTGGCCAACGCATTAATCTACCAGTGCAACTAATACCCTTTAAAACCGCTAGCGCAACCGTAGATGGTGTCAAAAGTGGTGACATTGATCTTGTGTTTGTGGCGATCGATCCAGTTCGTGGTGCTGATATCAGCTATACCCCGGCCTATATCCAAATTGAAGGCGCCTATATGGTTAAAACCTCCTCCCCTTTCAAGAGCAATGAGGAGGTAGATATGGCTGGTAGTGAAATCGTCGTTGGCAAAGGTAGTGCTTATGACCTCTACCTTACGCGAGAAATACAGCATGCGACTCTACTACGAGCCGCTAGCTCACAAACCGTAGTCGATGACTTTATGTCTGGCAAGGGTAATGTTGCCGCTGGCGTAAAGCAACAGCTAGAAAGTGATGCGAGACGTTATGAAGGATTGCGTATGTTGCCAGGACGTTTCATGGTCATTGACCAAGCGATTGGTATTCCAAAAGCAAGGCCCAATTTTGAAATTACCATTACCTACTTAAGCGAAGTGATTACCCAGCTAAAGCAATCTGGATTTGTAGCTAATGTCATGCAGCGTCACAATATTCAAGGCGCAAAAGTAGCGGATTAAAAAATCGATCCTCATCAATCCGCCTCTAAGTTCAGGAAATAGGAGCGATACTATTGGGATGATCTCACCACTGGCAACATTCGAGCTAGCCAAGCGTTTAAGGCGCGGGGCTAATGAACATAAAGGCAATGCTGGAAAAACCCTGTTAATCGGTGGCGCACCTGGAATGGCAGGCGCCCTATTACTTGCCGGAAATGCCTGCCTTCATCTCGGTGCAGGCTGGACGATTTTGGAAATACTCGATCCCGCATCTGCGCATGCCTGCATTGATACTCCAGAGCTAATGATTCGATTAGCGCATCAAAAGGCTGATACGGCCTTAATAGATGCTCAGCCCGATGTGATTGCGATTGGTCCAGGACTTGGTAAATCTGAACTTGCGTCTACGTGGCTCAACGCCGTGCTTCACTACCCTAATGCACCCCTCATCATTGATGCAGATGCGCTCAATCTCATTGCAGAATCCAAAGACCTTTTAGCACTATTACAACAGCGGAATCAACAATTTCCTGGGCAAACTGTACTCACACCACATCCAGGTGAAGCAGCCAAAATACTAGGCATCAGCGCAGAGGATGTTCAAGCTGATCGCTTTTCCGCCCTAGAGCAATTGATCGCACTCACACAATCCATTGCTATCTTAAAGGGTCAACATACTTTGATCAGCTCGCCCCAACACTCCGCCCTACAGTGTGAGGAAGGCAATCCTGGCATGGGTACTGGAGGTATGGGAGATATTCTGACGGGAAGTATTGCTGCAATTACAGCCCAAGGCATTCGCCACCAACTGAACTTATGGCAATCTACTAGTCTTGCTGTGCAACTCCATGCAGCTGCAGCTGATAGCTTAGTCAGCAAGGGTATTGGTCCCATTGGCTTAACCCCCTCCGAAACCATCCTAGAGATGAGAAGCTTGCTCAATAAGCTGTTATAAAGTCTTATGCAATCAGTAAGCGCAGCGCACCATCAACGTCACTACCTCTATGGCATCTTGATGGCCGGAGTAGGCTCGATGCTCTTTTCCGGAAAAGCCATCCTCGTTAAACTTGCCTTTGGCTATGGCGCCAATGCAGAAACGCTTTTAGCTTTACGCATGTTGATGGCGCTGCCGATGTTTTGGGCAATCTACTGGTGGGAATCGCGAAGGAAAGCAATGAGCCCACTCACTTGGTCCGATCGGTTCAAATTATTTTTCTTAGGATTTCTAGGATACTTTCTATCGAGCTATTTAGATTTTCTAGGGCTGCAATATATATCCGTTGGCCTTGAGCGAATCGTGCTGTATCTCACCCCAACCATCGTGCTCGTTATCTCATACTTTGTATTGCAGAAGATCATTTCCCGTTTGCAATGGTATGCACTAGTAGTGGGCTACCTTGGTGTATTCATTGTTTTTATTCAGGATGCTAGCTCCACTGGTATTAGCGCATGGCTTGGGATGGCTTTAGTATTTGCTAGCGCCTGCTCCTATGCGACCTATATGATTGGCTCGGGAGAAATGGTTCAGCGCATTGGTAGCGTTCGGCTAGTGGTCTATGCAAGCACCGCCTCTGCGGTCCTTAGCTTCATACAGTCATCCCTCTACAACCCAAGCGCTATCTTCGAGCAAGCCCAAGGGATTTACTGGTTGAGCCTCTTAAACGCAAGCTTGTGCACGGTAATTCCGATGCTGCTCATTATGATTGCTATTAATCGCATTGGCTCGCCCTTGGTAGCCCAGGCCGGAATATTGGGTCCGGTATCAACGATCTTTTTGGGCTATTTTATTTTGTCAGAACCCGTTACCTGGATTCAAATTTGCGGCATGAGTTTGGTGATCTTTGCGATGTGGCTATTAGTGCGTAATGATGGCCCAAGAAAAAAGCCACCGAGCTCAAGTGAACTCAATGACTTTGATGGTGCCGAACCCCTTCATTAAGGGGTGGGTGTGGTGTTACTGAGTGACTACCTTAGCTTTCTTCTTCGATTTCTTTTTCACTTTTTTCTCAGCTTTCTTTTCCTTCTTCACTTTCTTCTCGACCACCTTCTCTTCTGAGCTTGCTGCTGGAGAAGCGGCTGGGGCTGTTGCAGGAACTGGATCAGCAGCCATCACTGAAATAGGAGAAATGCCAATGGCTAAGGAAATAAAGGTGGCCACGCTAAGGTGGGCAAGACGAGAAATCATCAGATTCTCCAAGATGGTTTGTGGATGCTTCAATAATACTTAAATATTGGTCATGAATACTTTATTTTGTAAAGAAAAAGGCCATCATCAGATGGCCTTTATTTTCTCTAGAACAAGGGATTACGCAGGCTGAGCTTCTGCCTCAGTAATTTTTTCTAACGCTGCTTCGAGATGACCTACTGTCCGATCTACGTTGGCCAACTTCTCCAAGCCAAATAAGCCAATACGGAACGTACGGAAGTCCGGCCTTTCATCGCACTGCAAAGGCACGCCCGCAGCAGTTTGCAAGCCAAGAGCAATGAACTTCTTGCCAGATTGGATGTCAGGATCTTTGGTGTAACTAACTACTACACCCGGAGCCTGAAAGCCTTTAGCAGATACAGAGTGATAGCCCTTCGAAACTAATAAGTCACGCACTTTGGCACCCAACTCTACTTGCCTTGCCTTAAGTGCCGCAAAGCCAAGAGATTGGGTTTCTTTCATGACGTTGCGCAAGATCTTCAATGCATCAGTAGGCATAGTCGTGTGGTACACGTGACCACCTTTTTCATAAGCCTCCATAATTTGCCACCATTTTTTGAGATCCATAGAAAAACTACTGCTTTGTGTTGCATCAATACGTTCACGAGCTCTCTCACCAAGGGCGATCAATGCACAGCATGGTGAACTGCTCCAACCTTTTTGAGGTGCAGTAATCAATACATCCACATTGCAGGCTTTCATATCCACCCACATGGCACCTGAAGCAATGCAATCGAGAACAAACAAGCCGTTCACTGAGCGCACAGCTTCACCAACTGCCTTGAGATAGTCATCCGGCAGGATGATGCCTGCAGAAGTTTCAACATGCGGCGCAAAAACAACTGCTGGCTTTTCTTTTTTGATAAAAGCAACTACCTCTTCAATCGGTGCAGGTGCAAAAACGCCCTGGGTAGAAGCTTCCAACTGACGGCCTTTGATCACTGTAACGTCACTCGTAATATTGGCCAGATCAAAAATTTGTGTCCAGCGATAGCTAAACCAGCCATTCCGCAAAACCAAGCATTTTTGCTTATTGGCAAATTGACGTGCTACAGCCTCCATACCGAAAGTGCCACTGCCAGGAACAATTACTGCAGAACTGGCGTTATAAGCGTCTTTCAGCACTCCTGAAATATCAACCATCACACGCTTGAATTCTTCAGACATGTGATTTAGGGATCGATCGGTATAAACGACCGAGAACTCTAATAAACCATCTGGATCAACGTTGGGGAGTAAGCCTGGCATAGCGATTTCCTAGGGATTCTGTGATTAGCCCTAAATGATACTGATTTAGGCGCTTTTTTGGGCGATCTTGTTAAAACCCCCATGAAGATGCCTTTTTGAGGCTTTTGCTGGGCTTTACAGCTTATTTCCTCTCGAGGAAACCACAATTCCAGTCACGATCAAAGCAAATGCCAAACCATGGAATAACTGGGGCGGCTCACCAAGCATCGCAGCAGAAAGGATTGCAGTGAATAAAGGAATGAAATTGGCAAAAAAGGCTGCAACAGTAGGCCCTGCCCCGTTGACACCAAGACCCCAGCAACGATAAGCAATCAATGAAGGGCCGATGGCAACAAATAAAATCAAGGATGCAGTCCAAAGATTAATCTCTAAATAAGCATGTCCCGCAGCAATCTCAAATCCATCAAAGAATCCTGTCCACAATAGACCAACAAAAACCTGCGCCATTAAAAATTGAGCCCAAGGCCATTGTCGTTCAGTGCTAGAGCCTGGACGACTTAACATCCAACTGTAGAAAGCCCATGTAATCGTAGCTAACATAATTAATAAGTCGCCAAGCACCATTTGCATGGAAAGCAAAGTGGATAAATCACCTCTCGTCAAAACAATCGCAACGCCCAGCAGCGAAACAACTGCGCCAACTAACTGCAATAGATCCGGTTTGGTTTGGTAAAAAACTGCGCCAATGAATAGCATCCAAATGGGCATGCTTGCCCCAATCAAGGTGACATTAATCGCCGTTGAAGTCTCTAGTGCAAGATACAAAAGTACGTTATAGCTTCCGACACCAAACAAACCCAACAAGACAAAACGCTTCTTGTTCTGCCATAAGGCGCTATTAGAAGCAAAGACACGCCAACCCAAAGGCAGCAATAACAGTGCTGCTAAACCCCAACGCACCGCACTTAATGTAATGGGTGAAACCGCCCCACTGCCCACTAATACACGCCCTGCAATCGCATTACCAGCCCATAAGGCGGTCGCAATCAGTAAATAAGAGATGGTTGCAAGATTGAGTTGAGGCATTCAGAAGGGATGTCGACAGTAAGCTATTGTGGGGTTCCAAGGGCGGGATACCCTAGCATTGTAGAAACAAATCCTTGGTATTGCTAAGATAGAGTTTAATTAGATAAATGCCTCATATATAAGGCATTCAATAGAAGGATAGATTGTGGCAATCATTACCAATATCGAAGACCTACGGGTACTCCATAAAAAACGTACTCCCAAGATGTTTTATGACTATGCAGATTCTGGTTCTTGGACTGAATCTACCTATCGCGCCAATGAATCCGACTTTCAGAAAATAAAGTTACGTCAACGCGTGGCTGTTGATATGACGAATCGCACAAGTAAAACCACGATGATTGGTCAAGAAGTGACGATGCCTGTAGCGCTCGCGCCTACTGGACTGACAGGCATGCAACACGCCGATGGTGAGATCTTGGCTGCTAAAGCAGCGGAAAAATTTGGCGTGCCTTTTTGCTTATCTACGATGAGCATCTGCTCCATCGAAGATGTTGCTGAAAGAACTACCAAACCATTTTGGTTTCAGCTCTACGTGATGAAAGATCGCGGCTTTATTGAGCGCTTAATTGAACGCGCCAAAGCTGCGAAGTGCTCAGCCTTAGTGCTGACGCTTGACCTGCAAATTTTGGGACAGCGTCATAAAGACCTAAAGAATGGTCTGAGCGCCCCACCCAAACTCACCATAGCCAATATGATCAACATGGCAACTAAGCCACGCTGGTGCCTTGGAATGGCAATGACACCACGCAGAACCTTCCGCAATATTGTTGGGCACGCCACTGGAGTGGGAAATATGTCCTCCCTCTCCTCCTGGACTGCGGAGCAATTTGATCCAGGACTCAGTTGGGATGATGTGGAATGGATTAAAAAACTCTGGGGCGGAAAGCTCATCATCAAGGGCATTTTGGATGCAGAGGATGCACGCTTCGCTGCAAACTCTGGAGCAGATGCTTTGATAGTTTCAAATCATGGTGGCCGTCAATTAGATGGCGCTATTTCTAGTATTCAAGCTTTACCAGGAATAGTGGAGGCTGTTGGTAAAGATATTGAAGTCTGGATGGATGGCGGCATTCGATCTGGTCAGGATGTTTTAAAAGCATGGGCCCTCGGCGCTCGCGGCACCATGATTGGCCGACCATTTTTATATGGCTTGGGCGCCATGGGTGAAGCTGGGGTTACAAAGTGCCTAGAAATTATTCAGAATGAATTGGACATCACCATGGCGTTTACTGGACATCGTGATATCCAAAATGTCACTAAAGATATTTTGTATCCAGGAACTTTTTAAATTAAATCCATCATCAATAATCCCCTGCTTGTTTTTGGAATTTCATTCCTAGTATTTGCATTTACTGTTTGGTTTGGTAGCGTCATCCTGAGTCGCTACCGCACTAAAGATACTGAAACCTCCGAAGATCTAGGAATTATTCAAACAGCCACGCTCACTCTGCTAGCCCTCATCATTGGATTTACCTTTTCGATGGCAATTGATCGTCATGACCAACGGGAAGCCCTTGAGGAAGCGGAGGCCAATGCGATCGGCACAGAATATCTTCGCGCAGACTTGCTACCCCCTAAAGCAAGCTTGGCCACCAAAGACTTACTCATGCAATACCTAGATCAACGTATTCTGTTTTATTCAAAACAAGATCAAGAAAAGATTCACGATATCCATCTAAAAACGGATCGCCTACAAAATGCTTTATGGCAGGAAATTTTGCCAATTGCACGCAGCAATCAAACGGCAACCATTGCGCTTACTGTCTCTGGCATGAATGATGTTCTCAATTCTCAGGGTTATGTACAGGCATCCTGGTGGAACCGTATTCCTAGCACTGCATGGACTCTCATGACGGCTATTGCGATTTGTGCGAACTTGTTAGTCGGGTTTGGAGCGCGAAACTTTAAAAAGAATATTGCCCTCTTTATGATTTTTCCTTTTGTGATCGCCGTCTCATTTTTCTTGATCGCAGATATCGATAGTCCTAGAGGTGGCATCATCCGCATTGAGCCGCGAAACTTGATTACACTGAAGAAGATCTTAAATCCACAGATAAATACCCAAAGCCCATCCTCAGGCAGTCATTCAGCATCACCATAAAGGCGGTACATATGAAACGTGTAGTTGATGTTTATAAGAACCGTGGCCGAGAGCTTGTTTGGACCTATGTGATTGACCTTCAAAATGATGATGAATTTCATCCTGGTCAACTCGACTTTGAGAGTGAAGCACTACGACTTTCGCAGATTGATAAGAGGGGTCCTGCTAACGAGCTAAGCGCTAAAGTCAGGCTAAATTAAGGGAAATTACCCATAAGGTTGTTATTGTTAATGAGATTCATTATCATTTATGATGAATCTTTCTTCATTTCAATAGCACCCTATGTCAACAAACCGTTATCACCCTGCCTCTGTCTTTCTACACTGGCTAGTCTTCTTACTCGTAATAGCAGCATTTATTAGCATCGAATTAAAGGGGCAATTCCCCAAAGGGAGTGAGCCACGTGAGCTTTGCAAAACCATTCACGGCGTCTTTGGTCAGCTCATTTTTATAGCTATGGCCCTTCGCTTGATGGTCCGCTTCGCTTATGGTGTTCCCAGGCCCACAAACCCCAAACCCTTATTCATCTCTTTAGCCAAGGCCATGCATTGGCTCATGTATGCCTTACTACTGATATCCCCCATCTTTGGAATTCTGTATTTTCAATATGGCGGCAAAGAAATCCATTTCTTTGGCTTGGTGTGGCCTCAGCTGCTTACCCCCAATCCAGAGATGAAAAAACTGGTCGAAGGAATTCATGAGTTTTTAGGAAATTCGCTGTACTTCCTAATTGGCATTCACGCTTTGGCTGGCTTGTGGCAACATTACATCCTGAAGGACGATACACTTCGTCGCATGTTAAATAAAGTGAAGGCGCAAGCTTAGAGGCTCAAGATAATGAAACCACTCACCAAAAAAGCCAAGATGGCTATTGCTTGGACAGTATTAATGACGGTGGTAGGTACGGCAATGCTGCATCAGTGGCAATTCTTTGCCATGGGCTGCGCTTCAATTGCCTTGCTGCTAGTAGCCAATCAATATGATCTTCTAAAAGATCCTGAAGACAAAAAATAAACCCCGCTTCTAAGGGCGAGGTTTATTGAGTCAGACTTAAATCAGCCTAGAGTGTTGGATAGTCGGTGTAGCCAGCCTCTTGACCGCCGTAGAAAGTAGCGCGGTTATAAGCATTTAACGGGGCGCTCTGCTGGAAGCGTTCTGCTAAATCGGGATTGGCAATATAGATCCGGCCATAAGCCACCGCATCAGCCAAACCTGCTTCCAGCACTTTTTCGCCTAGAGCCTGATCGTAACCACCCGCAGTAATAAATTTACCCTGGTAGGCTGCACGGAAAAGTTCTGAGGTAACGGGCGCCTCTTCATTTACCTGATCACCACCACCTGCGCTAGTTGCGCGTGGCTCAATCATATGGACATAAGCTAATTTGTAGCCATTCAATTTTTTGATTGCCGCAGTGAATAATGCAATTGGATCACTATCAGCAATATCGTTAAAGGTGCCATAAGGAGAAAGGCGAACGCCTACGCGATCGCTTGAGAACACCTTGCTAACAGCCTCAATCACTTCGCCTAAAAGGCGTAAGCGATTTTCTACTGAACCACCATACTGATCGTTACGTTGGTTAGTCTTATCTTGCAAGAATTGGTCTAACAAGTAACCGTTGGCCGAGTGAATCTCAATGCCATCAAAACCTGCCGCTTTAGCGTTTTGTGCTGCAGCCTCAAACTCTTTTAACAAACGCGCGATATCATCAAGACTCATTGCTTTGGGAGTCTCATAATCGTGTAACTTCCAGTCTGCCCCGTAAGTTTGCCCTGCAGCAGCAATAGCAGACGGTGCCTCTGGTACACCCTGGTCTGGATGTAAAGAAGAATGGGAAATGCGGCCCACATGCCACAGTTGGGCAACAATCGATCCACCTTTGGCATGAACTGCCTCAACAATTTCTTTCCAAGCAGCAGTTTGTTCTGGCGAGTAAATACCAGGAGTGGCTGGGTATCCCATGCCTAAGGGGGAAATTTGGGTTGCCTCAGTAATAATCAAACCAGCACTTGCACGTTGTGCGTAATAGGTCTTTGCCAAAGGACTTGGTACATCGCCAGCGATTGCGCGCATCCTCGTTAATGGCGCCATTACCAGACGGTTCTTTAATTGGATTGAACCAAGACTAACTGGGGTGAACATAATTTCTTTACCTGACATCTGAAGCCTTTTGTGAGCGATTATTAAGATCGACCACTGTAACAAGAATTGATGACTTTTGCAGAATTAAGCCAAATGAGCCGCCTTAAGAAAAAAAATCAGATTAAATTTAAAATTGAGGTCTGATATTGAAGGAATCAACATGAAAACTTGGCAATGTATCGTGTGTGGCTTTATTTATGACGAGGCTCAAGGCTTGCTGACAGAGGGTATCGCACCTGGAACCGCATGGGCTGACGTCCCGGATAGTTGGGAGTGCCCAGATTGCGGCGTATCTAAGTCTGATTTTGAAATGGTTCAGGTAAGCTAAGCCTTTTAGCTAGCGCAATTCTGATTGACCCCTACCTACCTGGAGCCCAGCTTTGACTCAAAACACACCCCAATCTTCCATCATTGTCATTATTGGCAGTGGTCTGGCTGGGTTCACACTAGTTCGTGAAATTCGCAAGCTTGATAAGGCAATACCGATTACCCTAATCACACGCGAGCCTGGTTATTTTTATTCCAAACCCATGCTCTCAACTGCACTTGCTAGCAAGAAGGAATCTGATCAACTGATTTCTACTACTGCTGAAGGCATGGCAACGCAATTAGCAATCAACATTCTCTCTGAGACTGAAGTCAGCGCCATTGATACCACTGCACAATCACTACAAACAAGCAAGGGCGCAATCTCTTATGCAAAGCTAGTTCTGACCTTAGGTGCCGATCAAATTCGGATACCGCTAGAAGGCAACGCTGCAGACGAAGTACTGACCGTCAATGATTTAGAGGACTACGCCAAGTTTCGAAATGCCATTGCAAGCAAAAAGAAAGTGGCAATTCTGGGAGCAGGTCTCATTGGCTGCGAGTTTGCGAATGATCTTGTCTTGGGCGACTATGAAGTAGATGTAATTGATTTAGCCCCACAAGTCTTAGGTCGCCTATTACCTGAGGCTGCAGCAAAAGAATTGCAAGACAAGCTGAGTGATGCCGGGGTGCGCTGGCACTTCTCCACTACCGCTAAAGCCATTAACCGCAATGGTGATGCTATCCAAATTAGTCTTGCCAATGGTGAAGCGATTTCTTGCGATGTTGTTCTATCTGCTGTTGGCCTAAAACCGAGATTGGATTTGGCAAAGGCAGCTGGCATTAAGACGGGTGTAGGCATTCAGGTGAATCGTGAGCTAGAGACTAGTGAAAAAAATATTTATTCGCTTGGTGATTGCGCAGAAGTTGAGGGCTTGGTCCTACCTTATGTCATGCCCATCATGCAAGCTGCAAGAGCATTAGCCCCAACATTGCTTGGACAAGTAACGGCCTTAAGTTACCCAGCAATGCCTGTGATGATTAAAACCCCCGCACTTCCAACTGTAGTGTCTCCACCGGCCAAGGATTCTGAAGGTCAATGGAAAACCACCGGCATTGACGGTGGCATTGAGGCGCGCTTTGAATCTCCCGATGGAAAGCTGCTGGGATTTGCTTTACTGGGAACCGCTACCGCACAGCGGGCAGCCCTAAGCAAAGAGTTGCCACCATTACTTCAGTAAGGTGGCCTGCTGTGCTGATCAAACAAAAAGGCCCGCATTGCGGGCCTTTTCTTTAATGCTATTGGAGTGATTAAGAAACGATCACAAACCAAGTAGTGTTGTGTGATTGAGCAACCATCAAGAACAACATTGGGATAGATAGCAATGTATTCAAACGGGAAGTCAACATTGCAACGCGTGCAGATTTTGCTTTTACATCAGCTTCTACAGCAACGATACCAAGAGCGCGCTTTTGATTTGGCCAAATGATGAACCAAACGTTGAATGCCATTACCAAAGCGATCCACATGCCTAAACCGATTGCACGGAATGGGGCTTGTAATGTGAATGCTTGATGCAAGTAACCATTTAGAGCAGCAACAATCAAACCAGTGAGAACCGTGAAGAGTGCTGCGTAACGGAACCAGAACAATGCAGCTGGAGCAATTACCTTGCCAATCGCTGGCTTTTGCTCATCAGGGATTTTTGGCATAGAAGGAATTTGCACAAAGTTAAAGTACCAGAGCAAACCAATCCACATCACACCAAACATTACATGCAACCAACGGAATACGAAAGGCAATTCGGCTGAACTAAAGTTACCGCCCAAAGCGAGGATGATGAGAATGAGAAGTACGAAACCAGCCAAAACAGTACGTCCCAAAGAGGTCAAGATTGATGCCATGAAAGGATCTCCTATGAGTAATAATGGGTCTAACTATAAACGATTCTAGCGATTTTGTTTGATCCTGCAAAATTACAGAAATCTTATTTAAAATAGAGGCTTAGCCTATTTTGGCGCCCAAAATCTGCATATTAATATGACAAGCACCCCATCATCCCCCTACTTAAAAAGAATCTATATCCAAGAAGTGGTCACGCGGGATGGATTTCAGGCGGAAAGTGTATTTGTTCCTACCGAAGAAAAGATTGCCCTGATTAACCGCTTGAGTCGCGCTGGGTATGCCAAGATTGAAGTTACCTCCTTTACCAGCCCTAAAGCCATTCCAATGCTGGCAGATGCTGAAGCAGTCATGAGGGGAATTGATCGAGTGCCCGGTGTTGAATACACTGTTCTTATTCCAAACCTCAAAGGCGCTGAACGAGCATTGAGTGTTGGTGTAGATGAATTCAATCTCGTCATGTCAGTTAGTGAGGCACACAATCTAGCCAATCTAAAAATGAGTTGCGAAGACTCTTTTAAAGGACTGGTATCAGTAATTGATTTGGCGCATGCAAATAGTACCGCTGTGAATATCTCTTTATCTACCAGCTTTGGCTGTCCAATGTCAGGAATCACCCCCTTGGCGGATCTTATGCACTGGGTAGATCGCTTTGCTGCTGCTGGTGTTCGCGGCATCACAATTTGCGACACCACAGGTATGGCTAATCCAGCTCAAGTTCAAGCTGTTTGCGAAACAGCACAAGCCAAATACCCTAAGCTGCAATGGACATTACATTTTCACAATACGCGCGGCATGGGTCTCGCTAACGCTCTTGCCGCGGTCAATAGCGGCATCGATCGCTTTGACTCTTCACTAGGCGGCTTGGGTGGTTGCCCTTATGCCCCAGGTGCCACTGGTAATATCTGCACGGAAGAACTTGTTCATATGTTTGACCTAATGGGCTTTAATACCCATATGGAGATCGATGCACTGCTAGCATGCTCAAAAGATTTGCAATCTTTAATGGGACGCACACTACCGAGCCAACTCTTAATGGCCGGCAAAGTAGACCGTGTCTATAAGGCGCCCTGCCAAAGCTAAAACCGCAAAGAAAAAAGGAGATCGAGCTCCTTAAATCTATTTACTGCGCAGCCCAGCCACCATCCATATTCCAAGCAACACCGCGAACTTCAGATGCATCTGGACCACAGAGGAATACCGCTAAAGCAGCCAACTGCTCTGGAGAAACAAATTCTCCAGATGGTTGTTTTTCAGAAACCAAGGCAATCTTAGCGGCATCATTTGTGATGCCCTCACGCTCTGCGCGCGCATCCACCTGCTTTTGAACCAAGGGGGTCAATACCCAGCCTGGGCAAATTGCGTTACAGGTAATGCCAGTATGCGCATTCTCAAGCGCAGTGACTTTAGTCAAACCAATAATGCCATGCTTAGCCGCAACATAAGCTGATTTTTGTGTAGAGGCTACCAAGCCATGAACAGAGGCGATATTAATAATGCGGCCCCAGTTCCGTTTTTTCATGCCTGGCAATGCATGGTGCGTTGTATGAAATGCAGCAGTAAGATTGATAGCAATAATGGCATCCCACTTGTCTGTTGGAAAGTCTTCAATATTTGCCGTGTACTGAATACCTGCGTTATTAATCAAAACATCTAAAGAGCCAAAGCGTTTTTCGGTTTGCTTAATCAGATCTTCAATCTCAGCAGACTTGCTCATATCAGCGCCGTGGTAATCCACCTCTACACCGTACGCTTTGATTTTTGCAATAGCTTCGTCTTTCTCGCCAAAGCCATTAGCCATAATGTTGACGCCTTGCTTAGCTAAAGCAATTGCCATTCCTAAACCAATGCCACTAGTAGAGCCAGTAACTAAAGCTGTTTTACCTTTTAAAGAAGACATATCAATATTCTCAACAAGTGAAGGGATAAATAGGGATTAAAAACATAGGATACAACGAATGAATTTAGATCAAATGCAGCCAATGACCCAATTGATGCCAAAAACTATCGGGCACCAAGGTGAGCAACCAAGTCATCGTGAGATAACGTAATAATTTACCAATAAACATATAGATAAGGCATGGGAACCAGGCTAAACGGAGCCAGCCTGCGGCAATGCAAAGTGGATCACCAAAACCAGGCAACCAAGAAAAGAGTAGCATTTTAGGGCCCCACTCTTTGAGCCATTCTCGCAAGCGACCCTGGGTCGTTACCTCGACAGACTTAATTCTTTTACTCGCTATAAGCCCAAGCCACCAATCAAACATACCGCCCATGGTATTACCGATTGTTGCAACGAAGATTGCAAGCCAGTACATATTTGGATTTAATGAAGTGTATCCAAAAAGAATTGGTTCCGAGCCAACAGGGAGCAATGTTGCAGAAACGAAGGCACTGATAAATACGGCCGGCAATCCAACGGATGGCATACCAAACCATCCAAAAAAATGCTGGAGCGCATGGTCCATTAAGCGAGGACCCCAGATTTTTTGAGAATAGTAATTTGTTCTTCAGTAAGGCCAGCGGATTTAAGCACTTCGTCAGTATGCTCTCCTAAGGTGGGAGCGCGATAACGAATGGATCCAGGGTTTTGAGAAAGTTTAGGAATAATTCCGGGAACCTGGACTTTTAGGCCACTCGCAGCCTGAACAGTCTCAATCACGCCACGAGCCTGATAGTGAGGATCCTCTGCAATATCCTTGGCCGTATAAATCTTGCCAGAAGGCACTTCTGCTTCCAGCAGACCCTTTAGCACCTGATCCAGAGTTAAGGATTCAGTCCAAGCATTAATTGCTGCATCAATCTCACTGACTCGCTTAGCACGGCCATCGTTATGAGCCAATGCAGGATCTTCACCTAAGTCCACTCTACCAATCAAGGTCATTAAACGCTTGTAGATGGAGTCGCCATTTCCAGCGATCAAAACATACTGCCCGTCGCCACAACGATAGGCGTTGGAGGGGGCGATTCCGGGCAAAGCACCGCCTGCCGGCTGACGAATAGCGCCAAATGCTGAGTACTCCGGCAATAAGCTTTCGGTCAAATTAAATACCGCTTCATACAAAGCCACATCAATCATTTGACCTTGTCCTCCGCGAGCATCTCGCTCGTATAAAGCCAGTAATACACCCAGCGCACCATGCAAACCTGCAATCGTGTCGCCAAGAGATACACCTGCTCTCACTGGAACCTCATTTGGATGGCCTGTGATGTAACGCAAACCGGCCATTGCCTCACCAATTGCTGCAAAACCAGGCTCATCACGTCTGGGTCCATCCTGACCATAGCCAGAGATGCGCAACATGATCAACTTTGGGTTTACTTTATGCAGCTGCTCCCAACCTAAGCCCCACTTCTCTAATGTACCTGGTCGAAAATTTTCAATCACAACATCAGCCTCGAGTGCCAACTTTCGGGCGATCTCCTGACCTTCTTTTACACGCAGATCCAAACAGACCGATTGCTTATTGCGAGATTGGGCTTGCCACCAAACTGATGTGCCCTCGTGAAGCATTCGCCATTTGCGCAAAGGGTCACCCAGACCTGGGGACTCAACCTTAATCACTTCTGCACCAAAATCCGCGAGAGTTTTGGCTGCAAATGGGCCTGCAAGCAGCTGGCCCAACTCAAGAACTTTGACTCCAGAAAGGATTTGTCGGTGATTCTTTTGCATTGGCAGGTCCTTGTCCCTTATTTATCCATTTAGATAGATTTTTTAAATGCTATATCGGCTATTTTCGCCTGATTTTCATCATTTTCCAGGATTTTCAAATCTTGCTTAAACTAACGTTTGAAACACATAAAACCTATAAAACGAGACTTTCATGAATCAAGTCATACCCAAGCCAGACCAATACCAGGAAATGCGCGAGGCCTTACGAGACCTCTGTGGAAATTTCGACTCAGCCTACTGGCAAAAAGTAGATCATGAACGGAGCTACCCTGAGGCTTTTGTGAAAGCCATGACTGAGGCCGGCTGGTTAGCAGCATTAATACCGGAAGAATATGGTGGCTCTGGATTAGGTTTAGCGGAAGCTTCCGTCATCATGGAGGAGATTAACTTTTCGGGCGGCAATGCTGGCTCTTGCCATGGGCAGATGTACAACATGGGCACTTTATTACGCCATGGATCTGAAGCACAGAAAAAAATGTATTTGCCAAAAATTGCTAGTGGTGAACTTCGCCTCCAAAGCATGGCTGTGACAGAGCCCACTACCGGCACCGACACCACGAAGTTAAAAACTACTGCCGTGAAAAAAGGGGATCAGTATGTTGTGAATGGTCAGAAGGTTTGGATCTCTCGTATTCAACATTCTGATCTGATGATTTTGCTAGCTCGCACCACCCCAATTAATGAGGTGCAGCGCAAATCTGAAGGCATGTCCATCTTCATCGTCAATCTTGCTGATGCGATTGGGAAAGGAATGGAAGTCAGGCCCATTGCCAATATGGTGAACCATGAAACCAATGAAGTGTTCTTTGATAATTTAGAAATCCCCTTAGAAAATATCATCGGCACAGAAGGTCAAGGGTTTAAATACATCTTGGATGGCCTGAATGCAGAACGCGTTCTGATTGCAGCCGAATGCATTGGTGATGCTTATTGGTTTATTGATCGCGCAAGACGTTATGCCAATGATCGTGTAGTGTTTGATCGCCCGATTGGCAAAAATCAAGGTATTCAATTTCCGATTGCCGATAGCTATATTGAAACTGAAGCTGCTAACTTGATGCGCTTCAAGGCATGCGATCTTTTTGATAGTCACTCGCCCTGTGGGCCTGAGGCTAATATGGCTAAATATTTGGCAGCGAAGGCGTCCTGGGAAGCGGCCAATGTCTGCTTGCAAACTCATGGCGGCTTTGGCTTTGCCAACGAATATGATGTTGAACGTAAATTTAGGGAAACACGTCTCTATCAAGTGGCGCCAATCTCCACAAACTTGATCTACTCTTACATCGCCGAGCATGTTCTCGGTTTACCTAGATCCTTTTGATAGAAATTTGATATGAGCATTCGTCCGCTAGATGGAATTACGGTTGTCTCACTTGAGCATGCCATCGCCGCACCCTTCTGTACTAGGCAATTAGCTGACTTAGGTGCTCGCGTCATTAAAGTGGAACGTCCTGGTGGTGGTGACTTTGCAAGAATCTATGACACCCAAGTTGATGGGCTTTGCTCGCACTTTGTTTGGGTCAATCGATCTAAGGAAAGTCTCACGCTGGATCTCAAACAGCCATCTGCAATAGCGGCACTCAAGCAGCTACTGAAAACTGCTGATGTCTTAGTGCAAAACTTAGCACCAGGAGCTGCCGCACGCATGGGCCTGACTGCGGATGTGCTACAGAAAGATAATCCCAGATTAATTTTGTGTGACATTTCTGGATACGGCAATGATGGGCCTTATCGCGATAAAAAAGCTTATGACCTTTTAATCCAAAGTGAGGCCGGCTTCTTATCCGTCACAGGCACCCCAGAGACACCGAGCAAGTCCGGTAACTCCATTGCTGATATCGCTGCAGGTATGTACGCCTACACCAATATCCTCGCCGCACTCTTGCAAAGAGGAAAAACTGGCAAGGGCACTGTCATTGATATCTCGATGCTGGAGTCGCTGAGTGAGTGGATGAGCTTTCCGATGTACTACGCTTATAAAGGCGCAGAACCACCGCCCAGAAATGGCGCATCGCATGCCACCATTTATCCTTATGGTCCATTTAAGGCTGGCGACGGCAAGACTGTCATGCTTGGCCTGCAGAATGAACGTGAATGGGTTCAATTTTGCGAGACTGTATTGGAAAATCCTGCACTTGCTAAAGATGAGCGCTTCGATCGCAACTTCAAGCGCAATGAAAAACGCTCCGAGTTGCTCGAAATTATTAATACCTGCTTTAGCAAGCTTAGCTCAGACCAACTTATTGCGAGATTAGATAAAGCTCAAATTGCCAATGCCCACCTCAACGATATGGAGGGCCTCTGGAAACATGAACAATTGAAAGCCCGCAATCGATTTGCAGAAGTAGGCACGCCCAATGGGCCAATCGCTGCACTACTCCCTCCTGGACTAAATGATAGTTATGACTATCGCATGGACCCCATTCCGGCTGTGGGCGAACATACAGATACCATTCTGAAAGAGCTAGGATTGCCAGAATCCGATATTGCCAGCATGCGCGCTAGCGGAGCAATTTAGAGTAGCGGCGAAGCTAAGTGCGCAGCATTTTCTAAATAATGATTCCAGCGTGGCCGCTTCGCCCATACGAGGGGGTCAATAAAGTCAGATTGACTCAAATAGGATTCAATTAATTGCTCTAGCTTAGCGCAGAATGCTTCGTTGTAGACAATTAAACTAATCTCAAAATTCAAACGCAAGCTGCGCTGATCAAAGTTGACTGATCCAAAGATTGCCATTCTCTTGTCAACCAACAGACTCTTGGTGTGCAACAGACCCCCATCAAATTCAGCAATTTTCACTCCTGAACCCATGAGATCCGTATAGAAGCTTTTGCTACTCCAAGCCACTAAAGTGGAATCGTTGAGCTTAGGCACGATGAGGGTTACCTTTACTCCACGCCTCGCTGATGCCATCAGAGCCTGTAACAATCCATCATCTGGGCCAAAATAAGGCGTAGTAATAGTGAGCTCTTCACGAGCATCGATAATGGCCGATAACATCACTTGATACAAAATATCATCCCGATAGACTGGTCCTGATGCAAGCTCTTGGGCAAGCGCCGCACCCTCATAAGGTGCTGCCGATGGATTACGATCATTAAAGTGAGTAACGCTCGGGTTATCAACACTCCAATCAAACGAAAAGGTGAGCTCAAACTGAGAGGCAACTGGACCTTGCACCCTTACCATCGCATCAACCCACTCACCCACACCTGAATCTTGTTTGAAGGTACGCGGATCAACCATATTCATACTACCCGTCCAGACAACGGAACCGTCTACTACAAATATTTTTCTATGCAAACGCAAATCGGCTCTTCGAAACTGAAAGCGCCCGACCTGTATTGGCAACGCCTCAGTTACCTGAATGCCAGCATTGCGAAAACGTGCTGGCCACTTAGACTTAAACCAGTCTTTACTGCCCAACGAATCCAGCAAGACGCGACAAGCTACACCGCGCTTAGCTGCTGCAATTAAAGCCTCCCCCACCCGATCGGCATCACCACCAAGTGCCCAGATATAAAACTCTAGATGAAGACTTTTCTTTGCTTGATTTATTTCATCAATAAAATGCTGCAAAATTTCTAGGGAGTTGGTGAACAACTCAAGCTTATTTCCAGCCATGACCGGTGAGCCGTTATTGGCTTCTGCCAAGAGGCTTAATGCCCTACCCTCAGCAGGCATTCCCTGCCTATCGCCCGCATAGTCTTGACGCATCTTTTCGGTAATCCGCATGTACTCTCGGTTCATACGAGTAATTTTTCGCGTCAATCTTCGACCGACTGGACGTTCACCAATCAATACATACAAACTAATACCAAAAACAGGAAAGGTCATCACAATAAAAATCCAGGCAAATGCAACTCCTACTGGTCTTCTAACGGAAATAATGACGCCAATAAAGTAGGTGACTAAGGCAAAGTGCACAAATAACAGCCAATTAATATTGAGTTCAAAAAAATGTCTTAAAAAAACACTCAGTAGATCGTTCATATCAATTCCAGTTCTGCTGTAATACCCAAATGATCTGACAGCCTCATCCACTCATGCAAAATTTCTGCAGAATGAATTTTTAGACCGCGCACATAAATACGATCCATTGCCAGTAAAGGCTTGATGCTGGGGAAAGTCTTAGCGGGGCTGCCCGTCAAGAACTCAAACACCTCCTCAAAGCCAGCCTTCTTCATCGGCGCTCCCACTCGATTACGCCAGTCGTTAAAGTCTCCAGCCACGATAGTGGGGCAATCTTGCGCTAAATCTTCAATATATCCAATAATTTGCTCTAGCTGGCGCTCTCTACCCCGCTCAAATAGAGCCAAGTGCACGCAGAAGCAATGAATAGGTTGACCCACTCCATCCAGTTGAGTCACGCTATGCAATAAGCCCCGTCTTTCAAAGCGATAGGCAGAGATATCGTAATTAAGACCTTTGTGCAATGGCTGCTTAGACAGAATTGCATTGCCGTGATGACCATCGGGATACTCCATATTTTTTCCGTAATGCCAGTCATGCCAAAAGTCTTCCGATAGAAAGTGGGTTAACTCCGTAAGAGGCCACTGCCCATATCGTCTAATACGACCGCGATGCTCCTGCTGCAATTCTTGGAGAAAAAGTAAATCCGGATGATGATTGCGCATTTTTTGCCGCAACTGATAAATAGTCGAATGCCTGTGCAAGGTAGAAACCCCTTTATGCACATTCATACTCATGATGGTAAAGCGAGCGCTTCTATTTTGAGTCATCAAAACTGTCCTGCTGCTCGCTGGCGTTTTATTCGCGCCAAATAAATCTCTCCCTCAACCAACTCCTGACATTGCATGCACTTATTGCAAATGGATGCCTGCTCCCGCAACTCATCAATAGAGTCGATAGGATGGGAGTCGAGATACTCTCGCAAGTCCACATCAAGAACCTCGTTGCAGAGGCAAATTATTTCGGCCATCAGTCAGAAAACAGGGTTTTAGATCTCATTAAGCTCATTTTGCCATTGCCTTGATAGAATCAAGTGCATGTTGATCGCCTTTCAAGACGCCCTCGCTCTCCTTGCCCATCTCAACGGAGGGGTTTTAGGAATCGTCCTAGTCTCACTCCAAGTAAGCCTAACTGCTCTACTCTTTGGCACGCTGTTTGGCCTGCCAATTGGGGCGCTACTAGCAACCGAGGAATTTAGTGGCAAGAAGTGGATCATCGTGGTCTTAAATACCTTAATGGGGGTTCCAACGGTAATTGTTGGGGTCATTATTTACCTCCTGCTATCCCGCACAGGGCCTTTAGGGGCATGGGGATGGCTATTTACAGTCAAGGGTATGATCTTGGCTCAAATCCTCCTTACAACCCCTTTAATTGCTGCCCTAAGCCGTCAAATTTTGGAAGATTCCTGGAGAATTCATCGCGATACCTTTTTGAGCCTCAGATTGCCACCGCTAGCGCGCTTTAAGTGGCTCATTTGGGATTGTCGCTTCTCCCTCACGATTGCCATCCTTGCCGGACTTGCAAGGGCAATTTCTGAGGTTGGCGCCGTCATGATCGTCGGTGGCAATATTGATCACTCCACTAGAACTATGACTACTGCAATCGCTCTAGAAACTAGCAAAGGAGACCTCCCGCTTGCGCTTGCACTTGGAATTGTCTTGTTGGGAATCGTACTGTTAGCAAACCTTTTTACATTTGTCATCCGTCAAGTGGCGGAGCGTCGCTATGGTTAATACAACTGAGCAATTTGCGAGATTTATCGAGCTGCGCGATATCAGAGTTAAAAGTAATGGTCGCACCATTCTCAGCATTCCGCATGCCATCATTCCGGCTGACCGCATTACCGCTTGCATTGGCCCCAATGGTGCAGGCAAAACCACCCTATTAAAACTCTTAGATGGACTAATCAAACCAGATACTGGAACAGTGAGCTATTCATTTGCCAATAAGACTGCATTAGTTTTACATCACACCCCAATGATTAAGGCTTCAGCTAGAGCCAATTTAGCGATGATCCAGGATGCAGACTCTACAGTGACCGATACAGAGGTACAGCAAGTGATCGAACGGGTTGGCTTGGAGAATCTGGCCTCCACTCCTGCTCATAAGTTATCTGCTGGCGAGAGACAAAAGCTTTGTCTTGGGCGGGCAATCTTAAAAAAGCCAAACTTAGTCTTACTGGATGAGCCTACCGCGAACCTTGACCCCAATACCACGGAGCAGGTTGAAGAAATGATTCGTGATTTTGATATGCAAAACACTGATGTCATTTTTTCATCACACCAACTTGCTCAGGTGCAAAGACTTGCGCAATACATCATCTTTATCGATCATGGCGAAATAAAAGAAAAGGGACCCGTAGGCCCCTTCTTTTCCAATCCGCAAACACAGGCCGCTAAACGCTACCTACATCAAGAATTGCTAACGGATTAATTACTTAGCAGCAGGAGCTACCGGAACAGCTGGTGCAGCTGCAGCGGCAACAACGGGTGGAACAAATGGTGGTGGAGCAGTGCAAGCAGCTGGTGCCGGTGCACCAGACACCTTAAATCGATCAGCCACGCGGTTTTGAGCTTGGCAAAGTTGATAAGCACCCACCTTATCTCCATAAGCCGTTTTTGCTTTAGCCAAGTTAGCCGCCTCTTGCGCTTCCGGTGTCAACGGAGGCAATGCAGCGATAACTGATGTGGCTGTAAATACACAGAATGCAAAAGCAATGATTTTTTTCATGGCTTATCCTTATTTGTTAACTTTGTTGTACCAGATCTCATGGTGCTCTTTAGCCCATGTAGCATCAACGTAACCAGTCTTCATGCCATCAATAGAACCTTGCATGCCAATAGAACCTATATAAATATGCCCCATTGCCATCGCAGTCATTAAGATTGCAGCGCTACTATGAATAATATTGGCAATTTGCATCGTTCCGCGTATGTACTCAACTTGCATAAACGGCACAATCATGTCCAGCACAAGGCCAGAACCTGAAATCACCAAGCCCAAGAAAGTCATACCAAACCAGAACCAAATCTTTTCTCCAAAATTGAAAAAACCAGCAGGAGGATGTTTGCCACCAAACATTCCGCCAAATGACTTTATCCAAGTGAGATCACCTTCGCCAGGAATATTTCGAGTTGCAAAGAGTAGGAAGAAAATCACTACGCTCAGAGTAAACAAAGGGCCAGAGTAGTTGTGAATATTCTTACAGATATTCAGAAATGCCCCATAGGCAACACCGCCCATTAAGGGCATTGCAAAATACTTGCCGTACAGTATCAGCAAGCCAGTGAAAGCAAGGCCAATAAAGCTAGCTGCCATCACCCAGTGAGTAAAACGCTCAAAGCCATTGAACCGTTTAATTTTTTGTCCCGACAGCGGTGCATGCAATTTGATTGGGCCTTTGACGATAAAAAGCGCCGCAATGCCAAAGAAAGCAACCGCCAGTATCCAGCCTCCGAACACCGTAATCACACCGTTACGAATCAAGCGCCACTCTTGACCAGAGCGCTGAATCAAAACGCTAGCCTCTTTATCAGGAATGCTAACAAAGTTGTATGGATCGCTATTCGCAGAAGTAAAGATAGAAGGGTTTGCTGGTTGTGCCTGAGCCTGAGTTCCGTTAGCTAAGCTGTTGGGGTTAGCTGGTACCGATAAAGGTGGAATATCTACCCCACTTGGGGAAGGCAAAGGCGCCATTGGTGCGCGCTCTGCATAACTCATCCCGCCTGCTAGAGTCAGCGAAAAACCAGCAGCCACTACCAAAGTGCGTAGAACTTTAGAGAATGATCGTTTCATACACATGTCCTTAAACGTTTTCGTTTTATTTATAGTTATTTAGATGATCACTTAACGCGACTGTATTCGTTTTGACCCTGAGTCCGCTTATCAGTGGATTCAGTCCAGCTGGCCTGATTTCCAGGAGTCCAGTTCTTTGTCATGAATCCATTATTAGCGCCCATATATGGCGCAACATCAGGACGCTTGGCAGCTTTTGCTGCAATTTCTGGTGGCTCAGAACATGCGGCCAGCAGAGCTGCTGCTGCAAAACCTAAACCGAGAGTTTTGAAATTGAATTTCATTATTTAGCTCCTGGAATTTTTGCAGCAGGCGTTGGTGTTGGTGCTGGAGTGTCCGGTCCACCATAAGCAGTAGTCCAACCAAAAGCTTTAGAGCCAGGATACTTCCCATTTTTTTCACGAGTAGCAACGCGGTTATTGAAGATCCCAGAAATAATGTCACTGTCGCCACCAATCAATGCTTTGGTAGAACACATTTCAGCACACAAAGGTAACTTACCTTCTGCTAAACGATTGCGGCCATACTTTTCAAACTCGGCAACGCTACCGTTTTCTTCTGGGCCGCCGCTACAGAATGTGCACTTATCCATCTTGCTGCGAGAGCCAAAGGCGCCCTTACTCAGAAATTGTGGTGCGCCAAATGGGCAGGCAAAGGAGCAATAGCCGCAACCAATACAAATGTCCTTGTCATGCAGTACTACACCCTCATCAGTGCGGTAGAAGCAATCTACTGGGCATACGGCCATACAAGGCGCATCAGTACAGTGCATACAAGCGACTGAGATTGATTTTTCCTGACCAATAATTCCATCATTCACCGTTACAACACGACGACGATTAATACCCCAAGGCACTTCGTTATCGTTTTTACAGGCAGTGACACAACCGTTGCATTCGATGCATCGCTCTGTGTCGCAAATAAATTTCATTCTTGCCATTGTGTTCTCCTGACTTTATTTTTTAACTTAGGCAAATTTTTCGATTTGACACATAGTGGTTTTAGTCTCTTGCATCATAGTCACCTGGTCATAACCATAGGTAGTAGCAGTATTGACCGCCTCGCCTTGAACTACTGGAGCCGCACCTTCTGGGTAGTACTTGCGAATGTCTTCGCCTTGCCACCAGCCAGCAAAGTGGAATGGCACGAAAGCAGTTCCCTGGTCAACACGCTCAGTAACCATTGCGCGTACTTTGATCTTGGCACCTGTTGGTGACTTCACCCAAACATAATCCCAGTTCTTAATGCCACGGTCTGCTGCAGCTTTAGGGTTAATTTCCACAAAGTTTTCTTGTTGGAGCTCCGCCAACCATGGGTTAGAACGAGTCTCATCACCACCACCCTCGTACTCCACCAAACGACCTGAGGTCAGAATGATTGGGAACTTCTCATAAAGCTTATTGTTCAAGTTTTGATCTTGAACAGTCTTATAGAGGGTTGGCAAGCGCCAGAAATTCTTTTTGTCCGCAGAGGTTGGATATTTACGCATCATCGGCGCATTGGTACTGTAAAGCGCCTCACGGTGGATAGGCACCGGGTCTGGGAAGTTCCAAACAACTGCACGCGCCTTAGCATTACCAAATGGATGACAACCATTCTTCATCACCACACGTTGGATACCGCCCGACAAGTCGGTCTTCCAGTTCTTACCTTCAGCGAGTTTTTTCTCATCATCGGTCAACTGATCCCACCAACCGAGCTTCTTCACAAATACGTGATCGAATTCAGGGTAACCAGTCGTAATTGCAGCGCCCTTGGAATGTGAGCCATCTGCAGCCAACAAACTGACGCCCTCACGCTCAACGCCAAAGTTTGCACGGAAGTTACCACCACCCTCCATCACACTCTTACTAGTGTCATAGAGGTTTGGTGAACCTGGGTGCTTGATGGCTGCTGTGCCATAACATGGCCAAGGCAAACCATAGTAATCACCAGTAGTGTCATAACCAGTTACTGGATCAACACCACCACGGGACTTGAGAGTCTTCGGATCGAAAGTGCCGACCATTCTCATATGTGCTTTGAGGCGCTCTGGAGTTTGACCTGTGTAACCAATAGTCCACACAGAGCGATTAATCTCACGAAGGATAGATTCAATCTCTGGCTCTTTCCACTGCTTACCCGCAAATTTAGAACTTAGCATCTTGTAGTTCTTTGACAATTCTTCGCCAAAGCCTAAGCGATCTGCAAATGCTTGCATGATGACGTGATCAGGCACGGACTCAAAAAGAGGATCGATTACTTTCTCGCGCCATTGCAATGAACGATTAGATGCAGTTGCAGTTCCGCATGTCTCAAACTGGGTCGCGGCTGGAAGCAAATAGACATTACGATTCTTATTAATTGCTTGTCCTTCTGCTGGAGGCATCGCAGCCATTGCAGCAGTTGCACTTGGATATGGATCAACCACTACCAAGAGATCCAGCTTATCCATTGCGCGCTTCATATCCAAGCCACGAGTTTGTGAGTTAGGCGCATGACCCCAGAAGAACAAACCTTTGACGTTGGTTTGCTGATCAATCATGTCGTTCTTTTCAAGAACAGCATCCACCCAGCGAGAAACTGTAGTACCAGACTTTTCCATCATGTCTGGTGCGTAGCGACCTTTAATCCATTCGTAGTCAACGCCCCAAACGGTTGCGAAATGCTTCCATGAGCCCGCAGCCAAGCCGTAGTAACCAGGCAAGGAGTCTGGGTTTGGACCTACGTCAGTAGCGCCTTGAACGTTATCGTGACCACGGAAAATATTGGTGCCGCCGCCTGATTTACCAACGTTACCTAAAGCCAACTGCAAGATGCATGAGGCACGAACCATTGCGTTACCAATGGTGTGCTGGGTTTGACCCATACACCAAACCACAGTACTAGGACGATTCTTAGCCATGGTTTCAGCAACTTTATACATTTGCGCCTCTGGCACACCGCAAGCCTCTTCGACTGCAGCAGGAGTCCACTTCTCCATCACTTCTTTGCGGATTTCTTCCATGCCATAAACGCGGTCGTTAATGTACTTTTTATCTTCCCAACCATTTTTGAAAATGTGATACAGCACACCAAACAAGAAAGGAATATCAGTGCCTGAACGAATGCGCACAAACTGATCCGACTTAGCAGCAGTACGGGTATAACGCGGGTCTACCACAATGACTTTGCAACCATTTTCTTTAGCATGCAACAACATCAACATTGAAACTGGATGAGCCTCAGCAGCATTTGAACCAATGTACAAAGCAGCCTTAGCATTCATCATGTCGTTATAGCTATTGGTCATTGCACCATAGCCCCAGGTGTTTGCTACACCAGCAACAGTGGTTGAGTGACAAATACGAGCCTGATGGTCTGTATTGTTTGTGCCAAAGAAAGAAACCCACTTACGGAGTAAGTAGGCTTGTTCGTTATTGTGTTTGGATGAACCAATGAAGAACATCGCATCTGGAGAGTACTTCTCTCGAATGCTCTTCATCTGTGCAGTAATTTCAGTTAAGGCCTGATCCCAAGAAATACGCTGATACTTTCCATCAACCAACTTCATTGGGTAGCGTAAACGATAGTCACCGTGGCCGTGCTCACGTAAGGCAGCACCTTTGGCACAGTGGGCACCCATATTAATTGGGGAATCGAATACTGCATCTTGACGCACCCAGACACCATTCTCAACGGTAGCATCCACCGCGCAACCTACTGAACAGTGCGTACAAATAGATCTCTTGACTTCAATCTTTCCCTTGCCATCGAGCATTGCTTTGCTTGGTTCTGCAGAAGCTTTTTGCACCAAACTCAGTTGGCTAGCAGCAATACCGGCACCAACGCCTACCCCCGAACGCTTTAAGAATGTTCGGCGATCCATTGTAGGAACCGCTGCTTTTAAGCCGCGGGATAAGCTACCAATCAAACGTGATGTTGGGCGACTGCTTTGTGGGGTATTTGATTTACGAGTCAGACTCATATGTTGTCCCTGTGAAGTTTTTTTATTGATTTAATAACAGTTGATTCAAAGTCTAATAATTGAGCACTTAAAGCATGGTGCTTTCGTAGTACTTACGCATGTGTGCGGTAATTGTTTGGCTTTCGCCTTTACCTTTTACGGTGCTGCCAATTTCTTGAATAACAGCTTTGCCAACGGAGGTTTGGGAAACTACAGCGACAGCACCAACAGCAGCGCCAGCCCCAATAAAGAATTTGCGACGTGTAGTCTTCATTTCTTCGCCAGTGGCAATCTTGGATTTTGTGCTCATCGTAGGTTCCTATCTAACTATTCTTGATATGCATCAAGTGTAATTCGTATTTGCATTTTTGACATATTTCATTCACAAGGGAATGTTAGGACTTTCCCTTTGATGCGGCGCAACATTAAATCATGTCAAAGCCTTGTCCTTCGATCGCTAGGAATTCTCGGGCTAGAGCGGCGATTGGACGATAAAGATGCATCTCAGGAGCGCCCTCTATGACGTCGCAAAACTGGTCATACCAAGGTCGAATATGCTCATTAAAAAAGACCCTTTGATTTGTAAGGTTTGATATCTCAACATCATCCCCAGCAATTAAGTAGCGCATCACTTCGCATAGGGCTGAAATATGGTCCTCGGTCTCAGTGACCTCCTCTGCAGCCTCGAGACCAAATTCTTCCAGCGCCTTACGAATATTGACTAGCGGCTTCTCATTCAGATGCCCTGCCATGTAAAAGGAGCCATTAAGAACAACATTCGGCTTACCAACGCTAATGAAATTGAGATCGAACTCATCATGCCAAACTTTGGCTGGATTGTTTTTAGCCACCTCAACCACATCCATCCAAGCTTTCGCCAAAGGCGCTTCATCAGCAGCATCCTGTTGATCGGCGGTGGCCGCTATTTGATCGAGAAGCTCTTGATCTGGTGGTAAGTGAAAAAAGCGAGCAATCAATCCATAAAGATCCGCTCTAGCCAAATCCTCTGGCAAACCGACATCCCCAACTTCGGTCGATTGAGTATCTTTCACTACTTCTCTTTCTATTTCACTCATGTTTCTTTCTTCACCATATCAACCACTCGACAATCACCACACATCTTGAGTCTATCCATTGCAGCGCCTGCAAAAGCACCATGAGCACCCAGCTTTGTCAGCATTAGATCAACCATCTTTAAAGTTCCAAATGGCTTCCCGCAGCTAATGCAATGAAAAGCCTGAGTCTCATTGAGGACCGCTCTTTGTTTGCGTCGCTCAACCGTCTGTAAACGGGGATTTAAGGTCAGAGCTTGCTCGGGACAAGTCTGCGCACAAATACCGCATTGAACGCACTGCTTTTCAATAAAAGAAAGTATTGGCTCGTCCGGGTTGTCCAAAAGCGCGCCCTCAGGACAGCTACTCACGCAAGACATGCATAAAGTGCAAGCATCTTTATTGATGTCCAGACCACCCAATAGAGAAGACTTTGGAAGTGCAACGCCCGCTTCTGGCAATGGGGTCTTTGCCTGTTTTTGTAAATGCTCTAGAACAGCCTCGACAGTCTCACGCTTTTGATTCGATAAACCAAAGCTAGCAGGCGTACAAATTGTATTCAGAGCACCGCGCTGACGCAATGCACCCATTGCTTTAGAAACGGTTTGTAAATCATTAGCTGATTGGGCCATGATTAAACGAATACGCTCATCAAATCCGTACGCTTTCAAGATGGCATTGGCAAGCTCGGCCTGCTCCTCAAGCGTCGCGCGATAAACCGGATCCTCGTCACCACTAAAGAGCAAGACTACTTCTGCAAATCCATAAGTGAGTGCACCAAGCCATAAATCCAAACCTGTAGATGCGATATGTTCAATGCCATAGGGAATAACAAATGATGGCAAACCTTCAAATTGTTTAGGCATTACATGAGCAGAGCGGCCTAAACCATCTATTATTTGCGTGCCGGCACTCAAAGTATGCAAAAGCAGACTTGGCGCTGTGGATTGATTTAATTTCTTGGCTTCAGCACTAAAAACGGTAGCAATCGTTTTTAACTCTTTGCCTTGATGGGGCACGCTAGGGTAGTTGTAGCGCATTGCACCCGATGGGCAGGCCGTGGAACATGCTCCACAACCCATGCAAAGATTGGGATTTACCTCAACGCTACCCTGACCACTCTTGAATAAAGAACTAATCGCACCTGTTGAGCAGGTGTCAATACAGGAACTGCAACCTACTTTTCCATTACGGCCATGTGCGCAGATTTTTTCGTTATAGACAAAATATTTTGGCTTCTCAAACTCACCCACCATCTCGAGCAATTGATTGACTGCCAATGCTTGATCCAGTGGATCTTTACCAGGAGCGAAATATCCCTGTGGCGTTTGACTCATGCGCATTTTTGGATCAGTACGTAGATCTAAAATCAAATCAAATTCTGCATTACGCTCGCGCTCTTTGCGATCAAACGAGATTGCGCCAATGCTTGCGCACGCAGTGACGCATGAGCGATGTGATTTACATTTATCTAAATCAATCTGAAAAGAAAGATCAATAGCGTTTTCTGGGCAAGCCTCAACGCAAGCGCCACAGCGCGTGCACATTTCTGGGTCGATAGGATTCTGCAGATCCCAGTTGACGGAGAAATTACCAAGATAGCCATCTAACTTAGTAACTGAACCGGTATATATAGGATAGTTACGCACCAAGGGCAAATCACCGGGCTCAGTACATAAAACCGAAACATCTAACGAAGTGCTTAGCTTCTCCGCCCAAGGCAAAACCACAGAACCTGCACCAACAATTAAGAGCCTGCCTTCGCTTTCATAATTTACGACCGGGACAGGTTCAGCTTCCGGCATATCTGCCAGAGCAAGCAAAGCGGCAATCTTCGGTCCAGAAGTTTTAGCTTCTTGAGTCCAACCTGCGACTTCACGGATATTCACAAAACGTAGGGGTGCAACCAAAGGTTTCTCTGACTGCTCCGCTAGTTCACTAAATAGAGCGCCCTCTTGAGTACAGGCAATCACTAATGAATCCGATCCATCGAGAGCTTTTAAAAAAGATCCGACCTCTTGCCTGCACAGAGAGTGATGCACTGGGACGCCAAGCGCCTTTGCATCCAAAGGCATGGTGCCATTACAGTTACATACTAGTTTTTGACTCATGCACTATCTTCTTAGGTTTTTTTCTGGGAGGACTCTATTGGCAATTCATCCAAATGAGGGGATTTTGTCTTCCCCACGGAATCTGTGGATGTTAAATCAGTTTGGCCTTGAGCATCCAAAAGCTTTTCATTCGATTGGGCTGATGCTGCTTGTTCTGCTGGAGAAGCATCAGCAGTCTTGCGGAAAAGATTGAGCATATCGCTCTGCACCATTCGCTCGAGCATGCCGGGCGGCAAAGGATCAGGTTTAGAGTAATCATCTATATAAATGTCCAAGCCATCCATCACATTGAAATGTGGATCAGTAAACATCTTTTTAAGCGCAGCCTGCTGAACGGCCGGATCAACATCTGGCTTCATAAATGCAGAAAAGTCTGGATCAAAACGGTCGATCTTCTCCACATCCTCCAGAGATGCTGGCGGCGGAGCTTGAACTTCTGAAATAACAGGTGAAGGATTCGGTGCAGCCTCTGTTATCTGCTGCACTGGCTCATCCTGATTGCCAGCTTTGCGCTTAGACCAACGACTTAAGAAACCATCCGCCATCATTCCTCCGCTGAGCGCTGAGCGCCTTTGAATGAGGCTGGCTTATGCCGTTTTTTTGGTTCAGGCCGATAGTTTTCATTCACATACTCTTGCAGCCAAGAGGCGTGCTCGTCACTCATAGGAACTGTATCAACCGACTCTCCACCATCAAGCAAGCGAGCGGCCTCGTTATAGCTCACGCAAATTCGGTGCGGCACTGCCATCATAGTTCCTGATTTAGCCAAGGGAAGGGATTGCTCATCGATGTAACGCTCAATATCCTCCTCCAACCTCCACATTACAAACCATGCAGGTGTTGTTGCAGAGACATTGAGGTAGTAGCCTTCAGCTTCATCTGGAAAAAGGTTTAATTCAAAGCCAGTAAATAACCAAGACTCTCCATCGGTATCGCGCCCTAAGAATTGGCCCGAGATGGAATTGCTTTCGAGACTCTGGGGATTGAATTGTCCAAAATCAGGCAGCACTTCCTGGGGAACCCATCGATATGAAACCCATGGGTTGTCTAGATTTTGCTTACGCATTAACACAGCAAAGCGCATAAATCCTCAGAGCCTCAGGTATTTTGCACAACAATAGTTGGAAATTTGCTACTCATGTCTTTTGACAAAGTTGCAACACGAATCGCAACCTGTCTAGCGATGTTTTTATAGATCGCACTAATAGCGCCATCTGGGTCAGCCGCTACCGTTGGTCGCCCTGCATCCGCCTGCTCACGGATTGATAAATTCAGAGGTAATGAGCCCAAGAAATCTACGCCGTACTCTTTACACATTTTTTCACCGCCACCACTACCAAAGACATGCTCTTCATGGCCACAATTAGTGCAAATATAGGTGCTCATGTTTTCAATAATGCCAATGATAGGGACGCCTACCTTCTCAAACATCTTCAAACCTTTGCGGGCATCTAATAATGCAATGTCCTGTGGAGTGGTCACAATTACGGAGCCAGTAACGGGTACCTTCTGCGATAAAGTCAACTGAATATCGCCAGTACCTGGTGGCATATCCACAATTAAGTAATCCAGATCACGCCAACGAGTTTGACGTAAAAGTTGTTCTAAAGCAGAAGTGACCATTGGACCTCGCCATACCATTGGCGCATCCTCTTCAATCAAGAAACCAATAGAGCTAGCTTGCAAGCCATGACCTTCCATTGGTTCGATCGTATTTTCCTCAATGGATTCTGGTCTACCGGTAATACCCAACATCATTGGCTGACTTGGCCCATAGATATCAGCATCCAATATTCCTACTTGCGCACCTTCTGCCGCAAGAGCCAATGCCAAATTCACAGCAGTGGTTGATTTACCAACACCACCTTTTCCACTAGCAACGGCAATAATATTTTTTACACCAGGAAGTAACTTCACGCCACGTTGCACAGCATGCGCAACTATTTGGCTACTGACATTAACACTCACATTCTTAACGCCAGACAATTCGCGCACAGCATTAATAACTGATTTACGTATCGCATCAAATTGGCTTTTAGCGGGATAACCTAAAACGATATCCAGTGCAACATCGCCATTTTCAACACGTAAATTTTTGATATTTTTAGCTGTTACAAAGTCAATCTTTGTATTGGGATCAAGCAAACTCTTGAGAGCCCCTTGTACAGCTTCTACAGTAACTGACACTACTTTCTCCTATAGCTAGTAATTCCAAATGGACCTTCAGAATTACTTTTGTTAATTTTTAATGAATAGCGGGTAGATTAACCGCACAAGCAAATCTTTGCTGAACGAGTCCCGATGGATTGTCTGACGATCATTGAACAACAGGAAAGCCCGCGTCCGTAATAATTTGGCTCGCTTGAACAATCGATAAGGAAGTCTCAAGATTAACCATCTGGGAAGCTAAATCAGCTTGTACCTTAGCCTGCGGATCCCGAGCTTGAATTGCCCGAGTTACGGCATTGATACAGCCCCCACAAGTCATACCAGATACTTTTAAACTCAACATATCAGCCCTTTTGCAGTAAATATGGTTGTATGCAGTAGATTATCTTCTATATGAGTGCCCCAAAAGAGATGAGTTCTGAGCTATTTACCCTGGATATTGGTGGCATGACCTGCGCCTCTTGCGTTGGCCGTGTTGAAAAAGTGCTTTATAAGATACCCGGCGTCGAAGCTGCCAGCGTCAATTTAGCAACAGAGCAAGCCAGAATTCGCCTCAATGCATCCTCCATTACCAAAATTGATGAAGTAATTGCAGCGGTTAAAAAGACGGGTTACGAAGCTCGAATAAGCAACCCTCACTCAATTACTGAAGCAAAGTCCTCACAATCATTTTGGGGTAGAGATGGTTTGGGAAGAGTTTTACTAGGCTTTACTCTTTCAGCTCCATTATTTTTACCCATGTTTCTCATGCCATTTGGTATCGACTGGGCGCTCTCACCAAAATGGCAACTTCTATTAGCAAGTCCGGTCCAATTTCTGCTTGGGTGGCGATTCTACAGGTCTGGCTTTAAAGCGCTTTTGTCCGGCGTTGGCAACATGGATTTACTCATCGCCATTGGAACAAGTGCTGCTTATGGTTTAAGCGTATATCAAATGTTGACCTCATTTCATGCGGTTCATGAACTCTATTTCGAAGGATCTGCCGTCATTATTTGTATGGTCCTCTTGGGTAAATGGTTGGAGGCTCGTGCAAAGCAACAAACTAGTGAAGCCATTCGCGCATTACAAAAACTGTGGCCTGAGCATGCCAAAGTCATTGACCCCGGCATTACTATCGCAGAAGGTTCCCCATTAGATCAATTTCGCGATCTGCCACTAGAGCAGGTGTTCCCTAAAGACCGTGTATTGGTTCTACCTGGGGAGCGCATTCCTGTGGATGGCTTAATCCTGCTTGGGGCTAGCCATATAGATGAATCGCTTCTGACCGGAGAAAGCGCTCCAGTTAAAAAATCCATTGGCCTAAAAGTGATTGGGGGATCACTGAATGGCGAAGGTGTTTTGGTGATTGAGGCGCAAGCTGTTGGCGTTGAAAGTGTTCTTTCTCAAATCATTTCTTTAGTAGAAGATGCACAGACTCAGAAGGCTCCCATTCAAAAATTGGTAGACCAGGTGAGCGCAATCTTTGTACCAAGCGTCATTGTGATTGCCATAATCACTGGACTAGCTAATTGGTTTTATTTGGACTCTGCTTCAATCGCAATATTGCGTGCAGTGTCCGTATTAGTGATCGCCTGCCCTTGCGCGCTTGGCTTAGCAACCCCAGCGGCAATTATGGCGGGAACTGGAATTGCAGCACGTTTTGGTATTTTGATTAAAGATCCTCAAGTACTTGAGTTGGCACATCGCTTAAATATTGTTGCCTTTGATAAAACTGGGACGCTTACTATTGGCAAACCCAGACTTCTCAATATCATTTCATTTGCCAGTTCACCTGATGAGCATGGCATCTTAGCCAGTGCAGCAGGCTTGCAATTGGGTAGCGAGCACCCTTTAGCTAAGGCTTTACTGGATGCGGCCAAGCAAGAAGGCATTAGCCCAATTTCACCTTTAGAGAGTAGGGCATTGCCAGGAATCGGCATTAGAGGCAAACCCAGTACTGGGGCTTGGATGGGTCTTGATCTCTGTCTGCAAAGTATTGCTTCGCTCGAATCAAACCCACATCAAGAAGACATTATTCGCAAAGCGCAAGTTTGTTTTGACGCAGGGCAGACTGTTTCAGTACTCGTAAATGAATCCACGTCGTCACCAATTGCGATCATTGCCTTTGGCGATGAACTCAAAAGCAATGCAATAGCGGCTATTGCCTCCCTACATCAACTGCAGATACGCACTGTCATGCTCTCTGGTGATAACAGTGCAGCAGCAAATCGCGTGGGTCATACCATTGGTATCGACGAAGTCTTTTCGCAGGTCATGCCAAACAATAAAGCAGATATTATTCGCAAATTGCAATCATCCAATCAGGATGGTGGCCGACATTGGGTTGCGATGGTAGGTGACGGTATCAATGATGCCCCCGCTCTCGCTACAGCAGATGTTGGTATGGCCATGTCTACAGGCACAGATGTTGCCATGCAGGCTGCAGGCATTACTTTGATGCGCGGAGACCCTACCTTAGTTGCAGATGCCATTGATATCTCCAAGAGAACCTGGAAAAAGATTCAACAGAACTTATTTTGGGCCTTCATCTTCAATTCAACTGGGATTCCCCTAGCGGCCCTAGGCTATCTATCACCCATGCTGGCGGGTAGTGCGATGGCACTATCAAGCTTTTGTGTACTCAGCAATGCTCTACTTCTAAAGCGGTGGCGCCCTTCCCATTCCTGAACATTATTTACTTAGGATTCTTACGAATGAGTTCAATATCGCCATAGATGGCGCGTGTTTCTGATTTAGTGTTGTCCGTATCAGTTAACAAGGCGATCCCAATGACCTCACCTGGAACCTCACCATAGGCGCGCTGATAATCAGCAGCAAGATTCCGTTGATGTTTGTGCCAAGCATCTAAATTATCCCAGCCAGAATCAACCACAATCATTTTGATACGCGAGGTGTGCGCATTAGTGATAATCGTATCAACAGGAGACTTGCCTGACCAGATATACATCAGGGTTGCATAAGGCATCTCTTGGCCACTAATGAGATTGGCCATCTCAAAGTTCATCTTTTCTTTCAATGATAGTTTTGATTTATTGCCATCAAACGCCACCAGTATTCTCAGTGGTGCATCATCGTGATAACGCTCTGCATTATCAGCATCAGGAATAGCGCTCAATGCCTTCCATTCCCACTGTAACCATAAATTGTTTGCTTGTCTTGGGCGTAACTTCACCGCCAAGCCTGAAGCAGATATTTTAGAATTCGCACTAAGGACGGTTCTACCTTGGTAGTTCTCAAGGCGGTAAACCGTATTTTTCTTATAGGGCGCAATGCGATAAAAATTCCAGCCATTAGGCATGCCATCGCGTGCAGTCTCAGCAGAAAATTTCGGCAACTCATCCTGCGCTGGGAGCTTACTAGGATCAAAAGCCTGGCCAGACTCATCTTGGACTGACCCGCCAAAACCAGCGCAGCCAGCTAGTCCAATCAGCGCAATGAGAATCCAGGAGCGTAAAACACGTTTCAACATAAGCATGATTGTCCCAAAGAATGACCCGAGTAAGTCTAAAATTGATACATGCGCCATCAATCACCCTCAAGCTGGGCCGCAATCTGCATTTGCATAGCAGCCTTAGTGCATTTTGCCTTGGGTTTTTCAATTGAATTTTCAGTTGATGAAGCGCACTATGCGCTATATGCCCAACACCTGGCTTGGAGCTATTTTGATCATCCGCCATTAGTTGGTTGGATTCAGTGGCCCCTCGTTGCACTCACCTCTTCAGAAGGTTTGATTCGTCTAATACCTGAACTACTTTGGGTTATCTCTTGCCTTTTGGTTTACCAAGTGACACTGGAGATTCACCGTTTCATCCAAGGCCGTAACTCGGGATACCTCACCAGCGCATTGCCCTCAGCCAATACTTGTGGGCTGATGGCTGTTCTAACCATCATTGCAGCACCAATGCCGCATGTGCTCGCAATTGGATTATTACCAGACACTCTGTTAGCGCCCTTAAGTCTTGGCTTAATGCTCATGGCACTTCGTTGGCTAATCCAAGACCACTTCACGATGGGTGATTGGCTTTTGACTGGACTCCTACTTGGATTGGCGGGCTTGAGTAAATACACTGCAATCTTTACCGCCCTAGCTCTACTGCTTGTCTTTGTAAGTGCTCGTAAAAAATCTTGGATTGGAAAAATAGGTTTCTGGAGCGCAACCCTACTCGCCCTAGTTCTGATTGGACCGGTGCTCTATTGGAATTGGGTGAATGATTGGATTTCCTTTAAATACCAAATTGCCCATGGAGGCGGCGCTGAATGGGCATGGCGCAGGTTAGGCGCATTCCTTGGAATCCAGATTATCGTCTTTGGTCCCCTTCTTGTCATGGGAAGCTATATCTTCCTCAAGGATTGCATGCATGCGACAAAACTTTCTTTATTGTCCTTGCTTGGATTCTTTTTTATTCCGTTCATCATTTTTGCAAGCCTTTCTGGTGGCGGTGGTTTACCTCATTGGACAACACCAGCGTGGTTTTGCTTAGCTCCGTTTGCTGGCATTGGTTTAGCAAAGGCTTGGTCCGTTCAACATCGATCCGTTATACGCGCTTTATTTATCTTTCAAATTGCGCTATGCATTATTGGCTTTGGATATGTTTTATCTGGTGGCATTTCTTCTGCAACCATTAAATCAAATCCGATTGCTGATCTTTATGGCTGGAAAATTGCAGGGCAAAAAGCTGCTGAGTTAACTCAAGCCACCAAAGCGAATGGGATCGCCGTGCAAAACTGGACGCTAGGTAGTCGTGCCGCTTGGTATGCAAAACCAATTCCAGTCTTTGTTCTTGATCAAAGAAAAGATCAATTTGATCTCTGGTTTGGCCAAATTCCTCCAGGGGCAAACATTCTCCTAATGAATTGGTCTGGTATGGCCTTCCCACCCCCTGTTGGTGGCAAGTCAGCCTTTGAGCGCTGCGAGCCCTTGGATACTCTAGAAATCCAGCGTTTTGGCCAAGTATTGTCAAAATTTGACTTTAGCCTTTGCAGTAACTGGCAGGGGCCCACCCAAGCCAAGTAATTGACCTAAATTCAGGACCTTAGGTGCCCAAGGCATTATCCTTACGCCTATGAGTTCAACGCCCCAAGCCACCCCCAAAAACCCTTCCGGGTGGAAATCAATTCTGAAACGCGCATGGCCCACTATTCGTATTTTGCTGTCGATTGCACTGCTATGGAAAGCAACCAGCGGAATCGATTGGCATACGCTCCTAGATTCTGAAATCAAAATGGAGCCAATTTGGTTAATCGCAGCAGCTATCGCAATATGTTGTGCATTTATATGTGGCGGTTTACGCTGGGGCTTCTTAATGCGAAGTGTTGGCTTTGAGGGTAGCCTCAAAAGCTATATTGCCCTTTATTTTGCAGGCGGCCTCATTAACCAAGGCTTGCCAAGTACATTGGGTGGCGATAGCTATCGCGCCATCACTGCAACCCACTTTACCAATGGGGATAAGCTCAGCGAGACAAAGCAATTAGATGAAGAGCTTCATCACTCAGTAGACCTAGGGCACTCAACCCCAAAACTGCGCTTGAGCTTTGCAATCACTCTAGTAGATCGCCTTCTTGGCCTTGCTGGCAACAATTTATTAGGTGGCATTGGCTTGATCCTGGGCGGAGCAACTCTGGCTGTTTGGGGCCAAGATTTGGGCTACACCGTAATGGCTGTCATGCTACTTGCAGGACTCACTATTGCCTTTGTCTTGGCGTGGGCCCCTAGTCGCCAACTACTTCAAAAACTGTTGGATCGTTTGAATATGAATCATGCGATGCCTGGCGTGAAACTTGCTTTTGCTTGGCCTACCAATATCGCCCAAGCATTATTTGGAATTGGCATACATAGCTGCATCATCTTGGCATTTAGCTTTTGCCTGAGAGCATATGGCGCCGAAGCACCTATCGCAAGTTTAATGATTGGCCTGCCGGCACTTAGCCTACTTCTTATGTTGCCGATTAGTATTTCAGGATGGGGATTACGTGAGGCCACCTTATCTTCTGTATTGGCGCTATGGGGTGTTAATCCTTCTTTAACTGTGTTGGCATCTATCAGCTACGGCGCAATCACTGTGCTATCAGTTTTACCTGGCGCATATTTTTTACTAAAACGAAAATAATTTCTTCAGAGCAAAACTATGACTATTAGCGTCAATTCCATGCGTGCCATTGATCATTGGGTCGGTGTGCCGCTCTGCGCAATCGCCAGCCCATTGGTAGCCCTACTCGATGCAGTAAAGAATATATTTAATCGTGGTCCAGGCAGTCCAAAAAAATTACTCTTTATTGAGCTCTCCGAAATGGGGAGTGCGATTTTGGTTGACCCTGCAATGCGCAATGCGCAGGCTCGTGGCGCCGAACTGTTCTTTCTTATCTTTAAAAGTAATCGCGCCAGTTTGACACTATTAAATACTGTCAAACCAGAAAATGTTTTTACAATTGATTCCTCTAGCTTAAGTGGCTTAATTAAAGATACCTTACGTTTCCTGATCATTGCTCGCCGTCATCGCATTGATACCGTTATTGATCTAGAGCTTTTCTCACGCTTTACAGCCTTACTCACAGGTTTATGCGGTGCTCGACGTCGCGTGGGCTATCACATCTTTCACGGTGAAGGCTTGTGGCGTGGCTTCATGCTGACCCGTAAGGTGCATTACAACCCACACATCCACATTACCAAGAACTTTCTCTCTCTGATTCATGCAGCTTTTGCTCAGAAGATTGAAGTACCATTTAGCAAAATTCAGATTCCAGACTCTGAGGTACGCCTAGAGCAAGCCGTCATTAATCCTGCGGCCCTTGAGAAAGTACGTACTCGTATTGAAAAACTGGCAAAAGAAGCTGGTATTGAATACGTTCATGGCAAAAATCGCCTCATTTTGATTAACCCCAATGCCAGCGATTTATTGCCGCAACGTCGTTGGGCGCAGCAGCGCTTTTCTGAATTAATCCAGGGCGTTCATCAACAATATCCAAGCGATCTCATTCTGATTACTGGCTCCCCTGCTGAAATTGCTTATGTAGAAAAAGTTCGTGCTGTAGCTAATATAAAAAATGCCTTGAACTTTGCTGGTCAAGTCAGTTTTGCAGAACTACCGCCCCTTTACACACTCTCAGACGTCATGGTGACAAATGACTCTGGGCCAGGCCACTTCTCCGCTGTGACCCCATTAAGAACTGTTGTTCTCTTTGGACCAGAGACGCCGGCACTCTATGGCTCCGTAGGAAACTCGATTGCAATCACTGCAAACTTGGCCTGCTCTCCTTGTGTGAGTGCAGCCAATCATCGCAAAACACCGTGTCACGATAATGTTTGTATGCAAGCGATCACCGTTGCTCAGGTCTTAGAAAAAGTCAGCATCCAGCTACAAGATGCAGATAAGACCAAAGGTCGCTAGGCGTAATGAACAAAAAAGTCATTCCGACATTCGCTTGGTTTGTTCCACTGGCCCCGCTAGGGCTCGCACTTGCAATTTATTTTGGAGAACTACAAACGAGTAGTTTTTTATTTATTAATGAACTTACCCATTTATTGCCCAATACACTTTGGGCATGGCTAACGTTTCTAGGTAATGGTTGGGGCACTTTCGCCATAGCATTTCCACTCATCCTACTAGCGCCCCGTGTATTAACAGCCGGAATCATTGCTGGTGCCCTGTCTGCGATTACTAGTCCCATATTAAAAAATTACTTTGACCTACCGAGACCAGCCGGTGTTCTGGCAGAAGGTAGTTTTTATCGTCTTGGTGAGCCCTTACTTCATAAAGCATTTCCATCTGGCCACACTCTAACGGCTTTTGCAATCGCCACTGCCTTGTACTTTTCCTGCGATAAAAAGAAACGTACACCCATGTTGCTTCTCTTTTTTGTTGCAGCCCTGGTAGGTCTCTCACGCAGCGCAGTTGGGGCCCATTGGTTAACTGATGTATTAGGCGGAGCTGGATTTGGCATCTGGTGCGGAATATTGGGGGCTGTATTTGCCAATCGCATTCCAGAGCAATACCTTTTAATTAAGGGTATCTGGCTGCGTCTTGTAGCCATTGGCGGTATAGCTGCAATTTATGCCCATCTCACGCAAATCATGGACCATGAATTCAATTTGCCACTACAGTACGCATCAATAGCGATTCTGTTGATTACCTTAGCTTTATTTATTAAAGCCCAATTGAATATATCACCCTCAAAGTCAGAGTGATTCACCATGTTTAGTTATCGACACGCGTTTCACGCCGGCAGTCATGCCGATATTCTGAAACACCTTACCCTAATTCATCTAGTGGAATATCTACAGGAAAAACCTGGCGCATTAACGATTGTTGATACTCATGCTGGAGCAGGTATTTACAGCCTCAAAGATGGCTTTGCCGCAGTGAGCAAGGAAGCTGAAGGCGGAATAGTTCGTCTCTTGGAGTTTATTAAACAAGGTAAGCCCATCTCAGAGGGCATCCAAAGGTATTTGGAAATCGTTCAGACGGAAAATACTGGTGATCAGCTTGACGCCTATCCTGGCTCCCCTTTTATCTTAGCTCGCCTACTCAGACCACAAGACCGCCTCAAACTCTTTGAGCTCCACCCTAAAGAGATCGATATTCTGCGACACAATATTGGTGAACTAAAACAGGCCAAGCAAATTGATATTTATGCTGAAGATAGCTTTAACAGACTGAAGGGCTTGCTTCCTCCGCCTAGCAGACGCGGTCTAGTGTTGATCGATCCCTCTTATGAGGATAAACAAGACTACCGATATCTTGAGGAGGCAATGGAAGAGGCCCTCCAACGCTTTGCTACTGGTTGCTATGCGATTTGGTACCCAACACTCTCCAGAAGAGAATCAGCAGCACTTCCAGATCGCATGAAGAAAATCGCCGTAAACCATAAACGCTCATGGTTACACGCAGAGTTACGCGTTGAAAATGCTCCTGGGGAGCGACGCTTACAATCTAGCGGAATGTTTATCATCAATCCGCCATGGACTCTTGAGAAGCATTTAGCAGAAGCCTTACCTATTCTTACCAAGGCATTAGGTATAGATGGTGGTGCTCAGTTTTTACTGAAAAGTTTTGAGGCTTAAATAATTAAGCTCGAGGGACTTCTAGTCACGAACGTCAATCATGATCTCATTACGGCGCATAAAGGGTAATGTCCAGGGTGGGTTGTAGCGAGCGAATTTTGGTGAGCCAACCGCCTGAAGATTTTTAGTCCTCATCCAATCTTCTAGCTCTAGAGTTCTTTCAGCAACCTTGCTCTCATTGTAAAAGCCGGAAAAAGTGATGGCTGCTCGTTTCACTGCCGGAATCTGGCGAAGTTGCACTTTCGAATTCAGAGGCTTTGGCAAGCTTTCCATGGCGTACTCAGAAGGCATCACAAATGAAACAGTCCATTTACCAGAATTCGATTCAATATTGACCGGGGCAGTCATTGCAATCTTCGCGCTTTTAGGTAATTGCTCCTCAACAGCTACAGGTGCGGTCATAGCAATCTTTTCGCTCACCTGGTTCTGCCCAAAAATATAAGCAGCAATCAGTCGAAAACCCTGACTTGAGGCCTCGTCTAAGTCGCCCTCAACCTGCACCTCAGCCAAAATCATCGGCGCATAAGATCTCAGCTCAAATGGGGGCGTTTTTTCTAAGATGGAAAATTTAGGTTCTTCGGTTGCCATTAACGCCCCCGCAAAAGTAAGTGCAACAACCCCTATGCTGATTCTTACAAGAAGTGGTCTTATACACATCTACCAATTCGCTTTGAGGGTAAAGCCGGAGGCACTGTAATCTAAAGTAGCTTGAGCGCCCACGGGTAAAGTTAGCTTATTGGCTTGATGACCAAAAGGCAGGTCCGTCAAAATGGGAATGTTCTCGGGCAAACGCTTACGAATAACTTCGATAGCTCGATCCAACGAGTACCCTTTGTCGTGATCATAGAGGCGATAGGCAGAAAATCCACCTAAGACAATCGCAGCTTGATTCTCGAGCACTCCAGCATCTAGCAATTGCATCAACATACGCTCTATACGATACGGATGCTCATTTACGTCCTCTAAAAAGAAGATGCCATTTTTAGTTTGGTGCACAGATGGTAAATAGGGGGTTCCGACTAAGCCCGCTAGGACGGTCAAGTTACCACCCCATAAAATCCCTATAATTTTATTGCAACTCGCTTTAGCTAAATACGACTGTGGTGCAGATACGCTGCAATCAAGTGTTTGCTCTTGAATGGCGGTCTGAAAATGCCTCCACATAAATTCATCGGGAGGGATTGTTCTACCGCTCTCATCCGCTCTGCCAAAATCATAATTTAGCATTGGCCCAGATAAAGTGATGGCGCCAGTCTTGGCCAATAAACCCAGTTGAAAGGCCGTGAAATCACTGTGACCACAAACTTGCAAACCATTGCTAATGGATTGAGCAATACCAGCCCAATCAATATCGGGAAGCAAACGATGAATGCCATAACCACCCCGCATTGCCATCACAATAGTTTTAGATTTGAGTCTAGCCAGGCAATTTAATTCACTTAAGCGTGCCTCATCACTTCCAGCAAAACGCTCATGAACCCGCTGCACACACTCTGCATTCTGAATTGCAATTCCTTGGCTCTTGAGCCAATCGATACCAGCTAAAGGACTTTTATCATCTAAGCTTGCTCCAGAAGGAGCAATCAAGTGAATGGATTTCAACGTCGCTCCTTAAAGAAATCACGCAGCAATTGACCGCACGCTTCGCCCATCATGCCGCCTTCAATAGTGGTTTGATGATTGATTTGTTTTGATGAGAATACATCCAAAACGCTGCCAGCGGCACCTGTTTTTGGATCTGAGGCCCCAAAAACAATACGATCAACTCTGGCATGGAGCATTGCACCCGCACACATTGTGCAAGGCTCTAAAGTGACATACAAAGTAGTCCCGGGCAGTCGGTAATTCTCTTCAGAGAGAGCAGCCTGTCTTAATACCAGCATTTCTGCATGTGCACTAGGATCATGATTGGTAATTGGCTTATTAAACGCTCTAGCAATTACCTCGCCATCACGCACGATTACAGCACCAACTGGAACTTCACCAGCAAGAGCAGCTAGTTGAGCTTGCTCTAGAGCCTGCTGCATAAACTGGCGGTCAAGCTCTGCTTGCTTCATTTAGAGGTGATGCACGTCAGCCCAGCAATTGGGTGTCTCGTATAAGCGCAGAGCAGAGAGTTCAAGGCGTCCGCCAAAGGCCTTACTGAACGCCGGCTGCAAAATAGCAAAGGCAGTGTTGGCTAAGTTTTCCACAGTAGGGACTTGCTCCAAAACAACCGTTTTGTGATTAGGTAGCGTTGCCAAGAAAGCAACAAGACCTTCATCCTCTTTAGCAACTAAAAATGCATGATCCCAAAGATCAACAATATATTCGTTGGTTAAGCGCTTGATATCTCCAAAGTCGAGAACCATGCCATCATCAGCCTTACCTGGATGGTCGGCGACCTCACCAGTCAAAGTAACCTCAATAGCATAGCGATGCCCATGCAAGTGCTTGCATTGCCCATCATGATTGGGAATGCGATGTCCTGAATCAAATTCAAGACGACGGGTAATAGAGATTGCGGGTTGTTTACTTGTCATTCAGATCTAATGAATAGTATTGCTGGGATTAGCCAGATTATCGAATACTTTATCGAATACCTATCAATTTATGGGATTGGAGGCTTAATCGCCAAAGCGGGCGCCTCTGGCAGAGGCTTACAGCTAGTTCAGTATTCATTTTAAGGTTTGCCCCATCCATGGGCTGCAAGAAGCGATTACGGTAATCCATCTTTTCAAAACGCGCCAATAACTTCTCTAATGGATCATGCCCCTCTTGGGGTATTACTAGCTTAAGCTCATTTGCTTGAAGGACAATCAAATCAGAGCCTGCTTTTGGGCTAACGCAAACCCAATCAACACCCTTGGGAACTTTGATGGTGCCATTTGTTTCAATGGCGACCTCGAAACCTTTTTGATGCAATTCGGCAATCAACTCTTCATCCAACTGTAAAAGTGGTTCACCGCCAGTAAAAACAACATAGCGCTGTTGAGGGCCCGCTGAAGTACTTTTCCAGGAGGATTCGATAGCGTTTGCTAAATCTTGAGCAGAGGCAAACTTTCCACCCCCATCGCCATCGCTACCTACAAAGTCGGTATCGCAAAATTTACAAACCGCAGTTGCTCGATCTTCTTCGCGACCACTCCATAAGTTGCAGCCAGCAAAACGGCAGAATACCGCAGCACGTCCAGCATGAGTGCCTTCGCCTTGCAGCGTAGGAAAGAGTTCTTTAACAATATACATAGCAATGCACTTATTTTAAGCGCTTTGCTTACTTCCAGGAGATAAGCTCCCACTCAAGATTGTCTTCCCAGTAAGCATCACCCCAAAAGACCCCAGGGGTTATGTACCGACCATATCCCCTGCGGATGACCCAACGACCAATTTCCGGGAACAGCCATAATTCTTCTTTCCGGTAATTGGCTACCCTAAAAAGATCGTTGCTCTCAAAATAGGGCGCCTCATATTGATATTTAAAAGTTAAAAACTGCCCTGCCGGAACAGACATCTGCTCCCACTGGACTGCAGTGATATTCAAGCCCCAGTAGTAAGTAGAACTTGGATAGCCTGGCACTTGGTAACGGGTTCGATAAAAGCCCGTCCAATTTGGAATCAATTGCTCGGGCCATAAAGGCATTACCTGTTGAAATAACTGCGGAGGACTCCAACGAGGGTCCTGCAGCACATAGCCCCAGGGGGACTGAATTTCATCAGGCAAACGTCCCGCCTTGATACCAGTGCGCTCTATTAGTATTTCTTTATTAACTGCTACAACCCTTTCAGTAACCGTGTCGACCACAGCCTGATTAAAAACATTGCGAACGATATATACCCACTCCTGCCCTACTTTGGGCGCTCTAACCTTAGGGGTAGTCTCGGGCGAAGGTAAAACAACTCCCTTAGGATAGGGTTGGGAAGAAATGCATCCCGTTAGAGCAATCACCAAAAATGCTGGCAATGCAAATAGAAATAACCTACGCATGAGACCTACTTATAAGAAGTAAGTTGCCATTGATAGCTTCCTTCTAGGCTTTCGTTTCCGATCTGTCCTTGAATTTGATAGGAGCCAGAGGCTTCGCGAGCAACCCAACGACCGATTTGTGGAGCAAACCAAACTGTTTCTTTGCGAATGCAGTCGACTTTATTTGGATCTGAGTTCTCGTAGTTAATGAGACTTTGAAAGCGCAATGCAATAAAAGTACCTGCAGGAACGGTAATTTTTTCCCAGCCCTGAACACTCATATATTCCTGCCAATTCAATCTTGAATCAGGGTAGCCAGCAACACTGTACTTAGTATTAAATTGCCTACTCCAATCTGTGGAGAGTTCTAGAGGCCATAGGGGTAATGAGGGGCTAAAGTTCAGCAAACGAGGCCATTGGGTATCGGTTGCGACCATACCCCAAGAGGTTTGAATTTCACTGGGCAACATTCCACCGTCTTCAGTACTGCGTTCAATGACGATATTTGATCCAATCTTGGAAATACGCTCCGTAATTAAGCCAAGTGTTTTTCCATTAAAGATATCTTTTTTAATGTAGGACCACTCTTGACCAAATTGCGGAGGTCGCACTGTAGGGGTTGGCCTAGGAGCTGCAATCGGAACCCCACGCTCATAAGAAAGCGGTACACCGCAAGCAACAGGAGATAAAGCTGCAGCTGTAATCAATGTTCGACGTGTTAGGTTCATAAATTTCCCAGTTTTATAGTTATGTTCCAAGTAAGCTTAACTCTTCTACGGTAAATCCGGCCTGTCTGCGGGCTTCTAAATTGAATGGCCCTCTTAATACTGGAGCGCGATAAGCTCGAGCTAACTCTTTATACACTTTAGTAGGAGATAAGCCCTCCTTAGTACACAAGAAATTAAACCATTGATTACCAATCAGTACGTGCCCTACTTCGTCTCTCAGAATAACTTCCAATATCTCAACCACCTTAGCATCCTTAATTTGCTTAAAGCGATCCCGAATAGCAGGAACCGCATCTAAGCCCCTGGCTTCCATTGTTCTCGGCACTAGCGCCATTCTGGCAATGACGGCGTCTGAAGTTCTTTCAACCATCTCCCACAAACTATTGTGCGCAGGAAAATCGCCGTAAGCAACTCCAACAGATTGAAGGTGGGTCTCTATCAAACTGAAATGATAAGCCTCCTCTTTAGCAACCTTTAACCAATCTTCATAGTATTGCGCAGGCATATCAGAAAATCGCCAGATTGCATCAAGTGCAAGATTCATGGCATTGAATTCGATATGAGCGAGTGAGTGCAGCAAGGAAAGCCTGCCATCAACGGTATCCATTCTTCTTTTGGGAACAGTCAATGGCGGTACCAACTCTGGCTTTTGTGGACGCCCTGGAAGCGCAAGGTCTTCCGAATTTAGAGTGCTTGATACATCTAGAGTAATACTCTGTTGATGATAATCAGAAAATAACTGCTTAACCCGATCAACCTTTGTTTTCGGATCAGTGATTGCCAGTATTTCAAGAGCGGTTTGACGTAGTTCCAGCATCTAATATGCAAACCAAAATGTTATTCCCACTCAATCGTAGCCGGTGGTTTTCCACTGATGTCATAAACCACGCGATTAATACCGCGTACTTCATTAATAATTCGGTTTGAGACTTTGCCCAATAACTCATGAGGCAAATGTGCCCAATGTGCAGTCATAAAATCTTGTGTTTGCACCGCTCTTAAGGCAACAACATACTCATAGGTTCTGCCATCACCCATCACACCAACGGATTTGACAGGCAAAAAGACTGCGAAGGCCTGACTGGTTAAGTCATACCATGATTTTTGACTTGGCTCATCAATAGTATTGCGCAATTCTTCAATAAAAATAGCATCGGCGCGTTGCAAGAGTTCTGCAAACTCTGCTTTTACCTCTCCCAGAATGCGCACACCTAGACCTGGGCCTGGGAATGGATGGCGATAGACCATCTCTCGTGGCAAACCTAATGCCACGCCAAGCTCACGCACTTCGTCTTTGAACAACTCACGCAAGGGCTCAAGCAACTTCAGGTGCATATCCTCTGGTAAGCCACCAACGTTGTGATGACTCTTAATCGTATGCGCGCCCTTTTTTCCCTTACCAGCAGACTCAATCACATCCGGATAGATGGTTCCTTGTGCAAGCCACTTAGCATTTTGAATCTTGCCAGACTCAGTTTGGAAAATTTCTACGAATTCTTTGCCGATGATCTTGCGCTTTGCCTCTGGATCAGCAACACCAGCCAGCTCACCCATGAACTTCTCTTTAGCATCAACACGAATAACCTTAACACCTAGATTACGCGCAAACATTTCCATGACCATATCGCCTTCATTCAGGCGAAGCAGACCATGGTCAACAAACACGCAAGTGAGTTGATCGCCAATCGCACGATGAATCAAGGCTGCGGCAACACTAGAGTCAACCCCGCCAGATAAGCCAAGAATGACCTCTTCATCCCCAACTTGCTTACGGATATTTTCAACTGCCTCACTGATGTAATCGCCCATCACCCAATCTGGCTTACATTGGCAAATCTCATGTACAAAGCGCTCAATGATTGCGGTGCCCTGGATGGTATGAGTCACTTCTGGATGAAATTGGAAAGCGTAAAAACGACGCTCTTCATCAGCCATACCAGCAATCGGGCAAGATCCGGTAGAGGCCATTAACTTAAATGACGGGGGCAAGGTCGTTACAGAATCGCCATGACTCATCCATACCTTCAAAATGCCGTGGCCTTCATTAGTAGAAAAATCCTGAATGCCTTTGAGTAAGTTGGTATGGCCATGAGCGCGCACTTCTGAATAGCCAAACTCTCGCGCTTTACCCAATGACTCTGCAGAAGCTACCGCACCACCCAACTGGGTTGCCATAGTTTGCATGCCATAGCAAATACCAAGAACTGGGACGCCCAATTCAAAAACAATTTGAGGTGCACGAGGACTACCATCTTCAGTAACAGAGCTTGGACCACCAGAGAGAATAATTCCCTTGCCGCCCTGCTCTTGAATAAATTTGCGAATAAATTCTGGATCGCAATCAAAAGGGTGAATCTCTGAATACACCCGTGCATCACGCACACGCCTAGCAATTAATTGAGTAACTTGTGAACCAAAGTCGAGAATCAGAATTTTGTCGTGCACGAAAGAAACAGCCTTAATCAATGTGGTAATTCGGCGCTTCCTTGGTGATCTTCACATCATGAACGTGTGACTCGCGTACACCCGCTGAAGTGATTTCCACAAAATTGGCTTTTTCATGTAACTCGTCAATTGTTTTGCAGCCGAGGTAACCCATCGAGGAACGGATACCTCCGGTGAGTTGATGCAAGATTGCTAGTACGCTGCCCTTGTAAGGTACCTGACCTTCAATACCCTCTGGAACGAGCTTCTCTGCATTTGCAACGATATCGTTCTGGAAATAGCGGTCTGCAGAGCCATCAGCCATCGCGCCCAATGAGCCCATGCCACGGTAACTCTTATATGAGCGACCTTGATACAAGAACACCTCTCCAGGAGCTTCTTCAGTACCAGCAAAAAGGCCCCCCATCATTACAGCACTGGCACCAGCCGCTAATGCTTTAGCAACGTCACCAGAGTAGCGAACACCGCCATCGGCGATGAGAGGAATACCTGTTCCCTTCAGCGCAGCAGCTACGTTAACAATCGCAGAGATTTGAGGAACACCAACACCCGCAACAATACGGGTTGTACAAATTGATCCAGGACCGATACCAACTTTGACACCATCAGCACCGTGATCAGCCAAAGCTTTAGCAGCATCGCCAGTAGCAATATTGCCGCCAATCACTTGAACATGAGGGAAAGTTTTCTTAACCCATTTAACGCGATCTAAAACACCTTGACTATGACCATGAGCGGTATCCACCACAATCACATCAACGCCTGCGCGAACTAGAAGCTCAATTCGTTCATCATTATCAGGGCCCACACCAACCGCTGCGCCCACGCGGAGTTTACCTTCGCCGTCTTTACAGGCGTTGGGGTGTTCAGTGGCTTTCAGAATATCTTTGACAGTAATCAGACCGCGTAATTCAAATTTGTCGTTGACAACCAATACGCGTTCCAAACGATGCTGACTCATTAAGCGTTTTGCTTCCTCTAATGAGCAGCCCTCTTTAACGGTAATCAAACGCTCGCGTGGAGTCATCTTGGTTTTTACCGGAGCATCTAAATCCTCTTCAAAACGCAAATCGCGATTGGTGATGATCCCCACAACCTCTTTACCAACCAACACCGGGAATCCAGAGAAGCCATGTTCACGAGAAAGCTGAATGACTTGGCGTAGCGTGACTTCTGGAGCAATGGTGATTGGATCACGCAGAACGCCAGATTCATAACGCTTCACTTTGGCCACTTCGCGGGCTTGCTCGGCTGGCGTTAAGTTTTTATGAATGATTCCAATACCACCCTCGCTGGCCATGGCAATTGCCAAACGACCTTCGGTCACGGTATCCATAGCCGCAGACACCAGTGGTGTGTTGAGAGAAATTTCTCGAGTTAACTTACTTGCCAGATTGGCATCTCGAGGAAGTACCGAAGAATAAGCCGGTACAAGGAGCACATCGTCAAAAGTGAGTGCTTTTTGAATGAGTCGCATGCAAAACCCCTAGTCGCAAAAACAGATTATAGCCTCCTAGCCTTTCTTTTAGCTGCGGCAGCCTGAAATTTGGCATCCTGATTCTGATTGGCCTTCTTACGCCGAATGCTCTTAGGATCAATTAAGAGGGGGGAATAGAGCTCTAAACGATCCCCTGGGTAAATAGGGCTATCCCAGTCTTTGCGCTTCCCAAAGACTCCAAAACAGCCTTTTTGGGCTATGAGCGGATCATCTTGACCGGTGGCAATTCCAGCCCTCACCAAAACCAAACCCACGGTCGCAAGCTCACCTTCTTTTAACTCTAAGGTAAACATACTTAAAACAGGTTCACCCTCTCTGGCATCGCATAGCAATAGATTTAGGCTAGGACTAGACATCAAGCTCCTCCGCCCTTTTCACAAAGCAATCCACAAAAGTACCGGCTATATGACTAAAAACAGGGCCGATGATCTTATCTAGAATGGCACTCTTAAATTCCCAATGGAGCTTAAATTCGACCTTGCAAGCATCCTCACGTAAGGGAATAAAATTCCACTGCCCTGAAAAATGCTTAAAGGGGCCATCCACAAAGACCATATCAATCGTTTCTGGGCGGTGATTGATATTGCGCGTATGAAAGAACTGATTAATACCCTTGAAATGGATATTGATTTTGGCATCCAGAACTGTCTCATTCTGCTCAAAAATTTCAACTCCGCCGCACCAAGGCAAAAACTCGGGATAACGCGCTACGTCAGTTACCAAGCCATACATTCGGTCGGCTGATTGGCCAATTAAAACGGTCTTGTAGACGTCTGCCATAATCGATCTTGGAAGCTAAATAACTATGAGTATCGTCGATAACAAAAAAGCCTTCTTTGATTATTTTATTGAGGAACGCTTTGAAGCAGGGCTTGTTCTGGAGGGCTGGGAGGTCAAAGCCATCCGCGCAGGTCGCGTGCACGTCAAAGAAGCGTATGTCGTCATTCGCCAAGCGGAGCTGTTTCTGATCGGCTGTCATATCACCCCTTTGCTTTCAGCTTCGACGCATATTGTTCCCAACAGCACCCGTACCAGAAAACTTCTACTCAATGCCATTGAGATACGCAAATTGATTGGTAAGGTAGAGCAAAAAGGCTATACCTTGGTTCCACTCAATCTCCATTTCTCCAAAGGAAATGTGAAATGCGAAATTGGGCTTGCCAGGGGTAAAAAGCAACATGACAAACGTGCCGCCACCAAAGAGCGTGAGTGGGAGGTACAAAAAGGACGGATTGCTAGGGGTGACTTAAACGCTTAGTAGCCCAAAAACTGAGCTAAACTGCCCCAATAGGTCAGAACTCAGCTCTTTGCACTTATATGGTGCAATACAGCACCAAGCTGCTTCAAATCACCATAACCAGCTTTCTTAAAGGCATTAGTTTTATAACTATGAAACTGCCTTTTGATGAAATGCTCGACGACGCTGGCAAAGCACGCCCCCACTACCAAATTTTTCATCATTGGTTAAAGCAGCAGAGCGACACCCTCATGGGTCTGAAGCGCGCCGAAGCCGACCTCATCTTTAGACGAGTAGGCATCACTTTCGCCGTATATGGAGATGACCTCGGATCAGAGAGAACGATTCCATTTGATCAAGTACCCCGCATCTTTACTGCTAAAGAATGGGAGCAGCTTGAGGCAGGGTTGCGTCAACGGGTTAAAGCATTGAATCGCTTTATTTACGACGTGTATCACGACGAAGAAATTATCAAAGCAGGCATCGTTCCTGCAGAGCAAATTTATAACAACGCACAATATCGCCCAGAAATGCGGAATGTGAGTGTGCCACGCGATATTTACGCACAAATTGCTGGTATTGATATTGTGCGTGCAGGTGAAGGTGAGTTCTATGTGCTGGAGGACAACTTGCGTGTTCCATCTGGCGTCTCTTACATGGTTGAAGATCGCAAGATGATGATGCGCCTCTTTCCCGATCTCTTCCAAAAATATCGCATTGCGCCTGTTGAGCACTACCCAGATCTTTTATTGGAATGTCTGAAGTCTGTTAAGCCCGACGATGTCAAGAAGCCAAACGTAGTGGTGTTGACGCCGGGCATGTACAACTCAGCATACTTTGAACACAGCTATCTTGCCCAACAGATGGGTGTTGAGCTCGTAGAAGGTAAAGATTTGTTTGTGAAAAACGAGCAAGTCTTCATGCGAACGACTCAAGGGCCTGAGCGGGTAGATGTGATTTATCGCCGCGTAGATGATGACTTCTTGGATCCATTAGCATTTCGCTCTGACTCCACCTTGGGTGTTGCGGGACTCCTATCGGCGCATCGCGCTGGTAACGTGACCTTAGCCAATGCGATTGGCACTGGCATTGCTGATGACAAATCTATCTATCCCTACGTTCCAGAAATGATTGAGTTTTACCTTGGTGAAAAGCCGATTCTTAATAACGTGCCCACATTCCAATGTCGCAAGACTGATGATTTGGCCTATACCTTAGCGAATTTAGATAAGTTGGTTGTTAAGCTGACTCATGGTGCAGGTGGTTACGGCATGCTGGTTGGACCAGCCTCCACCAAAGCTGAAATCGAAGAATTCAGAAAACATCTCATTGCTAATCCCGATAAATATATTGCCCAACCAACCTTGGCACTATCAACCTGCCCAACATTTGTTGAGTCAGGTGTTGCTCCAAGACATATTGATTTACGACCTTTTGTGCTCTCCGGCAAAACCATCAAGATGGTGCCAGGCGGCCTAACCAGGGTGGCCCTCAAAGAGGGCTCTTTAGTAGTGAACTCCTCCCAAGGCGGTGGAACTAAAGACACCTGGGTCTTAGAAGAGTAAAAGGGATAAAAAATGTTAAGTCGTACCGCTGATTGTCTCTATTGGATGGCCCGCTACACCGAACGCGCAGAGAACACTGCCCGCATGCTCGACGTCAATCATCAAACCTCTCTACTCCCGCAGCCCAAAGAGTTTCTTGAGCAAAGCTGGAAGAAGTTGCTTACTATTTCAAAGCTTGAAGATGCCTTTTTGAGCCAATATGATGAAGTGAATCGTGAAAATGTCTTGGATTTCATGATCTATGAGACTAGCAACCCATCGAGTATCGTTTCTTGCTTATACGCTGCGCGTGAAAATGCCCGTGTGATTCGCGGGAAGATCACTTCCGAGGTGTGGGAAACCCAAAATACCACTTGGTTAGAGTTGCAACGCATTCTAGAGGCAAGACATCAAGCTGATCCCAGCAGACTACTCGAGTGGGTGAAACACCGTTGCCATCTCTTTAGGGGGGTATTGCACGGCACGATGTTAAAGAATGAAGCTTTCTACTTTATCAACGTTGGAACTCTTTTAGAGCGAGCAGATAACACCGCTCGTATTCTTGAAACTAAGTATGAAGATCAAGCAGCACTGAAAAGCTTCAGACACAAAGGTTCTGATGAAGGCGCCGATGGCAAGTTCTTTGACTTTTATCACTGGGCTGCACTGCTGCGCTCAGTTTCTGCTTTTGAAATTTATCGTCAAATCTATTCTGATCAAGTCACACCAAAGCAGGTTGCTCAACTGCTGATCTTTAATAAACAAATGCCGCGCTCATTGATCTGCTGCGTGAATGAGCTCATTCCTTTGATCTCTGAAGTCAAGAATCAACAATCGAAAGAAATTGAGCGTTTACTCGGTAAACTCAAGGCCAGCTTGGATTACTCCGATATTGATGAAGTTTTTCAGCAAGGTCTGGAAGAGTTTATCGAAGTCTTCCTGGAGCGCATCAATCATATCGCCGATGAGTTTAGTAACGCTTATCTCATACCTTTAGCCACTAACTAAGAGTTAGTAAACAATATGCGCTTAAAAATTCGTCATCGTACCGAATACCGCTATGAAACTCCCGTGCGTTACTCCATCCAGGAGTTGCGCCTCACGCCGCCCTCCCTTATAGGCCAAGAAATTCATAAATGGAAGGTTAGCACTCCTATTAAAGCAACGAGTTCAATCGATACCTTCGGTAACGTTTGCAACGTTTTTGTTCAAGAGAGCCCATACACCTCTATGATGATTGAGGCAGAGGGCGAGGTGTATACACAAGATGCTTTTGAGTTTAAGGATGATGCAAAATCCGTTTCACCCTATTACCTACTTCAGCAAACTCATCTAACCGAACCCAACGAAGAAATGCTGGAGTATTTTGCATATAGCCTTCCAAAGAAAAATTCAGTTGATCAAGTACTGAAATTAACTGAAGCAATTCAAGGCTTGATTGCATACTCACCAGGACAAACTAACTTTGCCACCACTGCAGCCCAATCATTTGCCATGAAATCTGGCGTATGCCAAGATCACGCCCATATCATGCTCGGGCTATGTCGTGCATCCAATATCCCGGCCCGCTATGTGAGCGGTTATTTCTTTGCCGAAGAATCCCCAAATCTTGCAAGCCATGCTTGGATAGACTTTTGTAGTGACATCGACAAGGGGGTCTGGACCAGCGTTGACATTACACATGCCTGCCTCATTGATGCGCGTCATATTCGTTTAGCTATTGGTCGTGACTACTACTCTGCGGCACCTGTTAAAGGGGTGCGCTCAGGGGGTGGTGGCGAGGAGCTAAGTGCAAGCATTTCCATCCAACAACTGCCCTAGCAGCCCATTCTGGATAATTAAGAGATAATTCCAGGAAACGATGAATAGGGGTTAGGGTATGACGTACTGTGTTGGACTTTGTCTCAAAGACGGCCTGGTTTTTCTCTCAGATACCCGCACAAATGCCGGCGTAGATCAAATCGGCACCTTCAGAAAAATGAGTATTTTCCAAAAAGATCATGACCGTTTTTTTGCAGTCATGAGCTCTGGCAATCTTGCCATTACTCAGTCTGTTAAAGAGATCCTGCTTCAAGGGCAACTTTTTAAGGGCAAGAATCTTTGGACGGCCAACAACTCATATGAAGCCGCAGTTGTTGTGGGTGATGCCATCAAACAAGTTTATGAGCGTGATCATTTGGCGCTTGAAAAAGCTGGTCTTGAGTTTAATTGCAATATGATTTTTGGTGGACAGGTGAAGGGTGAGAGCCCGCGCCTCTTCAACATTTACTCGGCCGGAAACTTTATTGAAGCCACCCCCGAGACTTGCTACTTCCAGATTGGAGAATCTAAATATGGCAAACCGATTTTGGATCGAGTGCTCAATTTCACGACACCCCTCAATCTAGCCACCAAGTGTGCCTTGATCTCAATGGACTCGACCTTAAAAAGTAATATTTCAGTTGGGCTGCCATTAGACATGCTGGTTTATGAAAAGAACTCTCTCAAGGCTAGCAAGTTAGTGACCTTAGATGATGCAAATCCTTATTTCGCCATGATTCATCAATCATGGGGAGAAAAGCTACGCGAGGCCTTTAACTCGATTGCCGAGCCAAGTTGGAGCGGGGCTCATAAATCTAGCGATATCTCAGTCCCAGCAAAAAAAATGGGGGCCGTACCAATCAACCATCCCCCCTCAAGAGCACAGATGGCTAAATTCAAAACCGCCAGCAAGACAAGTAAGCCGGTGAAGAAGTTAGCAAGCAAAAAAGTGGTCGCCAAGAAAAAATAAAGTGATAGATACAAAAAAGCCTAGAGTCAATCTAGGCTTTTTATGTACCGCTTTGTTTACTTAGGCTTTTAAGCTCTTACCCAACATTTCCCAAGTTTCCACTACGCTGTCTGGATTCAATGAGATCGAGGTAATGCCCTTCTCTACCAACCAACGTGCAAAGTCTGGGTGATCTGATGGACCTTGGCCGCAGATGCCAACATACTTGTTCTGCTTGCGGCAGGCATCAATCGAACGTGCAATCATGAACTCAACCGCAGGATCGCGCTCATCAAAGTCAATAGCCAACAATTCCATACCGGAGTCACGATCTAAGCCCAGGGTTAGCTGAGTCATATCGTTAGAGCCGATGGAGAAGCCATCAAAATACTCCAGGAATTGATCAGCCAGAATCGCATTGGATGGAATCTCGCACATCATGATGAGACGCAAGCCGTTCACACCACGCTTCAGACCAAACTTCTCCATCATATCGATCACGCGCTTCGCTTGATTAATGGTGCGCACAAATGGCACCATGATCTCTACGTTATCAAGACCCATATCTTCGCGCACACGCTTCATCGCAGCGCACTCAAGAGCAAAGGCTTCACCAAAGTCCTCAGATACATAACGTGATGCCCCGCGGAAGCCCAACATTGGGTTTTCTTCATCGGGCTCATAGCGTGAGCCGCCAATCAACTTCTTGTACTCATTCGACTTGAAGTCAGATAAACGCACGATCACTGGTTTTGGATAAAAAGCAGCTGCAATCGTTGCTACACCCTCAACCAATTTATCTTCATAGAACTGACGTGGGCTAGCGTAACCACGAGCCACACTCTCTACTGCACGCTTCAGATCAGGATAAACGTTTGGATACTCCAATACTGCACGTGGATGTACGCCGATATAGTTATTGATAATGAACTCGAGACGCGCTAAACCGACGCCAGCATTCGGAATCTGACAGAAGTCAAACGCTAACTGGGGATTGCCGATGTTCATAGTGATCTTCACTGGAATTTCTGGCAATACACCACGAGATACTTCAGTTACTTCTGTCTCGATCAAGCCATCATAGATGTGACCTTCATCGCCCTCTGCACATGAAACCGTTACCATCATGCCATCTTGTAAATGCTCAGTAGCATCACCGCAACCCACTACCGCAGGCACACCTAACTCACGCGCAATAATGGCTGCGTGGCAAGTGCGTCCACCACGGTTAGTGACAATCGCAGAAGCACGCTTCATCACGGGCTCCCAGTTAGGATCAGTCATATCAGCAACCAAGACGTCGCCCGGCTGAACGCGATCCATTTCGCTAGGGTCACGAATAATTCTGACAGGGCCAGCACCAATCTTTTGGCCAATCGCACGACCTTTGGCCAGCACCTTAGAGCTACCCTTCAGCTTGTAGCGCATCTCGACTTGACCGGCAGCTTGGCTCTTTACTGTCTCAGGACGAGCCTGCAGGATGTAGATACGGCCATCTTGACCATCCTTACCCCATTCAATATCCATTGGACGACCGTAGTGCTTTTCAATGATCACTGCGTACTTAGCCAACTCAGTAATATCAGAGTCCTCTAAAGAAAAACGATTGCGCTTTTCTGGCGTGACATCCACTGTTTGCACCTTGTCAGCAGAACCTTTTGGCGCAAATTGCATCTGAATTAATTTAGAGCCTAAAGAGCGACGAATAATGGCTTTTTTATCTTGAGCCAAGGTTGTTTTAAAAACATAGAACTCATCCGGGTTAACGGCACCCTGCACCACTGTCTCACCTAAACCGTAGCTTGAGGTGATGAAAACGACATCCTCAAAACCTGATTCCGTATCTAAAGTAAACATTACGCCAGCAGCACCTAGGTCAGAGCGCACCATCCGCTGAATACCCGCAGATAAAGCCACTTCGGCATGGGCAAAGCCCTTGTGAACACGGTAGGAAATAGCACGATCGTTATAGAGGGAGGCGAATACTTCACGGATCTTCTTGAGAACATCGTCAATACCCTCAACATTCAAAAATGTTTCTTGCTGTCCAGCAAAAGAAGCATCCGGCAAGTCTTCTGCAGTGGCGGATGAACGAACAGCAAAAGAACCTTTACCAGAATCGTCTAATACAGCGAATGCTCTACGAATCTCTTCATCAAGCTTTGCTTGAAACGGCGCCGTTTCAATCCAGTGACGAATCTCGGCACCAGCTTCTGCCAATGCGCGCACGTCATCAATATTCAATCCCTCTAATCGCTTTTGAATACGGTCAGTCAGATTATTGTGCGTCAGAAAATCACGAAAAGCTAAGGCAGTAGTCGCAAAACCCGTTGGTACACGAACTCCCGTGGAAGCCAGTTGAGAAATCATTTCTCCGAGTGATGCATTCTTACCGCCGACTGATTCAACATCAGTCATGCGAAGCTGCTCAAAAGGCAAAACATAGGCATCTGCCATACTGCTATTTTGTTGCTGTTGGTTGGACATAAAATACTCTCTAAGGGTAGGAAAACTGGTCAAGCGGCCCCTCAAAATGGGGCATACTTCAATAAAGCATATTGTAGTGCTGACCCTGACTTTTAGGCCAAATCCATGTCTACCGAAACCCGTATAGTTTTTATTGTTTCTGATGGAACCGGCATTACCGCCGAGAACTTCAGCCAATCAATTTTGGCCCAATTTGAGGCTACTTTTAAGCACATCCGCATCCCTTTCGTGGATAGCGTCGATAAAGCCCATGAGGCCGTTAGCAGCATTAACCAGGCATTCAGTAAATATGGGGTCCAGCCTATTGTGTTCACTACTTTGGTGAATACCGAGCTCAATAACATTGTCGCCAAGGCTAATGGCTTAATTTTGGATATGTTCCAGACCTTTGTGGCACCCCTTGAGGCTGCCTTGGGCATGAAATCCACCCATGCCATGAATCGCCTGCACCACAATGCGGATACCGAGGCCTACAAGAACCGTATTGAGGCTATCAACTACTCCTTGGCTCATGATGACGGGCAATCCAACCAAAATCTTGCCGAAGCCGATGTTATTCTGATTGGCATCTCCCGCGTTGGTAAAACGCCGACTAGCCTTTACTTGGCAATGCAATATGGATTGAAGGCAGCAAACTACCCACTCATTCCCGAAGACTTTGAACGGGGACAGCTACCCAAAGACTTAATGCCTTATCGGCAAAAGATTTTTGGCCTCATGATTGATGCTGAACGACTTTCAGAGATTCGGAATGAACGGCGTCCAGGCAGCAATTACGCCAAACTGGAAAACTGTCGCTACGAAATTAACGAAGCCACCGCAATGATGAAAAAGCAATCTATTCCCTGGATTTTGACTACGAGTAAATCGATTGAAGAGATTGCGACGACTGTTTTACAAGGAATCAAATCCGATAAAACAATCCTAGGCTAGTGCTCCTTAACTACGTCTGACGCGCATCGTCTCAAATAGGCAAATAGCAGCAGCCGTAGAAACATTCAGGGACTCCACTCTTGGATCAATCGGAATCGATACTCCTTTAGCCTGAGCTAGAAGATCTTCTGAAACCCCCTGTCCTTCGCTACCCATAATCCAAGCTACGGGGTGCAATAACTCCTTACCCAAAGAGAACAGTTCTTGGTCTGCGTCTGCGGTGGCGGCCAGCATTGAGCCTGTCACTGCGCTTAGCACCTGCTGATTAGACCAACCTTCATATAAATCCAATAAGTGGTGTGCCCCCATACCAGCACGCAGTACTTTGCTAGACCACAAATGCGCGCAACCTATTGTCGCAATAACTTGGGTAAAACCTGCGGCAGCCGCAGAGCGTAATATCGAACCCACATTACCCGCATCCTGAATACAATCCAAGATCACAACATCTCCGTTCAGAGTAGCAATCGATTGTGGCAAAGTTAAACAAGATTTTGGAAGATCGAGTAGTCCTGTGATATGGGGTGCATTCACCAAATCGCTCAGCAAATTCCAGAGCGCGCTATCAAGCTGATAAACCTTAGTATCGGGACATATTTCTATGTGCTCGTAGACCGCCCGTGAGATTTCCACATTCTTGAGGCCAAGCTCAGAAGTAAGCAGAATTTTTAATGCAGGATCGCCAACCCAGGTCTGCACCAGATGAATGCCCTCCAGCAAAGCCCGACCACTCGCTAGCCTCGACTTCTGCCCCTTAGAGCCAGCAGCTTGTAGCAAACGAATTTCTTTAAAAAGTGAATTCTCTTTGGATGTAATGAGGTCAAAGTTCATCGCTAGCCTGCAATGCCTTCTAGCACTTTTCGTACAGGGGAAAAACTTCTACGATGCTCATCACACGCACCAAATTTTTTTAGCGCTGCAAAATGTGCTTCGGTTGGATAACCCATGTGCTGCGCAAATCCATACTGTGGATGTCTCTTGTCTAATTCTTGCATCTGGCGATCACGAGTTACCTTGGCGATGATGGATGCCGCTGAAATCGCTGGCTCTGTAGCATCTCCCTTAATGATTGCTTGAGCAGGAATAGGCAGCTCAGGGCAACGATTGCCATCTACAAGCGCTTTATCTGGCCATGCACCCAATCTGCCAGTTAAATCTTCAACGGCACGACGCATCGCTAACATAGTAGCTTGCAGAATATTCATATCATCAATTTCTGCAGGGCTGGCTTCACCAACACCCCAGGCCTTGGCTTTTTCTATGATTTGCTCGAACAGAAACTCGCGGCGCGCTGCAGTAAGCTTTTTAGAATCCTTTAAGCCCGCAATAGGATTATTGGGATCAAGCACCACTGCGCCAGCCACTACCGAACCAACCAGTGGGCCACGCCCTGCCTCATCAATGCCGCATACCAAAATCACGCTCACAAATTGACTCTTTTCTGACGACTACTTGCAATCGTTTGTGCAACTGCCTGTGCAACCAAAAGACCAGTTGGACGGCGGAGTGTCTCATGCATTTGAGCAAAGCGCGTCTTTAGTTGAGCGACTTTACCAGGGTTATTGAGCCACTCTTGCAATGCCTTGGCCAACTTATCAGGGGTAGCATTGTCTTGCAGTAACTCTGGAACCACAAATTCACCACACAGGATATTGGGCAAACCTACATAAGGCAGATAACCTTGACGCTTCATGATTTGCGCAGTCAGCCAAGGCACCTTATACGAAATTACCATTGGCTTTTTCCAGAGGGCAGCCTGTAAAGTTGCGGTGCCACTGGCAATCAAGACTACATCAGAAGCTTCCAACACTTCATCGGCCATGCCATCGAGTAAATGAATCTCAACATCAGGATTACCATTGCTAGTTTTAAGTAAAAGTGCCTCAAGCGGTGCGCGCAACTTTGGCGTGGCTACTGGAATCAAAAAACTAAGCTTTTGGCCCTGAAGCTGCTTGGAGAGAAGCTCCATCGTCTCAAAGAACACTGGCGCTATGAGTTCAATTTCTGAACTACGGCTACCTGGCAAAACTGCAATCACAATTCCATGAAGCGAATTCTTGGAAAGCTTTAAAGCTTGAATGATTTTTTCTCGAGCTTGGTTTACATTTGGTTCGAGCGGGATTTCACTTGCCAAAGGGTGGCCCACATAAGTTGAGGCTACACCTGCTCGATCATAGATTTCCGTTTCAAACGGAAAGATGCAGAGCATACGCTCAACCGCTTGGGAAATTTTCTGAATACGCCCTGCTCTCCACGCCCAAATGGATGGAGAAACCAAATGCAAAGTTGGAATGCCTGCTTTGCGTAAATGGAGCTCAACACCTAAATTAAAATCTGGTGCATCTACCCCCAAATAAACATCAGGGCGACCTTCGCCAGTAAGATTTTGGATGAGCTCCTTGCGCACCTTCAGAATGGCGGGAAGCTGTTTAATTGCTTCAACGTAACCCCGAACACTCAAAGTCTCCATAGGCCAATCAGAGCGCATACCTTCAGCTTGCATACGAGGGCCACCGATACCGTAAACCTCTAAGTTAGCCATCTCTGGAATTTGATTTAACGCACTCAACACCGGTGCAGCAAGTAAATCACCAGAAGGTTCACCAGCTACACAAGCTAACTTAGGCAAAGCAAGGCCTTACCGAATAATGCCGCGCGTAGAGGCGGCAATAAAATCATGAAACTGCGTCAGTTTTTCTGCGGTAGCAGCATCAGCTGCATTTGCGCTGATCATATTTTTGAGCTCCACTTTAGCATCCTCAAAGCTCAGGCCATCCTTATAAAGAACCTTATATGCCTGACGTAGAGCAGAAATTGTTTCGCTGGAAAATCCACGGCGCTTCAGACCCTCAACGTTCATTCCGTGAGGAGCAGCTTTGTCACCAGCAGCAATAACAAATGGTGGGACATCCTGCACCAGGATCGAACCACCACCCAACATCGCGTGCTGTCCTACTCGCACAAACTGATGAACGCCAGACATGCCACCCATAATGGCCCAGTCATCCACTTGTACGTGACCAGCAATTTGGGCATTACTAGAAAAGATAGTGTGGTTACCAACCTTGCAATCGTGCGCAATATGCACATAAGACATGATCCAGTTATCACTACCAATTCGGGTAATACCTTCATCCTGCGACGTGCCTGTGTGAATGGTTGTGAACTCACGAACAGTATTGCGATCACCAATAATCAACTGAGTAGGCTCGCCACGGTATTTCATATCCTGTGGGGCTCCACCAACTGAGGCGAAATGCGCAAAACTATTTTCTTTGCCGATGGTCGTGAAGCCTTCAATGACAGTATGTGAGCCCACCTTTGTGTCTGCACCAATCTTCACATTAGGGCCGATAACAGAAAAAGGACCAATCTCAACATCACTAGCAAGCTCAGCCTTGCTATCTACCACGGCGGATGCATGAATCCGAGTCATTACGCGCCTTTCGAACGAACTGCGCAGGTAATATTTGCCTCTGCAGCAATTTCACCATCGACAGTTGCTTGCACTGAAAACTTATAAATACCAGCACGACCCCGCTCTAGCTTTGCAGTCATGATTAATTGATCGCCCGGCAGGACTGGCTTTTTAAAGCGTGCCCCATCAATGCCCGCGAAATAGTAGACAGCATCTTCTGGACGCTCTTCAGAGAAGGTCAGCAACGCTGCTGTTTGAGCGAGGGCTTCAATAATCAGAACACCCGGCATCACTGGGAAATCAGGAAAATGCCCTTGAAAGAATGGCTCATTCATCGTCACATTCTTGAGCGCGGTAATACTTTCTTGAGGCGTAATTTCAAGCACTCGATCAACCAACAAAAATGGATAGCGATGCGGCAATAACTTCAGAATCTTATTGATATCGATCGCGTTAGCTTTACTCATAAATTACCTACTGAAAAGTGAATATTAAATTGCCAAAGACTTTTAAGACTCTGAGCGCTTGCCTTTATCCAGCAAACGCAAGCGTTGGCGTATTTTATCTAGACCACGCAAGATGGCAGCATTTTTCTCCCAAGCACTATGCAGCATCGAGGGATAAACCCCCGTAAAATGCTGTCCTGGCTCAGTAATAGAGCGAATAATAGAAGTGTTGCCAGAAACAGTAGTTCGATCGGCAATGCTGAGGTGGCCGGCAAAATTGGCGGCCCCGCCGATGATGCAGAAATTACCAATTTTTGTACTACCTGAGATAGCGGCACATCCCGCAACTACACAGCAGTTACCAATAGTGACGTTATGCGCGATTTGTACTTGATTATCAATTTTAGTACCCGCGCCAATCACTGTATCACTCATAGCACCACGATCGATCGTGGTAGAGGCACCAATTTCAACATCACTAGCAATCACCACACGACCAGTTTGTGGAATCTTGACCCACTCCCCTCCGGTTGCAGAAAAATCTGGTGCAAATCCAAAGCCATCCGCACCTATCACCGCACTACTATGAATAATGCAGCGCTCACCAATGTGGGTGTCATGATAAATAGAAACGGAGGGGTAAAGCAGGGTATCGCTTCCAATCTGACTATTCATCGCAACACTAGTATTGCCTAAAATCGTCACACGCTCACCCAGCTTTACTCCAGCACCAATTTGCACAAAAGGGCCAATATGGCATGAAGACGGAATAATGGCTGATGAGTCTATTGCGGCACTTGAGTGTATACCTGGGGCATATTTTGGTGCACTTGCTTTTGCAAAGTGCTGAGCCATTTTGGCAAAAGTGACATAAGGATTTTTGGAGACAAAGTAAACCCGCTTTGATATGCCAACCCCTGGGTTCGCCTGCAAAAACGCTAAGTCAGACTCGTCAACAATCAGTGCCCCTGCAAGACTATCGCTAGCCTGTTGACGATACAGTGGATTCGATAAAAAGGATATTTGGTTGACTTGCGCCCGCTCTAATGGGGCAAGACCAATTAATACGGAGGAGGCCTCCCCCACCAAGCTTGCTTGAAACTGTTCGGCCAGCTCGATGGCGGTGGGCATAAAACTTACTTAAGACTATTCAAAGCCTTGATGACATCATCAGTCACATCAGCCTTAGGACTAACATAAGCCGCCTCTTGAACAATGACGTCAATTTTTCTTTGCTCAGCAATTTGGCGTAACACTGAATTTGCTTTTTCAGCAATCTTAGCGCGCTCTTCAAATGTACGCTGATTGAGATCTTCCGTGAACTCGCGTTGCTTGCGTTGTAATTCACGATCCTGGTCAGCTAACTCCCGTTGACGACGAATACGTTCTGCCTCATTCATGACAGCAGCATCACGATCTAATTTTTCAGCGGCAGTCTTAATCTTTTGCGCACTATCGCGCAAATCATTTTGACGTTTAGTAAATTCATTTTGCAGGCGGGTTTGCATTGCTTTAGCCAGGTTAGACTCATTAAATACTTTTTCTGAGTTCACCACTGCTACGCGAGTGCCAGCATCTTGTGCGAATGCCTGAGTTGCAGACATAGTTGTGATTACAGCAACTAAGCCCATCTGAATCCATTTTGAAGATTGATATAACCTCATAAAACTTTCCTTAAACAATTAAAACGCCGTACCCACCTGGAACTGCAAACGTTGGATGTTATCCGTCGGCTGCGCCTTATACGGCAGGCCGTAACTGAACTTTAACGGTCCTAACGGTGAGATCCATGATATACCCAAGCCGTAGGAATATTTTAAGACCAAATTGATATTCGTTCCGTAAGCATTACCGCCATCAACGAAAGTAAACATACGCAGGGTCTTATCCGTCCCAGAACCAGGAACTGGCACCGTGTATTCCACATTCGTCACAATCTTGGACTGCCCACCCGTAGGCTGGTAGGTGCCATAAGTACTGTTGTAGTACTGAGGACCCAGGGAGCCTGGTGCATATCCACGAACCGAGCCAATGCCGCCAACATAGTAATTTTTAGTAATTGGGAAGGAGTGCGAGCCATACGCCTCGCCATAGCCAACCTCACCGTTAAACGAAAGAATATTCCCCTTTGAAAACGAGTGATATTTCTGGTACTGGCCGTAGAGGCGATAGAAAGTCATATTACCCACCGGTGTTCCCACCTCGCCAGATAATTGCTGCAGGGAACCTTCCGATGGAATCAGCGCGCTATCACGACCATCGCGCGCCCAACCCACTGTTAATGGCACGTTGTAGGTTGTCAAAGTTGCAGGATAGCCTGGGGCAGCAATATTATAGGTTTCAGCATAATTTAAGTAAGGCTGCGGCGTATTGACGGTAGTGTTAATGCGGAAGGCCTCAATACCAGAACCAAAGAAGACTCGATCCACCTCGGTGTAAGGGACGCCAAACTTGATGCTTGAGCCCACTGATTTAATTTGGTAATCAGGATCACCTGCGTAATACAAAGGTTTGGAGGAGCGATAGTAGACGTCGGTGTAGCGACTAATACCATCCTCTGTAAAGTAAGGGTCATAGTTCGATAGGGTTAAGTTTTGATTTACCTTGCCTAAAGAAAAATTCAAGCCAACTGCTGTACCGGTTCCAAATGCATTGTCTTGATTAATGCCGGCAGACAAAATTAATTTTTCAGTAGAGGAGAAGCCTGCACCTACCGTTACTGCGCCAGTTGGTTTTTCAGTAACCTTTACCTTCACATCCACCTGATCGGGTGAGCCCGGAACATCCTCGGATGTGATGTCTGTTTCGGTAAAGTATCCAAGACGACCCAAACGCTTCTTAGATAAGTCAATTTTGTCACTATCAAACCATGAGCTCTCAAATTGACGCATCTCACGGCGAATAACTAGGTCACGGGTTTTTGCATTGCCAGAAATTGCTACTTGGCGAACATAGATACGACGCCCTGGATCAACCACCAAGGTTAGGTCGACTTCAGCAAGTTCGCGACGCACATCTGGTTGTGGGTTAATGGTAGCAAAAGCATAACCATAAGAGCCCAATATTTCAGCAATAGCCTTAGTACTTTCTGTCAACTTGGCAGAAGAAAAGGTGTCGCCTGGCTTCAGGGTAATCAGCTGCATCAACTCAGCCTCTTTACCCAAAGTATCGCCCGCTACACGGACAGCCTTAACGGTGAACTTTTTACCCTCATTAATGCTGATAGTGAGGTAAACGCCTTTTTTATCAGGAGTAATCGATACCTGAGTGGATTCAATAACAAACTCAAGATATCCACGATTTAAATAATAAGAGCGAATGGTTTCCAGGTCAGCAGTCAACTTTTGCTTGGAATATAGATTATCTTTGCTATACCAAGATAACCAACCGCCCGTCTTTAGCTGCATCTCACTTTTTAGGGTGCTTTCACTAAAGACTTCATTGCCAATAAAGTTAATTTCTTGAATTTTGGCAACTGGGCCTTCATCAATATTGAAATAGACTGCTACCTGATTGCGCTCCACTGGAGTAACGGTAGCAACCACTTCAGCTGCATACATGCCCTTGCCAACGTACTGACGCTTTAACTCTTGCTCCGCCTTATCAATAATGGCCTTGTCATAAAAGCGTGCCTCAGCCACACCTACGGCCTTCAAAGACTTACGCACAAGCTCTTGATCAAACTCTTTCATGCCCGTAAATTCGATGCGAGAGATTGTTGGGCGCTCTTCGATGATCACGATGAGAACATCGCCCTGAGCCTGAATTTGCACGTCCCTAAAAAAACCGGTGCTATACAAAGCTTTAATCGCTTCTGCACCCTTTTCTTCTGTAAAGGTATCCCCGACTTGCACGGGTAGATAGCTAAATACCGTACCGGGCTCGACGCGCTGCAATCCTTCAACGCGAATGTCCTTGACAACAAAAGACTCGGCCGCATGCGCGTTGAGGCTCAGCGCAACTGCCATCACCAACAAGAGATGAACAGTGAGACGGGCAGAAATGCGGAAAGGTGAGATCAGAAAATTCAAGGCGATAAATAGCGTTGTAAATCGTTAAACAAGGCCAGAAGAGACAAGGAAATCAATAAAAGAAAGCCCACTTTCTGGAACTGTTCCTGTATCGAAACCGATATCCGCTTACCGGCGACTAACTCCCATGCATCATACAGTAGCTGACCCCCATCAAGCATGGGAAAAGGCAGCAAATTCAACAGGCCAATGCTAATACTTATAAGTGCTAAAAACGCAAAAAACGGCTGCCAACCTACCTGAGCAGACTTGCCCGCCATATCCGCAATACTCAATGGCCCTCCAAGCTGCTTCAAGGAGGTGTTTCCAGTAAATATTCCAGCCATTAACCGTACGGAGATCTTGGTGATTACCCATACCCTATCTGAGGCAAACCCGATCGCGTCAAGTGGGCCCAATTTCAGCTCAGTCCACTCCGCAAGCGGCACTGGCTTTGGCAGAATGCCGAGGGCTAACATGGGGTCACTTTCGTGGCTTAATTGGGGTAAATCTTTAGACAAAAAGGTCTTAATGTAGCGACTTCCTGAGGGAGTCTGCATTTCCAGGGCGAAGCCAGTCTCAGCAGTAAGCGCATTCAAAAGAGTCCAGCGCAAAGCATTCCAACTTGGAATAGGCTCAAATTCACTAGAAAGGGGCACAGAATTTGAATTCGATAGAGCCTGCCAGCCAATAACCCTATCCCCTTCGAGTACACCTAATTTGGCAGCAACTGAATTTTCAGGCGGCATCTTTAACACAGCAGGCAATTGCGGCGCACCAGAAACATAAATCACAGCGAACAGGAGAACCGCCAGGAAAAAATTAGCAAACGGGCCGGCTGCAACAATCAAAGAGCGTTGCCAGAGCGGTTTGTGATCAAAAGCCTCTGATTCATCCGCCAGGGCAATCGCTTGCTGACGGTCTCGACCGTCTAAGAGCTTTACGTAGCCGCCCAAGGGAATAGAGGCAATAACCCACTCTGTTTTATTGCTCGCTACATGAGTAAATAAGGGCTTGCCAAATCCAATTGCAAATCGGAGTACGCGTACGCCACACAAGCGCGCAGCTAAAAAATGTCCAAACTCATGAAAGCTCACGAGAATACCCAGGGTAGCTAAAAATGAAGCAAGAGTAATAAGTGCCTGCAAATAAATTCCTAATGACTTTTACAAATTAAAGGTTGAGAGTCTGAATATATTGACGCGCCGCTTTTCTAGCTTGAGCATCAACCTCTAAAATATATTCTATTGAGTCCGCTGCGGCAGTTGGCATCGCATTTAACACTTTCTCTACCACCAAAGGAATGTGCAAATAAGGCATGCCCTCATCCAAGAACGCCGCTACCGCTATTTCATTAGCCGCATTCAAGACTGTAGGTGCAGTGCCCCCAGCTTTTGCGGCAGCGAAAGCCAAAGATAAACAAGGAAAGCGATCCGAATCTGGCTCGCTAAAGCCGAGTGAAGTTAATTGAGTCAAGCTTAAGGGTGCAACACCTGCCTCAATTCGCTCTGGCCAAGCCAAGCCATAAGCAATAGGTGTACGCATATCAGGCTGACCCAATTGCGCAATGACAGAACCATCGCGGTAGCGCACCATCGAATGCACCACGCTTTGCGGATGAATCAATACTCTAATTTTTTCCAGCGGCAAGCCAAATAACCAAAAAGCCTCAATCACTTCAAGTCCCTTGTTCATCATGGTTGCCGAATCAACCGAAATCTTTCTGCCCATCACCCAATTTGGATGGGCGCAAGCTTGCTCAGGCGTAATGCTTTTCAATTGGTCCAAGGGGGCATCTCGGAATGGGCCGCCAGAAGCGGTTAGCCACAGCTCCTCAACGCCCAGACTAGGCATTGGTGCTTTAGTAAATTGACTAGGTAGACATTGAAAAATTGCATTGTGCTCACTATCAATTGGTAGTAGCTCGCCACCGCCCTGCTTCATAGCTTGCATAAACAAATTGCCAGACATCACTAAAGCCTCTTTATTTGCCAGCAATACTCTCTTACCCGCCTTGGCTGCAGCCAAAGTAGGGACTAAGCCAGCTGCACCTACTATGGCAGCCATGACAGTGTCACAGTCCGAGTCTGTAACAGCAGTTACCAGGGCTTGCGGACCATAGAGCACTTGGGTAAAGACTTTTTGGTCTCGCAACAACTGCTCTAGGCGCGCCGCGCCATCAGCATCAGAAACAACTGCGATGGCAGGCTTGAATTCTGCACACTGCTGCGCCAAGCGATCTACTTGTTTTCCGGCTGTCAGCGCAACAACCTTAAATCGCTCTGGATGTGAACGAATAACATCGAGTGTGTTAACTCCGATAGAGCCTGTAGAACCCAGAATGGCAACTTGCTTAATAGCCATTAAACAAATCCAGCCAACAATGCTGCAATTGGCATTGTTGGAATCAATGCATCAACGCGATCAAGCACGCCACCATGACCAGGCAATAAATGACTACTGTCTTTCACTCCAGCCAAACGTTTTAACTGAGACTCGAATAGATCGCCAAAGATACTAAAAGAAGTCAGCACAGTAACCATCAAAAACATTGGCACCCAACCAAAACGAATTGCCCAAGCACCAAAAAGGGTGGACTCAAAAGGCAAATAAATTACGCAGAGCAAGGCGTAGCCGTAGCAAAGCAGAAGGCCACCAATAGCACCCTCAACCGATTTACCGGGACTAATTTGTACTGCCAATTTGCGTTTGCCAAATGCCTTACCAACAAAGTAAGCACCAATATCTGCAACCCAAACCAAAGCCATACTTGTTAACAAAAATACTAAACCGAGTTCGCGCAAGAATACCAAGGAAAACCAAGCTGCCGGCAAGAGAATTAAACCAAGTACCACATAAAAGGGGCGCAGTTTTTGCAAAGAAAGATTCATGCCCTTTGCCAAAATGAATGGCGCCACAAAGAACCAAAAAATAACTGCCAAGAGTAATAATGCAAATTGCCAGGATGTATTTTGCATGCCAAGCAAAAATAGAATGATTGCCAAGCAAAACAATGCATACAGATAAGCCGCGCGCGAAGCATGTGGAGCAAGTAAACTACTCCACTCCCATGCAGCTGCCAACAGGGCCACCAAGAAGAATGCGCCTATGTAAACTGGTGGCAATAAAAATAGGATGGCTAAAAGCACTGCCAAAAGAACAAGGGCAGTAATTATTCGGGTTTTGAGCATGTAGTGATGTGTTTAAAGAATCAGACTGCGTCACTCATAGCTTGCGAAGCAAGCTGAGCACTGGTGCGCCCAAAACGGCGCTCGCGCTGACTAAACCAATCAAACGCTTTGTGAAGTTCAGCCTCATCAAAGTCGGGCCATAAAACATCAGTGAAATAGAGCTCCGTATATGCGAGCTGCCACAACAAGAAGTTGCTCACACGCTGCTCACCACCAGTTCGGATAAACAAATCTGGCTCTGGAGCATAAGCCATCGAAAGATGGGGTTGAAGTAACTCCTCGGTAACCTGCTCTGGCTTCAAATTAGGATTTGCCTCTACACAACGGCGCATCGCCTGCAAGATATCCCAACGTCCGCCGTAATTAGCGGCAATCGTAAAAGTAAGCGCCTTACAAGCTGCAGTTTTTTCTTCCGAGAATTGCACCATCTCTTGAATGGCAGAGTCAAAACGACTCAGGTCGCCAATCAAGCGTAATGAAATATCGTTTTCAGCAAGGCGTGAGACCTCACCCTTCAGAGACTTTAGAAACAGCTTCATTAAGAAGCCCACCTCTTCTGGTGGGCGGCGCCAATTCTCAGAACTAAAAGCGAATACCGTTAAGTACTCAACGCCAATGCGACGACACTCTTGAACAATTTTACGTACAGCGCCCAAACCTTCAGAGTGACCAGCTACTCGAGGCATTAAGCGCTTACTAGCCCAACGACCATTGCCATCCATAATGATTGCCACGTGGCGAGGAATAGCGCTTACCTCTGGAATATCCTGGGTTGAGCTAGGGTGTTGGGTCATAAGAAGCAAAAATTCAATCGGGTGTTTAAACCGTCATGATCTCTTTTTCTTTTTCAGAAATAATTTTGTCGATATCTACAACTGCTTTATCAGTCATCTTCTGAATGTCATCTGTCGCACGACGCTCGTCATCTTCAGAAATTTCTTTGTCTTTTGTTAGGCGCTTAAGATGCTCATTCGCATCGCGGCGTAAATTACGAACGGCAATCTTGGCATCTTCACCTTCACTCTTGACAACTTTGCTAAGCTCGCGACGACGCTCTTCAGTCAGAGCAGGCATTGGCACACGAATCACCGTACCTTGAGATGCAGGATTTAAACCCAAATCAGAATCCCGAATCGCTTTTTCAATGACTGCAACCATCGTCTTCTCAAATGGTTGAACATTAATAGTGCGCGCATCCGCCAAACCCAAGCTAGCGACCTGACTCAAGGGGGTTGGATTGCCGTAGTAGTCCACCTGAATATGTTCCAAAATTCCGGGGTTAGCACGTCCAGAACGAATTTTTGCCAAACTGCTCTTCAAAGACTCGAGAGACTTTTGCATCTTTTGATCGGTTGTAGATTTAATTTCTGCTGCAGACATCGGGCCTCCTATTAAACGTGTACCAAAGTACCTTCAGACTCACCCTGTACTACACGCATCAAAGCGCCCGGCTTGAGTATTGAAAATACTTTGATCGGTAATTTACGATCACGGCACAACGCAAAGGCAGTTGCATCCATGACCTGTAAGTTCTTAATAATTGCTTCATCAAAAGTAATGGTCTTGTATAGAGTGGCTGTTGGATCTTTTACTGGATCCGCACTGTAAATACCATCGACCTTGGTTGCCTTGAGCATGACATCAACACCCATCTCAGCCCCGCGGAGAGCGGCTGCTGTATCAGTCGTAAAGAAAGGGTTGCCTGTTCCAGCTGCAAAGATCACCACCTTACCCTCACTCATCGCACGAATCGCACGCGGACGAATATACGGCTCAACTACTTGATCCATTCTCAGTGCGGATTGCACTCGCGCCTCAACACCCTTTTGGCGCAAAGCATCTTGCAATGCGAGTGAGTTCATCATTGTTGCCAACATACCCATGTAGTCTGCGGTAGCTCGATCCATACCGGCAGCGCCACCAGCAACACCGCGGAAAATATTCCCGCCACCAATAACGATAGCAAGCTCAATACCGCTACTGACCACCTGGGCGATTTCCGAAACCATGGAATCAATGGTGACTGGATTAATGCCAAAAGCATCGTCACCCATCAGGGCTTCACCAGAAAGTTTGAGGAGGACGCGTTTGTAGGCTGGCATATTTATATTTTTCCGTAATTGCCAAGTAATTTACTTACTTAGCTTATTGATCTTTAAGCACTTTTTAATATCTTCGCCAAATTATAAAGGGCTTGGGAAAGATCAAACAAAAGGGCATAGAAACTCAGGTTTCTATGCCCTTTTGGGTATTACCAACTATCTGGGGCAAACCCCAAAATCGCTAATTAGGCAGTGGCTTTAGAGGCAGCCGCAACCTGAGCAGCAACTTCAGCTGCAAAGTCGTCTTGACGCTTCTCAATGCCCTCACCTACAACAAACATAGTGAAACCCTTGATTGTTGTATTGGCAGCCTTGAGCATTTGCTCAACAGTTTGCTTGTCGTTCTTCACGAAAGTTTGGTTCAACAAAGAAACCTCTTTAAGGTACTTCTGGATTGAACCCTCGACCATCTTTTCAACGATCTCTGGTGGCTTGCCAGATTCAGCAGCCTTTTGAACAGCAACGCTACGCTCAATCGCAATAGATTCAGCAGGAACATCGGCTGTAGATAAAGCCACAGGCTTCATCGCAGCAATGTGCATTGCAACATCTTTAGCAGCAGTCTCATCACCCTCGAACTCAACCATCACACCAATACGAGTGCCATGGAGGTAAGAAACCAACTTACTGCCATCTGCGAAGCGTTTGAAGCGACGCGGCATGATGTTCTCGCCGATCTTACCGATTAATGCGCTACGAACTTCATCAACAGTTTGACCGTTCATTGGCAATGCCAACAAAGCAGCAACGTCAGCCGGGTTCTTTTCAGCAACCAACTTCACGCATTCGTTTGTGAATGCCAAGAAGTCATCGTTCTTAGAAACGAAATCGGTTTCGCAGTTCACTTCAAGCAAGGCGCCATTAGTGCCATTGATAAAGGAGGCAACAATACCTTCAGCTGTTACACGAGAAGCGGCTTTACCAGCTTTACTACCAAGCTTTACACGCAGAATTTCTTCTGCACGAGCCATATCACCATCAGCCTCAGTCAAGGCTTTTTTGCACTCCATCATCGGAGCATCAGTTTTGGCGCGTAATTCGCCAACCATTGCAGCGGTAATAGCGGCCATTATTCAGCTTTCCCTTCTTCAACGAACTCTTCTTCACCCTCTTTAACCGCTGTCAAGATTTCTTGAACAGAATTTGCTTTGCCTTCGAGGATTGCATCAGCAATACCACGTGCATAGAGGGTTACAGCCTTACTAGAGTCATCGTTACCAGGGATGATGTAATCAACACCCTCTGGTGAGTGGTTGGTATCCACAACAGCGATTACTGGAATGCCCAGCTTGTTCGCTTCAGTAATAGCAATCTTGTGATAGCCAACGTCCACCACAAAAATCGCATCAGGAACGCCATTCAAATCTTGAATACCGCCAAGTGCTTTTTGCAATTTATCGAGATCACGGTCATTAGTCAAAGCTTCCTTCTTAGAAAGCTTTTCCCAGTCGCCAGCTTCTTTAGCAACTGCCATATCTTTCAAACGCTTGAGTGAACCTTTAACCGTTTTGAAATTGGTGAGCGTACCGCCCAACCAACGACTGTCGATGTAAGGCATACCAGCGCGAGCAGCTTCTTCGGCAATAATCTCGCGTGATTGACGCTTAGTACCAACAAACAAAATCGTGCCACGATTAGCAGCAACCTGTTTTGCAAATTTCAGGGCGTCCTGAAACATTGGCAATGTTTTTTCCAAGTTGATGATGTGGATCTTATTGCGATGACCGAAAATAAATGGGGCCATCTTTGGGGACCAGAAGCGTGTTTGGTGCCCAAAATGGCAACCGGCTTCCAGCATTTGACGCATGGTTACTGACATAACTTCTCCTAAGGGTTGGTTCTAAAGTTGAATCCTAGCTGCGCTAAAAAGCGCCACCCTGGAAGGCTCAACTCGCGATTTCAGATCCAAAACAGACCTGAGACCAAAATTATAGCTTAAATATCAATGATCTAGCTAGCCCTACCCCCGCTTCAGAAAGGAGGTGCATCCAGAAAAGCGCCCTTGGGGACCCCCTAAACAAGAAGGTTGCCTAATTTTTAGGCAACCAGACCAAGCTAAAACTGTCCAAGTCGTTGATAATCAAGGCATGAATAGTGTATTTACTGCAGAAAAAGACATCCTTGGGATGCGAGAAGCCGGTCGTTTGGCCAGCGAGGTTTTGGATCATGTGGCGCCCCATGTCAAAGTTGGTGTAACCACCGGCGAGCTAGACCGCATTTGTCATGAATACATGCGTGATGTCCAAAAAACCATTCCTGCGCCACTCAACTATCAACCTCCGGGCTACCCACCATTTCCAGCATCAATTTGCACCTCAGTGAATGATGTGATTTGTCATGGTATTCCCGGTGACAAAGTGCTAAAGGCTGGTGATGTTGTTAATTTAGATATCACCGTCATCACTCCTGATGGCTACTATGGCGACACCAGTCGCATGTTTATGGTTGGCGAGGTTTCAGTCATGGCAAAACGTCTTACCCAAATTACTTTCGAATGCATGTGGCTTGGCATTGCCCAAGTTAAACCTGGTGCCTCGCTTGGTGATATTGGTCACGTCATTCAAACCCATGCTGAAAATGCAGGCTACTCTGTTGTGCGTGAGTATTGTGGCCATGGCATTGGTAAAGTGTTTCATCAGGATCCACAAATTCTTCACTATGGTAGACCTGGTACCGGTGAAAAACTGGTAGCAGGCATGACATTCACTATTGAGCCAATGATCAATGCTGGCCGACGTGACATTCGTACGATGCCCGATCAGTGGACCGTAAAAACCAAGGATCGCAGCTTATCCGCGCAGTGGGAACATACACTCCTAGTTACGCAAACGGGAGTTGAAGTCTTAACCTGGTCGGAAGGCAGCAATCCTCCACCTGATTGCGTAAAAGATCTTTCTTATAGACCAGAGCTAGCTCGCATCTAAATCCATGAGTGACTTGCATCAAGCGCCAAATAAGATTACTGATTCAGCAAGCCTGCGTGCTGCACGAGAAATCGCTTACGCTGAGTTTAAAAAAACTCAAGCCGTTAGAAAGTTAACAAAACAACTATGTAAATTAAGCGATCAACTACTCACGCATCTTTGGAATAGCTGCGGCTTAAATAATGAGGCAGCTCTAGTTGCGGTAGGCGGATTTGGTAGGGGCGCTTTATTTCCCTATTCAGACATTGATATCTTGATATTAATGCCAGCAGATGAAAAAATAGCGACATCACTTTCCAAAAAAGTAGAGCAGTTTGTAGCCAGTTGCTGGGATACAGGACTGGAGATCGGCTCATCCGTGAGAACGGTTGCTGAGTGTATCTCAGAATCAGAGCAAGATATTACAGTCCGCACCTCTTTGCTTGAGTCACGTCTCCTGTGCGGCAAAAAACAACTTTTTACAGAATTTGCAAAGGCTTTCGAAGCTGCGATGGATCCGAAAGCATTCTTCCAGGCAAAGCAAGCCGAACAAATTCAGCGGCATTACAAATATCAAAATACGCCCTACTCTCTGGAGCCTAACTGCAAGGAAAGTCCCGGTGGATTGCGGGATCTACAAGTCATCTCTTGGGTCAGTAAAGCGGCATTGCTTGGTAACACCTTTAAAGACTTAAATGAAGCGGGCTTGGTCACGCAACGTGAACTCACTGAGCTCAACCGTAATCAACGTTTTTTAGAAACATTAAGGGCTAATTTACATTTGCTGGCTGGGCGCAGGCAAGATGTTTTAGCTTTTGATTTGCAAACTGCTTTAGCAAAAACGATGGGTATTGAAGAAGAATCCTCGCGGCAAGCCAGTGAAGCGATCATGCGTCGCTACTACTGGGCAGCAAAGGCCGTGAACCAACTAAACGATGTGCTGTTGCAGAATATTGAAGCCCTTCTCTTTCCACAGGAGTCAAAAACTACACGCCCAATTTCTGGAGTAGGTAACGAGCATTTTATTGAGCGGCAAGGTGTTTTGGATATTACTGATCCACAGCTCTACCAAAAACATCCTGAGCAGATTTTGCGAACCTTCTTGGTGTTTTCTCAAACAGCGAACGTCAAGAGTCTCTCGGCAACTATTTTTAGAGCCCTGTATAACGCCCGCCAAAAGATGGATAGCAAATGGCGCGCAGATCCTGTTAATAAAGCACTCTTCATGGAGCTTCTAAAGCAACCTGAAGGTGTGAGCCGTGCATTCCACCTAATGAATCGCAGTAGCGTCTTGGGCCGATACCTGCCTGCCTTTAGAAGAATTGTTGGCCAGATGCAGCATGATTTGTTTCATGTTTACACAGTGGATCAACATATCTTAATGGTGTTGCGAAATGTCCGCCGGTTCATGGTGGTCGAGCACACACATGAGTTTCCATTTTGCAGCAGTCTCATTGCCCACTTTGAAAAGCCTTGGCTGCTAGTAATAGCCGCTTTATTTCATGACATTGCCAAAGGGCGCGGTGGCGATCACTCGCAACTTGGCAAAGCAGACATGCGTAAGTTTGCTAAAGACCATGGTTTAGATAAAAAAGATACTGAGTTATTGATTTGGTTAGTTGCTGAGCATCTCAATATGAGCCAGACAGCACAGAAACAAGACATCACTGACCCAGATGTTGTGAGGGCATTTGCCAAAAAAGTAGGTGATGAACGCCATCTCACTGCACTCTACTTGTTGACTGTAGCTGATGTACGTGGCACCAGTCCCAAAGTTTGGAATGCCTGGAAAGGCAAATTACTCGAAGACCTTTATCGTGCAACGCTGAGAGTCCTAGGTGGCGCTAAACCCGATGCCTCTTCAGAGTTAGCTCAGCATCAAGAGGAGTCCAAAACTAAATTGCGCCTTTACGGCATTGATGATGAGTCCTATGAAGATCTCTGGAGACAGTTAGATGTTGCATTCTTTTTAAGGCAAGACTCATCTGATATTGCTTGGCTCACACGCCACCTCTATAACAAGGTGAATAATGATCAGCCTATCGTGAGAGCGAGACTGTCACCAATCGGTGAAGGTTTACAAGTTGCTGTTTACATTAAAGACCAAGAAGATCTCTTCGCCAGAATCTGCGCCTACTTTGAAAGGCATGGTTTCTCAATATGGGATGCACGCATTCACACTACACGACATGGCTACGCTTTAGATACCTTCCAAATTGCTGGTAGCAATTTAGTAGATGAAGGCGGCAGCTATCGCGACATCATTCAGCTAGTGGAGTTTGAACTGACATCAGCACTCACCAACACTGAGCCATTGCCAACTCCAAGTATGGGCAGACTCTCAAGGCAGTCGCGCACCTTCCCAATTCAACCCAGGGTACACATGGTTCCAGACGATCGGGGCAGATATTACACACTCGCACTATCTGCTAGCGACCGCACGGGACTTCTCTACACAATCTCTAGAGTGCTAGCAAAGCATCAGGTATCGATTCATACCGCCAGAATTAATACGCTAGGAGAAAGGGTAGAAGACGTACTACTATTGGATGCGGCTAACTTGGGCAAGAATCCGAAACTACAGATTCAGCTTGAGACGGAGTTACTTGAGGCCTTAGGGGCTTAAGAAACCCGTACATTTTTCAAAATCTACTTCAGTAACCTCAACATTTCAACTTCATCAATGACCGGTACACCCAACTCTTCAGCTTTAGTAAGCTTGCTTCCAGCATCTGTACCCGCTACAACATAGTCAGTTTTCTTGGAAACAGATCCGGCTACCTTGGCTCCCGCCTTCTCTAGGAGATCTTTGGCCTCATCTCTGGTCATCGTTGGAAAGGTACCTGTAAGAACAAATGTTTTCCCTACTATTACTGCACTAATGATTTTTTCTTCTACGGCAAGCTGCATTCCGGATGCGAGAAGCTGTTCAATCACCTCACGGTTATGCGCTTCTTGCATAAAGCTCATGATCGAATCAGCCACTACTGGCCCAACGTCTTTAACGGCGAGCAGATCTTCCACGCTAGCACCCATGAGAGCATGCATAGACTGATAATGATTAGCCAGATCTTTGGCCGTGGTCTCGCCAACGTGGCGGATACCCAAAGCAAAGATAAATCTAGCTAGGGTGGTATTTCTGGATTGGTTGATTGCCTGAATGAGGTTATCAGCAGACTTATCGCCCATGCGCTCAAGATTGGCGAGAGCTGTAAATCCTAATTTATACAGGTCTGCAGGCGTTCTCACCAGATTTTGATCGACCAATTGATCAACTATCTTTTCTCCTAGACCTTCGATATCGAGCGCTCTTCTGTGGGCAAAGTGAATTAATGCCTGCTTGCGCTGTGCCCCGCAGAATAATCCACCACTACAACGTGCTACCGCCTCATCTGCCAAACGCTCAATATGCGAATCGCATACTGGGCAGTTTGTTGGCATCACAAATTCTGTTGCATTGGCAGGTCTGCGATCTTTGATTACAGAAACTACTTCTGGAATTACGTCACCCGCTCTGCGTACTGAAACTGTATCGCCAATGCGTACATCCTTACGCTTGACTTCATCTTCATTATGAAGCGTGGCATTCGTAACGGTAACCCCACCTACCTCAACTGGCGCCAATCTGGCCACTGGGGTAATTGCGCCCGTGCGTCCCACCTGCACATCAATACCTAAAACCATGGTGAGCGCTTCTTGTGCCGGATACTTGTGAGCCAATGCAAATCGGGGTGCTCTTGATACAAAACCGAGCTTAGCCTGCTCTGCAAATGAATTCACCTTGTAGACAACACCATCAATGTCATATGGGAGAGAATCCCGTTTTTCACCAATCTCGTTATAGAAATTGAGAATTTCTTGTACTGAATTCAGCAGTCGGCGCTCTGAGCAAACAGGCAAACCCAACTCTACATAGGTATTAAGTAATTCTTCATGGGTTTTGGGTAGCCAGGATTGTGGCTCGAGAGCACCTAAGCCATAAGCAAAGAAAGAAAGGGGTCTTTTTGCTGTGATCTTGGAATCTAATTGACGCAAGCTACCGGCCGCAGCATTTCTTGGGTTGGCAAATTCTTTCTCGCCATTCACTGCAGCTTGTTGATTCATTTTTTGAAAGTCTTTTAGATACATAAAGACTTCACCACGTACTTCTAATACTTTAGGAATATTCTTTCCGGTCAACTTGAGCGGAATAGTACGAATGGTTTTGATATTAGCTGTGACATCCTCACCACTGGCACCATCACCACGAGTTGCTGCCGTGATTAAAGAGCCGTTTTCATAACGCAGTGAGATCGCCAGGCCATCAAACTTCAGCTCGCCGGCATAATTAACATGATCTAAGTGCAAGCCTTCGCGACAACGACGATCAAAGGCGACAAGCTCAGCCTCTTCGAATGCGTTATTCAGGGAAAGCATCGGCAGTTCATGAGTAACTGAATCAAACTCTTTTAAAGCGGAGCCCCCCACCCTTTGGGATAAAGACTCTGGAGTAATCCATTCAGGATGGGCCGCCTCAATCTCCAAGAGCTCGCGATAGAGTCGGTCATACTCGATATCAGGAAGAAGTGGGTTGTCAAGAACATAGTAAGCGTGCTCTAGGCGAGCAAGCTCAGATTGCAAGAATGCGTAACGCTCCGCTAAATTTGTCGGACTATTGGACGACAAGATGATTTCCTAGCTAAAGAGTCTATTAGCTGTTGAAGATCCAGCAGGAATACCAGACTTCTCAAGATTGGCATAAAGGACATCGAGATGCTGACGAATACTAACGACAGCGGCTTCACTCAAATTAATACCATTGTCATCAACCAAGCGACCGTGTGAAGCCTGAGCAAGCTCAACACCCTCACCCAGCATCCTTTCAAAAGCGCGCTCTCCTTGAGCAACCAATGGAACCTCAAGTAACAATGTAAATTGCGATACCGGTTTATTTGGATCTAAATCAGCGCTATTAAAAATGAGCGTTCCATTGCTATAGAATTCATATTGCCTGCCGTTGCGAGCCAGTTTGAAACCACGCTGACGCATCAGAGCATCAAAGTTACCCCATGGGCATGACTCATCGAATAAGACATTAATACTCAACTGAATATCGCTATCAGCGGCCATCACATCTAAGTCCTTTGCGCTTTCTAGCATAGTGTTCACGCTAGGCATATCAATTTGAGACCCAAGAGTATCGGCAAGCGCTTGTGCGCGTGAACAGAAATCAGATAACTCCAGTACGCCAATCGCCCCACGGCGACTCGCCAACTGAATCGCTAGCTGTAACTCTGAATAAGTAGACCCCGGCTGAAGTTCTTCCCAATCCTCTGCAGCATCCTGATCTGCATTTAAGCCTTCGCATATCCATCTTGCGGTAGCTTGCACTTGCGAATCCGTCCACTCGCTGATCTCTTCTAAAATCTCTGCTCCAGCAATCGCTTCGTCAAAGCGGAGTGTGATTACACAATCAATGCGGGGATCAATGGAAAATTTTCCTGGGGCGGTGGAGTTTGCGACCGAGGTGACTCTAAAGGTTGGCTCTATACGGCCCGAATCAGAATCGGCAAAACCAGGATCACGACCCAAGCGATCATCTGAAAATTCAAATTGCTCTTTAGCTTTACGACGTGCACGTGCGTATTTAAAATTGAGGATGGCAACTAGCACCAAAATCATTAGCCCAATTACAGCCAATGCGAATTGCAAATCAGACAGGCCCAACATCGTCATGATTTGTTCTACGTACACTTAAGCGGCCTCCACCATCGATACGGCAGATGAGATATCTACAGCCACAATTCTGGATACGCCCTGCTCTTGCATGGTCACACCAATCAATTGATGGGCAATTTCCATAGTGATCTTGTTATGTGAGATAAACAAAAACTGTGTCTTATCTGACATTTTCGCGACTAGCTGAGCATAGCGCAAGGTATTTGCATCATCCAATGGTGCATCCACCTCATCGAGCAAGCAGAATGGGGCCGGATTCAAAAGGAATAGTGAGAATACAAGGGCAATCGCAGTCAAAGCTTTTTCGCCGCCTGACAAAAGGTAAATAGAGCTATTTTTCTTACCAGGAGGTTGAGCCATCACTTGAACGCCGGCATCTAAAATCTCTTCACCTGTCATTACTAACTCAGCGTGACCACCACCAAACAATTCTGGGAAGAGTTTGCCAAAGTGACCGTTAACTTGATCAAAAGTACCCTGTAATAAATCACGGGTTTCAGCATCAATCTTCGCAATCGCATCAGTCAGAGTCTGCATGGCCTCATTCAAGTCGGCAGATTGCGCATCCAAGAACTGCTTACGCTCTCTTGAGCTGGATAGCTCATCAAGAGCCGCCATGTTCACCGGGCCCAAGGATTGGATTTCAGCATTCAAACGGTTCACTTCGGTTTGAAGCGCGCCCACTTTTAAGTCTGGACTGAAATTTGCCTCGAGTGCAGTCAGGTCTGCCTCTGCATCTGATAACAAAGTTGCAAATTGTTCGAAGTTCAAGCGTGCGGCCTGTTCCCGCAACTGCAAATCAACCACCTTATCGCGCATTGGTTGCAAGCCACGCTCAACCTGCATGCGGGCCTCATCAGCCTCGCGCAGTTGATGCAATAAAGCATCCTGTTCTGTGCGAGCATTTGCTAAAGCAGCTTCACGTGCGCTACGCGCTAGCAGCAAACCTTGCAATTTATCTTGCGCCTCTTCATCGCTTAAGGTTGCTAATTCTTGGGAAGCCAAGTCATGTTTATCCTGAATCTCCATGATCTGAGTACGCGCTGTGCTTTGATCGCGTTGCAAATCAGCAATGCGCTGCTGTAATGAGCGAGTTGCAAATGCCGCTTCCTGCGCAGCCATCTCGGCAGCACGTAGAGATTCACGCAAGCGATCACGCTCTTGAGTAGAAAGCTCTAATTTCTCTTGAGCTGACTGAAGAGACTCTTGAAGCCCCTGTTTTGATTGCTCTGATTGCGCAAACTCTGCAGCAGACTGCTCTTGGTTTGTGCTGAGTTGCTCCATTTGCTGACGCAACTCTGACAGCTCACTCTGAATTTGTGCGGCACGCTGGCTATATTGTTCTTCAGCTTGAGTCAGCTGCATTCTTTCAACTTCAAAACCATGCGCCTCTTGAACAGCATGCTCAGCATGAATACGAGCCTGTTCTGCTGCTTGATGCGCTGCCTGATAATTCGCTACACATTGGTCTAGATCGCCCTGCAACTCGCTTTGCATTAGTTTTTGAGCGCGCAATTGCTTCTCGAGACTTTCCATTTCTTGCGCACGAGCCAACATGCCAGCTTGCTCAGAATCTGCGGCATAAAGCTGAACACTTACACGACTAACCAGATGGCCTTGCTGGGTGACGAAAGCGCCTCCAACTGGTAATTTCTCACGACGATGCAAAGCATCCTCAAGACTGCTCGCAATGTAAATATTATCTAACCACTCTTGCAGTACTGAAGTCAGGCGTGCTGCACCAGAACTTTGAACACGAGTGAGTAATGGTGTGAAATCTGCAGGAACTACCGTATGAGCAGGCGTAATTTCTTCGGTTAGCAAAATTGCCAAACGACTTGGGGGTGCGTCATTAGCCAAGGCCAATGTTTCTTGAACACTCTTTGCGGTAACTGCAGCTAAACGCTCACGCAATACCGATTCCAAAGCAGCTTCCCAGCCACTTTCAACTTTCAACTCTTGCCAAAGGCGCTTACTCTCTTTTAGACCCTTGCTTTCTAACCAAGGGCCAATCTTGCCTTGGGCTTGTACGCTTGCTTGCAGCGCCGTGAGCGCCGTTAATTTCGCCTCAGTTTGTGCGAGATCCTGATTTGCAGACTGAATCTTTTGTTGAGCGGCATTCCGCGCCTCGTCAGCAGCTGGTACGCGTTGTTGAGTATCGGCTGCACGCTGCTTAGCCTCATCAACCTTGCGCTGAGCCATAGCTTGGCGATCAATTGCCATTTGCAAAGCCTCAGCATCAGGTCTACGCATACCATCTAACTCACTAGTGAGACGAGTCTCGCGCCCTTTTAATTCATCGGATTGTGCAGACATCGCACGAATACGCTCACCCAAACTTGCTAAGCGCTGCTCAATCGACGCCAAACTCTCACGCACATTGTTTAGCTCGCGCGCAGATGTTTGATAAACCTCTTCACGGCTTGGCATTTGCTCTTGCAAACCATTTAGATTGGTCAATAAGGATTGTTCTTTTTCTTCTGCCTCACTTAATTCATGCTCGGTAGTGCGTTGCGCTTGGGCAGCATCCGTCTCTTGAACGGTCCAACGCTGTAGCTGCGCTTGTAAATCTTGAGTTTGCTGTTGCAAACGCTGGCGCGCTTCTTGCACATAATGAATCTGTGATTCAACTTGACTAACATCAGAGTTAGTTTGATACAAATCACCTTGCGCCTCAGAAACCTTATCTTGTAAGGCGTACTGCTGGGTACGCATAGTCTCTAGTTCGGCTTCAGCATGACGCAGCTTGGCAGTCTGCTCCTCCAAGTTCACCTGGGTATCACGAATACCATTAGCATGACGCTCTTGCTCTTTACCAGCCTCGGTCTGACGAACAAACCAAAGTAACTGCTGTTGCGATTTCATTTGAGTGGAAAGCTCAGCATGACGTTCGGCAACAGTGGCCTGCTTCTCCAAGCGAGTTAATTGCTGATCGAGCTCACGCAAGATGTCTTCAACACGTGTTAAGTTTTCTACAGTGTCTTCTAAACGGGATGCAGTTTCTTTGCGACGCTCTTTATATTTAGAAACACCAGCAGCCTCTTCCAAGAAAACGCGCAATTCTTCTGGTTTTGCTTCCAAGATACGATTGATCGTACCCTGTCCAATAATGGCGTAACCTCTAGGGCCCATGCCAGTACCCAAGAAAATGTCTTGAATATCCTTACGACGCACCACCTGATTGTTGACGTAGTAACTAGAGTTACCATCACGCGTCAGAACCCGTTTCACACCCAACTCAGTAAATGCGCTCCATTGACCCTGAGCTCTTCCGTCTGAATTGTCAAAAAGGAGTTCCACGCTGGCACGACCAGAGGGCTTGCGCAAACCAGAACCATTAAAAATAACGTCCTGCATAGACTCGCCACGCAGTTCACTCGCGCGGGATTCACCCAAAACCCAACGGACGGCGTCAATAATGTTCGACTTTCCGCAACCGTTAGGACCTACAACGCCAATCAATTGGCCAGGCATTTCAAAATGGGTTGGGTCAACAAAAGACTTGAAGCCGGAAAGTTTGATCGATTTCAGTTGCACGGCGTACTTTGCAGGGAAAAAAGGGGTTTAAATAGGGGGTATTAATTAAAGCTGAAGTGGGAAGATGATAGCAAGCTTGGAGCCTCTTAGACGTGTTTTCTCCCCACCGATATAATGATCAATCTACCTCCAGGGGCAAAATCCCTTAACAATCTGATAGTTAACTAAAAAGCATGAGCCAATCACCACAAAGCATCATCGAACAAGCCTGGGAAAACCGCGCAAACCTCTCACCAGATAGAGTGCCGGGCGATGTCCGCGGCGCCGTCAATGCCGTCCTAGAGGGCCTGAATAACGGCACTATTCGCGTAGCTGAACGTCGTAGCGTTGGAAAATGGGAGGTAAATCAGTGGGTTAAGAAGGCTGTTTTGCTCTCCTTCCGACTTGAGGACAACGTCCCTATGGGCGCAGGTGGCTACACCCAGTTTTACGACAAGGTACCCAGCAAGTTCCAGAACTACACCGCGGCTGACTTTGCTGCCGGCGGCTTTCGGGTGGTACCCCCTGCTGTAGCCCGTCGTGGCTCATTTATTGGTAAAAATGCAGTTTTAATGCCTTCTTACGTCAATATTGGCGCTTATGTAGGGGAAGGCACCATGGTTGACACCTGGGCAACCGTAGGCTCTTGCGCACAAATCGGCAAAAACGTTCACCTTTCTGGTGGAGTAGGTATCGGCGGTGTTTTGGAGCCCATCCAGGCTGGTCCAGTAATTATTGAAGATAACTGCTTCATTGGAGCTCGCTCCGAAGTGGTTGAAGGCGTGGTCATAGAAGAGAATGCTGTTCTCTCTATGGGCGTCTATATTGGCCAAAGCACAAAAATTTATGACCGTGAAACTGGTGAAGTGCATTACGGCCGCGTTCCAGCAGGTTCTGTAGTAGTTCCAGGCTCCCTGCCCTCTGCTTGCGGTAAATACAGTTTGTATGCTGCAATCATCGTGAAAAAGGTTGATGCTCAAACAAGAGCGAAGACTGCCATCAACGAACTACTTCGCGACTAAACATTGATGAGCGCCACCCTTGAGCTCACAGAAGCTCTGATTGCCTGTCATTCGGTTACCCCGACAGACGGCGGCTGCCAAGAATTAATCGCAAAACGCTTACAAGCCCTCGGCTTTCATACTGAGAGCGTTGTGAGTGGTCCCGATCACTTTCAGGTGACCAATCTGTGGGCTATTAAAAAAGGTAAAGCTGGTGACCAGGGCAAAGTACTCATGTTTGCAGGTCACACTGACGTTGTGCCAACCGGGCCATTAGAAAAGTGGACCAGCAACCCATTCTCACCAACAATCCGTGATGGCATGCTTTATGGCCGTGGCGCGGCAGACATGAAAACTTCTCTTGCTGGCTTTGTGGTTGCCGCTGAAGAGTTTGTCACGGCTCACCCAGATCATCAAGGCTCTATTGCCTTCTTAATCACAAGTGATGAAGAAGGCCCTGCGAATGATGGCACGGTCATTATGTGCGAGCGTTTACAAAAACACGGACAACGTCTGGACTATTGTGTGATTGGCGAACCCACTTCTGTAGATCAACTCGGCGACATGATTAAGAACGGTCGTCGTGGCTCCTTATCTGGAAAGCTAAAAGTGAAAGGTATTCAGGCGCACATCGCCTATCCCCACTTGGGCAAGAACCCTATTCATCTCTCCGCCCCCGCAATTTCCGCGTTAGTAGAAACCGAATGGGATAAGGGTAATGAGTATTTTCAACCCACCAGCTTTCAAATCTCCAATATTCACGCTGGCACTGGTGCCAATAATGTGATTCCTGGTGAGCTGACGATTGATTTCAACTTCCGATTCTCTACCGAGAGTAAGCCAGAGCAATTGCGTGAGCGCCTTGAGAGAGTTTTAAGTAACGCTAGTCTTGATTTTGAAATCGATTGGGTATTGGGTGGTAGTCCATTCATTACGGGTGATGGTGACCTAGCAGGCGCTTTACGCAAAGCGATTAAAGCGGAGACCAGTATTGATACAGAGCTATCAACCACTGGCGGCACCAGCGATGGTCGTTTTATTGCAAAGATTTGCAAAGAAGTTGTCGAGTTTGGCCCCCTTAATGCTACTAGCCACAAAATCGACGAGTGCGTCATTGTTGATGATGTGGAGCCGCTCAAAAATATTTATCGCAAAACACTTGAGCAACTTATTGCTTAATTGCGAATAGATTCTTTTTAACCAACCCAATTCATTATGGACCCTGAGCCTCAGCAATCTCTTACAGTCAATCAGTGCATTGATCAAATTGCACAAAAACTTGAAGCAGCAAACTTGCATTATGGGCATGGCGCTATTGATGCACAAAGTGAAGCCTTGTGGCTTGTTAGCAAGCAACTGGGGTTAAGTCCAACTGAAACACTGGATCACTTAGAAGACTCCATCACAAACGAGCAACAGCAAAAAGCGATTGCTGTTGCTGACGAAAGAATCTCCACACGCAAACCACTTGCCTACATCTTGGGTGAAGCTTGGCTAATGGGTGTGCCTTTTTTTTGCAGCGAGCAAAGCATTGTTCCCCGATCATGGATTGCAGAACTGATTGTGGATGGCTCTTTGGAGCCTTGGTTACCTGCAGACGGCAAAGCGCTTGATTTATGTACGGGCAATGGCTCACTAGCGGTTCTATTGGCACTCTCTTGCCCCGATATTCATGTGAGTGCATGCGACATCAGCATGCCAGCTTTATCTGTTGCTGCGCGTAATGTAGATCGCCATGGCCTCAGCTCTCAAGTGGAATTAATGGATGGCGATTTATGGAACGCATTGCCTGAGCCCAATGAAGACAATTTGTTCGATCTGATCATTTGCAACCCACCGTATGTAAATGCCAACTCAATGAGTACGCTTCCTACTGAATATCATGCTGAGCCAGTCCTGGCGCTGGCAGGTGGAGATGATGGTATGGATTTAATCAGAAGAATAATTGCGCATGCGCCTGATTATCTATCTGAGCGTGGCGCTATTCTGATTGAGATTGGTAACGAATATGAGAACTTCAAAAAAGCTTTTCCCCAAATTCCAGTGATCTGGATGGAAGTTTCTGCTGGTGAAGAACAAGTCCTATTGATTCAGGCAGAAGACCTGCGTTAGAAAATAATCAGTTCAATTCTGCTGCGGCAGCAATAGCCTGATCAATACGCTCCACCGGAATAAGCTTTAATCCTGGAATCTTAGCCTTAGGCATATTCGCTTTTGGAATAATGGCTACTGTAAAACCCAGCTTGGCCGCTTCTTTTAAACGTTCTTGACCACGCGGGCATGGACGAATCTCCCCTGCTAAGCCAACCTCACCAAACACAATCAACTCTTTAGGTAGAGCGCGATTTCGGATCGATGACTGAATAGCTAGCAATACCGCTAAGTCAGCTGCAGGCTCAGAGATTTTGACGCCGCCCACCGCATTCAGGAATACATCTTGATCAAAGCAAGCTATACCCGCATGACGATGCAAGACAGCTAAGAGCATTGCTAAGCGAGCTTGTTCTAAACCAACTGCCAAGCGCCTTGGATTAGGAACGTGAGCGGTATCTACTAGCGCCTGAATTTCTACAAGCAATGGTCTGCTACCTTCTTGCGTCACTAAAACGCATGCTCCTGGAACCATCTGCTCGTGCTGAGAGAGAAAAATTGCAGAAGGGTTGGTGACGCCGCGCAAACCTTTTTCGGTCATTGCAAATACACCCAGCTCATTAACGGCACCAAAACGATTCTTAATCGAGCGCACCAGTCGAAACGAAGAATGGGTATCACCCTCAAAGTACAAAACAGTATCCACAATATGTTCTAGGACCCTTGGACCAGCTAGATGACCATCTTTGGTAACGTGACCCACCATCAGCACGCAGATACCACTGGATTTAGCGGCTCTTGTCAATTGCGCAGCACACTCACGCACTTGCGCTACAGATCCAGGGGCAGAGCTGAGCACTTCGGAGTACAAAGTTTGTATAGAATCCACCACCAATACTTGTGGCTTAACGGTATCCATAATCGAAATGAGTTTTTCTAACTGAATTTCTGCTAAGACTTCCAATTGCGGAGCATCTAATGCAATTCGTTTTGCACGCAAGGCAATCTGGGCAGCCGATTCTTCACCACTACTGTAGAGCACATTCATACCGGCAGAACTCATCTCTGCTAAGGCTTGCAATAACAAGGTTGATTTTCCAATACCAGGATCGCCGCCCAAAAGAACCACGCCGCCAGGAACTAAGCCGCCGCCCAAGACGCGATCAAACTCTTCAACGCCGGTACTGAATCTTGGCAAGTCCTCAGCAGTAATAGCAGAAAGTTTTTGCCTAGGCAAAGATTGCGCCAACCCCTGAAAACGAGAATTAGATGTTGTTTCAGGCAAGCCCTCTTCCATCGTGTTCCACGCCTGGCAAGATGGGCATTGTCCTTGCCACTTTGCAGAAGTGCCGCCACAAGACTGGCAGATATAAACCGTTTTGACTTTAGCCAAGAGTTGCCTAGTAATTAAATTGAAAGGTAATGAATCAGAAATTAATCGAGCTGTGTACCAGCTTTATTTTCTTGTGCACGCTTAGGTGCATCTTTACGACGTTGCTCTAAATCCGCCGCCCTTTGAGCTGCATCTTGTTGCTTCTCGGTAAACTCACGCTGATTATCTGCTCGCTCAGCCGCCTTCTCAGGAGAGGCACGCTCAGCAGCACGCTTAATGTCTTCTTGATCTTTTAAGTTCTTACGTAATTTTCTTTGCACTTCATGCAATGCAACTTCTTGCTGGGTAATGGGATCGATCTCTTTGCGATATTGAGTTCTAGCACTACCTAAGCAATAGTTGACCCAGTAGTTTTGATAGCACTCAGCGGATGCCTTACCCCAGCGGTACTTAGCCCACTCACGCTGCAATTCCAGTTCTTGCTCAATTTTGTCCAGCTGCTCTAGCTCCGCCTCTTCAGCCGGGGTCGCCAAGACTAAGCCACTGAAAGAGCAGACTATTAGAAAAATTCCGAGGAATATTTTTGAGCGCAGAACAAGACTTCTCAAATTTCCACCTTCGCGCCCAATTCAACCAAGCGATTCGCAGGAATCTTAAAGAAGTCTGATTGACGACCCGCATTTTGATACATCCAACAAAACAAACGCTCACGCCACATCGCCATACCTGGAATTTCTGTTGAAACAATAGTGTCACGAGACAAGAAGAATGAGGTACTCATTAAGTCAAACTTCAGACTGGAAGATTTTTCAATCAACCCGATAATCTGACCCATGTCTGGCGTTTCATTAAAACCATAAACTGCGCGCACTACATAGATGCCATTTCCAAGATCGCGCAAGGTAATGCGCTCCTCATCTTTTACGTATGGCACATCCCAAATGCTTACCTTCAAGAAGAAGACTCTTTCATGAAGTACATGGTTGTGCTTCAGGTTATGCATGAAGGAAACTGGGACGTAATCAACGTGCGCCGTTAGAAAAATTGCTGTGCCCTCCACACGATGCGGTGGATGCATCATCAGGGCGTCAATAAAGCCTTTGAGTTCAATGCCATTGCTCATTGCATTCTGACGCAATATTTTGCGACCCTGATACCAAGTCATCAAGAACATAAAGCAAACGGCGCCTAAGAGTAATGGGAACCATCCACCCTCCATAATCTTCAGCAGATTTGCAGTCAAGAAAGCAAAGTCAACCACCAAGAAAGCGCTGATGACGAAAGTAACCAGGAAAGTATTCCAACGCCACACTACACGCATCACAATCGCAGCTAAGAAGGTAGTAATGATCATTGTGGTGGTCACAGCAATGCCATAAGCGGCCGCCAAGTTCTCGGATTTCTTGAATGCCAAAACGACAACAATCACCAAGACCAACAAGGCCCAGTTAACCAAGGGCATGTAAATCTGACCGATTTCTCGATCCGAAGTGTGACGCACTTTCATTCGCGGCACAAAGCCAAGCAAAATAGCTTGACTAGTCATTGAAAAAGCACCTGAGATAACGGCTTGAGAGGCAATGACTGTTGCCAAGGTAGCCAAAATAACCAGTGGGAAAACAAATGCCTCTGGAACCATCAAGAAGAAGGGGTTGCCAATCGTTTCTGGATTACTCAAAAACATAGCGCCTTGGCCAAAGTAATTTAAGAGCAAACTCGGCATGACAATAAAGAACCAACCCATGCGAATGGGCTTCAGCCCAAAGTGGCCCATGTCGGCATATAAAGCCTCAGCACCTGTCAATACTAGAAATACAGCGCCCAAAACAATGAAGCCTTGCAATGAATGCTCAATCAAAAATCGAATGGCATAAATTGGGTTAACCGCAGCAAAAATAGCGGGATTCTCAATAATTTGATACGCACCCATTAGCCCGATAGTCAGAAACCAGACCATCATGATCGGGCCAAACAGTTTACCCACAACATCGGTGCCTGTTTTCTGAATCACAAAGAGTGCTACCAGAATAAAAATGGTGATTGGCATGACATAGCGGGCCAGATCGGGGGATATCACTTCCAAACCTTCAACTGCAGAAAGCACTGAGATGGCTGGGGTAATGATGGCGTCACCATAAAACATGCAGGCACCAAAGACACCCGCCATTACAATAAGATAAGAGCGCTTTGATCCAGAGGGCGCTGTTCGCAATGCAAGCGCCATCAGCGCTAAGATTCCGCCCTCACCATGATTATTTGCACGCATCACAAACAAAACATATTTTAAGGAAACCACAACGGCAAAAGCCCAGAAGACCATTGAAATAACGCCGTAAACAGCATCAGTGGAAAATGGAATGCCATGCTCTGCACTAAAACATTCTTTAAGCGCATACAAAGGGCTGGTGCCAATATCGCCAAAGACCACACCAATCGCAGCAAACATCAAGGCTACTGAAGCGCCTTTTTTATGAGGGTGATCACCGCGAGAGATCTCAACGGGCCTTAGCAAGGATGATTCGGAAAACTCAGGATTACTAACCGACATTAATAGACCTTATTGCAATGTTGTGTCGCAATATGTTACTCCTTATGAACCCCTCTTAAATGACGAACTACATCCTCAAAAACCGCTTTTTTATATTCCTTTTGCAGGAATACCTCGACAGAGACCCCCAAAAAATGCTAGAATCTAAGACTCAGACGCGGGGTGGAGCAGTCTGGCAGCTCGTCGGGCTCATAACCCGAAGGTCGTAGGTTCAAATCCTGCCCCCGCAACCAGTAATTCAGTACTAAGCCCTTAATTTTTAAGGGCTTTTTGCTTTTAGCACTGCTTATTAGTTCTTAGGGCCGTCAACAGCCTGCAAATAACCCTTGATGTACTGGGCTGGTACAAATAAATCACTACTCACACCAGTTTTTGAAGAGATCGTGACCTGGAATCCCTTATCCAGGTGCTCGCGTAAGAAAGTATCGGTCACTTGAATGGCCATCAACTCCTTATAAACACATCCCTGCTGCTCACAAACGCCAGCCTCTCGGGACACCACTTTAAAAGTGCTCGCAGGTTTATTGAGCAAATTCGCCGATTCGTAATAACGCCATGGGGAGAAGTAAGTCAATAAAACCAATAGTTCGTATGTTTTTGCGCCCTGGTTAGTTTGCTCAGCTCTGAGACTAAACATTTCATAGGTATTAGCGGCATCCATTGTATTAATCGGAGGGCCTTGATAGATCTTTCCACCATCACTCGGATTAGTGCTAATGATGGTTGAGCGGTAAACATCATTCACTTCCCAAGCACCAACAACTTTGTCGTTGCCCCTACATGCTTGTAAACCAAAACTCACAACGAGTAAAAAAATGATTCTGTACATATCTAAATCCCCTTAAGTCTGGAAATCATACTATCGACCGACTAAAGAGGGATCTAATGTCGCTAGAAAGCCTGCGATAAGCATCTCCATTTTTAGCTTTACTCTATATTAAAGGTTTAATTTAAAACCTTATAACCCCTGCCTCCTAAACAGCGCTTAACAACCGCTTCTTGCGCTTGGTTACCAGTAAATGCCCCACCTGCACCACCAATCACTGCGCCAGCACCAGCAGCCTGAACGATGCCAGTCTTATTGCCGCCTGTAACCAGCCCTAATAAGCCGCCAATAACCGCTCCCGCACCTGCGCCTTTTGCAGCAGTCTCACCCATTCCTGACTGCTCTTTGGCATACGTCTGACACTCTTGCAAATCCTTTTCATAAGCAGCTTCGTTGACGCCCTTCATATCCACGATTGGACGAACATCAGCACCCGCACAGCCGACTGCTGCAATAGCAACTAAAGAACATAATGCCAATAGCTTATTCATATTCATTACCTTTCTACTGAATTAACCAGGGGTTTAAGGATCATTCTCTAAACCCCTATGCCATAAACGATTTATATCATGTCGCCAAAATTGAGTTGAAAAATTAGACTTATTTTTAAACGTCCAAATTTGCGCCCCCGTTATAGGGGTTTGATAAAAAGGGATTCTTAAATCGCGATATCTTGCGCTAACAGTGGGATGTGGATGGCCATAGCGATTACGATATCCATTCTGTGCAAACGCCTGATCAGGCTCTAAATTGCTAAGTAAGTCGAGTGACGAAGAGGTTTTGCTTCCATGATGTGGTGCCATCAAAATTAATTGCTTATCACCAAGCTCTCTCAGTCTTGTCTGATTTAGACGCTCCACCATCTCAGCCTCACCCTGCTTTTCTACATCGCCAGTTAACCAGAAAGAGGAGTTCTGGTTACGCACCTCAAGGACACAACTCATTTCATTTGGTTTTCTAGAATATTGCTTCTCAAAAAGCGTTTCTTCATGTGGATGCCACACCATGAACTCAACGCCATCCCAAATCCAATGCTGCCCAAACCGACAAGGAATGCTGGGAACTTTTCTATCTTGGAGATTTTGTAGTAAAGGATTGTTACGGGGTAATGAGCCCATCATTGAATCAAACTGAATATGCTTTATGAGCGAAGCAGCCCCACCAATATGGTCGCTATCGCTATGACTAATCACCATTCGATCAATTTGATCAATGCCCCTGCCCCGTAAATAAGGCAAGATCACGCGCTGGCCTGCATCATCCTTTTTTCCCTGTATAGGCCCAGTGTCATAGAGTAATTTTCTATTTGCTGTCTCAAGCAACACTGCGGTACCTTGACCAATATCTAAAACAGTTGCCCTGAATTCACCAAAAGCTAAAGAGTGCTTGTGAGCAAAACCAAATTGCGGTACAAATAAAAGAGTCGATAAGGACAACGCTAAAGTGCGTAAGCCCCAGTCGTGAACCACACTTCCGGGACGAATGGCGTAAACAATGCCAACACTAGATAACAGCACGATCCACCACTCGGGTTGCCGCGCCCAAACTACTGACCAGTTCCAGCTAGCCATCCAGCCCAAGGCAATCGCCAAATATTCCATTGCCAAATGAGCGGGCAATAACAGCCACCTACCAATAAATTCTGGTAACAATGCCCCCGCAATTGCTAGAGGAGTAACAACATAACTAACCAAGGGAATAGCAAAAGCATTGGCCAATGGCGAAACTACCGATACTTGATAAAACCAATATAAAGTAAATGGTAGCAAGGCAATAGTAACAACCGCCTGAACTCGGCAAGCTTCACGAAGGGCTTGTATTAAACGATGAGTCCAATGAACCTCGAACGCTTTGCCAGTGGGGATGCCTAACAAACCAGCTGAATCCCCCATGGCGTACAAGATTGCGGCGACTGCGCCAAACGATAACCAAAATCCTGGGGTGTATGGCGCCATTGGATCAACCAGCAAAATAAATGCTAAAGCCCACCACCATATATCGAATGATCTGGGATTTCTGCCAGACCACAGTGCAAATGCAACAACACCAACCATATACATCGTTCTTTGTGCTGGAATCTGAAAACCCGCCAACCAAGCGTAGATAAATGCAGTCACAAATCCAACGCTAGCAGCAACCTTACCAACTGGAATCAATAATGGCAAAGAACGACGCCCCCAAATGAATGCAGCTAAGGATGCCCCAACCCCGGCCAACATGGTGACGTGCAGTCCTGAGATTGAAATCAAATGACCAATACCCGTTGCATTAAATATTCGCCAGTCATCTTGATCAATCGCATTTTGATCACCCATTACCAAGGCAACAATTACCCCAGCATAGCGAGCATCTGTTGGCAACATTGCTTGAATCTTGTTGCGCAGATGCCAGCGGGCAAGCTCCATGCGTAACTCAAATTCTGCTAATCCAATATCTTGAGACAGCAAAAGTTCGCCTGACCGCACTGAGCCGCTAGCACCAAAGTCTTGATGAAAGGACCATCGCTCAAAGTCAAATGTATAAGGATTAAGGGATCCGTAAGGTCGTTTGAGCTTTACCTTTAGCCTCCAACGTTGTCCTGGAAAGATCTCAGGGATTTCCTGTGGATTTCTCCAGGCAGGTTGCCAACTTAAATAAATTCGGTGAGGAAGCTGTGCTGCAGAATCATCCACTTCAAATGCAAACTTAGCGCCAAGAAAATTCCCTTGGGGTAATGCTGCTATACGGCCCTCTATGGTTAAGTCTTTACCTTCCATTTCTGACGGAAGGATATTTCCCAATCGATTCTCGGCATAACGTGCATTCCAGGCAAATCCAAGCGTGAGCATCAAAATGATGATTGCTAATTGACGAATTCGGCTCGATGGCAGACTGATATAAATAATGCAAGAGCAGATTGTGCCAAGAAAAAAACTTCCCAACATCCAGTGAGGCGGAATGTTTGGTAAAAAGAAAAGAAGTGACCCCCCGGCGATGAACGCCGTAATTGCAAAGCGCAAGGGTTTAAGAGGCTAGCTTAGAGTGAGGGAAGCCAGCGCAGAGTGCTGACCAACGCGGTAATACTTGCATGGCATTGCGCCAAACTGCTGAAGCAAACTCAAGCTCATTTATCCCCCGAATAGATGCCAGCTCCCTCGCAATACGAGGCAAAAAAGCAGGTTCATTGAAGGCAATATGCTCTTCTCTCAACCATGCTGGAGGTATATCGGGCGCATCAGTTTCTGTAATGATGCTATCAAGCGGTAATTCAGCCAAGAGCCTTCGTATTTGCAAAGCCCGCCCATAAGTAGCGGCGCCACCAAATCCCAACTTAAAACCTAGCTCAATAAATTGCTCGGCCTGCTGAAAGCTGCCATTAAATGCATGCGCAATCCCACCCGGTATTTTACGACGACGCAGTGCTTTCAAAATAGCATCTTGCGAACGGCGCACATGCAGAATCACTGGTAGTTGAAACTGTTGCGCTAAATCCAATTGCGCATTCAAAAAATATTCTTGCTTATGGGGATCCAAGCCCTCTACAAAATAATCAAGGCCAATCTCACCAACACCAACAAAGCGAGGATCAGAAAGAGATTGGGTAATTGCTTGTTCAAGAATGGCGATATCGCTCTCTTGAGCCTGATTGGTATACAGGGGATGAATACCAAGCGTATAGGCCAACCCCGGAATTTGCTGGCCGTATTGATTTGCAAGCTCACGCACTTGCTGGCAATCACCCGCTTTGACTGCAGGCAATAGGATTGCCTGCACATTTTTATCGACAGCAGCCTGAATGACTTCAGTCAAAGTCTTGGCAAACTCAGGCGCATCTAGATGGCAATGGGTGTCAATCCACATGGGATGCGTTACTCCCATGATCATTGCGAAAAAGTCTTTAGTACTCCGCGCTCTAAATGCAAAATACGATCGCAACGTTTAGCGCGCACCGGGTCATGCGTCACGATAACAAAGGCGGTACCCTGATCGCGCGCGATATCTAACATCAAGTCAAATACACCATCAGCAGTTTCAGTATCAAGATTACCCGTTGGCTCATCTGCTAAAACACATGCGGGGTTACCGACCAAAGCTCTGGCTACTGCCACGCGTTGTCGTTCGCCGCCAGACAATTCACCTGGTGTGTGCAACTCACGCGCAGTCAAACCAACCGCCTTCAATATTTTGCTGGCACGATCCATGGATTCATCATTACCCAAACCACGAATACGTAGGGGCAAGGCTACATTCTCAACAGCACTAAATTCATCCAAGAGATGATGGAACTGATAAATAAAACCAAGACTTTGATTACGCAGTTGATCTAACTTTTTGACAGATAACTGCTTTAAATTCGATCCGGCAAGGACTACTGAGCCAGCACTTGGGGTGTCTAAACCACCCAGCAAATGTAGCAAGGTGCTTTTGCCTGAGCCAGATGAGCCCACAATAGCTACCTTCTCTGAAGGTGCGACATCCAAGTCAATTGCCTTAAGAACTTCTACTGCGGTAAGGCCTTGACCATAGGTCTTAGCCAAATCTCTAGCCATGAGAACTACATTACTTTGATTCTTCATAAGCTCATTCATAGCGTAAGGCCTCCGCAGGTTGCACTTTGGCAGCACGACGACTTGGGTAGATGGTGGCTAGTACGGATAAACCAAAAGCCATGAAGCCCACAGTTAACACGTCATTCAATCTGACATCCGAAGGCAGTTCACTAATAAAGTACACCTCACGCGGCAGAAAGCGCACGCGAAAGACTGCCTCAATGGCAGGGACGATGACATCAATATTCAGCGCGATCAATAAACCCAAGACAACACCAGCTAAAGAACCGAGTATGCCGATTGCCAGACCTTGAATTAAGAATATTCTCTGAATTAATCCGGGGCTCGCGCCCATTGTTCTCAAAATTGCAATATCCGCTTGCTTCTCATTCACAGTCATCACTAATGTAGAGACTAGATTGAATGCCGCCACTGCAATAATCAGAGTCAGAATGATGAACATCATCTTCTTTTCAGTTTGAACCGCAGCAAACCAATTGCGATTAGAGCGTGACCAGTCAGTGACCCATAAGGCTTGAGGTACTACAGCGGCTAGTTGGTTAGCGATCTCAGGTGCGCGCTGCATATCATCTACCTTAACGCGCAAGCCAGATGGATCGCGTAAGCGTAGTAAGGCAGCAGCATCTTTCCAATGCATAATCGCTAGGGAGCTGTCATATTCATAATGCCCGCTATCCACGATACCGACCACCTGTAGCGTGCGCATCCGCGGCATTGCACCAGCCGGCGTTAAGTCACTCTCGGGAACAATTAAATTAATACGGTCACCTACGTGAGCACCAACCAGCGCTGCAAGTTGAGCGCCTAAGGCAACACCAAATCCGCCTGGCTGGAGATCGTTAATACTGCCAGCAACAAATTGTTTTGGTAGATCAGAAACTTTTCCTTCTTCGCTAGGCAGGATGCCTCGAATAGCCACGCCACGCATCACGTTCTCGCGACTGAGTAAACCTTGAGAGCTCACCATTGGCGCAACACCAACGACATGCGACTGCGTAGCAACTTTAAGAGCAAGCGGCTCCCAATTGGCCAACCCTTCTGGCGCAGTAATTTCCACATGAGAGAGGACAGACAGCATACGGTCACGAACCTCCTTCTGGAAACCATTCATGACGGAGAGCACCACGATCAGAGAAGCAACCCCTAGAGCAATGCCGGCGGTTGAGATTCCGGAGATAAAGGATAGAAAACCATCGCGCTTACCCACCGTCTTGCGACGCTTGGATCGGGTGTAGCGCAGGCCAATTTCTAGCTCTATAGGAAGTCTCAACATAGCCACAGTTTAGTGAATTACCAAGGCAAACTGATGGAATACTGAAATGCCACCTAAAATCAGGGGAATGTCTGCAAATCCCACCTCCCTTCAAGGCGCCCAGAGTACCTTACGGCGCTTTACCCTGATGCTATCAGGCGAGGATGCCCTTGACTCTGAGGAAGAGCAGGCAATGGGTGATTGTCCAGTTAAGGGACTCCCGCATGAACGCTATTTATTAGGAAATCTAGTGCCACTGGCACCAGTCTTGCTGTTAGGCCAAACATCCCAAGTGGTAAATCCCTCTGAAGTCATCGCCTGCTTACAGCCCATTCATCTCCATGCTACGCGCGATCACCTTATTTTGATGGGGCAAAACCAGATCGATCTGACGCAAACTGAATCTGCCGAACTTCTAAAAACTGCTCTGCCATATATCGAAGAGGATTTTCAAAATCCGATCCTGTTTCAAGGACAGCACTACTGGTTCATTTCAGCAGGCCCATTTGCAAGTCTGGCAAGCTATAGCGTTGATCAAGCACATGGTCGTAATATTGATTGGTGGATGCCGCGTGATAGCAGCGAGGAGGGTATCGCAAAACGTTGGCGTAAATTACAGAATGAAATTCAGATGCTCTGGCATATCGGCTCTGTTAATGAAGAGCGCCAACAACGCGGCATGCCAAGCATTAACTCCTTGTGGATTAGTGGTATTGGTAAATTGAGTGATGCGCAAGTACCACTGGCAGTTCAACAGTCGCAGCACCTCTATGGATCACACCACCTGCTGGCTGGGTTGGCAAAACTACTCCATACCCCCCATTCAAAAGAATTCAACACCCCCGTAGCAGGATCTTTTGCTTGGCTAGACAACCCTGAGGTGGTATGGCCCACATTGAGTGCCGCACTGATGAAGAAAGAGTTAGATGAAGTCATGATCATTGACTTTCCCAAAGGTAAAACTCGTGAGCGCATCTTCAGAGCCAAACATTTACATAAAAAATCCTGGATGCTCTGGAAAAAAACAGAGCCCCTCACCTGGAAAGAAATCATTTCCACATGAGTCTATTTTCTCAGCGCCCTTTTTCCGAACGCACTGCCAACTGGTTACAGCAAAGTGGCCTCCATCCGTTGCTTGCAAGACTATATGCAGCACGTGGTCTTCAGACACCTGATGAACTCTCACTCGATTTAAAGCAATTACTCTCGCCAACAGAGCTAAAAAATTGCATCAGCACGGCATCTTTATTAGCAGACATTCTTGAGCGTAAAGAGCCTATGCTCATCGTTGCAGACTATGACTGCGACGGCGCTACCGCTTGTGCTGTTGGATTGCGGGGCTTACGTATGCTGGGTGACCCTGAGACACCCATTCAGTTTCTGGTTCCAAATCGATTCACTATGGGGTACGGCCTTACCCCTGAAGTGGTGGAGCTTGCTGCTGAACAAAACCCTAAACCCAAATATCTCATTACGGTTGATAACGGCATTGCGAGTGAGGCTGGTGTAGATCGCGCCCGTGAGCTTGGCATGGAAGTGATTGTTACAGATCATCATCTCCCTGGCGACCGAGTTCCCAAGGCAACTGCTATAGTCAATCCCAATCAAGCTGGCTGCAGCTTTCCTAGCAAAGCGCTTGCTGGTGTTGGTGTGATGTTCTACCTACTCGTTGCACTTCGGGCAGAGTTGCGCCAGCGTGGCAAGTTTACAAATGAGACCCAACCTAAAGTAGAAAACTTATTAGACCTCGTTGCTTTAGGAACTGTTGCAGACGTGGCGCAGTTGGATCGCAATAATCGCGTGCTTGTTTCGAATGGCTTAAAACGTATTAGAGCCGGAATTTCTCAGTCCGGTATACAGGCCTTATTTCAAGCGGCAGCACGAGATCCTCGTAAAGCAAACACTTTTGATTTAGGCTTTGCTATTGGCCCGCGCCTCAATGCTGCTGGGCGCCTGGCTGATATGACGCTCGGCATTCGTTTGCTATTAACTGATAGTACAGATGAGGCGATGACGCTTGCTCAAGAGCTCGACCGCATTAATCGTGAACGTCGCGTGATTGAAACAGGTATGCAAGAAGCAGCCCTTGCTCACCTGGCTGAAGATCAGCTGGCTGGAACAATGGCGCAGCGTACGAGCATCTGTCTGTGGAATCCAGAATGGCATCAAGGTGTCGTCGGAATTGTGGCATCTCGCCTAAAAGAACGTTTTAATCGCCCCGCCATTGTTTTTGCTCCTGACGGCAACACTGGCGAAGAGTTGCGCGGCTCCGGCAGATCATTGACGGGATTTCATTTAAGAGATGCCTTAGATTTAGTTTCTAAGCGTGAGCCAGGACTCATCCTCAAATTTGGCGGCCACGCTATGGCAGCTGGCCTAACGATTCGTAAAAGTGATTTTGAAAAGTTTGATGCCTGCTTTCAGGAGGTCGCTAATAGTCTATTGACGGATGAATTATTGGAGCGTCGTCATACTCACGATGGCACTCTTGAAGTCTCTGAGCTCACCCCTGAAATTGGCGACCTACTTGCAGAAGAAATCTGGGGTCAAGGCTTTCCACAGCCAGTCTTTTATGGGGAATTTGAGATTGCCCAGCAAAGCCTTATGAAAGAAAAGCACTTGCGACTGATGCTCCTTCCGGTTGGGGCAGCCTCTGGTAATAAGCCTATCACTGGCGTTTGGTTCAATCGCACCCAAAGCCTGCCCGCCAAAGCCAAATTGGCTTATCGCCTAGTGACAGATCGCTATCAAGGGCAAGCTCGCGTCCAACTGATGATTGAGGCCCATGACGAGAGTGCCGAGACCTCAAGGTAAAGAGCAATAACCCCCTTATAATCAGGGGATGGAAGCTGAACAACTAAACACTATTTCTAATACCTTGTCCGATCTGCTCACCCGCGAGCAAGCTCTTCGGGGGTATCTTTGACTTCGAAGTAAAGTCGCGTCGCCTTACTGAAGTTAACTCAATCCTTGAGGATCCCACCATTTGGGATGATCAAAAGAAAGCGCAAGCGCTGGGCAAAGAGAAAAAATTGCTCGACGGCGTAGTTGCCACTCTCACAGATTTAAATACCAATATCACCAGTGCTCTTGAGCTATTCGATATGGCTAAAGAAGAAAGTGATTTTGAAACCATTTCTGCCATCGAACAAGACGTGGAAAGTTATAGCAAGGTCATCGGCGATCTAGAGTTCCGTCGCATGTTCCACAATGAGATGGATTCTTGCAATTGCTTTATCGATATTCAAGCAGGTGCCGGTGGTACCGAGGCTTGCGATTGGGCAAGCATGCTTTATCGTCAGTATCTCAAATACTGTGAACGCAAAGGCTATAAAACAGAAATCCTCGAAGAATCTGACGGTGATGTTGCTGGCATTAAGAGTGCAACTATCAAGGTCGACGGTGAGTATGCCTACGGACACCTTCGCTCTGAGACTGGTGTACATCGCTTAGTGCGCAAGTCACCTTTTGACTCCTCCAATGGTCGCCACACTTCGTTTGCATCTATTTATGTATACCCAGAGATTGATGACTCCATTGAGATTGATGTCAATCCTGCTGATATTCGGACAGACACCTACCGCGCCTCTGGTGCCGGCGGTCAGCATATTAATAAGACTGACTCTGCGGTTCGTTTAACCCACCTACCCACAGGTATTGTGGTCCAGTGCCAAAATGACCGTAGTCAACACCGCAACCGTGCGGAAGCCATGACCATGCTCAAGTCACGCCTCTACGAACATGAGATGCAAAAGCGTCGCGCAGAACAGGATAAATTAGAGGCGAGCAAAACGGATGTGGGCTGGGGTCATCAAATCCGCTCTTATGTTTTAGATCAAAGCCGCATTAAAGATTTACGTACTAACGTTGAGATCTCTAATACTCAAAAAGTATTAGACGGAGATCTTGATGCCTTTATTGAAGCCAGCCTGAAGCAAGGCGTTTAATTACTCACGAATATGAACGATAAAACCAACTCAGGCAATACGCCAGTACCAGCCACCGAAGCGGTTGATGAAAACCACATTATTGCGGAGCGCCGCGAAAAACTCGCTAAGCTGCGCGAAGGCGGCATTGCTTTTCCAAATGACTTTGTTCCAACCCATTTAGCTGCTGATCTTCACGCCCACTACGATAGCCTCACCAAAGAAGAGCTCGCCGCCAAGAAGGTACATGTCAAGGTTGCGGGCCGAATGGTTCTCAAACGCGTGATGGGTAAAGCGAGCTTTGCAACCATTCAGGATCGTAGCGGTCAGATTCAGTTCTACATTAGCGATGAACTCAGTGGTACTGATACCCATGGCGCCTTTAAGCACTGGGACATGGGCGACTTTATCTCTGCCGAGGGCAATCTGTTCAAGACCAACAAAGGTGAGCTCTCAGTAGAGAGTAGCAACTTACGTCTATTGAGCAAGTCTTTACGTCCTTTGCCAGATAAGTTCCATGGCCTCTCAGATCTTGAGACTAAATATCGTCAGCGCTATGTAGACCTCATTGTTAACCCAGAAAGTCGCAATACTTTCAAAGCACGTAGCAATGCAATCGCCTCCTTGCGTCGTCACATGCTCGATGCTGACTTCATGGAGGTTGAAACACCAATGCTCCACCCGATTCCTGGTGGCGCAGCAGCTAAACCCTTTATTACCCATCACAACGCACTCGATATGCAGATGTTCTTGCGTATTGCGCCTGAGCTCTATCTCAAGCGCCTAGTAGTTGGTGGCTTTGAACGCGTCTTCGAAATTAACCGCAACTTCCGTAACGAAGGTGTCAGTCCACGCCACAATCCAGAATTTACGATGATGGAGTTTTATGCGGCCTATACGGATTACCGTTGGCTAATGGACTTCACTGAAGGCTTGATTCGTGCAGCAGCAATGGATGCGCAAGGCACGGCAGTATTGACTCATCAAGGTCGTGAATTGGATTTGAGCAAACCATTCCAACGCCTCACGATTACTGAAGCCATTCTGAAGTATTGTGGCCAATCCGGGAAAAACTATGAAGCAACACAATTAGACGATATCAATTTCATCCGCGCCGAATTGAAAAAAGGTGGCGAAAATCCAGATGCCCCAACACTCAAGAATGCTGGTATCGGTGCTTTGCAATTAGCTTTATTTGAATTGGTTGCTGAAGAACACCTCTGGGAGCCAACTTACATCATTGATTACCCAATCGAAGTAAGTCCACTCGCTAGAGAGTCTGATTCCCGCCCAGGCATTACTGAGCGCTTTGAACTTTTTATTACTGGTCGAGAGATCGCCAACGGTTTCTCAGAGCTCAATGATGCTGAAGACCAAGCTAATCGTTTCCGCAAACAAGTAGAGCAAAAAGAAGCTGGCGACGAAGAAGCAATGTACTTCGATCATGACTTTATCCGCGCACTCGAGTATGGTATGCCTCCAACCGGTGGTTGCGGTATTGGCATCGACCGTTTAGTGATGCTGCTCACAGATGCGCCAAACATTCGTGATGTGATCCTCTTTCCTCATTTGCGTCGAGAAGAAGAGCAATCATTTCCGAAATAAACAAAAGGCACCCTAGGGTGCCTTTTTTATTCGCCAAGATCAAGTGGGATCACTGTTGTTTTTTAAAGAAGGTAACAGTCAGAAGAAGAAATAAAACAGTAAACCAGAATAAAGACCACTCAGGTACTTGTAGCCCCAAAATTGCAGGTAACTTTGCTGAGCAAAGACCGTCTGCTTTAAATAACCAAGGCAATCCTTGCGCTAATTGAAATTGATTAATCCAAGTCTCTAGTGGATCGATGCCGCAGGATGTTTCCGGGTGAGATAAAAGCCAAACCTGATGGGCAGCCACAGATACGCCATATGCCGCAGACAATGCTGCTAGACCATGAAACAACTTTCTTAAAGGGGCAATGCCAACCGCTAAAAAGCAGGAGATGGCAACTCCAAGATAGCCGACTCTTTGTAAAATACATAAAGGGCATGGCAAGAAACTGACTTCCTGGTACCCCACCTGCTGGAGGATCACTGCGAAAATAACCAGTCCAAGACTGAATAGGGAAATAAATAAGTAGCGTACTGAGCTCATAGGACATCATAGCCTTTTCAATAAACCTGAATTTAGAACGGGACTTATTACCAAAAATTTGATGCATATCACTACTTAGTCCTATTTATGAGGGATTTGCCCAGAAATTGGCCTCCAGGAATGGGATAATCAACGATTCCTTAAAACTGAGTTTTTTTCATTACAAGCATTTATGGCCGCATACAACACCGAAACCGTTCTCACCGTTCACCACTGGAACGACACTCTCTTTAGCTTTACCACCACTCGCAATAAGGGTCTGCGCTTTCGTAGTGGTCACTTCTTGATGATTGGTCTTGAGGTTGAAGGCAAGCCTTTAGTCAGAGCGTACAGCGTTGCCAGCCCAAATTATGAAGAACATTTGGAATTCTTGAGTATTAAGGTTCAAGACGGTCCATTGACATCGCGCTTACAAAAAATTCAGGTTGGCGATCCCATTCTTGTCAGCGAGAAGTCTGTTGGCACCCTGGTCATCGACGACTTAAATCCTGGCAAACATCTTTACTTATTTAGCACTGGCACAGGCTTAGCGCCATTCATGAGCATCATTCGTGACCCAGATACTTATGAGAAGTTTGAGAAAGTGGTCTTGATTCATGGCGTACGTTTGGTGAGCGAACTCGCTTATGGTGATTACATTAAAGATGAACTCACTCAAGATGAATACATCGGCGAAATCATTCGTGAAAAACTCATCTACTACCCAACCGTAACGCGTGAGGCATTCAAACATACTGGCCGCCTTACGACTGCTATTGAATCTGGACAACTCTTCAAAGATATAGGCTTACCTCCATTAGATCCAGCTGTAGATAGAGCAATGATCTGCGGGAGCCCCTCTATGCTGAAAGAGACCGCTGAGATGCTGGATGCCAAGGGCTTCAAAGTATCTCCAAGTCTTGGCCAATTAGGCGACTACGTCTTCGAACGTGCTTTTGTTGAGAAATAAGTAGACAATCTCTTTATACCTAAAAGTAATTTAGATATCGCTATATATTCCTTGTAGATATATAGACCCCTTGGTACATTCTCTTTTAACGAGATATTTACCAAGGAAATTCGATGTCCCCCGTCCGCGAGCATTTCAACCCTGTTATCACTCAGCTATTGCGGGAACATGATCGCCTGCCACATGACAAGGTCGCAGAGCGCAAAAGTTTCCAACGTCAAATTCTTTTCCTCATGAACGCCATCAAGCTCGAAGAGTTTGAGCAATCATTTGCTTAAACTAACCGGAGATAAGTAATGCTGCAATTTTTTCTAGATTCATCTCAATTCATTATTTCTGGAGCACTTGTTGGTCTCTTAGTTGGTATGACTGGTGTTGGTGGTGGCTCTCTGATGACGCCATTGCTCACCATTATTTTTGGTGTGACTCCAACTACTGCAGTGGGTACTGATTTAGCATTTGCTGCCATTACCAAAGGCTTTGGTACTGTCGCTCATAGGCTCCATGGCAATGTTCGCTGGGATATTGTTCGTCTACTTTGCATTGGAAGTCTAACAACTGCAATTCTCTCCATCCTCACCTTGAAATATGTTGGCCCAGTTTCCAAAAATTTCAATCATTTAATTAGCGTTTCAATCGGGATCTCCGTGTTATTAACTGCCGCATCTTTACTCTTTAGAGTGAAGATTTTGAAGTGGGTACAAGAAAATCCAAACTTCTTACCCAGTGGGACAAATTTGAAGGCCGCAACCATTATTGTTGGAGCCATTATTGGCGTCTTAGTCACCGTATCCTCAATTGGTGCCGGCGCAATTGGTGCAACCTTGATATTAGTGCTCTACCCTCATCTCAAACCCGCGCAAGTTGCTGGCACTGATATTGCTTATGCAGTCCCACTTACAGCACTAGCTGGATTAGGTCATTGGTGGCTAGGCAATGTCCACTTTGACTTACTCTTTGGCTTATTGCTTGGCTCAGTACCAGCAATATGGTTGGGGGCAAAACTCTCAAGCACCCTTTCAGAAAAAGCTACTCGAACCACACTTGCTGGCACTCTATTTCTAGTTGGCATCAAATTAGTTTCATCATGATTGCTCAAGAATTGTGGTCCATCCCACCAAGCATGCTCACACCAGTAGAGCTTGCTGCAAAGTCCAGTATTCTGAAGCAGCGTTTAGTCGACATCTCTAATCGTTTCTCTGATGTGCGCTTTGCAACTAGCTTGGCTGCAGAAGATATGGTGATCACTGATGCCATTTCTAAAGCCAAGGCGAATATCAAATTATTTACTTTAGCTACTGGCCGTCTTCACCAAGAAACTATTGATATGGTCAAGATTACGGAAGATCATTACGGTGTAGCGATTGAAAAGATCCATCCACAGGATTCCGATGTACAGGCTTTTGTAAGTCAATATGGCATGAATGGATTTTACGACGGCGAAGAGCCTAAGAAGGCTTGTTGTGGCGCCCGCAAGATCAAACCGCTCAATGCAGCATTAGTTGGCGCTGATGCCTGGATTACTGGTCAACGGCGCGAGCAATCAACTACGCGCACTGAACTTAATTTAGAAGAATTAGATGATGCGAGAGGTATTGCCAAGTTCAATCCTTTGTTTGATTGGAGTGAAGCAGATATCTGGGCTTACATTAAACAAGAAAACCTTCCGATTCATCCACTTCATCTCAAAGGCTACCCTAGTATTGGCTGCGAACCGTGTACCCGTCAGGTAAAGAAGGGTGAAGACATCCGCGCAGGTCGCTGGTGGTGGTTACAAAGCGATAGCAAAGAATGTGGCTTACACGTTAATCAATAATCAAATTCATCATTAAAACTTGGTAGAAATAACTTACAGAATGTCAGAACAAAAATTGCTTGATGATCACTTGGATTGGCTTGAGGCTGAATCGATCTACATCATTCGTGAAGTGGTAGCTCAGTGCACCAACCCAGCCATGCTGTTCTCCGGTGGTAAAGACTCGATTGTGATGTTTCACTTAGCTCGCAAGGCTTTTCAATTTGGCAATCGCCCCGTGAAGCTGCCCTTCCCCATTTTGCATATCGATACTGGTCATAACTATCCTGAAGTCATTAGCTACCGTGACTCTGTAGTTGAAAAAACGGGTGTGAAATTGATTGTTGGGCATGTGGAAGACTCGATCAAAAAAGGTACCGTGCGTTTGCGTAAAGAAACCGACTCACGCAATGCCGCACAAGCCGTGACTCTGCTAGAAACCATTGCTGAATATGAATTCGATGCCTTGATGGGTGGCGCACGCCGTGATGAAGAGAAGGCTCGCGCTAAAGAGCGCATCTTCTCTTTCAGAGACGAATTTGGCCAATGGGACCCAAAGGCTCAACGCCCAGAACTATGGAATCTATATAACGCCCGCATCGCTAAAGGCGAAAATATGCGCGTATTCCCAATCTCAAATTGGACAGAGCTTGATATCTGGCAATACATTGCCCGTGAAAACCTGGCTTTACCAAGTATTTACTACACACATCAACGTGAAGTAGTGAAGAAAAATAATTTACTAGTGCCTGTCACTGATGTGACACCTAAGGCAGCTAGTGATATTAGCGAGATTCTCAGCGTGCGTTTTCGTACCGTTGGCGATATTAGTTGTACCTGCCCCGTTCTGAGTACTGCCGCCACTCCTCTCGAAATCATTGCAGAAACTGCGATTACTGAAATCACTGAGCGTGGGGCTACCCGTATGGATGATCAAACCAATGAGGCCTCGATGGAGCGCCGCAAGAAAGAAGGTTACTTCTAATGTCATCTACTCATCAAAATGTTGTTCGCTTCATCACCGCAGGTAGCGTTGATGATGGCAAGAGCACCTTGATTGGTCGCCTGCTATATGACACCAAATCGATTTTGGTGGATCAACTCGAATCTTTATCTAAAACTAAGCATGCCCGCGTCACTTCTTCTGATGCTGGTGTTGATTTAGCCCTGCTAACTGATGGCTTAGAGGCTGAGCGTGAGCAAGGTATCACGATTGATGTGGCCTATCGTTATTTCTCGACCCCTCAGCGCAAGTTCATCGTAGCTGACGCGCCAGGCCACGAGCAATACACCCGTAACTTGGTTACTGGCGCATCCCAATCAGATGTAGCAGTGATCTTAGTGGATGCCACCCGCGTTGATCTCGATACAAGCCCGGCTACCTTGCTGGCACAAACCAAACGTCATGCAGCCATAGTACATTTATTGGGTTTACGTCATGTGGTGTTTGCGATTAACAAGCTGGACTTATTTGGGTTTGATGAAAAGATTTTCAACACCATCAAAGAATCTATTGAAGACTTAACCCAAAAGATCGGCTTACCTAAACCAACATCGATTCCAATCTCCGCTTTGCTTGGTGCTAACGTAGTTACCGCCAGTAAACATACGCCTTGGTACAAAGGCCCAACCCTACTGGAGTGGTTGGAGAGTTTGGACACCAGCCCCGAGTCTGAAAAACTCGCCCTACGCTTCCCCGTGCAATACGTAGCACGTCAGGATGGTAGCGTCTCTGATGACTTCCGTGGCTATCTCGGCCAAATTGAGTCTGGCAGCATTCGAAAGGGTCAAAAGATTCGAGTCTTACCAGGTAATGTTGAGGCGACAGTTGCTGAGATCTATTTAAGTAATCGATCTAAGGCAGGTAGCAATAATGCTGTTGAGTCTGCACAGACCGGGGAAGCTGTTGCTATTCAGTTAGCAGAAGACATTGATGTATCTCGTGGATCATTATTCGTTAGCGCCGATGATCTTGCTATACCAACACTTAGCAAGCAAATTTCTGCTGATCTTTGCTGGTTAGATAGCGAGCCTCTCTCCCTAAGTCGTAAATATGCATTGCGTCACACTAGCAATACTGTTGGGGCTAAAGTAAAAGTGATTCAAACAGTGCTAGATGTCGAAACCCTCTCGCATGCCAGCCATGCTCATGCACTGACCACCAATGAAATCGGTCGCGTGGATTTTGTGTTGCAAAAACCAATTGCAGCCGATCTGTTTAATCAATCCCAGCCTACTGGTGCATTCATCCTCATTGATGAATGCACCAATCACACTGTTGCTGCTGGAATGATTCGTGAGGCAACAGCCCAATAAAGAAAAAGCCATCCCAAAGGATGGCTTAAAAGAGATTTTTGGAGGTACTGCTTAAAGAACAAACTACAGGTTCATATTAGCCCTCTCAAAATCTCACTTTTGTGGGGATTGCCTCTTTAAGAGCCATAATGCTCAAGCTTGGTGCATTAATGATTCTCTTTGGCGTGGTTAATTGAATATTTGGGTATTTCAATCACCAAATCTTGTTTAGCAACAATGGCTTGGCAAGATAACCGGGATTGAGGATTGAGTCCCCAAGCGCGATCGAGCATATCTTCTTCATTCTCATCGGGGGGGTTTAGGCTCTGAAAACCCTCTTTCACGATCACGTGACAAGTAGTGCAAGCGCAAACCATATCGCAGGCATGTTCAATCGGAATGTCATTTTCTAGCAGCGCTTCGCAAATCGATGTACCTGGCGTCACTTCAACCACTGCGCCTTCGGGGCAATACTCACTATGCGGTAGGACAACGATTTGAGTCATGATTCTTTTCTATTGGTTTGATATTGATTATTTTAGATCTCTGCAACATTTTTACCAGACAATGCTTTCTGAATACTGGCATTCATGCGCATTTGTGCAAAGTCATCGGTAGCCTTCGCAGCATGATCAACTGCTTTGCGAACTATGTCGCTATCGACTTCTTCATTCAAAATCTTTTGTAGATATGCCATCTCTTGGTCAATTGCAGCTTGCTCTTTCGCATCCAGGAGATTGCGATCACTTGCTAGAGCAGTTTGTACAGCATCTAATAAACGCTGTGCATTGACTTGTTCTTCGCGCAATGATCTCGAGAGCAAATCCTCTTTGGCAGAAGCAAAACCATCTTGCAACATACGAGTAATTTCAGCATCCGTTAAACCATAAGAAGGCTTGATATCAATTGAGGCTTGGACACCAGAGCCCTGCTCCATAGCGCTTACAGACAATAGGCCATCTGCATCTACCTGGAAAGTGACCCGAATTCGTGCAGCACCTGCAGCCATTGCTGGGATACCGCGTAACTCAAACTTCCCTAAAGAACGACAGTCTTGGGCAAGTTCACGCTCACCTTGCACCACTTGAATTGCCAATGCAGTTTGACCATCTTTAAAGGTGGTGAAGTCTTGCGCTCTTGCTACCGGAATCGGCGTATTGCGCGGAATAATCTTTTCAACCAGGCCACCCATGGTTTCAATACCAAGCGAAAGTGGAATGACGTCTAACAAGAGCCACTCATCATCTTTACTTTGATTGCCAGCCAGCAAATCGGCTTGCATAGCAGCACCCAGAGCAACCACTTGGTCTGGATTTAAATTATTGAGTGGTTGTGTTCCAAATAGCTCACCGACGGCACGCTGAACATTTGGCATACGGGTAGAGCCGCCCACCATCACTACGCCTTTAATATCTTCGGCTTTTAAACCTGCATCGCGCAAAGCTTTTTTGCAGGCGGCGAGAGTCTTGGCAACCAAGTTCTGAGTAATCTCAAAGAATTGCGCCTGACTAACCCCAACATTGACTACGGTACCGTCTGCCAGAGTCTCGTGAACTCTAGCTAAAGGGTTATGGCTAAGCAATTCTTTTGCATGTTTGCAAGCTTGTAAAAGCGTGCGATGGTCATGAATAGAGAGTGGAGGTAATTTAGCCTGTTCAATGACCCAGCAATATAAACGGTGGTCAAAGTCATCGCCACCCAAAGCAGAATCACCGCCAGTAGAGAGCACTTCAAATACACCTCTACTCATTCGGAGAATAGAGATATCGAAAGTGCCGCCGCCTAGGTCATAAACTGCATAAACACCTTCGGAAGCATTATCCAAACCATAAGCAATCGCTGCAGCAGTAGGCTCATTGAGCAATCTCAGCACTTCAATGCCCGCTAACTTAGCCGCATCTTTAGTCGCTTGACGTTGAGCATCATCAAAATAAGCGGGTACTGTAATGACGGCACCTACAATCTCATCAGATACAGAGTCTTCTGCTAGCTGACGCAAACGCGCCAAGATTTCAGCAGAAACCTCAATCGGACTCTTGTCGCCAGCAACTGTTCTGAGTTTGAGCATCCCAGGCTGATCAACAAAATCATAAGGAGCGCTCTCAATATGCTCCACATCCTGAATTCCGCGGCCCATGAAACGCTTGACAGAAACAATCGTGTTCTTTGGGTCAATGACTATGCTCTCAAGTGCTTCAAAACCAGCTTGCGTTCTACCATTTGCTAAGTAGCGCACTACCGAAGGAAGCAGCTCTCTACCTTGAGCATCAGGCAACACTTTTGGCAAAGCATCGCGCACAATAGCAACGAGTGAGTTTGTGGTTCCCAAATCAATGCCAACAGCAATCCTGCGCTGATGGGGCGCTAGTGATTTACCGGGTTCGGAGATTTGTAATAAAGCCATAAGAGTTAGAGTTTAATTCGACGCAGACTAGACCAAGGCCGCGATAGCATCATCAAGCTCAATAGCGAACTTATCAATAAAAAGGAGGCCCCTGAGAAGTTCAGCGGCACGTTGATAATTTTTGGCGCCATCGATTGCTTGAACAATTTCAGAAAGGGTATCTTGCTTAGAGGATTGCACCTCATCCATCAGCTCTTCCAAGGCCGGCAGATCTTCAGCCTGCTCATCGAGATTTTCACGCCATTCCATTTGCTTCATCAAAAAAGCAGCTGGCATTGCAGTATTGGTTTCTAGCTTGGCATCTACACCGTGAAGTTGACAAATATATAAACCCCGTTGCACGGGGTTCTTCAGCGTCTGAAAAGCAGTATTAGCCAATGTAGCCATCTGCATCGCAAGGCGCTGCTCAGAATCGCTGCCACGCGCATGTCGGTCGGGATGCACTTCTTTTTGAATTGCAAGGTAAGCCTGATCTAAGGCAGGCAAATCGATCTTGAATTGCTGATTTAAACCAAAAAAGCGAAAGTAATCGTCAGACGCGGAAGGATTCGCCACAACCACACTCATCTTTTACGTTTGGATTTTGAAACTTAAACCCTTCGTTCAAACCCTCACGTACAAAGTCTAGCTCTGTTCCATCCAAATACGCCAAGCTCTTCGGATCAATAAATACTTTTACGCCATTAGATTCAAATACCTGATCTTCAGCGGCAGGCTCATCAACATATTCAAGCTGATACGCCAAGCCAGAACAACCTGTGGTACGAACGCCCAAACGCAAACCACACCCCTTACCGCGCTTTTCTAAATTGCGGTTAACGTGTGCAGCTGCTTTGTCGGTTAAGGTAATGGCCATAGTTTTACTTTGTTTATTTGGCTAGATGCTTTTCTTTGTAATCAGCAACTGCTGCCTTAATAGCGTCTTCAGCCAAGATAGAGCAGTGAATCTTTACTGGCGGCAAAGCCAACTCTTCAGCGATCAGAGAGTTCTTGATCTCCAAAGCTTGATCCAAAGTCTTGCCTTTAACCCACTCAGTTACTAATGAGGAAGACGCAATTGCTGAGCCACAGCCATATGTCTTGAACTTAGCGTCTTCAATCACACCTTGATCGTTTACACGAATCTGTAACTTCATTACGTCGCCGCAAGCTGGCGCACCAACCATGCCGGTACCTACGCTTTCGTCGCCCTTCTCAAAAGAACCTACGTTACGCGGGTTCTCATAATGGTCGATTACTTTTTCACTATATGCCATGATATTTCCTCTTTAATCCTTCAGATTCTTAATGTGCAGCCCACTGAATCGTACTTAAGTCGATTCCGTCTTTAAACATTTCCCACAATGGTGAAAGCTCACGCAATTTTGCGATCTTTTCTTTCACTAACTTAATTGTAAAATCCACTTCTTCTTCTGTCGTAAAGCGACCCAGAGTAAAACGAATCGAGCTATGAGCCAATTCATCATTACGACCCAAGGCACGCAACACATAAGAAGGTTCTAGTGATGCTGATGTACAAGCAGAACCTGATGAGATAGCCAAATCCTTAAGGGCCATCAACATCGATTCGCCTTCAACGTAGTTAAAGCTGATGTTCAGGTTATGCGGCACACGATGCTCCATGTCGCCGTTGACATAAACCTCTTCAATATCTTTCAAGCCATTGAGTAAGCGGTCACGCAATCCACGAATACGCTTATTTCCCTCGACCATCTCAATACGAGCGATGCGAAATGCCTCGCCCATTCCCACAATTTGGTGAACTGCTAAGGTACCTGAGCGCATACCGCGCTCATGGCCGCCACCATGAATTTGGGCTTCAATACGAATACGAGGCTTACGACGCACAAACAATGCGCCAATCCCTTTTGGACCATAAGTCTTGTGAGCAGAAAAACTCATCAAGTCGACCTTGATCTTTTCCAAATCAATCTCTACCTTGCCGGTAGCTTGCGCAGCATCGACATGAAAAATCACGCCACGGGAACGACACAGCTCGCCAATCGCGGGGATATCTTGTACAACACCGATTTCATTGTTGACATACATCACCGACGCCAAAATCGTGCCTGGCTTCATGGCAGCCTCTAACTGCTTAAACTCAATCAAGCCACTGGGCAAAACATCCAAGTAAGTCACTTCAAAACCTTCACGCTCTAGCTCACGACAAGTGTCTAAAGTTGCTTTGTGCTCAGTTTTGACGGTAATGATGTGATTACCGCGATCTTTATAAAAATGCGCGGCACCCTTTAGTGCCAAATTAATACTTTCAGTAGCGCCGCTAGTAAACACAATCTCTCGTGGATCTGCATGTACCAGTTGCGCAACTTCTGAACGCGCCCACTCAACCGCCTCTTCGGCAGCCCAGCCATAGGCATGACTCCGCGATGCGGCATTACCAAATTGCTCGCGCAGGTAAGGCAGCATTTTGTCGACCACACGCGGATCAATTGGCGTGGTGGCCGAGTAGTCCATATATACCGGAAAGTGCTTAGGACTAAACATCGGAACCGGCTGCGTTGGAAGGTCTTGTGGTGCGTTCATGATTTACTTATTTTTGGATTACTTCAATTAACTTTGCCGCGCCAAATTAAAAACAGAATTTACTAATGGGGCTTTAGGGGCAACTTCTTTTTTCGCCGCAAGCGCTAGGGCTGGTTTTTCAACCTTAGTGCTTTCAACTTTAATTTTCTTTTGACGCATGTCTTGAATCACAACACCACGTCCTTCTTGCTGCTGCACCAAGTTACGCAAGCTTACTGAGCTGAGGTACTCAACCATTTTGAGATTAAGATTGCTCCACAGATCATGCGTCATACAATGACCATGCTCATCTTCGTCGCTATGACAGTTACCTTTACCGCCACATTGAGTTGCATCCAATGGCTCATCCACTGCGACGATGATGTCAGCAACACTAATTTCATCAGCCTTGCGTGCGAGGGTATATCCGCCTCCGGGTCCACGAGTGCTCTCAACAATATTGAAGCGGCGTAATTTGCCGAACAATTGCTCTAAATAAGAAAGGGAGATCTTTTGTCTTTGGCTAATTCCAGCCAAAGTTACAGGGCCATGCGCTTCGCGCAGGGCTAAATCAATCATTGCGGTTACTGCAAAACGGCCTTTAGTGGTAAGTCTCATATGTCACCTTGGTAATGGATTGTTATGGACAGCTAATGATCAGGCGGGTAATACCCGACCATTCCACTCAACTTTACCATATGACCCAGCAATCTGCTCGGGAATTATCCCAAAAAACCCTTTGGCAAGCCTGCCTATCTAGCCAATAGAGTCTCTAGAGCTGGCTCCAAAAGCCATTTCTTTGACCTTGGTAAGACGGTCCCGAGTGCCAGCAGCCTTCTCAAACTCCAAATTCTTGGCTTCGGCATTCATTTGCTTCTCTAGGAGTTTGATTTCGCTTGCCAGGTCTTTCTCGCTCATATCTTCATAGCGAGCCCGCTCCTGCTCAACCTGCATCTCCTGGCGCTTCTCCTTGACATCATAGACACCATCAATGATGTCCTTGATCCGCTTTTGAACACCCTTAGGCTCAATGCCATGGAGCTTATTAAAGGCAACTTGCTTGGTGCGACGTCTTTCGGTCTCCCCCATGGCGCGCTTCATTGAATCGGTCACCCTATCGGCGTACAGAATCGCCTTGCCTCGGACGTTGCGGGCTGCCCGGCCGATAGTCTGAATCAAACTTCTCTCAGAACGTAAGAAGCCTTCTTTATCCGCATCCAAAATTGCCACTAATGACACTTCAGGAATGTCCAAACCTTCGCGTAGCAAATTGATACCCACCAAGACATCGAAGACGCCTAAGCGAAGATCACGCAAAATTTCGACACGCTCTACCGTATCAATATCAGAGTGCACATAACGCACTTTCACACCATTATCGGAAAGGTAATCAGTGAGTTGCTCCGCCATGCGTTTAGTTAGCACCGTTACTAAAACACGTTCACCCACTTTGACGCGTTCATGAATCTGATCAAGCAAGTTATCAACTTGAGTACTGGCTGGCAATACTTCGATTTCTGGGTCAACCAATCCAGTAGGTCTAGCTACCTGCTCAACCACTTTCCCCTGATGCGTGTTTTCATAATCGGCCGGGGTTGCAGAAACAAAAATGGTTTGACGCATCTTGGTTTCAAACTCAGTAAATTTGAGCGGGCGATTATCCATTGCAGAGGGTAAGCGAAAGCCAAACTCAACTAAGGTATGTTTGCGCGATTTATCGCCGTTATACATCGCATTGAGCTGCCCAATTAGGACGTGGCTTTCGTCTAAGAACATGAGTGCATCATTCGGCAGGTAGTCCACCAGGGTAGGAGGCGCCTCCCCTGGGGCCGCGCCCGATAGGTGGCGGGAGTAGTTCTCAATGCCCTTACAAAATCCTAGCTCGTTCAGCATCTCTAGATCGAAACGGGTACGCTGCTCTAGGCGTTGTGCCTCAACGAGTTTTCCATCTTTTACAAATTCATCTAAACGAGTGCGTAACTCGATTTTGATGGTTTCAATTGCTTTAAGAACAGTTTCGCGCGGGGTCACATAGTGTGAACTTGGGTATACCGTAAAACGCGGAATCTTTTGACGAATCTTGCCTGTCAGTGGATCAAAGAATTGCAAACTCTCTACCACATCATCAAACAATTCAACGCGTACTGCCAACTCATTATGTTCAGCTGGGAAAATATCAATCGTGTCGCCGCGCACTCGAAATACACCGCGCTTAAAATCCGTTTCGTTGCGATCGTATTGCATGGCAATCAGTCGCATTAAGATATCGCGCTGACTCATCTTATCACCAGGACGTAGCGTCATCACCATGCTGTGATAATCGCCAGGATTACCAATTCCATAAATTGCAGAAACAGTCGCCACGATGATGACATCGCGGCGCTCTAACAAGCTCTTCGTTGCAGATAAGCGCATCTGCTCGATGTGCTCATTAATCGAGGAGTCTTTTTCAATAAAGAGGTCACGCTGAGGAACATAAGCCTCAGGCTGGTAATAGTCGTAGTAACTGACAAAATACTCAACAGCATTTTTTGGGAAAAACTCCCTAAATTCACTATAGAGCTGAGCAGCCAAGGTCTTATTAGGGGCAAAAATGATCGCTGGACGCCCTGTTCTAGCAATCACATTAGCCATGGTGAAGGTTTTTCCAGATCCCGTAACCCCCAACAAGGTCTGAAAGCTCAATCCGTCCTCAATACCCTCAACCAAGGCCTCAATAGCCTGTGGCTGGTCCCCAGCCGGGGCAAATGGCTGATATAGCTCATATGGGGAGTCTGGAAAGCGAACAAATTTAGCTGGATCTAGATCGTGGCCAGCCTCGCCTAATGGATCGGCAACAGGCTTTTTGATATCTTCTTTAGCTGCAGAATTGGAACCAGTTTTGGGGGGCTTAGGGGGCATCTCGGCTATCATTTCATCTGTGAGTTTTCTTCACAGCGAATTTTGTACAAACAATGATTTTGCCGTTTTTATTTAGAAATAGTTGGTTCTGGCTTCAAAAACCGACAATTAAACTCAATTTAACGTCAATGCAAAGTAAAACTATCCTTAAACCACCATTCTCGACCTCAAATGACCCTGTTTGCCTCAGTCCAGCTAGCCCCTAAAGATCCTATTTTTGGCCTCACAGAAGCCTACGTTGCAGATCAACGTTCTGACAAAGTAAACCTTGGTGTTGGCGTGTATTACACAGACGAAGGCAAGGTACCCCTCTTAAAAGCAGTGATCAAAGCAGAAGAGGCCATTGTTGCAAAGCACTCTCCACGCAGCTACATTCCAATCGAGGGTCCAAACCCATACAACAGCGCTGTGCAAAATTTATTATTCGGGGCTGACTCTGCACTCATTAAAGATGGCCGTGTTGTCACTGCCGAGTGCTTAGGTGGCACTGGTGCATTGCGTGTGGGCGCTGACTTTATTAAGCGTCTGAATTTAGATGCGCCTTGCGCTATTAGCAACCCAACCTGGGAAAACCATCGCGGTATTTTTGAATCTGCAGGTTTCGAAGTAGTTGAATACACCTACTTCGATGGCAAGACACGTGGTGTTGATTTTGATGGCATGGTGAAGTCCTTGGAGTCTTTTCCAAAGAACACAACCGTTCTCTTGCACGCTTGCTGCCATAACCCAACAGGTGCAGATATCACCGAAGCCCAGTGGCATCAGGTGATTGAGATCTGCAAGAACAAGAGTTTGATTCCTTTCTTGGACATGGCCTATCAAGGCTTTGCGGCTGGCATTGAGCAGGATGGTATTGCAGTTCGCCTCTTCGCACAATCCGGCATGTCATTCTTTGTATCCAGCTCATTTTCTAAATCATTCTCGCTGTATGGTGAGCGTGTTGGCGCATTGTCGATCGTGACACAGAGCAAAGATGAGTCTACTCGTGTGCTCTCACAGCTCAAACGTGTAATTCGCACTAATTACTCAAATCCTCCTACTCACGGCGCTGCAATTGCTGCTGCTGTTTTGAACTCTCCAGAATTGCGTCAGCTCTGGGAGGATGAGTTGGCTGAAATGCGTGATCGCATTAAAGCAATGCGTCATGGTCTTGTTGAAAAACTCGCTGCTGCTGGTGTGAAGCAAGACTTTGCTTTTATCGAACAGCAACGTGGAATGTTTTCTTACTCAGGTTTAACAGCTGAGCAAGTTGAGCGCTTACAGAAAGAAGATGGCATTTATGCCCTTTCTACTGGACGCATTTGTGTGGCGGCCCTCAATACCAAAAATATTGATAAAGTAGCCAAAGCAATTGCCCGCGTATTGGCCTAAAAAGCACAATCAGCGGATTCACTGAATTACAGGGGGTAGCATGCTATATCAGTTACACGAATTTCAAAAAGCCTTACTTCAACCAATGAGCTCTTGGGCACGTGCAGCTTCGGAGGCATTTATTAATGCGTCTAACCCTGCATCAATGGTTCCAGGCTCTGAGCGTTTAGCTGCCAGCTACGAACTCCTTCACCGTTTAGGTAAAAACTATAAAAAACCAGAGTTTGGTATTCGCTCTGTTGTAGCGCATGGTCATGAGGTTGCTATTCATGAGATCACTAAAGTTTCTAAGCCATTTTGCAATTTAGTTCGCTTTAAGCGCTTTTCGGATGATGTAGAAACCATCAAGAAGCTTAAAGAAGATCCTGTTGTTTTGGTGGTGGCCCCTATGTCTGGGCACCATGCTACTTTGCTGCGTGACACTGTTCGCACCTTATTGCAAGATCACAAGGTTTACATTACCGACTGGATCGATGCGCGCAATGTCCCGTTGGAAGATGGTAACTTTGGTCTTGATGACTACGTTCACTACATTCAAGAATTCATCCGCGCAATTGGGGCAGAAGATTTGCATGTCATCTCTGTTTGCCAGCCTACCGTTCCGACTTTAGGTGCAATCTCACTCATGGCCTCGGCCGGTGAAGCGACTCCATCTTCCATGATCATGATGGGTGGCCCAATTGATGCGCGTAAGTCACCTACCGCTGTTAATAATTTGGCTGAGCAAAAGTCATTTGATTGGTTTGAAAGTCATGTGATTTATAAAGTGCCACCAACCTATCCCGGCGCTGGTCGTAAGGTTTATCCAGGCTTTTTGCAACACGCTGGATTTATGGCCATGAACCCACAAAATCATTTGCAATCTCATTGGGATTATTTCCAGAACCTGGTACGCGGTGATGAACAAGATACCGATGCACACATTCGCTTCTATGATGAGTACAACGCCGTTCTAGACTTAGACGCAAAGTTCTATCTAGATACTATTAAGACAGTTTTCCAAGACTACGCCCTACCGAATGGCACTTGGACTGTAGCCGGCGATCTGGTGAAACCACAAGATATTAAAGAAACTGCACTTCTTACGGTTGAAGGTGAGTTAGATGATATTTCTGGAAGCGGTCAAACCCGCTCAGCGCATGGTTTATGTGCAGGAATCTCTAAGGAAAATAAAGATCACTACGAAGTGGCTGGCGCAGGTCACTATGGTATTTTTTCTGGTCGCCGTTGGCGCGACAAGGTCTATCCAAAGATCAAAAACTTCATTCGTGAACATCAAGGTGTACATAAAAGAAGTAAAGCAAGGCCCCCTAAATTAGAAGGCTCTAACTAGACATCAACGAGTGAGGGCTGAGGCCCTCACCTTTTTATGTCAGTACTTAGCAATGAACATTACACAAGCGAACGAACTGACTGATCGCTTGGAGGATTTACTTCCTCAAACCCAATGTACAAAATGTGGCTACCCTGATTGCCGAGGGTATGCAGAGGCGATGGCGAGTGGCGAGGCATTACCTAATCGTTGCCCGCCAGGCGGCATTGAAGGTATTGAACGGCTCAGCAAAATTCTCGCGCCGATTTACCCCCAAGATGCTTTCGAACTTCATAGCACCATTGATTCTGAATGTGGCATAGAGCGCCCTAGACCAGTGGCCTTCATCGATCCACAAAAATGTATTGGCTGTACGCTCTGCATTCAGGCATGCCCTGTAGATGCTATTGTGGGGGCATCAAAGCAAATGCACGTGGTTTTATCTGAGTGGTGTACCGGTTGCGATCTTTGCATTCCTCCCTGCCCTGTCGATTGCATCAGCATGATTGATGTGACTGAAGCCGAAACAGGCTGGAATGCCTGGTCGCCAGAACTGGCCGATATCTCACGTCAGCGCTATCACAATCGAGGACAGCGCCTTGATAGAGAACAAAAAGATAATGATGAACGCTTGGCCAAAAAAGCCGCAGCCAAATTAATAGCGGTTAATGCGGATAACCCGACATCAGATGAGCAGAAGAAAGAGCAAGAACGCAAACGCGCCATTATTGCTGCTGCGATTGCGCGCGCTCAGCAAAAGCAATGATGAACCCTGAAAAGCGGCGCGCTTTCTTTGAGCAACTCAAAGCTAATAACCCAAAACCGATAACCGAACTAGAGTACAGCTCACCATTTGAGTTGCTCATTGCGGTACTATTATCGGCACAAGCAACTGATGTGTCAGTCAACAAAGGCACCCGCAATCTTTTTAAGACAGCAAATACCCCTCAAGCCTTATTAGATCTTGGTGAAGAAGGGGTTAGACCATTCATTCAGCATATTGGTTTATTTAACTCTAAAGGTAGGCACGTACAGGAAACCTGTCGTTTGTTACTAGACAAACATGGTGGCATGGTTCCCCAGACACGCGAGGAATTAGAGGCCTTACCAGGCGTTGGCAGAAAAACCGCTAACGTGATTCTCAATACTGCTTTTGGGCAACCCACTATTGCTGTTGACACACATATCTTTAGAGTATCGAATCGCACTGGCTTAGCGCCTGGCAAGGATGTACTTAAGGTTGAAGAGCAACTACTCAAGCGCGTTCCCAAAGAGTATTTACTAGACGCGCATCATTGGCTTATATTGCACGGTAGATATACTTGTAAGGCGCGTAACCCAGAGTGCGCCCAATGCATTGTTGAGCCTTTGTGCGGCTTTAAACAAAAAACTGGCAAAGGAAAAGTTCGTGGCGATATTTAATCCAACCCGTGAAGAAGTGCGTCGCTTTTTCTGTGACGCCTGGAAGAAGAAAACTGAAGGTCATATCTTAGATTCCATGGAAATCCTTGCAGGTGATTGGATGGCAGAACATCCCGAGTACCACACGCTATTGGCAGACCCCGAAGGAGCGCTAGCCCAAGATTACACACCAGAGCGCGGAGAAACCAACCCCTTTCTTCATCTCTCAATGCATCTATCAATTAGCGAGCAGATCTCAATCAATCAGCCACCCGGCATTAAAGAAGTCGCTGAAAAACTAAATCAGAAAATGGGTTCAGAGCACGAAGCTCAACACCTGATGATGGAATGCTTAGGACAAGTGATGTGGGAGGCGCAACGTGAAGGCGGCCAACTTAGCCCCGAAAAATATCTCGAGGCATTAAAAAAACTAGTTTAGTTTTGCAACGCGCATTACCTTGCGGTCAATGGTGAGTTTTTCAGATTCCGGACAAATTAGTCCATCTTTATAGGGTAATGGGACATACTCAAATTGAGTGCCGGCCAGAACCTTCCAGCGTGAACCATCGTATAAAGTGAATACATCTCCTGGATTGCCATAAAACGTCAACGGTTCTTTAATGACAATCTGGTAGCAGGCAACAGATTTTTCTTTGTTTGCTTGAGCATCAACGACCGGGCAATAGGTAAGCACCAATGAGATAGCAAATGTAGTCCTGAGGAGAGTAGAGAGATTCATTTCTTAGCGGCCGAACACAGTAAATCAGCAGAGTCTTGCAGCCATTCAAGGGCTAACTTTGTTGGAACGACATACTTTCGTCTGCGGTCCTCTTTTGATACTTCAGACTTAATCAACTTTTTTGTAATGAGGTGATTCATGACCGAATGCAAAGTAGCCTGAGATGCAATCTCATTAAGTAGGATTAAGTCCAGTACTGAGAAGTCCACCTTTTCAGAATGGGCCGCCAGGACGGCCTCTAAGACCATTACCTCTTTCTGGTCGGCAAGCTTGTAGCGCTTATTAATGCGCCGTCTAGAGGTGGAAAACTGTAGAAATTTGAAGCAAGATGGAGACATCTCTCGACTATATTCGCCTCAGGGCTAATAAGCGAATACTTTCAAAAATAACTTTTATATCGAAAAAATATATTTATTTCAAAAAATAAACATTTATTTAAATGTGATTATCTGCCTTGGCTAGGCCAGCCCTGCGATTGCAGCTTTGATGGCACTCGATAACTCAGTCATTTTTTGCTTGCGGAACACTAATACGGCTTCAGGGGTTTCTTGAGTTCTCTTAGACCAAGCAGTTCCTGGGAAAAAAGCATCATCCTTATACCTCGGAATAATATGCCAGTGAATGTGGGAAACCATGTTGCCTAAAGAAGCTACATTGATTTTGTCGGGATGCATAACGTGACGCATGGTTTCTTCGACAGCAAATACGAGAGTCATCAGGTGCTCACGCTCACTGTAAGTCAAATCAGTCATTTCGACGACATGCTGATTCCAAATGACTCTACAAAAACCAGGTAGGTCAGAATCATTTACAAGCATGATTCTGCAGTCGTCTCCACGCCAAATTAACTGGCCCTCTTCGGGCTTAATATCTTCTTTACAAAGTGTGCAATTTGCCATGGGAACAATGTATACGAAAACGGCATCTAAGTCACCCTTGTGAGGTAATTTAGATGCCGTGGCAGCAATGAAATCTACTGCTACTACGCACTACTTAGGGATCTACCAAAAATTAGTGGAACTGCTCTTCTTCAGTTGAACCAGTCAATGCGGTTACAGAAGACTTTCCACCTTGAATTACCGTAGTAACGTCATCGAAGTAACCAGTACCAACTTCTTGCTGATGTGAAACAAAAGTGTAGCCACGATCACGCGCAGCAAACTCCGGCTCTTGAACTTTCTCAACGTATGCAGTCATGCCACGCTGAGAGTAGTCTTGCGCCAAGTCGAACATGTTGTACCACATAGAGTGAATACCAGCGAGGGTAATAAATTGATATTTGTAACCCATCGCACCCAATTCACGCTGGAACTTCGCAATCGTTGCATCATCCAAGTTTTTCTTCCAGTTAAAAGATGGTGAGCAGTTGTAAGCCAACATCTTGCCTGGGAATTTCGCACGAATTGCTTCAGCAAATTTACGAGCAAAGTCGAGATCAGGCGTACCTGTTTCGCACCAAACCATATCAGCGTAAGCTGCGTATGCCAAGCCACGCGAAATTGCTTGATCCAAGCCCTTACGGGTTTTGTAAAAGCCTTCTGGAGTTCGCTCGCCTGTCAAGAATGGCTTGTCATTTTCATCGTAGTCAGAAGTCAATAAGTCAGCAGCTTCAGCATCGGTACGAGCCAAGATGATGGTTGGAACGCCCATGACGTCAGCAGCTAAACGTGCAGAGATTAATTTTTGCACAGACTCAGTAGTCGGCAACAATACCTTGCCACCCAAGTGACCACACTTCTTCACTGAAGACAGCTGGTCTTCGAAGTGAACGCCTGCAGCACCCTGCTTAATCAATGCCTTACTTAATTCGAATGCGTTCAATACGCCACCGAAACCAGCTTCAGCATCAGCAACGATTGGAGCGAAGTATTCGATGTGACCCGCGTCACCCTTGTTAATACCCTTAGCAGTCTGAATTTCATCAGCGCGCTGGAAAGAGTTGTTGATACGCTCAACCATTTTTGGAACTGAATCCACAGGGTACAAAGATTGATCTGGATACATAGCTGCGTAAGAGTTGCCGTCTGCCGCCACTTGCCATCCAGACAAGTAGATTGCCTGAATGCCAGCCTTCACTTGCTGCATTGCCTGACCGCCGGTCAAGGCGCCTAAGCAATTAACGTAAGCTTCATTGTTTACCAATTCCCAGAGACGCTCCGCACCATGCTTCGCTAGAGTGTGCTCAATCTTTAATGAGCCGCGCAAACGGACAACATCTTCTGCCGTGTATCCACGCGTAATACCTTTCCAACGTGGATTGCTATCCCAATCTTTTTGTAGTGCTGCGATTTCTGCTTTGCGGTCTGCCATGTTTTTCTCCCTAAGTTAAACAAGTACTTCAAATTTTTAGACTCTTAAGACTCGTAAAGTCTTATGTCTTATATAAGAGTTTAGACAATTAGTGAATGCGAGCAAGGCCAATTACAGGAATTTATAAAAATAATTAGTTATTCAAAAACAATGACTTAAGTAATAATTTTTATCATGTGAAATATTGAATCATTAAATGGAATGAGATCGAGCGAAGGGTACTGCACTGCATTTTACGCAGTGTAATGACTTTTCATATTATGAAAAGAAATGGGGGATCAAGCAGATTTAGCCTGGCCCAAAGTGGAAACCTTGAACCCACACAAAATAATCATGAGCTGCAGCATAGCAACGCCCACAAATAAAAGTTTTGGCAAGCCGATATCTAAGAAGATACCAAACACTAAAGGGCTCAGGGCGGCACCTAAATCAATACCTGAATACACAATGCCGTAGACCCTTCCTGATGAGCCTGAAGGAGTTGCAGTGCGAATTATCAAATCGCGTGATGGTGCGGCAATCCCCAAGCCCAATCCAATCACAATAAAGGCCAGCACAATAATCTCGACTGGCACTAAGCCCGTTGCCAAGAGAAGCCCCATCACAATATTGACGGTAAAGCAGATGGTAATGATGCGCTCCGGCACCTTCAGGCGCGTAGCAAGATAACCCCCGAGCAACATCCCTCCTGCTCCACCCATAGACATTAAAGTTAAATAGTAGTTACCTGAACTCACAGCAAGGTCATAAATTTTGAAGAGTGCAGTCGGTGCAAATGACTGCAATCCAGTAGTTGCCGCCATGCTGAAGAAAAAGAAAATCCAGCAAAGCCAAACTGCTGGTAATTTCATAAACCCAAAAGTACTCATCGGTGTGCCGCTTGGATTGTTGGCAGCATGATGGGTTTCTGTCTCTTTTCGTCTTGCTTGAACGTCATCCACCAAGCGTGCTCGACCAATCCAAAGCGTCAAGAGAATGAGGGCTTCGAGTATTGCTGCAGCCAAGAAAGCAAAACGCCAATCAAATAAGGTGGTGATGGCAACCATAAAGGCTGGCGCTGCTGCCCAACCCAAATAGCCTGTTACCCCATGAATGGAATAGGCATAAGGCAAATTAGCTGGAGAAATTTTGTGGTTAATGAGCGTGTAATCTACTGGATGAAAAACTCCGTTGCCGCAACCGGCAATCATGGCACCCAAAACTAGCATGGCATACCCATTACTTTGAGAATAAGTCAGAGCTGCCAAGGCAAGCAAACCAACTCCAGCAAACAAAACAGGGCGAGCACCAATCCGATCAACCAAAAATCCAGAGCCTGCCTGCACAAGGCAAGAGACCACAAAGAAGATGGTCATGAGTAAACCGAGCTCAGCGTAATTAAAGCCAAACTCCGCCTTTAACCATGGAAACATGGGTGGCAGAATTAAGTGAAAGAAGTGGGAGCTACCGTGAGCTAGGCTAATGAGACCAATAACCCGGACATCACTGGCACGCCTACTAGTGAGCGCAACAGTCATGTTCCGAGTTTACTGGTGCAGGAATATTCCTGCTGAACTACCTTTTATTACTACTTAGCTGCTAACTAGTGAACCTGACGTGTGAAACTAAAGTCACCTTTTTTATCCACGTCAACAGGCACTACATCCTTAGGTCCGAACTTACCCTCCAAAATCATCTTGGAGACTGGGTTCTCGATGTGCTGCTGGATAGCGCGCTTGAGCGGCCTTGCCCCAAAAACAGGATCAAAGCCGACTTCAGCAATCTTACTCAAGGCTGCATCGCTTACCTCAAGCTGCATATCCACTTTTGCCAAACGATCGGAGAGGTTTTTCAGCAAGATCTTCGCAATATTGGCGATATTGCCCTTATCTAAGCCATGGAATACCACAATCTCATCGATACGATTTAAGAACTCTGGACGGAAGTGATTCTTCAACTCTTCAAATACAGCGTCTTTGATTTCAGACTGCTTCTTATCAGTCATCGACTGAATCAAATGCGAGCCAATATTACTAGTCATCACAATCACGGTGTTTTTAAAGTCCACAGTTCGACCTTGACCATCGGTTAAGCGACCATCATCCAACACTTGCAAGAGGACGTTAAAGACATCAGGGTGCGCCTTTTCGATTTCGTCAAAGAGAATCACGCTGTAAGGGTGGCGACGAACTTGCTCGGTTAAGTAACCGCCCTCTTCATAACCCACATAACCCGGAGGCGCACCAATCAAACGCGCAACGCTATGCTTTTCCATGAACTCACTCATATCAATGCGAATCAGATGGTCTTCACTATCAAACAAGAAACCAGCCAATGCTTTGCACAGCTCAGTTTTACCGACACCTGTAGGCCCCAGGAATAAGAAGGATCCATAAGGACGATTCTCTTCAGCCAAACCAGCACGGGAGCGACGGATGGCATCTGATACTGCACGAATAGCTTCTTCCTGACCAACCACACGCTTATGCAACAACTCTTCCATCTTGAGAAGTTTGTCGCGTTCGCCCTGCATCATCTTCGATACCGGAATACCAGTAGCGCGAGATACCACTTCAGCGATTTCCTCTGCGCCAACTTGGGTACGTAAAAGCTTATTCTTTACAACGCCATCTTTATTGCCTTTAGCTTCAGCTGCAGCAGCAGATTTGAGCTTAGCTTCAAGTTCTGGCAATTTTCCATACTGCAATTCAGCAACTTTCTCCAACTTACCCTCGCGTTGCAGCTTAGCGATATCAGCACGAACTTTTTCAATCTCTTCTTTCAGATTGGCAGCACCCAATACGGCACCCTTCTCAGCCTTCCAGATTTCCTCTAAGTCAGCATATTCGGCGCCAAGACGCTTGATCTCATCTTCAATGAGGCCAAGCCGTTTTTGAGAAGCCTCGTCTTTTTCTTTCTTCACTGCTTCACGCTCAATCTTGAGTTGGATGAGGCGACGCTCTAATTTATCCATTACCTCTGGCTTGGAATCAATCTCCATCCGGATACGTGAACCAGCCTCGTCAATTAAGTCGATTGCCTTGTCTGGCAAGAAGCGGTCAGTAATGTAACGGTGTGATAGCTCCGCTGCAGCCACAATCGCTGGATCGGTAATCTCAATACCATGGTGAAGCTCATAGCGCTCTTGCAAACCGCGCAAGATAGCAATTGTTGCTTCAACGCTTGGCTCTTCGACCATCACTTTTTGGAAGCGGCGCTCTAGTGCAGCATCTTTTTCAATGTACTTGCGATATTCATCTAGAGTGGTTGCGCCGATACAATGCAATTCTCCGCGAGCCAAGGCTGGCTTTAGCATATTGCCAGCATCCATCGCGCCATCACCTTTGCCAGCACCCACCATTGTATGAATTTCATCGATAAAGATGATGGTTTGACCTTCATCTTTAGCAACATCACTCAGAACAGCTTTCAAGCGCTCTTCAAACTCGCCGCGATACTTGGCGCCGGCCAATAGCAATGCCATATCCAAGACCAGGACACGCTTGTTCTTGAGAGTCTCAGGGACTTCACCATTCACAATGCGCTGAGCTAAACCTTCAACAATAGCGGTCTTGCCGACGCCTGGCTCACCAATCAAGACAGGGTTATTCTTGCCGCGACGCTGCAAGATCTGAATGGTGCGACGAATCTCATCGTCACGACCAATCACCGGATCTAGCTTACCCATACGAGCGCGCTCAGTTAAATCGATGGTGTATTTCTTAAGGGCTTCACGTTGACCCTCGGCATCTGCAGTATTCACTGATTCCCCTCCACGCACTAAATCAATAGCCGCTTCTAACGATTTACGATTTAAACCATTTTCACGAGCTAGCTTCCCAAGCTCGCCTTTGTCATCAGCCACCACCAGCAGAAATAACTCGCCAGCGATAAATTGATCGTTACGTTTGTTGGCTTCTTTTTCACATAGGTTAAGCCAGTTACTGAGATCACGGCCAACCTGAACCTCACCACTCGTGCCCTGCACTTCAGGCAAATTACCAATGATCTTCTCAAGACCTTTTTCGAGGCCCAAGACATTCACGCCGGCGCGGGTTAATAAACTCTTAGCAGCGCCGTCAGAATCACGCAACATCGCCAGCAATACATGGGCCGGCTCAATATACTGATTGTCTTTGGCTAAAGCGATACTTTGGGCCTCACTTAAGGCCTCTTGAAATTTAGTTGTTAACTTATCTATTCTCATTTTTGCACTCCATATATCTATCTATAGAATATAAGGGCAATATGACAGATTTCAAGGCTTTTACACCCTCTTTTTAAGCGAATTTACCCCCACTTTGTCCTGGCTTGTTTACCTCCTCGAATGCGCTGATGGCACTTACTATGCCGGCATTACTAACCGACTAGAACATCGCCTAGAAGCCCATAATTCAGGGCAAGGTGCTCGCTATACGAGATCTCGAAGACCAGTTGTCCTTTTAGCAAGCCAAGAGCACCCAGATCGATCAGAGGCATCCAAAGCAGAAGCAAAATTAAAGCAGCTACCCAGATCTGCGAAGTTGGGATTTTTTAAAAGTAGTTAAATTTACTTCTTTGCCCAACGCGCCATTGCAGCATCGTCAGTCACGCGGGCATCAACCCAGCGAGCGCCATCAGAGGTGTTTTCTTTTTTCCAGAATGGGGCTGCAGTTTTGAGATAGTCCATGATGAACTCACACGCTGCGAATGCTTCGCCTCTATGAGCGCTGGTTACCACCACTAAAACAATTTGATCTTCAGGTAGCAATGGGCCAACTCTATGAATCACCAAAGTCTGGTAGATATCCCAACGAGCCTTTGCTTGATCTAGAATTTCTTGCAAAGCTTTCTCAGTCATGCCGGGATAATGCTCGAGAGTCATCTCCTTTACATGACTACCGTCATTCATATCACGCACGGCGCCCAAAAAAGTTACCACTGCACCAACTCTTGGATCACCTTTACGTAGCGCTGCTATTTCAGCGCTAACATCAAAATCTGCCTCTTGAATTCGGATTGGCATATTAGCCCCCAGTCACTGGCGGAAAGAACGCAACTTCTGCATTGTCTATGAGAGGCGTGCTTGCATCAACCATAACCTGATTCAGAGCACAGCGTAATACTTTGCTCTGTGCTAATACTTCAGCCCAAGGATTGCCACGCTCTATTAAGTGAACCCTGAGATCGGCAATCGTTTTGACGCTATCAGGCGTGACAATACTCTCTTGAGAAACTCCAAGAGCTTCACGCAAAGAGGCAAAGAATCGTAATTCGAGTTTCATGAGGCAATCGTAAACCGATTATTTAAGCAAAGCATCAAAAGGAATATATTTCACTTGATCGCCAGCTTTGATTGAATGGTTTGGCGGGCAATCTACAAGACCATCACCCCAAGATGCACTTGTAAGCACCCCGGAACTTTGATTGGGGAATAAATCCAAGCCGCCATTACTATTGAGTTTGACGCGCAAGAATTCATTGCGTCGATCAGCTTTTAACCAATCAAAATCAGCGCGCATCGAATAAGACTGTGGTGGGCTACTACTTCTTCCCTGAAGCTTGAGAATGAATGGTCTTACAAATAACAGGAAAGTTACAAAGCTGGATACTGGATTGCCCGGCAAACCAATAAACCAGGCCTCACCATCTTCAGGCTTATCTGATTTGCGAACTGCACCAAATGCCAGTGGCTTTCCAGGCTTAATAGCAATCTGCCATAAATCCAATCGTCCTTCAGCAGTTACTGCTGGCTTGATGTGATCCTCTTCGCCAACCGATACACCACCGGACGTAATAATCAGATCATGATCTTTGCTGGCCTTACGTAATGCTGCTTTAGTTGCCTCAAGTCGATCCGGCACAATACCTAAATCAGTGGCATCACAACCCAGTGATTTAAGACAGGCCAATAGGGTGTCACGGTTGGAGTTATAAATTCCACCCGGCTTAAGTGGCTCGCCAGGAAGAGATAGCTCATCACCAGTAAAGAATGCTGCCACCTTAACGCGACGCTTAACACTTAAGTGAGTCAAGCCAGCAGATGCTGCAACGCCTAACTCTTGAGGGCGCAAGAAGGTTCCTGCAGTTAACGCCGTTTTACCTGCCGTTAAATCTTCACCTCTACGGCGAATCCATTGGCCTAACACTGGCGCAATATTGACTTGTACATGATCTGCCGAGCCTTCGGGAATAGCGCAATCCTCTTGCATCACCACTGCATCTGCCCCCAAGGGAACTGGTGCACCTGTAAAAATTCTGGCTGCGGTACCGGGTTCGAGTGTGGTTCCAACAGAGCCCGCTGGAATGCGTTGTGCAATTTTTAGAATGCTTCCAGGATTCTGGATGTCTGCTGCGCGGACTGCATAACCATCCATTGAGGTGTTATCCAGTGGGGGCACGTCGACTAGGCTGTTTACGTTCTCAGCAAGAACGCGACCTAAGGTGGCCTGCATTGGAATGCTCTCAGTCTCGGCAACTGGCTTGGCATGAGAAAGCAAGTGATCCAAGGCCTGCTGTGCAGTCAACATTGGAGGCTTATTCATGGTGATTAGCTTATGTTTTAACTAAGATGCGTTGTAATGAATGCTTTGACCTGATGGACATCAGCATCAATATTCTCTACACGCTGGGGCTTAGATTTAATGTCTTTGAATGCAGACGGGCACTCAGCAGGTCGCCCCAAAGCTTCTTGAATCGTTTCTTCAAACTTAATGGGAAGCGCAGTCTCGAGCACGAGCATTGGAATGCCAGCCTGCAAATGCTCACGCGCTACTTTGATGCCATCAGCAGTATGGGTATCGACCATGACACCATAACGTTTGTCGATATCGCGAATTGTTTCTAGGCGATTTTCATGAGTGCTGCGGCCAGACTGGAAGCCATACTGACCAAGCTCTTTGAAGACAGTGTCCTTAGAAATATCAAAGCCACCAGTCGTATCCACTTGCTTAAACATGGCGGCAGTAGCGTTCCCATCTTGACCCATGAAGTCAAATACAAAACGCTCAAAGTTACTTGCCTTGGAAATATCCATCGATGGGCTTGAGGTATGCAATGTCTCAGCAGATTTGCGCGCACGATATACACCAGTGCGGAAAAACTCATCGAGTACATCGTTTTCATTGGTTGCCACAACCAAGTGTGCAATTGGCAGGCCCATCATGCGGGCGATATGACCAGCACAGACGTTACCGAAATTACCAGATGGCACAGTAAATGACACCCTCTCATTGCTTGACTTGGTGGCCAAGAGATAGCCCTGAAAGTAATACACTACTTGTGCAACTACCCGACCCCAGTTAATGGAGTTCACAGTACCAATTTGGCTCTTAGCCTTAAAGGCATGATCATTGCTGACTGCTTTAACAATATCTTGACAATCATCAAACACACCAGCTACTGCTAAGTTGAAAATGTTGGGGTCTTGCAAGGAATACATCTGCGCAGACTGAAAGGAGCTCATCTTGCCACGCGGCGAAAGCATAAATACTTTTACACCCTCTTTGCCACGCATCGCATATTCAGCAGCACTGCCCGTATCACCTGATGTGGCGCCCAAAATATTAAGCTGCTGACCTTTCTTCTTAAGAGCATACTCAAAAAGATTGCCCAGCAACTGCATTGCCATATCCTTGAAAGCCAAGGTTGGACCATTTGATAAGCTCAAGAGCCCAATGCGAGTACCCTGCTCTTCGCCTAACCAGTGTAAAGGTGTAATGTCTTTGGCATTGTCTTGAGGGCGACCGTTGCAGTAAACCCGCTCGGTATATGTCTTGCGCAACAGCGCACGTAAATCAGCCTCAGGAACGTCATCGCAATAGAGACTTAGAATCTCATAAGCCAGATCAGCATAAGACAAGCCACGCCATGAATCCAATTGTGCTGAGGTGACCTGTGGATACTGAGTCGGCAAATATAAACCGCCATCCGGCGCTAAACCGCCCAAGAGAATTTCTAAGAAGGATTGTTGCGGGCTATTGCCGCGAGTGGATTGGTAACGCATTGTTTTGCTTAAGACAGATTTTCTAAACGAATCTTCACCACTTCACCAGCGACGGTTTTGAGATTCTGGATCTCTGTGATTGCCGCAAGCATGTTCTTCTCTTTAGTTTCGTGCGTTAAGGCAACCAAATCAGTTTGACTTTCACCTTCGTCTGCCTCTTTTTGCAAGAGTGCATCAATCGAAACGCCGTGCGCGGCCAAGATCTTAGTAATGTCAGCCAACACACCAGCTTGGTCAGCTACACGCAAACGCAAGTAGTAACTAGTCGTAATCTCGCCAATCGGCAATACAGGGGTATTTTGCACAGCATCTGGCTGAAAGGCCAAGTAAGGAACGCGATGCTCAGGATCAGCGCTCAGCAAACGAGTGATATCTACCAAATCAGCAATCACAGCTGAGGCAGTTGGTTCAGATCCCGCACCTTTTCCGTAATACAAGGTAGTACCTACTGCATCACCAAATACCTGCACAGCATTCATAGCGCCCTCAACGTTTGCAATTAAACGTTTAGCAGGAATTAGGGTTGGATGTACGCGCAACTCAACACCCGTTGGCGTTTTCTTGGCAATACCTAGCAACTTGATGCGATAGCCCAATTGCTCTGCATATTTAATATCAATAGCATCCAATTTGGTGATGCCTTCGATGTGCGCTTTATCAAACTGCATTGGAATACCAAATGCAATCGCGCTCATGATGGTCGCCTTATGCGCAGCATCAACACCTTCAATATCAAACGTTGGATCTGCTTCTGCGTAACCTAAGCGTTGCGCCTCTTTGAGAACCGTTGCAAAGTCTAGGCCTTTATCACGCATCTCAGAGAGAATGAAATTGGTGGTCCCATTGATGATGCCGGCGATCCACTCAATGCGGTTAGCAGTTAAGCCCTCACGCAGAGCTTTAATAATAGGGATGCCGCCAGCAACTGCCGCTTCAAATACGACCATCACGCCCTTAGCGTGAGCTGCTTTAAAAATCTCGTTCCCATGTACGGCGATCAAGGCCTTATTTGCAGTCACCACATGCTTGCCGGCAGCAATTGCCTCTAAAACCAAGTCTTTAGCAATGCCATATCCACCAATGAGCTCAACCACGATGTCGATTTCGGGATTATTGATCACAGCACGAGCATCATTCACAATCTGTGCACGATCTTGAACAACTTCTTTAGCACGCTCTACATTAAGATCGGCAACGGTATTAATACGAATGCCGCGACCAGCACGACGGGTAATTTCATCTTGGTTGCGCTCAAGAACTGTGAATACGCCACCACCAACAGTGCCAATACCTAATAGACCCACTTGAATCGGTTTCATGATGCCTTTGCTGCGGTTGTAGAAGCCTTGCGGCTATGCTTATTACGATATCGCTCCAGAAAACGTGCAAGGCGGCCAATTGCTTCCTTGAGCACATCTTCATGAGGTAAGAACACGACACGGAAATGATCAGGCTTACCCCAGTTAAAACCAGAACCTTGGACCAACAATACTTTTTCCTCTTTTAAGAGATCAGCAACAAACTGTTGATCATCTTCAATTGGATAAACCTCGGGATCTAACTTTGGAAATAAATACAAGGCAGATTTTGGTTTAACGCAAGTGACACCAGGAATATCGGTAATCAGTTTCCAGGCGAGATCACGTTGCTTTGCTAAGCGGCCACCCTCAGCCACTAAGTCGTTAATACTTTGGTAACCACCAAGTGCAGTTTGAATTGCATATTGACCTGGCACGTTTGCGCACAAGCGCATCGAGGCCAACATATTCAGGCCCTCGATATAGTCACGCACCATCTCTTTATCCCCTGAAACCACCATCCAGCCAGCGCGGTAGCCGCATGAGCGGTAGTTCTTGGATAAGCCATTAAAAGTGATTGTGACTACATCAGTGGATAAAGATGCAAGAGAAATATGCTTCTCAGTGTCGTATAACATCTTGTCGTAAATCTCATCAGCAAACAAAATCAAACCATGCTCACGAGCAATTTTTACCATCTCGAGCAATACTTCTTGGGAATAAATTGCACCAGTTGGATTGTTAGGATTAATCACCACAATTGCTTTGGTACGTGGTGTGATTTTTTTGCGCAGATCATTTAAGTCTGGTGCCCAATCTTTAGACTCATCACATAAATAATGAACTGGGGTACCGCTCGACAAACTCACCGCAGCAGTCCACAGTGGATAGTCAGGCGCTGGAACCAATACTTCATCGCCATCATTGAGCAATGCATTCATTGAAAGTACGATCAGTTCAGAAACGCCGTTGCCGGTATAAACATCATCCAGCGTGACCCCTTGTATACCTTTTTCTTGGCAATACTGCATGATGGCTTTGCGAGCAGCAAAGATGCCCTTGGAATCAGAATAGGCAGAAGCATTACTCAAATTGCGGATCATGTCCAACTGAATCTCTTCAGGAGGATCAAAACCGAAAACCCCTACGTTTCCGATGTTTAATTTGATGATTTTGTGACCCTCTTCCTCCATGCGCTGAGCGAGCTCAAGCACTGGCCCACGAATGTCATAACAGACGTGATTGAGTTTTTGGGACTTTAGGATGGGTTTCACAATAAATTAAAGGGTAAGTTCTTGAAATCTTGGAAAAAACAGCTAGCTATAATCCACATAATTATGACAGAGAGTCCACTTGAAGCTTCAATCTGACCCCCATTCCGGAGCCAACACGATCACCGGCTATGGAGATGGCTACGTCGAGATCAACCAGACCCCATATGCCTATGCTGTCTTATTGAGCTCTGATGGGGCAATCTCTGAATGGCCAGTTAAATCATTCGACGGCCTAGATTCATCCCATTTTCTCCAAATGGTCGATCTCAAGCCTGAATTAATTCTGATTGGCACAGGCGCTAAACAGCGCTTTCCCAAGCCAGAGCTCCTCAAATCCCTCATTTTGGCAAAAATTGGCTTTGAAATCATGGATTCTCAAGCCGCCTGTCGCACCTACAACATTTTGGTAGGAGAAGGACGTCAAGTTCTTCTAGCGTTAATTGTGGAGCCAAGCTAATGCAATTTGGAGAAATTCGGCAATCCTCTGCGCTTCATCCCGGCAAAATTTTATTGCTTGCCATTATTTATAGCTTGATCTGGTTTGGCACGCTGAACTATCGCCATCTCATCCCATCTGATGAGGGACGTTATGCAGAAATAGCAAGGGAGATGTTGGTCACAGGCGATTGGGTTACGCCACGTTACAACGGCTACAAGTATTTTGAGAAACCACCATTACAAGCTTGGGCAACTGCTGCTGCATTTCAAGTTTTCGGTATCGGTGATTGGCAAGCACGTCTGTGGACTGGGCTCACTGGCTTTCTCACTATTTTACTCATTGGCTTTACTGGTGCTCGCATTTTCAGCGCTAGAGCGGGATGGTTAGCTGCTGTCGTACTCGCATCAAGTCCGATGTGGGTCATTAGCGGCCATTTCAATTCTTTAGACATGGGGCTGTCATCTTTTTTAGTGGCGGCGTTGTGTAGCCTATTGCTAGCCCAAACTTCGCGCAACAAAATCCCCTGCCGAAATTGGATGTGGGCTTGCTGGATCTTCATGGCGCTTGCAACACTTTCCAAAGGAGTGATTGGTGCTGCCATTCCAGCAATGGTCTTTGTTGCTTACTCCATCACTTCTTGGGATTGGAAAATCTGGGCACGTTTACGCTTATTCAGCGGCACGATTTTATTTCTAGCAATTACAGCGCCATGGTTTTTCTTGGTTGCACAGCGTAATCCTGAGTTCTTGGAATTCTTCTTTATTCATGAGCATTTGCAACGCTTTACTCAAGATGCCCACAGCAGAACAGGTCCAATCTATTACTTCGTACCCTTGCTATTCATTGGCTTATTGCCCTGGGTGCTACAAATTCCTGGTTCGATTGTGCAAGCATGGGGCGAGCGTCGTCGGGATTTCTCAAGCGGCTGGTTATTAGTGTGCTGGTTCGCAGTAATCTTTATTTTCTTTAGCGTTTCGCGCTCCAAACTTCCGGGCTACATCATCCCTATTTTTCCTGCGCTCGCATTGTTAATCGGTAATCGCCTGGACCAACTGTTAGCGCACACCAATTCGATGGAACTCTCTTGGAAACTACAAACTATTGGATTTGCAGTCTTGGGATGCATTGGATTTTTCTTCTTATCCGACATTGGCAAACAAGCAAGGCCAGATGAGATCGCAGCCTACGCTCAATACACTTATTGGATTGTTGCCGCATTAATTGCACTTATCACCTTTAGCCTATTTGCAGCATGGCAAAGTAAACGAAACGGTATTCAAAGTATTGTGAGCTTTGCTGGCGGATTTTTTCTCTGCGCCATCATTGCCGGTACAGGCCATGAGACATTGGGTCGGGCCGTTTCTGGTATTGATCTTGTCAACCGAGTCAAAGTATCTATCCCAGAAAAAGTGAACTTCTACTCCATTCGACTCTTAGATCACACTGTGCCGTTTTATCTTGGCAGAACCATGATCATGGTCGAGTCTCCCGATGAACTAGAGTTTGGCGTTCATCAAGAACCTGAGCTCTGGATGCCCACTCTTGATGCCTTCATTGCTCGCTGGCAAGAGGATCAAGCCGCTTATGCCCTAATGGTTCCAGAGCAGTTCAGTGCGCTCCGAGAGCAAAAGCTACCAATGCAGGAAGTAGACCGCGACTCCCGTAGAGTGATTGTGAAGCATCCTGATACACCAAACGCGGCACGGTAAGGCAGTAAAGTAATATAAGACATCATGTCAAATAACCCTTCATTTATACCCTTCACGCGCCCAAGCTTTAATCAAGAAACCATTGATGCTGTTGCAGATGTCTTGCGTTCTGGTTGGGTGACCTCAGGACCGAAGTTGGCAGAGTTTGAAGCAACTCTCAGTGAATACTTTGGTGGTCGTCCTGTGCGTTGTTTTGCCAATGGCACAGCAACGATGAAGATTGCATTACAAGTTGCTGGTATTGGCCCAGGTGATGAAGTCATCACCACACCGATTTCTTGGGTGGCAACATCCAATGTTATTTTGGGAGTTGGCGCTAAACCTGTCTTTGTGGATATTGATCCTGTTACACGCAATATAGATCTTCATAAAGTCACTGCTGCAATCACATCCAAGACTCGCGCCATCATGCCGGTGTATTTGGCTGGCTTACCCGTAGACATGGATCGACTCTATGCAATCGCGAAGCAACATCATCTGCGTGTGATTGAAGATGCAGCTCAAGCCTTCGGCTCTCAGTGGAAGGGTCAGAAGATTGGAAGCTTCGGCGACCTCGTAAGCTTTAGCTTTCAAGCCAATAAGAATCTCACGACTGTAGAGGGTGGCTGCCTAGTTTTAAATGATGACTGCGAAGCCAAACTTGCTGAAAAATTTCGCCTTCAAGGATTAACTCGCCAAGGCATCGATGGAATGGATGTTGATGTACTCGGTGGCAAAGATAATTTGACCGATGTGAATGCGGTCATTGGCTTGCAACAGCTAAAACAATTGCCTGCATATCAAACACGTCGCGCAGTACTCGCTCGTCAATATTTTGATGCCATTCGTGCGGAACTCAAATCTGCCGAATTGGAGGCGCTCAAATTAGAACTGCCGGTTGAAAACTTCACTGATAGTAATTGGCATATGTTTCAGGTAGTGCTGCCACTGGAGCAATTGGCTTGTGATCGCGCTCTAGTGATGACCGAATTAAAAGATCTTGGCATTGGTACAGGAGTGCACTACCCTGCTATTACCGGCTTTAGTCTTTACAAAAATCAAGGCTACAAAATAAGTGATACCCCAATTGCTGCGCGTATTGGTCGCTCTATTTTGACCCTCCCACTCTTCCCCAGCATGGCAGACGAAGATATTGGCCGCATAGCCAGTGGATTGGTCGGAATCCTCAAGAAACACTCCAAAAACTAGCCTTCTTGGGCTAAACCCCAAGAATCAGGCAAAATTGCAGCATGACTGCAAATTTAGTTGCCAACCCAAAGCTCAGCATTGTTATTCCCGTCTATAACGAGGAAGACGGTCTTCAAGCCCTCTTTGATCGCCTCTATCCATCCTTAGATGGGCTGGCGGCTAAACGCAATATTTCCTATGAAGTCGTTTTTGTAAATGACGGCAGCAAAGATCGTTCTGCTGGTATTTTGGCTAAACAAGTTGAGCAACGTCCTGACGTGACGCGCGCCGTTTTATTTCACAGCAACTTTGGTCAACATATGGCCATCATGGCTGGATTTGAATACGCCAAGGGTGAATTTGTTATTACTTTGGATGCAGATTTACAAAATCCCCCCGAAGAGATTGATGCCCTGACGGAGCAGTTATTAAAGGGCCATGATTACGTTGGCACCATTCGTGCGGATCGTCGTGACAGCTTCTTCAGAAAATTTGCTTCACGCGCTATGAACGGTTTACGCGAAAACATTACTCGAATCACGATGACTGATCAAGGTTGCATGTTACGGGGCTATAACCGCCGCATCGTTGACTTAGTACGCCAATGCGATGAGAACAACACCTTTATTCCCGCGCTGGCTTATACCTTTGCTGCTAACCCCATTGAAATCACCGTCAAACACGAAGAGCGTTTTGCTGGCGAGTCTAAATATAGCCTCTATCAACTGATTCGCTTGAACTTTGATTTAGTGACTGGATTCTCCATCATGCCTTTACAGATCTTCTCAATTCTAGGTATGTTGCTATCGCTCGCTGCAGGCAGCCTATTCATCTACTTACTGGTACGCCGGTTTGTACTGGGCGCCGAGGTTGAGGGAGTATTCACCCTCTTTGCGCTGACTTTCTTCCTGATTGGCGTTATGCTCTTTGGCCTTGGTCTCCTCGGTGAATACATCGGCCGCATCTATCAACAAATCCGCAATCGCCCACGTTACGTTGTGCAAACTGTTTTAGAGAAAAAATAATTGCACGCAGTCGTCTTCGCTTATCACGATGTTGGTGTCAATTGCCTTAAAGCCTTATTAGCTGCAGGCATCCAAGTTGATCTAGTTGTTACCCATCAAGATGATCCTCATGAGAATGTTTGGTTTGCTAGTGTTGCCAAACTGTGTGCTGATCAACATATTCCATACATTACGCCTAGTGCGAATGATTTAGACGCCCTGATTCCAAAATTACAAGCACTGGCACCGGATTACATTTTTTCTTTTTACTATCGCCATATGATCCCCGCGCAAATTTTGGCTTGCGCGAAGATTACTGCGCTAAATATGCACGGCTCACTTCTACCAAAGTACCGTGGCCGCGCGCCAGTAAACTGGGCAATCTTGCATGGAGAAACTGAAACAGGCGCCACCTTGCACATCATGGAAACCAAACCAGATGCCGGCGATATTGTTGGGCAAGCTTCAGTTAGCATTGGCCCGGATGAGACGGCTACTGATGTATTTGGCAAGGTAAGTCAAGCAGCAGTAAAAGTCATCACCGAAGCGCTGCCGAAGCTCATTCAGGGCAAAGTACCCCGCAAGCCCAATGAGCTCCAAAAAGGCAGTTATTTTGGTGGCAGGAAGCCCTCTGACGGGCAAATTCATTGGCATCAGAAGGCAATTCAGGTCCACAATCTAGTGAGAGCCGTTGCACCCCCTTATCCAGGCGCCTTTACGTATCACCAGGGGCAGACAATGATTGTGGCCCGCACAAGCTTGAAGGGGCTATTCCCAAGCAATCTGGATCTTGGCGTTCAGGGCATCCAAGTGGTTGATAATCGGGTATTCGGCATTTGCGGTGACGGCCAGGCAGTTGAAATCCTGGAATGGTTCCCAGCCAACAAATAAGCACTGTATTTAGTATTCCCAAATTAGATTAAAACGAGGCAGTAAAGATGAAAAAAGTACTCATTCTTGGTGTTAACGGTTTTATTGGCCACCACCTTTCCAAGCGCATTCTTGAGACAACCGATTGGGATGTCTATGGCATGGATATGCAAAATGATCGCTTAGGTGATCTCATCAACCATCCACGTATGCACTTTTTTGAAGGTGATATCACCATCAATAAAGAATGGGTTGAATATCACATTCGTAAATGCGACGTTATCTTGCCTTTGGTTGCGATTGCCACTCCAGCAACTTATGTTCAGCAGCCATTAAAAGTATTTGAACTCGACTTTGAGGCTAATCTTCCCATCGTTCGCTCTGCCGTTAAATACAAAAAACATTTAGTATTCCCGTCCACCTCTGAAGTTTATGGCATGTGTGAGGATGCCGAATTCGATCCCGCTAAATCAAATATGGTTTACGGTCCGATCAATAAGCCACGTTGGATCTATGCCTGCTCTAAACAGCTTATGGATCGTGTGATCTGGGGTTATGGCATGGAAGGCTTGCGCTTCACCCTCTTCCGCCCGTTTAACTGGATCGGCCCTGGTCTTGACAGTATCTACACACCCAAAGAGGGCTCATCCCGCGTGGTAACCCAGTTCTTAGGCCACATTGTTCGTGGCGAACCAATCAATTTAGTCGATGGTGGCGCGCAGAAACGCGCCTTCACTTACGTAGATGATGGTATTGATGCATTGATGTGCATCATCGATAACAAAGATGGTGTTGCTAACGGCAAGATTTATAACATTGGTAACCCGAAAAACAATCACTCCGTTCGTGAACTAGCGAATCAAATGCTCGAGATTGCCCGTAGCATTCCTGAATATGCCAAGACTGCAAACGAAGTCAAGATTGTTGAAACTACTTCTGGCGCGTACTACGGAGAAGGCTACCAAGACGTACAAAACCGCGTGCCTGCAATCGATAACACTATGAGTGAATTAGATTGGAAACCAACGACTACGATGACTGATGCTCTCAAGAATATTTTCGAAGCCTATCGCCAGGATGTAGAAAAAGCACGCTCTTTAGTTGATAAAGAATAAGTTAACGGGCGCAGGGGTTCATGGCTAAGATCGCTCTCAAGGTAGATGTTGACACCCTACGCGGCACCAAAGAAGGCGTACCCAATCTCGCTCGCACCCTTGGGCGCTTTGGACTTCAGGCAACCTTCTTATTTAGCCTAGGCCCTGACCATACCGGCTGGGCTTTAAAGCGAGTTTTTCGTCCAGGCTTTCTAAAAAAAGTTAGTCGTACTTCTGTCGTAGAACACTACGGTATCAAAACTTTGCTCTATGGTGTACTTATCCCCGGACCAGACATTGGCAAAAAAGCTGCTGCAGAAATGCGTGCGATTGACAAAGCCGGTCATGAAACCGGCATCCACACTTGGGACCATGTTGCGTGGCAAGACGCAGTTCGCACTCAAGACTCTAAATGGACTAAAGCGATGATGCAAAAAAGCTGGGATCGCTTTGTAGAAATCTTTGGTCATGCACCCGTGACTTATGGCGCAGCTGGTTGGCAAATGAATGAAGCTGCTTTTGAGCAACTCGATCAATGGGGCATTACCCATTCTTCCGATGGCAGAGCCAAACCTAATCTGATGCCTTATCGATTGGCCTTACCCAATGGCAAAGCAAAGCATGTGCAATACCCAACCACGCTGCCAACCTTTGATGAGCTCATTGGCATTGATGGCGCAGATGAGTTTGGCGCAGTCAAAAAACTCTTGGAAATCACCCAGAGCAATCCCAATGATCAAGTCTTCACCTTGCATGCCGAGCTTGAGGGTCAAAAGCTACTGCCTGCATTTGAACAACTATTGGCTGGATGGCTAAATCAAGGGCACGACCTTGTCACTATGGGTGAGTTACATCAATCCTGGAAAGACACCAATCAACTCGATAAAATAGCTGTGTTACCGCTGACCTGGGGTGAAATACCCAATCGTAGTGGCGAACTGATTATTCAGAATAATTAACACTAAGAGACATTAATAACAAAGGATCATCATGACAGTAGCAATCGGTCAAACTATGCCAGAGTGCGCCATCCCAGCAACATCGGGACTGACTTTTTCTCCAGCTTCGGCCAAAGGTAAAAAACTGGTTCTTTACTTTTATCCAAAAGATATGACTCCTGGCTGCACAGCAGAGTCTGGTGAATTTCGCGACAACATTGACGCCTTCACCAAAACCAACACGCTAGTAGTTGGAGTTTCCCGAGACAGCCTCAAGTCTCACGATAACTTTCGCAGTAAATTGGGCCTACCCTTTGAGCTTGTTGCTGATACCGAAGAAAAACTCTGCCAAATCTTTGGTGTCATGAAAATGAAGAATATGTACGGCAAGCAGGTCCGCGGCGTTGAGCGGAGCACCTTCCTCTTTGACTCCTCTGGCAAGCTGGTAAAAGAGTGGCGCGGCCTTAAGGTTCCAGGCCATGTGACAGAGGTATTACAAGCAGCCCAAGCTACTGAATAATTTTTACAATAATTTTCTCTGGGGCGCTTGCAAACCCCAAAATTTGGGGTAAAGTAAAGTCATATGCACCGTACACGGCGGGAAAGTCTGACAATCCGTTTGAATCAGAAACCTGAATATTTCAAAACAGGTTCGGGGAGCAACCCCCTCCGTTTTCTAGATCTTAATGCAACTAGTTTCGTAATAAACCGTCAACGCACATTGCTTGGCGGTTTTTTCTTTTAGGAGAGTCCATGCCACTGCCACCCATCCCAACTCAAATTGCTGATCAAGTGAGACTTAGTCGTAAAGACACTCCAGACTTAAAGAAACGTCCTGCGCCAGCAAAACCAGTAGTGATGGAAACCTCAGACTGGATCAATGATGCAGAGGAAGATTTATCTGCAGCAGAAGTCGCTCTCGAGAAAATTAAAGCAGACCGCACACCTACTCGCAATGAGAATAAGGTAACGACGCCTGCCAAACCGAAACGCGTTGTTCGTACAGGGCCTCCAAGCCTATTCGTTTTAGACACTAACGTCTTAATGCATGACCCTAGCTCATTGTTCCGCTTCTCAGAGCACGACCTATTCTTGCCTATGACCACTCTCGAAGAGTTGGATAACCATAAAAAAGGCATGACCGAAGTAGCCCGAAACGCTCGTACCGTCAGTCGCTCCCTAGATCAACTGGTTGCCGGCACCAGCGGCACATTGGACGAAGGGATTCCACTGAACAAGCTTGGCAACCAAGATGTTTCAGGTCGTCTCTTCTTCCAAACAAAACTATCTACTCAAGCATTGCCTGAAGGACTTCCTGAAGGCAAAGGCGACAACATGATCTTGGCGGTAGTGAGTGAGTTGCAAAAGACTCGTAATGGCCAAGAAGTGGTGCTGGTGTCCAAAGACATCAACATGCGCATTAAAGCGCGTGCACTTGGTCTACCTGCCGAAGATTATTTCAATGACCAGGTATTAGAAGATCGTGACTTGATGTACTCCGGAGTCATGGCTCTATCAGCAGACTTCTGGCCAAAGCATGGCAAAGATATGGAAAGTTGGTCAGACTCCAAGTCTGGCACGATGTTCTATAGGGTGACTGGTCCTGCTGTACCAAGTATGCTGGTAAATCAATTTGTGTACCAAGAGAATCCCGATGGCTCCACACCTTTCTATGCACACGTCAGGGAAATCAATGGCAAAACTGCCCTCTTGCAAACTCTCAGAGACTTCTCGCACCAGAAAAACAATGTCTGGGGGGTGACCGCTCGAAACCGCGAGCAAAACTTTGCAATGAACTTGCTCATGAATCCAGACGTAGATTTTGTGACCTTATTAGGTCAAGCGGGTACAGGCAAAACCTTGCTGGCATTGGCGGCAGGCCTTGAGCAGGTATTGGATAGTAAGCGCTATAACGAGATCATCATTACTCGCGCTACCGTTCCCGTTGGCGAAGACATTGGCTTCCTACCAGGAACCGAAGAAGAAAAAATGCAGCCATGGATGGGTGCATTTGACGACAATTTAGAAGTTCTCCAACGCAACGATGATGCCGGTGAATGGGGTCGGGCTGCAACTCAAGAATTGATCCGCTCACGCATCAAGGTAAAGAGCATGAACTTCATGCGCGGCAGAACCTTCGTTAGCAAGTTTGTCATCATTGATGAAGCGCAGAACTTAACGCCTAAGCAAATGAAAACCCTAGTCACCCGCGCGGGCCCAGGAACCAAGATTATTTGTCTAGGCAATATTGCGCAGATTGATACGCCCTACTTAACTGAAGGCTCATCCGGCCTAACCTATGTAGTCGATCGCTTTAAGGGTTGGCGTCATGGTGGCCATGTCACCCTTGCGCGCGGTGAGCGCTCACGTTTAGCGGATCATGCTGCAGACGCACTCTAAGCAAACTCTCTCGTGCCGCACTCTGATGGGGTGCGGCATTTTTATTTGCGCCCTCGCAATCAGTGGGTGCAGCACCTTTGGCCCCAAAGTAAGCTCCTCTAAGGTTTCGCAATTCAAGGAAGATACGAGCGTTGGCACAGAAGATATTTCAATTGCGGCAGTTGGCTTGGTAGACGTGCCCTATCGCTATGGTGGCAATACCCCCAAAGGTGGCTTTGATTGCAGCGGACTGATCGTCTACGTTTATAACAAAGCTGCTGGTATTAAGTTGCCGCGCACCATTCAGTTAATGAGCACTAAAGGTCAAAGCATTGAGGGTCAGCCACCCGCTCCGGGTGACCTAGTTTTCTTTAACACCACTGGCGAAAAGTATTCACACGCAGGAATCTATGTGGGGCAAGGTCGATTTGTACATGCGCCCAGCGCAGGTGGGACCGTACGCTTGGATAACATTACCTCCCCTTATTGGGCCGCTAAATTTACTGAAGCGCGTCGCGTCGCGCCCTGATGCCACTTGCCCCTTGGGCGCATAGCATTTGCCCTATATTCACAAATAAACTATTTTTTATTACAGTGTTTTATAAGCAGTCAATTTAATTCCGTGTTTTATGAAAAAAGGGGCAATATGAACAAAATCATCATCGCTTTAAGTGTTGTATTAAGTTTTGCACTTCCTAGTTTTGCATTCGCCGATCAAGCAGCCTGTGAAGCAAAAGCCATTAGCAAAGATGGTAAGCCGCTATATGGCGCAGCAAAGGATGCTTCAATCAAAAAGTGTATGGGTGATGCAAAACCGAACGATTGCGAAGCTAAAGCGGTTAGCAAGGACGGCAAACCTTTGTATGGCGCAGCTAAAGCTGCCTCTATCAAAAAATGTGAGGGTGGAAAATAAATTTTTGAATACATTGTTTGAGTAAAAAAGCCTCGCAATGCGAGGCTTTTTATTTATGCATCATCAATGATGTTATTTTGAGCTGCCTTTAAAACGGCTCATAACCACCAGAAGAATATCCAACTGATCCCATCGCTAAGTTATCAAACTTAGTATACGGGCCCTGCCAGCTCAATCTGACTGTACCGATTGGCCCGTTACGCTGCTTGCCAATAATGATCTCGGCCATACCTTTATCGGTCGTAGTATCAGGGTGATACACCTCATCACGATAAATAAACATAATCAAGTCAGCATCTTGCTCGATCGCGCCTGACTCACGCAGGTCGGACATGATTGGGCGCTTGTTAGGACGTTGCTCCAAACCACGATTTAACTGTGAGAGCGCCACTACTGGGCACTGCAATTCTTTTGCAAGCGATTTAAGGGAGCGTGAGATTTCTGAGATCTCAGTTGCGCGGTTCTCTGAACCTGAGCCACTCATCAACTGCAAGTAGTCAATCACTACTAAACCAAGAGTGCCACCAAAGTTTCTGGCAATTCGGCGCGCGCGCGTGCGCAACTCTAGACTTGATAAGGAGCCTGTCTCATCAATCAAAATTTGGGTATTACTTAACCGGGCAATCGCATCGGTAACGCGTGGCCACTCATCATCTTGCAGCTTACCGGTACGCATACGACCTTGATCAACACGCCCTACTGAACCAAGGAGGCGTGATGCCAATTGTTCGCCTGACATCTCCATCGAGAACACGACAACAGGTAAACCTTCTGCGAGAGCAACGTTCTCAGCAATATTCAATGCAAAAGCCGTCTTGCCCATCGAAGGCCTTCCGGCAACAATGACTAAGTCCCCTTTTTGTAAACCACTAGTTTGCTTATCCAAATCAATAAAGCCTGTGGCAATACCAGTGATATCGCTACCACCTTGGCGGTTGTATAGCTCGTCAATACGTGCCACAACCGAGCGTAAGAGTGGTTCGATCTCGAGGTAGTCTGCCTTGCGACTACCTTCTTCACCGATTTGCAAAATACGGGCCTCTGCCTCATCCAACAGCGTCCTCACTGGACGGCCCTCTGTAACAAAAGCAGAGTTCACAATACTGTCCGAAACTTCAATTAAGCGACGCAGAATGCTGCGGTCACGAACGATGTCGCCGTAACCTTTGATATTTGCAGCACTAGGGGTGTTTTGTGCCAGAGAGTTGAGGTAATCAACACTGACTAAATCGCCACCTTGCTCAGATTTAATTGCATCATGAACGGTAATCACGTCAGCGGGATGATTGTCACCTACCAAACGCGCAATGACTTTGTAGATCAAGGCATGTTCAGGACGGTAGAAATCTTTATCAGTTAACACTCCACCTAGGCGATCCCAGGCAGTGTTATCGATCAGTAGACCGCCGAGCAATGATTGCTCGGCTTCTACAGAATGCGGCGGAACTTTTAAGGCCTGCACGACTGCATCCCCAGAACCCATCATGCTGGGATTCAGCGTCACGGAACGTGAACGGGATTCAGCCATGAGGCTAGCGAAGTTCCTAGAACCTAAGGTTTAAAACTTAAGCTTGCTCACCAACTACACGAATAGTGATGTCAGCCACCACATCGGTATGAACGGCAACCGCTACAGGGTGATCACCAACCATTTTCAATGGGCCAGTAGGCATACGAATCGAAGCCTTCTCGATCGTAAATCCTTTAGCTTTCAAGGCATCAGCGATATCGTGGTTGGTTACAGAACCAAACAAACGACCGTCAACACCCGCTTTTTGACCGATTTCGAGAACCAAGTCTTTCAGCTTTGTGCCAACCGCTTCAGCTGCAGCCAATTTCTCAGCAGCCAATTTTTCCAACTCAGCACGACGAACTGCAAAGTCAGCAATTGCTGCTTCAGTCGCACGACGCGCTTTACGTTGTGGAATTAAGAAATTACGAGCGAAACCGTCTTTAACGCGAACTACGTCGCCGAGATTGCCCAAGTTTGTTACTTTTTCTAAAAGAATAATTTGCATTGAGGGCTCCCAATTATTTCTTATGTTGATCGGAGAATGGCAATAAAGCCAAGAAACGGGCACGCTTAATAGCAGTGTCTAACTGACGCTGATATTTAGCTTTTGTGCCTGTCAAACGAGCAGGAGTGATCTTGGCGTTCTCGCCAATGAAGTCCTTCAATGTATCTACATCTTTGTAGTCGATTTGCTCAACGCCACCAACTGTAAAACGGCAATAACGTTTACGCTTGAACAATGGGTTCTGAGCTGGTTTCTTTTTGAAATCGGGTTTCTTTCCAAACGCCATGATGATTTCCTCTTTAATTTTTCAATTGAATATGGTTAATATGGAAAACAAGTCTTTGATTACGTAGAGCCTTGGGTGCTAAGAATCCCTCAAACACTGCCTCAGTTCCTAAATCCATTTGCTCTAGATCCTGTTGTATCGGACCAATTGCTATAGCTTCAACACTCATCTGAATTTTCCTAGCCACTCCTACCTCGTTTGCTTGGCCACTATGTTCTAGCTGGCAATGCATCACCGGTATTCCTGCTGGTGTAAATCGAATCGCGTCTTTAGATACCAAGATTGCAGTGAGGGTGAAATGATTCAACGCCACTCCGCTTCTCTCATACGTTTTCTAGTCTGTGTATTCCTCTTCAAATTTCAAACTTAGGCTAGCGCTACAGGAGCGTCAGCTTGGGCTGATTTGCGGGCTTCTTCACGTTGCACTTCTTTCATCATGATGGAAGGCTCTGTTTCAGCTTTCTTGGTCTTGATGATGAGGTGACGCAAAACAGCATCGTTAAATTTGAACGCATGCTCAAGCTCTTCCAGGGTTTTCTGGTCGCACTCAATGTTCATGCAAACGTAATGGGCTTTAGCAAGCTTGTCGATCATGTAAGCCATCTGACGACGACCCCAGTCTTCCATGCGATGGATTTTGCCGCCCGCAGCTGCTAATGTAGCTTTGTAGCGATCGATCATCGCAGGCACTTGCTCGCTTTGGTCCGGATGGACGATAAAAACGATTTCATAATGACGCATCTAACACTCCTTAAGGATAAAGTCACCTGGGCGTCTTGCTAACTTCCGATGGTTTTTGAAGTTAGCGCCAGTGTGACAAGGTAGTAACAAATTGTAAGTACTGCTACAACACTTTTAAATCACCTACCCAATTACGGGCAAGACCGCTATTCTAGCAAAAAAATCCTGCCAAGTCAGGGATTTACCAACTAAGTTTGCCTGTTTTGCGGCATTTATTGCCAGCTGAAGCGCAATCCTAGCCCTAGGAGCAGAAAGCGAGCCAGAAGCCATGCATCCAGCAAGATCCTTTTCGGGAATATCAGGATAAGTTAGGCCGCCACCCGTCCTACTGGTCCTTACTAAGGCAATACCTTGTTTAGCTGCCTCACCCAAAGGGGTTAACCAGGCGTCATGAAAACCCCCAATACCAGAACCCGCTAATACTAGGCCCTCTACCCCACCCCCAAACCACCGAGCAATTGTTTCTGGGCGACTTCCCGCATGACTAGTCAAAATCTCAACCCAAGGCCACTCTTCCCCTTTCGGAATAGGTAAATCTTCGCTCCAAGCACCCTGAACCGCTTTCACGCCGAATAGCCAGGATGGATTAATTAAGCCGGCTGAACTACTGGGTGAGGCTTGCAATGGGGCATTGAGCGCAGTGGCATGACGCTTGGATAAATCCATTGCCAGGCAAGCTCTTCCTGCCATCACTGCATAGACACCTCCCGGGCAATTATCTAAGGGGGTAGAGGCCCATCGAATGGCATCCAATAAATTCGATGGACCATCAGCTTCTGGGGCATTGGCTGGCAGCATGGCGCCAGTGATGATGATTCTTTTGCCTAAATTTTGAGCATATTTTCCACAGGTCAACTGTAAAAACACACCTGTTTCTTCCATTGTATCGGTTCCGTGAGTAATCACTATCCCCCTCACCATGGTATTAGCTAGGGACTCCATGACAGTCTGACCCAATAAGCTCAATAAGGGCTCGGTTAAATTGCGGCTATTAATATTGGCAACTTGACGGGAGACGAGCTTTAATTCGCCTGGAATATCCTCTTGGATCTTCTCCAAAAGGGCCTCAATACCCAATTCGCCGGCCTTGTAAGAAAGTGGATCTTTCCCAGGATTTGAGGCTAAACCGGCAATAGTGCCACCCATTCCCAGAACCAAGATATGGGATGTTTTTTCAGGGGGCATTGGATTTGGGCTCATCTCCCCATTATCCCCCTTGCAAAAGTGCTTGAAATATCAAATAGTGCTGTATACAATCCCAGTATGGACATAAATACAGTCGATTTTCCAGAGGAGCTGACTGCCCTCCCCAAACTCACTTCCCGCCAGAATGAGATTTTGGAATTAATTACTAAGGCCATCGATGAGAGTGGCTCCCCGCCCACTCGCGCGGAAATCGCTACCCAACTGGGATTTGCATCTGCCAATGCTGCTGAAGAACATCTTCGCGCACTAGCAAAAAAAGGGTATATCGAATTAACGCCTGGCACTTCGCGCGGCATTCGCATTCCACAACGTTTCAATCAAATGCAGCACACCAATCAATATCGCCAGATGTCATTGCCATCCGGCGCATTACAACAACTCACTCTGCCATTAATCGGACGTGTTGCCGCTGGCTCACCGATCATGGCTGTAGAGCATATTGAAAAACACGTTCCAATTGATCCAAGCTTATTTAGCAAAGGTGCAGACTACCTTCTAAAAGTGGTTGGCATGAGTATGCGTGATGCTGGAATTTTGGATGGCGACTATTTAGCCGTGAGAAAAACTACCGAAGTTCGCAATGGAGATATTGTGGTTGCACGTCTTGATGATGAGGTGACTGTAAAACGCTGGCAACAAAAGAAAACAGCCAACGGCATGGTGATTGAATTACAAGCAGAAAACCCTGACTTCAAAAATATATTAGTAGATGGTCGTCAACCCAACTTCGCAATTGAGGGTCAAGCTGTTGGCCTGATTAGGGCTGAAGGTCTATAAGCCAATCACTCCAAAGCAAAAGGCCTCCAATGGAGGCCTTTTTTATTCATTAATCCGAATTACTTACGGCTTGGCGCGATTACGTTTGCATTCTTTGGTGACGAGGTAATAGTGATCATCGTTTTAGGTCCAGCTAAAGAACCCTCATTGAGCTCAACCGTAGCAGTGCGATCACCTTTAGTGAAAACCAAAATGCTTGTTTTTGATTTCACCGCACTAATGGTTGTCCAACCCGCTCTCGGATACTCAGACTGGAAGAACGCATAAATATCTGTTGGTGTTTGCACACCAGACAACACAACACGACCAACCCAACTATCGCCACGGCCAATAATCAAGGAATCTGAGCCAATAATTTTTGAGGCGGCTGGCAACGGCATATCGCCAAGAAGTTGAGTTTGCACCTCCTGGACCTCACTAGGAGTGCCAGTAGCTGAGTCTCCAGAAGAGGCGCAGCCACCCACTAAGACAGACATAAACAATGCAAGCGCACTGATTTTAAGAGTATGGGTTTTGATCATTTTTTGCTCTAGGTAATGAAGGCTTCTTTACTTACATTGCACAAAAGTATTTTAGGGGATGCCCCCATTTCGTCAAGCGAAATTACTGGAGGCGCGTGAGGGAATCGAACCCCCGTACGAAGCTTTGCAGGCTCCTGCCTAACCACTCGGCCAACGCGCCAAATACCGAAATCAAAAATGGGAAGCTTTTGAGGGCTTCCCATCGAACTTGGAGCGGGAAAGGAGGTTCGAACTCCCGACCTATACCTTGGCAAGGTATCGCTCTACCAGCTGAGCTATTCCCGCATAACAGGGCGATAGTTTAACAAACAATCAAAGAGAAAGCATTATTCCCATAGAAAGCTAAAAATTACCCGAATAAAAAAAGCCTTTGAACCCTATCTAGCTGGGGTTTATAAGATTTAATCGATTTTGCCAACCAACTGTGGCAACGCCTTTTTCATGTAATAGAACATGGACCAGAGCGTTAAAAATGAAGCTGCCCAAATTAACCAGGTGCCCACTCTGGCGCAATCTAACCATCCAAATAAAGTGTCATTCAGCAACAAAAACGGAATTGCCACCAATTGCACCGTTGTCTTTAGTTTTCCGACCATATGCACGGCCACACTTTTACCAGCCCCTAGCAAAGCCATCCACTCTCGTAAAGCAGAGATAGTAATTTCGCGACCAATAATGATGAGAGCGACCCACACTTGAACGCGATCCATATTCAGTAAAACCAATAATGCTGCAGCCACAATTAATTTATCTGCAACAGGATCTAAAAACTGTCCAAAGGCGGACTCTTGCTTCATCCGTCTCGCCAAAAATCCATCCAACCAATCTGTGAGCGCAGCAAATACAAAGATGATAGTTGCGATGACATTCTTTTCAAAAGGACTCAACCAAGCGCCAGGGAGATAAAAGATTGCTACCAGCAACGGAATTGCTGCGACACGCAACCAGGTTAGAGCAATGGGGAGATTAAATGGCATGCATTAAGCATAAACCAATTGAATGAATAATCTACTAGTGGAGCTGGCGATAAATTTGCTCGGCAAGAGTGAGTGAGACCCCCTCTACGCTGGCAATCTCTTCAATACTTGCATTGGCAACCCCTTTTAAACCACCAAAACGGGCCAATAGCTTTTGGCGTCTTTTAGCGCCAATACCCTCGATTTCTTCCAAACGGGAGACCGTTCTCGCCTTAGCTCGCTTGGCACGCATGCCAGTGATTGCAAAGCGGTGGGCCTCATCACGGATCTGAGCTACCAATAACAAAGCCGCACTATCAATACCAAGCTCTAAGGCCGGGCGTCCATCAGCAAAAATTAATGTTTCTAAGCCGACCTTACGCCCCTCCCCTTTGGCCACCCCAACAATCAAACCAACATCCATACCAAATTCAGAAAAGACTTGCCTTGCCATCTCAACCTGACCTTTACCGCCATCAATCAAAATGACTTGCGGGATTTTGTCTACTGGAAGTTCTTGAAAATTTGCGTAGCGCCTTTGGAGCACCTGACGCATAGCAGCGTAGTCGTCACCCGGGGTAATGTCAGCGATATTAAAACGGCGATATTCACTTGATTGCATCGCGTTCTTTGCATAAACCACACAAGAGGCTTGAGTTGCCTCACCAGAGGTGTGGCTAACATCAAAACACTCAATACGTAATTGCTCAAGACTCTCTAAATCCAGCGCCAGAATATCCGCCAACGCACGCGCCCTAGCTAATTGGCCGCCAGTCTCAACCAAGCGCTTAGTCAAAGCAATTTTGGCATTCCCTTCAGCCATTGCAAGCCAGTGACGTCTTTGTCCTTGTGGTTGATGCAAGAAGGTAATCTTTCTGCCAGCCTGCGCATTTAATAGCTCATGCAAATCTTCGGGAGGTATATCGCTGAGCTTGGATACATCATCACTAATAGATTGCAAAGCGTGATTCAAAACCAATACCGGCGGAATTAAATTGGTCGTTGCTCCCGAAGCCACCCCATCAATATTCTCCTCCAAATAATGTTGCGCAATGAAAGCTTCCAGAATTTCTGAGGGAGATGGCAACTCGCCAGAAGTCGTTCGCAAACCTTTGGGGAAATAAGCCCTATCACCGAGGTGACGACCGCCACGGACCATTGCCAAGTTCACACAAACCATTCCTTCCATTTGCGCAACAGCAATCACGTCCACATCACCCTCGCCTTCGGCGACAGTATCCATCGACTGTTGCTGCAGCACACTTGAAAGGTCAGCAATACGATCACGCAATACTGCAGCCATTTCAAATTCCATAGCTTCGCTATGCGCATGCATTTCTTTTTCAAGCTCTAACAACACTCGACTGTGATCACCCTCCAGAAAGCGAGTTGCTTGGGCCACATCCTGACCATACTGTTCAACGCTCAATCTACCAACACAAGGAGCACTACAACGATGAATTTGATGAAGTAAACAAGGGCGGCTACGGTTCTTAAATACAGAGTCTTCACAGGTTCTCAGGCGAAATACTTTTTGCAATATCTGCACGCTATTACGTACCGCCCAAGAATTTGGGAATGGTCCAAAGTAGTGGTTACGCTTGTCGATCTTGCCACGATACGATGCCAATCTTGGAAACTGGTGACCCGTCAACATCACATAGGGATAAGACTTATCATCTCTAAATAGAATATTGAATGGTGGCGCCAACTCTTTGATGAGGTTGTTCTCTAGAATGAGGGCTTCAGTTTCGGTCCGTGTTACTGTTGTTTCGTAGCGGGAAATTTTGCCCACCATCAGCGCTATGCGCGGTGACAGTTGTTTACTTTGAAAATAACTAGAAACGCGTTTTTTAAGGTTGCGAGCTTTGCCCACATATAAAATCTGCCCCGCTTCATCAAAGAAGCGATATACCCCCGGCAATCCGGGTAGCCGTTTAACGTCCTGCTGAAGGTTTTCAAAAGAAGAATTGCTCATGCGTTGGGATATTTTCTGCCAAATCGTAGATAACTATGGTGATGCCGGTATTTGCTGGCGTCTAGCCCGCAGCTTATCAAGTATTCATGGTCAGGAAGTACGCATATTCTGCGATGACCTGCCAACCCTTAATTTACTCGCTTCTGGAAGTGATGAAGCTTTGACCCATCAAATTGATATCCAACCATGGGAAGCCAGCCATAGCAACGCACGCCATACCGTACAAACCCCAGATGTGGTGATTGAAGCCTTTGGCTGTCATTTGCCAGAACGCTATCTTGCGGGACTCTTCATCGCTCCCGCAAAGCCAATCATCATCAATTTAGAGTATCTCAGTGCTGAACCATGGATTGCTGAATTTCATAGGAAGGCATCGCCACAATCTCACGGTATTCCGAAGTATTTTTTCTTCCCAGGGTTTCAAGATGATGTTGGCGGCCTACTTCTCGACCCTATCCCCACAGAAGGGGAGCAAGTTAGCCATCTCACTCCTATCAGGTTGAAATCCATTTGGTTAAAACTTCGACCTGGAGCAAAACGCATCAGTATTTTTTGCTACCCCGGAGCGCCCTTGCGCAAATGGCTTGAAGACTTGGCCACCCATGGAGAGAATATCGATGTACTGCTAACCCCTGGTCATGCCGAGCTGTTAAATCACTATGGTGGCAAAGCAATTGCTTTGCCTGAAAATATACAGCTACTATCAATGCCATTCGTATCGCAAGATGAATATGACTGGGTGCTTTCACAATGTGACTTCAACATTGTTCGAGGCGAGGATTCATTCATCCGCGCTCAATTGGCTGGCAAGCCATTTATTTGGCACATCTACCCTCAAGAAGATCGCGCTCATGAGGTGAAATTAGCCGCCTTCTTAGACTTGTACCTAGAAAATGCCAGTCAAGAACTGAGATTAGCCGCCATTGCTGCGATGACCTGGGCCATGCCCAGTGAGTGGCTTAAATCCTTAGATGCCTGGAGCGCCCACTCAAAAGCCTGGCGCACCCACTTACTCAAAAAGCAAGGGGATGGCGGTCTAGCAGCACGCCTAGTGCGCTTTATAGCCTAGGCCTGCAATAAAGACTTGCGGGCGGTTACAATCTTGTTTTTGATAAAAACCGCAGAAAATTAGCTCTGCACCCAGGAATAGCAAGATGAAAACAGCACAAGAACTCCGCGTTGGTAACGTAGTTATGATTGGCACTGATGCCCAGGTCGTTTTAAAGGCCGAATATAGCCGCTCCGGTCGCAACTCCTCAGTTGTGAAAATGAAATTTAAGAATTTATTAACTGGTGCACCAAATGAAGGTGTTTACAAAGCCGATGATAAGTTTGATGTTGTAATCCTCGACAAGAAAGAGTGCACTTACTCTTATTTCGCAGATCCAATGTATGTCTTTATGGATAGTGATTACAACCAATATGAAGTTGAAGCCGAGTTCATGGGTGATGCATTGAACTACCTCGAAGAAAGCATGCCATGTGAAGTAGTGTTCTACGAAGGTAAGGCACTCTCCGTAGCAATGCCTAACTCACTTGTTCGCGAAATCATCTACACCGAGCCAGCTGTTAAAGGCGACACTAGCTCAGGCAAGGTATTGAAGAATGCAAAATTGGCTACTGGCTATGAATTGCAAGTACCTTTGTTCTGCAATACTGGTGACAAGATTGAGATCGATACTCGTACTGGTGAATACCGTAGCCGCGCTAACTAAGTAAAAAAAGTAGCAAACTACTGTTGTTCAAAAGCCCGGCTTGCCGGGCTTTTTCTTACCTCCAAAGTCAGTGAAGTCTTAAACAATCAACTTCATTTGCTTTAGCAAACCTTTAGCATGCTGATACTCCGCTTCTTTTTGCAACTCATCCCAGGATAAGGTAGTAGTTTTTGGCATAAGGCGATTAAGGCGAGTAGCAGATTCAGACTGCTTGGCTTTCTTGACTTTCAACTTTGCAAGCAATTGGTCAGCTAGGTCTGGTCGATTGCAGATTAAGACTGCATCACAACCTGCATCTAGCGCCATTTCAGCACCGTGCACTACCGAACCCGCAACACTCGCACCCTCCATTGATAGATCATCACTGAAGATCACTCCTTCAAAGCCTAATTCTTGACGCAAGATAGAGTGCAACCAAATCTTAGAAAATCCTGCTGGATGTTTATCAACTTTAGGATAAATCACATGCGCTGGCATTACTGCTGCCAAGCTTAGATCTAACCATTCGTAGGGCTTTGCATCGTCATTCAAAATCTCTGGCAAGGAACGCTCATCCACTGGAATAGCTACATGCGAATCCGCCTCTGCCCAACCATGCCCCGGAAAATGTTTGCCGCAGTTCGCCATGCCACCTAAACGCAACCCTTCATTGAGGCTCTTTGCCAAGGCAAACACAATTTGTGGATCACGACTAAAGGAACGGTCCCCGATCACACCACTTCGACCAAAATCTAAATCCAGAACAGGTGTAAAGCTGAAGTCCACACCGCAAGCGCGTAACTCAGCAGCTAAAACATAGCCGCAAGCAGTAGCTGCTGCCATAGCAAGCACCGCTGACTCGGCAGTGTGGCTTGATTTACTTTGCGCGCCCCAAAGCTCACCAAGTTTCCGCATTGCTGGAAGATGGGTAAAACCATCCGTTTTGCAGCGCTGCACTCTGCCACCTTCGTGATCAATTGAAATTAATGCATCGGGGCGCAACTTTTTAATTTCGGAGGTGAGTTTAGTGAGCTGCTGACGGTTGACAAAATTTCTACCAAATAAAATCACTCCACCGGTCAAGGGATGCAAGATGCGGCGGCGGTCTTCGGCATTTAATTCCTGACCAACTACGTCTAAGGTCACTGGACCTGGGTTCATAGTGAATACACTCATCTCTTCCTCTTCCAATTTTTACTTCTGCGTAACAATGACATGGGCAATCGCCATATCTTGCTCATCACTCACAGTCACATGAGCTTCCCAATTCTTTTCTTCCATAAATTTAGCTAGCGCACCTAGATACGAAGTGACCGGCTTTCCGCTAGGCTCATTTAAGGTTTGTAATGAGCGCCATGTCATGGGCATTCGCATACCTAAACCAATGGCTTTGGAGAATGCTTCTTTAGCAGCAAAGCGAGTCGCCAAGAAGGCAATCCCTCGCTTGTGATTTCTAGCAAGGCGGTGCTTGAAGACCAACATCTCATCAGGACCCAAAATTCTCTCTGCCAAACGACCATTGGTGCGATCGTAAGCAGCTTGTAAGCGCTCGATCTGAAGGATGTCCGTGCCGATGCCGATGACCATTTGAATTACTTTTTTCTACCTTGAAGCATCAAGACCTTCATATCTTTGATCGCTTTTTGCCAACCTTTAAATAATGCTTCAGCCACAATCGCATGGCCAATATTGAGCTCGGAAAGCTCTGCAATGGCGGCTATCGATACGACATTGCCTTCATGGAGACCATGGCCAGCATTAACTCTCAAACCAATGCTTTTACCAAACTGTGCTGCTTTGCGAATACGCTCCAATTCCGTCGCTTGCCCTACACCTGATAAATCTGCATAACGACCAGTATGCAATTCCACTACGGTGGCACCAAGATCTTTAGCGGCCTGGATTTGCCTTTCTTCTGGATCAATAAACAATGACACCCGAATACCTGCATCTTGTAATTGCTTGGTCGCTGCTTTCACTGATTCGAAATGGCCAAGAACATCTAAACCGCCTTCAGTCGTCACCTCTTCACGCTTCTCAGGCACTAAGCACACATCGTGTGGCTTTACTTTACAAGCAATGCTCAGCATTTCAGGGGTCACCGCACATTCAAGGTTCATACGCGTCTTGATGAGTGGGCGCAATGCCAGCAAATCAGCATCCTTAATGTGACGTCGATCTTCCCGTAAATGCAGGGTAATTAAATCTGCGCCAGCCTCTTCAGCCAGTTGCGCTGCCTGAATAGGGTCCGGATAAACTGTCCCTCGAGCATTGCGTAGCGTAGCTACGTGATCGATATTGATGCCGAGTTCTAAGGCTTGGGTTGTCATGACTGTAGATTACTAGATTTTCTTTAAATCAATCAAAATCTGGCGAGTAGTCAATACCTGATCCTGTAGGTGCAAGCCAAGCAAGAAACGCATCAGCTGCTTACTTTCAGACAGAGTTTCTGGATCAGAGAAATCCCCAACTGCAATTGCCAGCAAGGACTTGCCAGTCAATACCGGCCAATGTCCAGGATCATCACCTTGAACTGGACGAACACCGCGCTCCGGCTGATAGACATACTGGGTCTTGGCATCTGGTAAGTCATTGGTTTCTACGCAGCGATCTAAGGCTGCTGCATAACCAGTCTCTTGCAAGAGTGACAACTCAAATGGGCGCAGAATTTCTTCTAGACCCTTAGACTCAAACTCGAGATTAGATAAAGCATTAATGGTTTCTGTATAGCGATCGTAGAGTTTTTCATAGTCGTCTTCACGGGCCAAGAACTTGACGAGCAGCTCATTGAGATAGAAGCCGCAAAGCAGAGCATCACCGACCAATGAGGGCGTACCGCCCACCCACTCAGACTTGGTTAGGGTTCGAAGCTCCGACTTACCGCTCCAAGATACGAGTAGCGGTTGAAAGCGTTGCAATACAGGACGCAGCGTGGAGTGAGGACGCTTTGCCCCTTTGGCAATCAAAGCCATTCGGCCATACTGTCTTGTAAAGACATCAAGAATTAAGCTGGTTTCTTTATAGGGAATGCTATGCAATACAAAAGCAGGCTCGTCAGCAACGCGAATCGAGGCCATGTGGACTTATTCCAGGCCCTGTGCCCGTAATTCAGCGCGATCATCAGCCCAACCACGTTTCACTTTGACCCAAGTCTCCAAAAAAACCTTGCCATCAAAAAGTTTTTCCATATCGATGCGTGCGTCAGTTGAGATCTTTTTCAAACGTTCGCCCTTTTGCCCAATGATCATAGCTTTATGACTATCGCGATCGACCAAAATGGTAGCAGCAATGCGACGCATCTTGCCATCCATCTTGAATTGATCGATCACTACTGTAGAGGTGTACGGCAACTCTTCGCCCGTAAAACGGAAGACTTTCTCACGCAGAATTTCAGCAGCTAGGAAGCGTTCGCTACGATCAGTAATGGTGTCGCCATCGTATACAGCTTCAGCCTCTGGAAGGTATCCCTCCAACACGTCTAAGAGTCTCTCAATATCACCGGGACTTTTAGCACTCATCGGCACAATTTCTGAAAACTCACACTTTTGATCTTCGTGACCACCCAATTCAGACCAAGGCTTAGACATCTCTTTCATAAAGTTCAACAAAGCTTGATCGCGTTCAGAAGGCGTCTGAAAACGACTATTGAAAAGATCAAGCTTATTCAGAACTAACACTACCGGCAAATCCTCAGGCAGAAGCTTTAAAACTTTCTTGTCATCTTCGCCAAAGTAACCCGCCTCAACTACAAAACAAGCAACGTTCACATCTTGCAGAGCAGTTGTTACGGTGCGGTTCAATGCCTTGTTGAGGGTATTCATCAGACGCGTCTGAAAGCCTGGTGTATCAATAAAGATAAACTGCGCCTCTTCTCTATTTTGAATGCCCAAAATACGATGACGCGTCGTTTGAGCCTTGCGCGAGGTAATGCTGATCTTTTGACCAACCAATGCATTTAGGAGTGTTGATTTGCCCATATTGGGACGCCCAACAATGGCGATAGTGCCGCATCTAAACACGATTAGCCCTTCAGCTTAAGATTTAACTGCTCTTCGGCCACTTCTTTTTTGGCTGCTTTTTTCTTAGCCGACCGAGTTTTCTTGGGTTTTCGAGACTCCTGTGGCAATGCTTTGAGAACTGCTAACAAAGCAGTCTTAGCGGCTGACTGTTCAGCGGCTCGGCGTGAAGCTCCATCACCTTTTACTGCTACCTTCAGGCTCGGAATTAAACATTCCACTTCAAATTGTTGGTTATGAGCAGCGCCAGTAGTGCCAGTCACGTTGTAGGCTGGTAACGGTAATTGATAGCTTTGTAAGCATTCTTGCAAAAGGGTTTTGTCATCCTTACCCAAGGTCTTAGGGTCCACCTGAGCCAGGATCACAGAATACAGTTTACGCAAGCACCCTTTAGCAGCATCAAAGCCGCCATCCAAGAAGATTGCGCCAGTAACCGCCTCTAAAGTATCTGCCAAAATTGAAGGACGACGAAATCCACCGCTCTTCAGCTCACCCTCACCCAAACGAAGATAGTCGGATAGGGATAAAGTTTGTGCAATCTCATACAAAGCCTGTTGCTTCACTAAATTCGCGCGTACACGTGAGAGATCGCCCTCATCCAAGTCTGAATAACGCTCATAAAGCAAATCAGCGACCACACAATTGAGAATAGAGTCACCTAAGAACTCTAAGCGCTCATTATTTTTCTTGCTATGACTGCGGTGAGTTAAAGCTTGATTTAAGAGCTCAGGCTTCTTAAAGACATAGCCAAGACGCTCTTGTAAGGGTCCAGTTTCGATAACAGCGCGCGCGTTCATGATCTATTACTCAAAGCCGCCAATGCGACCTAAATTACCCAGGTTTAGCCATACAAAGAAGGCTTTACCTACAATATTTTTATCGGGCACAAAGCCCCAATAACGAGAATCGGCACTGTTATCCCGGTTATCACCCATCGCAAAATAATGACCGGGTGGGACTTTACAGGTCAAGCCAGATTGCTGATATTGACAAAATTCTGCCCCTGGGAAGCGCTCCGTTGGGAACATCGTTGCAGGACGATCCGGGTCGTTCAAGATCTCGTGGCGATTACCACCTAGGTCTGCAGGAAAAGTTTCAGCGTAGCGCTTGGCATAGCGCATATTTTCAGGATCAAGATAAGACTCGCCACCACTGTATTGCAACGGTTGGCCATTAATCGTCAGACGCTTATCTTGATAAGAAATAACATCACCAGGCAAGGCGACTATGCGCTTGATGTAATCAACCGACTCATCACGCGGATAACGAAACACCACTACATCCCCACGCTTTGGAGAGTTAAGATCAATTACTTTTTGATTGATCACTGGCAAACGAATTCCGTAGGTAAATTTATTTACCAAAATGAAATCACCGATTTGTAAGGTTGGGATCATGGAGCCCGAAGGAATCTTGAAGGGCTCAACAATGAAAGAACGCAAAACAAATACTGCGCAAATCACCGGGAAAAAGCCGGCAGTGTATTCCAACCACAAAGGCATACGATCGCTACCAGCTAAACGCCTTTGGGGTGCAAAGTAAATCTTGTCAGCAACCCAGGCAATGCCTGTAAGAACCACCAAGATCAAAAGAATGAAAGCGAAGTTCATTAATCCTCCACCTGCAAAATGGCCAAGAAAGCTTCCTGTGGAATTTCCACATTCCCCACTTGTTTCATGCGTTTCTTACCTTCTTTTTGCTTTTCTAAAAGTTTACGCTTACGAGAGATATCACCGCCGTAACATTTAGCCAATACGTTTTTACGTAAAGCTTTGACGTTTTCACGCGCAACGATATTGCTACCGATTGCAGCCTGAATAGCTACATCAAACATTTGACGCGGAATAATCCCACGCATCTTAGAGACCACCTCACGGCCACGGTGCTGACTATTACTTCTGTGGACAATAACCGACAGGGCATCAACCCGATCACCGTTGATCAAGATGTCTACTTTAACGACGTCTGCTGGGCGATATTCCTTAAATTCATAATCCATGGAGGCGTATCCACGAGAGATGGATTTCAGTCTGTCAAAGAAATCCAACACAATTTCAGCCATCGGCAATTCATAGGTGAGCTGTACTTGGCGACCCAAATAGTTCATCCCCGTCTGAATACCTCTCTTACCAACACATAATGTAATCACTGAGCCCACATACTCTTGCGGCATATAGAGATTGACCGTCACAATTGGCTCCATGATGATATCGACCTTACTGGTCTCCGGCATCTTGGATGGGTTATCTACCATTAAGATCGTGCCATCTGATTGCTGCACTTGATACACTACTGTTGGAGCGGTGGTAATAAGATTCATGCCGTACTGGCGCTCTAAACGTTCCTGCACGATCTCCATATGGAGCAAGCCTAGGAAGCCACAGCGAAATCCAAAACCTAAAGCTTGAGATACCTCTGGCTCATATAATAGAGATGCGTCATTGAGCTTTAACTTCTCAAGTGACTCACGCAATTGATCGTACTCACTCGCTTCAACTGGATATAAACCAGCAAACACTTGAGGTTTCACCTCTTTAAAACCAGGCAATGGTTCAGCAGCGGGAACTCGACCTTGCTGCCCTGGAGAATGCGTAACGGTATCTCCAACCTTGGCAGCTTTTAATTCTTTAATGCCGGCAATCACAAAACCCACCTGACCGGCAGATAACTCTGGGCGGTCTACTGACTTCGGACTAAAAACACCTACGTGCTCGACCAAATGGCTTGATCCATTGGCCATTAAGGTAATTTTTTCTTTTGGTTTTAAGGTGCCGTTCACAACACGCACCAACATGACAACACCTACGTAGTTATCAAACCAGGAATCAATAATCAAGGCCTGCAATGGATCTGCTGCGCTTCCTTTTGGCGAAGGTACCCTGGCAATCATTTCCTCGATGACATCCGCAACACCTAAGCCCGTTTTAGCTGAGCATGTGACAGCGTCGGAGGCATCAATGCCAATGACGTCTTCAATTTCTTTTTTGGCACGCTCAGGATCGGCTTGGGGTAAATCAATCTTATTGAGTACTGGTACAACTTCAACGCCCAACTCAAGAGCCATGTAACAGTTAGCAACCGTTTGAGCCTCAACCCCTTGGCTTGCATCCACCACCAACAATGCACCCTCACAAGCGGATAAAGAGCGACTGACCTCATAAGAGAAATCCACATGCCCCGGGGTATCGATCAGGTTAAGGTTATAAATCTTCCCATCTTTGGCTTTGTAATTGAGTGCAGCAGTTTGGGCTTTAATAGTGATGCCGCGCTCACGTTCGATATCCATCGAATCGAGAACTTGGGCTTCCATTTCGCGATCAGAAAGACCACCACACAGCTGAATAATGCGATCCGCGAGCGTGGATTTGCCGTGATCAATGTGGGCGATGATAGAAAAATTGCGGATTAAATCCATAGCGTCTTAATAGGTCATTCAAAAAACGCCTTGTCAGAACGCACCACAATGATGCGCTGCAAAAAGTCGTCTTAAGGGGATTGTAATGGGTGGCGCCTAAAAGGCAGCAAACCCCATTTTCTAGCCTAAAAAGGGCTTATTTTGGCCTTACGGGGATAACCAAAGTGCTATCAGAACGGCGAATAAAGACCGGAACAGCCTTATTGACATCAAGGCTTTTAAGCAAGACTTCAAACTGTTTCACTCCGCTAACATCAGCATCAGCAATCCGAATAATCACATCGCCAGGGCGTACCCCCGCCCTTGCCAAGGGGCCATCACCTAGGCCAGTAACTTCAACCCCACCCTTGATATTCAAATCCTTCTTTTTGGCATCTGACAGATCTGTCACCGCCACTCCGAATGCATTCACGCTATTGCCATTGCTAGCGGGAGTATCCGGCTTTTTAGTAGCCGTTTGCGCAGAATCAGTATCCGCAACGGTGACACTTAAATCACGAGCGCTACCCTTACGCCAAACTTGCACAGTAGCTGAAGTTCCCGGCTTAGCTTCGCCAACGACGCGCGGCAAATCTGTCGACTTATTAATCTCACGTCCATTAAAAGTCAGGATCACATCCCCCGCTTCAATGCCACCCGCTGCTGCAGGGCCGTTAGGCTCTACATTACGAACATAAGCACCCCGAGGTTTACCCAAACCTAAACTCTCAGCCACTTCTTTTGTCATCTCACCCAAGGCAACACCAATGCGACCACGAGTCATCTTGCCATTAGTGCGCAATTGATCTGCTACACGCATCGCTTCATCAATTGGAATCGCAAATGAAATGCCCATGTAGCCGCCAGAGCGACTAAAGATTTGGGAGTTAATGCCGATGACCTGGCCAGCAGTGTTTAACAGTGGGCCGCCAGAGTTACCGGGGTTGACTGCAACATCAGTCTGAATAAAAGGTAAGTAGTCCCCAGTATCGCGGCTCTTTGCTGAAACGATACCCGCCGTGACCGTATTCTCAAGCCCAAAGGGTGAGCCAATCGCCAGAACCCACTCGCCCACTCTCACTTTAGAGGAATCCCCTAGTGGCAATCTCGGTAAGTCACGTGCTTCGATTTTCACAACCGCGACATCAGTACGTTTATCCATCCCTAATAACTTGGCTTTGAACTCACGTTTGTCAGTTAAGGTCACATAAATCGTTGTTGCGCCCTCAACAACATGCGCATTAGTCAAAATCAAACCATTAGATTCAATAATGAAACCTGAGCCAACTCCACGATCCGCTTCTTGAGGTTTGCTTGGATTTGGTTGCGCTTGTTTTGATCCATTCGGAATACCGGGAATAGGGACACCAAAGAAACGACGAAAGAACTCTGCCTGATCTTCTGGCATACCAGGAATGCCACCTGGAGTTTGCTGAGTTAGCACTTTTTCTGTGGTCCGAATATTCACAACTGCTGGACTTGCGCGCTCAACTAAATCTGCAAAATCCGGGATCGCTACTCGAGGGTTTTCTGCAGAGGCAATCGGAATGAATGCAGTTTGCCCAAGACTCAAAAAAGCCGAGAACGCAATTAAATACTTTTTCATAATGCTATGGACCTACTTGGTAAAAACCAAAAATGGAGATAAAAGGAATATTAGGTCAGCTTACCAAAAATCAAGGTGCCGTTAGTACCACCAAAGCCAAAGTTGTTTTTAACTGCGTGCTCAATCTTCACATCCCTGGCGGTATTAGCGCAGTAGTCCAAGTCGCACTCAGGGTCTTGATTAAAGATATTGATGGTGGGAGGGGATTTCTGGTGATGAAGCGCCAGAATGGTGAAAACAGACTCTAAACCACCTGCGCCGCCCAAAAGGTGGCCAGTCATCGATTTGGTTGAATTAATTAAAGTCTTTTTAGCGTGGTCGCCCAACGCGGCTTTGATTGCCTCAGTTTCATTCTTATCACCCAGCGGCGTAGAAGTACCGTGCGCATTAAGATACTGAATTTGATCCGGATTGAGTTTTGCATCACGCATGGCGTTCACCATACAACGACGTGGACCATCCATATTTGGCGCAGTCATGTGATATGCATCGCCACTCATACCAAAGCCAAGTAGTTCACAATAGATTTTGGCGCCGCGTGCTTTTGCATGCTCATATTCTTCCAGCACTATCACGCCAGCCCCTTCGCCAAGAACAAAACCATCACGGTCTTTATCCCAAGGACGTGAAGCAGTTGCTGGATCATCGTTGCGTGTTGAAAGCGCCCTTGCTGAAGCAAAGCCACCTACACCTAATGCAGAAATAGTGGACTCAGCACCACCGGCTACCATCACATCGGCATCACCATACTGAATTAAACGTGTAGCCAACCCGATACTGTGCAAACCAGTAGTACATGCAGTCACCGCAGCAACGTTTGGACCTTTGAGGCCAAACAAAATACTGAGGTGGCCAGAAATCATATTAATGATTGAGCCAGGAACAAAGAATGGTGAGATGCGACGAGGGCCGCGGGCTAACAACTCAGCCCCAGTTTCCTCAATCATTGGCAAACCACCAATACCCGAGCCCACCATGACGCCTACGCGCTCGGCGTTTTGCTCATTAATCTCTAGACCGCTGTCGCGAATCGCTTGCGTACCCGCAGCAATGCCGTAATGGATAAAGGTATCCATGTGGCGCGCTTCTTTAGCGGAAACATATTCTTCGACATTAAAATCTTTTACCTCTCCAGCGAAATGAACACTAAGTGGAGCGTGGTCAAATTTGGTGATGGTAGCGATGCCTGATTTGCCCGCAAGCAAATTAGGCCAAGCTACATCAACTGAATTACCAACAGGTGAGATGAGGCCAAGGCCGGTAACTACTACCCGGCGTCGGCCATTTGATGCTGACACAGTAATACCTAGGCTCGGGAATTAACCCTGAGCTTTTGATTTAGCGAAGTCGATCGCGAGCTGAACTGTGGTGATTTTTTCGGCTTCCTCATCAGGAATTTCGATACCAAATTCATCTTCCAAAGCCATTACCAGCTCAACAGTGTCAAGAGAGTCAGCGCCCAGGTCATTCACAAAAGAAGATTCATTTTTGATGTCTCCTTCAGCGACGCCCAATTGCTCAGCGACGATTTTCTTAACGCGTTGTTCGATGTTGTCCATTAATTTCCCCAGGGGTTGTAAAAAACGATGAAAAGGATTTTATCAGTTTGGCGGACCGAATTAGCAAATTCGCCCAAAAATGACTAAATCCTTGATTTGCCCTTAGGCTAGATATAGGCCGCCATTGACGTGTAGGGTATTACCCGTAATGTACCCAGCCGCTGGAGAGGCTAAAAATGCCACTGCCTGAGCCACATCCTCGGGGCTACCTAAACGGGCCAAAGGAATGTTCACTTTTAGGGCATTTTGTTGTTCTTCGCTCAGGGCCCGGGTCATATCGGTATCGATAAATCCAGGGGCGACGCAATTGACAGTGATATTTCGACTGCCAATTTCACGGGCCAGGGCACGAGTCATACCAGAAACCCCTGCTTTTGCAGCGGCGTAATTTGCCTGGCCTGCATTACCCATGTGGCCAACGATAGAGGTTATGTTAATAATGCGACCACCGCGCGCTTTCATCATCGGACGCAAAACGGCCTGAGATAAACGAAATACCGAACTTAAATTGGTATCGATCACATCAGTCCATTCCTCAGATTTCATACGCATTGCTAGGTTATCGCGTGTGATCCCAGCGTTATTCACTAAAATATTGATGCCCCCATGATCCTTGACAATTTGATCAATCATTTCTTCGCAGGCATTGGGTGCGGTGACATTCAATACCAAACCGCAACCGCCTGAGGGCTTTAAGCGCGCATCAATTGCTTTGGCGCCATCGCTCGATGTAGCGGTACCAATGACTTTAGCGCCACACCTAGCTAGCTCTTCTGCAATCGCTTGACCAATGCCACGCGATGCACCAGTTACTAAGGCAATTTGTCCACTGAGATCGAGATTCATATATGTCTTCCGCTATATTTTTTAATTTATCTATTGGCGTTTATTTTAGAGTGGCTAGCACTTCATTCAAGCTAGCTTCATCAAATACTGGCACACCAGTAAGCTGATCGTTAATTCGCTTGCTTAAACCTGCCAATACCTTGCCAGGGCCACACTCCACTACTTGGGTAATTCCTTGTCCAGCCATTGCTTGGATAGTTTCCGCCCAACGAACTGGCTTAGCAGCTTGGCGCACTAGGGCATCTTTGATTGCTGCTGGGTCACTCAGGATTTCAACATCGACGTTATTAATTACAGCAATTGTTGGCGCCTTGAATTCAATATTCGCAAGATAAGCTTTGAGCTTTTCAGAAGCGGGTTGTAATAAAGAAGAATGAAAGGGGGCAGAGACAGGCAAAGGTAATGCCCGTTTAGCGCCAGCGGCTTTTAATAACTCGCAAGCTTTAGTGACAGCATCACTTGCACCCGCGATGACCACTTGACCAGGCGCATTGAAATTCACGGCCTCAACTACACCCCCAGCTGCAGCACTTGCTTCAGCGCACACTTTAATTACGCTAGCATCGTCGAGGCCAAGAATGGCAGCCATCCCACCCGTGCCAACTGGCACTGCAGTTTGCATAGCTTCTGCACGAAAGCGCACTAAGGGCACTGCATCCTTAAAGGAAATTACACCGGCAGCTACTAAAGCTGAATATTCGCCCAGACTATGACCAGCCATCACTCTAGGCACAGCACCGCCAGCAGCTTGCCATGCGCGATAAAAAGCCACACCAGCAGTCAACATCACCGGTTGAGTATTGGTGGTTAAGGACAGGGCCTCCGCAGGGCCTTCAGCAATTAACTTTGCAATGTCTTCGCCCAAAGCTTCTGAAGCTTCTTGCAATATTGCCCGTACTTCAGGACGCTCAGAAATTGAATTTAGCATCCCAACTGATTGGGAGCCTTGGCCAGGGAATACAAATGCAAATGTCATGAGCTTAATTTATAAAATAATGAAAAGAGAGTGAATACGGATTAACGCGCATGAACATTGAATCACAGTGAATTAATACTTCAGGGCGACAGCGCCCCAAGCAAAACCACCCCCAACACCCTCTAACAAAAGATATTGGCCTCGTTGAATTTGACCAGAGCGCACACCACTATCTAATGCCAAAGGAATTGATGCAGCAGAAGTATTGCCGTGCTCATGCACGGTCACAATCACTTTATCCATAGACATACCCATCTTCTTAGCGGTACCCTCCATGATGCGGATATTGGCTTGGTGCGGCACTAGCCAGTCGATTTGTTCTGGTTTAAGGTTGGCTTTCTCAAGAGCCTCATGAGCAACTTGCTCCAAAACCTTCACTGCCAATTTAAATACTGCTGGACCATCCATCGTCATAAATGGAGAGCCCTGCACCTCGCCATTACCAGATCGGCCCGGCACACACAAAATATCGCGTTGGCTACCGTCAGCATGCAAAGCTGTTGAGAGAATGCCAGGCTCTTTGGAAGCCTCTAGCACAACTGCACCAGCGCCATCCCCAAACAAGACGCAAGTACCACGATCTTGGAAATTCAGAATACGCGAAAAAGTTTCAGCACCAATCACCAATACTTTCTTGTATGAACCAGAACGAATAAAGGCATCTGCAATTGCTAGGGCGTAAGTAAAGCCAGCGCAGACTGCTTGTACATCAAAAGCAGCACAGGCTGTATGAGCGCCTAATTTATCTTGCACTACGCAAGCTGTACTTGGGAAACCGCCCAGATGATCCGGCGTTGAGGTAGCCAAGATGATGAGGTCCAAATCTTCTGAAGTCATGCCAGCACTTATTAATGCAGCTTGAGCAGCCTTTACTGCTAAGTCACTCGTTAACTCATTTTCAGCAGCAAAGTGGCGTGCAGAAATTCCGCTACGAGTCCTAATCCACTCATCACTAGTCTCTAGGCCCGTCTTTGCCAAGCGCTCCACCAAATCCTGATTGGTTAAACGTTGCTCAGGAAGGTAGCTTCCAGTTCCAGCCACTCTTGCAAAAATACTCATTCTTTTGTCTCCACTACAAAGGCAGCGGCAATGCGCTCAACCATGCGATTCTTGGCAGCTTCATAAGCGCGATCTAATGCAAAACCAAATGCAAAACGATCTGCCGAGCCATGACTCTTAATCACACAACCGCGCAAACCCAACAATACCGCACCGTTATAACGACGATGATCAACACGCTTACGTACACGAAGTAATGGCACCATGGCACAAAACGCCATTAACCTAGTCATGAGTGAGCGCTTAAATTCTTCACGAATCATGCCGCTCATCATTTTTGCTAAACCTTCGCTAGCCTTCAAAACCACATTACCCACAAATCCATCGCACACCACGATATCGGTAGTGCCTTTGAAAATGTCATTACCTTCAACGTTCCCGTAAAAATTCAAATTGGTCTGACGTAGTAACTCACTGGTTTGCTTAACCACATCATTCCCTTTAATAACTTCCTCGCCAATATTTAGCAGGCCAACCGATGGGTTTTGCTTACCATCTACAACCTGAACCATGACGTTTGCCATTTGCGCGAACTGGACAAGATGCATAGGCTCACAGTCAGCATTTGCACCCAGATCAAGCATGGTTGTGCCGCCTCCTAGCTCATTAGGAATGGCAGTTGCAATAGCTGGGCGGTCAACGCCCTCAAGGGTTTTTAAAATATAGCGAGAAATCGCCATGAGTGCGCCAGTATTACCGGAAGAAATCACAGCATCCGCAGCACCTTCTTTTACCTGCTCGATGGCTACACGCATGGAGGAATCTTTTTTACGACGCAAAGCAACTTCGATATGGTCATCCATCAATACCACTTCGCTTGCAGCAATAATTTGAATACGCTCCATCGGAACGTTTGGCGACCTACTCAGGACTTGTTTGATTAAATCAGGATCACCCACGAGGGTAATCTTCACATCAGCGTGTTTTTCTAGGAAATCGCAGGCGGCAGGAACCGTAACGACGACCCCATGATCTCCGCCCATGGCATCAATAGCTAGAGTAACGCTCATAAACTCATTGATTGCTGCAAGTGATTTATCTAAGAAAAAAGCGGCTTTTCAGGGAGCCGCTTCGATCTATTTAGACTAAAAAAAATTAGTCGTTTTTAGTTTTAACAACTTTACGGCCACGATAGTAGCCATTTGGTGAAATGTGGTGGCGCAAATGAGCCTCACCAGTTGTGGCTTCAACAGCCGTAGCAGGTGCGGTCAAAAAGTCGTGCGCACGGTGCATGCCACGTTTGGAAGGTGATTTTTTGTTTTGTTGAACGGCCATATTGAACTCCTAAGCAAGGCGACATTCTAGCATGGAAAAGCGTCTAAATGCTTGATTTATCAATAGAGACTACTGAAAACAACAGGGGGGCGTAAAAGCCCATTTATCAGTTTTTCTTGATATTTTTCAATATGTTAAAGGGATTTTCAAGCTCATCAACCCCCTCATCACCCTCCTCCAGCCCAAAAACTGAGCTGTGGGGTTCACAAAAACCCTCTGGATGCTTTGGAATCAAGGGCAAAGATAGTAAAACCTCATCCTCAATTGTCTCCAAGAGGTTGAAATGCTGACTTGCCACTAAAGGGTCCTGCTCCTCGTCTTCCATGGGGTACTCATCAGCCTCAGCCTCCGATGCCAGGAGAACGAAGCGCCTTTTTTCATCCAAATCCAAGGCGCAGTCTTGCAAACAACGCTGGCAAATCAGGTGTAGACGGCCTTTTAAGGCTAATTCCAGGATTTGGCGGGGCTCACTACCCGGCGAATCTTCGAAGTGGGTCTTCATTTGCCATTCAAAGCCATCGCCGGGATTAATGCTTGAAGCCTCCTCAGCAAGCCTGGGCATATCAGAAATAGCCAAAAAACCAGCGCCCTGATAGGACTGAGGGGCACATAAATCGACCCTTTTTAAGGCATGAGGTTCGGCCGATAACTGGACTTGAGGTAAAACTTGATTACGATTCATGGCATCAGTCTAAATCAAGACATCCTCGAAAGTCAGCAGCAATGAGCAACTTAAGCAATCCACCCCTCATCTTGGCATCCACCTCGACATATCGCCGCGAGCTTTTAGAACGCTTGCGCATTCCTTTTAAAGTTGTTTCTCCTGAAGTCGATGAAACACCGCTCACTGGCGAGAGCACTCTCGAATTGGCATTACGTCTTGCAGCTGCAAAAGCAGCGGCGGTTGCTAAAGAGCATCCCAATGCATGGGTAATTGGCTCTGATCAAGTGGCCGATTTATGTGGCGCCGCAATTGGCAAGCCTGGTAATTTTGAAAGGGCCTTAGCCCAACTCCAAGTCATGCGCGGCCAGACAGTGACTTTTCATACAGCACTTTGTTTAATGAATGGCAATAACCAAACGACATTAAACGTGCCGACTGAAGTTACTTTTCGTAAACTCTCTGATGATGTTTTAGAAAGCTATCTACTTGCAGAAGAGCCTTATGACTGCGCTGGTAGCGCCAAGTCTGAAGGCCTTGGCATTAGCCTTCTCGATTCCATTAGGAGCGACGACCCGACCGCCCTCATTGGTTTGCCACTGATTGCTCTAACGGGTTTATTGCGTGATGCTGGATTTAGCATTCCAACGAAAAATGAATCATGGCAAAGCTAGGCACACTCTTTTTAGTCCCCAATACATTGGGCGATGATGCACGCACCGACCAATTGCCATGGGTGCTCCCCAGCGAAACACTTTTGCAAACTGCCAAACTAAAGCATTGGATTGTTGAGGATGCCAAAACAGCACGCGCCTTATTAAAAGCAGTCGATAGCATTTCTCCATTGGCTTGCACTATTCAAGAAATGCACATGAGCGAATGGCGAGGCGCAGCTCGTAACGCCAAGTATGGTGATGCTGTGAAGCCTGCAGATTTACTCAAACCACTAGTTGCCGGCAATGATATGGGCTTAATGTCTGAAGCCGGCGTGCCAGGTGTTGCCGATCCTGGTGCCGAGCTGGTCTTAGCGGCACACCAACTCGGAGCACAAGTGAAGCCATTAGTCGGTCCTAGCTCAATCTTGCTAGGATTAATGGCCAGCGGTCTCAATGGCCAGCGTTTTGCCTTTCAGGGATACCTGCCTCACGATACGCATGAGCGTAGTGCCAAACTCAAGCTGTTGGAGGCGGAGTCTCGCAAATTACAGCAAACTCAGATTTGGATTGAGACACCCTATCGCAATACAGCGATGCTCATGGCTTGCTTAAGTTCTTTAGCCCCACAATCTTTACTTTGCTTGGGCGTAGATCTCAGCCTCACAACAGAAATGATTGCAACACTATCGATTGCAGATTGGCGCAAACGCTACCCAAATGAAGCTGCATGCGCTTCACTACAAAATAGGCCAACAGTATTTCTACTATTGGCCTGATCTTGAGAGCTTTGTTTTGCTGATTTGTTTTTATTTCAAGTCTGGCGTCTTCACCAAAACCTTGCCAGCAGCTGCGCCAGCCTCTGCACCAAAACGTTTCGCCACACGCTCCGCAAAATTTTCTTTCATGGTGTAGTCCAAAATATCCGGGGCTTTAAAGATGTCGCGTGCCACCGACTCTACTGTGCCGTAACCATCTACTAAACCAATCTTGACGGCCTGCTCACCATTCCAGATGCGTCCAGAAAATAAATCTGGTGCGTCTTTTAAACGCGTGCCACGACCTTCTTTCACCACCGCAATAAATTGCTGATGAATCTCATCGATCATGGTTTTCACCATTTCCACTTGCTTAGGGTTTTCTTTGCTGAATGGATCAAGCATGCCTTTATTGGATCCAGAGGTAATCATGCGACGAGTAACGCCTAACTTATCCATCAAACCGGTAAAGCCAAAACCTTCCATGATCACGCCGATTGAACCAACCAAGCTGGCCTTATCCACCAAGATCTGATCACCAGCAACTGCAACATAGTAACCACCGGAGGCGCAGATATCTTCGACTACAACGTAAAAGGGTTTGTTGGGATAAAGCTTACGCAAACGATGAATCTCGTCATTAATCATCCCCGCTTGCACCGGTGAACCGCCAGGACTATTGATGCGCAGAACAACGCCAGCACTGTGCTCATTCTCAAAAGCAGAAACCAATGAAGAGTTAATGTCCAGAGCATTTGCCATGGAGCTTGATGAGATTTCACCTTCTAATGTAACCATAGCGGTGTGCTTTTCTACACCCATGCCGCGCCCTGGTAGATGAAAATCAAACACCGAAAGAATCACTCCAATCATTGCCACTAAAGTCAGTACGCGCAGCACAGCTTTCCAGCGACGGGCTTTACGACTCTCTTTCAAGTTCTCCAGGAGCAAATGCTCAAGAGCTTGACGTTCCCAGTTTGGGGTTGGATTATTTTCCATCTTAATTCCTTAGTATTGCGTATTTACAGATTATCTTGGAGCCATTGTGACAGTTGTGCCACATCATCTACATACGCCAATGATGGGGATGTTTTTAGGGTACCGAGAGGATGCGCGCCATACGTCACTGCCACCGCATCTACTCCAGCATTCGCTGCCATATCCAAATCATGTGTAGTGTCACCGATCATCAACATCCGACGGGTGGGCACTTGGGTTACATCGGATAACTCAAGCAACATCCCTGGGTGCGGCTTTGAAAAAGATTCGTCGGCAGTCCGTGTTTCATGAAAGAGATGAGCAATTTGGTGGTGTTTTAAAGAGCGATCCAAGCCTACCCTGGATTTACCGGTGGCCACACCCAATAGATATTGATCGGCTCGAAGTTTTTCCAAGAGCTGACGAATGCCCACGAATAAATCGAGCTCATGATCTTTTGCTAAATAGTGATACCGAAAACGATCCGTCAATTTTGGAAAGTGCACTGGCTCAATCCAAGGAACTGCTCTGCGTAATGAATCCTGAATTCCCAAACCAATGACTGAGCTCGCTAATGCATCATCGGGCTCTTTAAAACCCAAGTCACGACAGGCCTGCTGAATGCAATGCACGATGGTTGGCGTTGAATCCATAATGGTTCCATCCCAATCCCACACAATCAGGTCATAGCGGCGATTGGATTTATCCACTTGTTATGACTCTTCTGTTTGTTGAAAATTCTTCATCATCGCCGCAAACTCTGCTGGCAACGGGGATTCAATCCGCATCTTCTCGCCAGTACGCGGATGTGTAAACCCAGCTTGGTGAGCATGCAAATAAAGACGCTTCGATTTAATGAATTTATCTTGATCTTCAAAGCCGTACTTGTCATCACCCAAGATCGCATGACCGAGCTTCAATAAATGCACACGGATCTGATGGGTTCGGCCTGTTTTCAATTGAGCTTCGGCCAGGGTAATAGCAGCATCTTCACGTTTCATTACCTTAATAACGCGCAAAGCTGTATGACTTGGTAGTCCCTCGGGGTCTACTCGAACTCTGCGCTCACCATTGGCTAAAAGATATTTATGGAGCGGGTATTTGAGTTGCATCACTTGAGCACCCTGCTCAATTGCTCCATGGGCAAGCAAGTAGTAACGCTTATCCGTCTGACCTTCACGAATTTGGCGATGCAACTCCACTAAAGCACTGCGCTTTTTGGCAAGCAGCAATACGCCGGAGGTATCTCGGTCTAAACGGTGAACTAACTCCAGAAATTTCAATTCAGGGCGGGTGATGCGCAAAGTCTCAATCACCCCCAAAGCAATTCCAGATCCGCCATGCACTGCCAAACCGGGAGGCTTATCTACTATTAAGAGAGCCTCATCTTCAAACAGGATTGGCATTTTGTCTGAGTAACCGTGGGCCCGAGATTTAGTTTGAGCGCTATTGACTGCAGCCATTTGGGCGGGCTCAGCAATTCTGACGGGTGGCACTCGTACGATATCCCCTTCGACCAGGCGTGTAGTTGGTTCGGCCCGCTTCTTATTTACCCGCACTTCCCCCGAGCGAATAATCCGGTACACATGGCTTTTGGGGACCCCCTTGGCCCAGCGGAGCAAATAGTTATCCAAGCGCTGTCCAGCCTCCTCCGGACCGATAGTCTGTAGATGCACTGTCGCTGGGGCTGAAGCTACTTTTGGCTTAAATATAGGGTCGAATTTCATGATTTATCTCTCTTGCGACCTCGGTAGAGGATGACAAGGGACTCAACAATACCCCATTGTCATTCAACTTGTGCCGTATAATCAACGCTCTAGCCAATTTATTGGCTTGATCCCAACCTGAAGTCAGGTTTGAATCGTGGAGCTTGGAGTCGCCCTTTAAATGACTCCCGGGGTTGCCCCTCCCCCGTTGTAATGAGGCGCAGGGTTGGTGTGCCGTATGCCGCGACCCGCGATTAGAAGACAGTTTTTAGGCGCGCGCCTGCATTGATGACCTAAAGGAGGTCTCTGCGGCGATCGTCAAGTGTGGCACCGAATTGACCAACAGTTAACTTGGTGAACTAGGCAAAAAGCGCCTAGATTTGCATGATCCACACTTAAATACCGCCATCGGCTTAGTCCTTTGCGGCATCAAACTTGTCCCCCTAACGCAGCGCGCAACGACATCCTCCCCCATAGGAGAGTGTTATGAAACGCATGTTATTTAATGCAACTCAACAAGAAGAGTTGCGAGTTGCCATCGTTGATGGTCAAAAACTCATTGATATTGATATTGAAGCTGCCGGTCGCGAACAACGCAAAGGCAATATTTATAAAGGTGTGATTACCCGCATTGAGCCTTCGCTAGAGGCTTGTTTTGTCAACTATGGTGAAGAGCGTCATGGCTTTTTACCCTTCAAGGAAGTTGCCAGAACTTATTTCAAAGAGGGTATAGACGTTCGCAATGCCTCCATTAAAGATGCCTTGCGCGAAGGTCAAGAAATCATTGTTCAAGTAGAAAAAGAAGAGCGTGGCCAAAAAGGCGCCGCTTTAACTTCCTTTATCTCCTTGGCTGGCCGTTATTTGGTATTAATGCCAAATAACCCACGCGGAGGTGGCGTTTCTCGTCGCATTGAGGGTGAAGACCGTCAAGAACTGCGTGAAGCAATGGCTCAACTAGAAGTACCTGATGGCATGAGCATCATTGCTCGTACCGCTGGCATTGGTCGTGACGCTACAGAACTGCAATGGGACTTAAGTTACCTCATGCAGTTATGGAAAGCGATTGATGAGGCCGCTAAAGGCAATTCAGCACCCCTACTGATTTATCTCGAATCCAGCTTAGTGATCCGCGCAATCCGCGATTACTTCCAGCCCGATATCGGCGAGATCCTCATTGATACCGATGACATCTACGAACAAGCTGCTGCATTTATGTCAGTAGTGATGCCAGACAATTTGCCACGAGTAAAGCGCTATCAAGATGATGTGCCTTTGTTCTCTCGTTTCCAAATTGAACACCAGATTGAAACTGCCTACTCACGTACCGTGCCATTACCATCTGGTGGCGCCATTGTGATCGACCACACGGAAGCTCTGGTTTCTGTGGACGTGAACTCTGCACGTGCAACCCGTGGTTCGGATATTGAAGAAACCGCTACTCGCACCAACCTGGAAGCTGCCGATGAAATCGCTCGTCAAGCACGTTTACGTGACTTGGGTGGTTTGATCGTGATTGACTTCATTGATATGGAATCGAGCAAGGCTCAAAAAGATGTTGAGAATCGCCTCCGCGATGCCCTGCGTCATGATCGCGCCCGCGTACAAATGGGCAAAATCTCTAAGTTTGGCTTGATGGAAATGTCACGCCAACGCTTGCGCCCTGCCCTTTCTGAAGGTAGCCATGTAACCTGCCCGCGTTGTAACGGCACAGGCCACATCCGCGATACCGAATCTTCTGCATTGCAAGTTCTGCGCATCATCCAAGAAGAAGCAATGAAAGAGAACACGGCAGCGATTCATACTCAGGTGCCAGTCGAAGTGGCTGCATTCCTCTTGAATGAAAAGCGTGCTGAAGTGATCAAGATTGAGACTCGCTTCAAAGTAAACGTCTTAATGGTTCCGAACAAGCATTTAGAAACCCCACATTACAAGCTAGAGCGTTTACGTCATGATGATCCACGTCTGGATGATCAAAAAGCTAGCTATGTGATGGCTGAAGAAGCTGCTCGCGAACTCGAAACTGACACTACAGTAAGTCGCAAAGACGCTGATGTGAAAGCTCGTCCTGAAGCAGCCGTTAAGGGCATCACCCCAACACAACCTGCGCCGATCAGCCAACCACGTCCTGCACGTACCGAGCAAGTACAAGCTGAAAGCTCTGGTGGTTTATTTGGATTTATCAAGAAGCTATTCTCCTCCTCGCCTGCAGTAGAAGAAAAACCAGCCCCAAGCAATGCCCGTGGTCGCAATCAAGGGCGCAATGGCAACAGTAATGGTGGCGATCGCAATCGTGGTCGCAACCGTCGTGGCGAACGCAACGATCGCAATGGTGAGCGCGCAGAGCGTCCTACAGCGACTGCAGCCGAAGGCGCTTCTGAAAGCAATAACAACCGCAACGGCAACCGCAATAACCGTAACGGCAACCGTAACCAGAATGGTCCAAAGCCAGAGCGTCAAGCAAACCCAGCTGCAGTAACTCCTGCCACAGAAGCTACACCAGGTTCAGAAGCAGCACCGAGCACTGATGGTGAAGAGCGTCGTGGCCGTGGTCGTAATCGTCGTGGCCGTGGTCGTAACAGAAATGATCGTGGCGAGCGCGCAGAAAATGGTGATGCAAGTACTTTAGAAGTGGCAACTTCATCAGTGATTCCGTTTTCTGGTCCTCCAGTCGGCATGGCTGGTGCATCCGCATCTATGCCGATGCAGAATCTTTCTAATAGCTTTGGTAATGCAAAACCTGCTGCTGAAAAACAAGAAAGGGCCGAAAGAGCACCACGCCCTCCTCGTCAATCAAATCGTTCGGCGCAAGCTACTCTGAGCACCCCTCCTGTAACCCCAGTTGCAGTAGCAGCAGTTTCTACTGTTGAAGTTATTGCCAAGCCTGCGCCGGAGCTTCCTAAGGTTGCCTTTCAGGCGCTTGAAGAAACTCCATTGCACAGCGTGGTGGAATCTGCTGGCATGATCTGGGTCGCTACTGATGCCTCGAAACATGCAGAAGCACAAAGCCAGATTCAGCCTGAGGCAAGTAGCTTAGGTAGGGCGCCAAAACCTGCAGCAAGTCTGCCAGAAGGTCCAATGGTTCTAGTTGAAACCGGCGGACAAGAAAAAACGGTTTAACGCGTACTCCAGTTTTTCTCCAGACCGTCATTTATCCCATAAGGATATTTGGCGGTTTGGCAGAAACACCGTTTCACGGCCATAATTGTGCATATGGTTGAAAAAGTCATCCCCAAAGTGATCCCCATCCGTATCGATGAAGGCAAAGGTCTCGACCCGTCTATTGGGGCGCAACTCATTACGCCTCACGGCAATACCCAAGATACTCGTGGACGCATTTTGCGTGACTTACGTATTTCAGTCACCGATCGCTGTAACTTCCGCTGCACCTATTGCATGCCCAAGGAAGTCTTTGATCAGAGCTACCCCTACCTATCTCACAAAGAACTATTGAGCTTTGAGGAGATTGCTCGCCTAACTTCAATCTTTTCCACCTTGGGTGTCGAGAAGATTCGCTTAACTGGTGGCGAACCATTACTGCGCAAGAACTTAGAACTACTGATAGAAATGTTGGCGGAGGTGCGCACGCCAGAAGGAAGACCACTCGATCTCACTCTAACTACAAATGGCAGCATCCTTCGCAAAAAAGCTGCTGCATTAAAGGCTGCCGGTTTACAAAGACTGACGATTAGCTTAGATGGTCTTGATGATGCCACCTTTAGAAAAATGAATGATGTGGACTTCCCGGTATCAGATGTTTTAGATGGCATTGCTGCCGCTAAGGAAGTTGGCTTTGGGAATATCAAAGTGAATATGGTAGTTAAAAAAGGTACGAATGATCACGAGATCGTATCTATGGCAAAACACTTTAAAGGCAGTGGCGTCATTCTGCGCTTTATCGAATTTATGGATGTAGGCAGTTCAAATGGTTGGAATATGGCAGAGGTACTGCCGTCTAAAGAAGTTATTGCCAGCATCAATGAAGTCTATCCCTTAGAGGCAATTGAAGCCAATTACACCGGTGAGGTTGCCCAGCGCTGGCGCTATGTCGATGGCTCGGGTGAAGTCGGTGTGATCTCCAGCGTTACCCAAACCTTCTGCCATGAATGCACTCGTGCTCGCATCTCCACAGATGGCCAGATGTATCTCTGCCTCTTTGCAAATGAAGGGTTTGATTTCAAGACTCTATTGCGCTCAGGAAAAAGCGATCTAGAGATTGCAAATGCGATTATGAATACTTGGGCAACACGCGATGATCATTACTCTGAGATTCGTGGTTCGAATACCATCAATCAATCGACCAGCAATCGCAAGGTCGAAATGTCTTATATCGGCGGCTAATGATTTCCCCTGAGCAAATTACTGGTCTCATCTTAGCTGGTGGTCGTGCCCAACGCATGGGGGGCGTTGATAAGGGGTTAATTTCTTTTCACAATAAACCCCTGATTGAATCGACCATTGCACAACTCAAGAACCAGGTTGGTCCAATCCTCATTAATGCCAATCGCAACATTACAAAATACGCTGGCTATGGTCACCCCGTCATCATGGATGAAACTCCAGATTTTTCAGGGCCATTGGCAGGGTTCTCTGCAGGCCTCAAAGTCTGCAAAACTACCTACCTACTGACCACCCCTTGTGATTCACCTTTATTGCCAATAGATCTAGGCACAAAACTAGCTGCCGAAATGAACCGCGGTGACTTTCAGCTGGTATATGCCTCTAGTAGTGAGTCGGATGGCAAGGTTTGGGCGCAACCCGTTTTTTGTTTAATGCGTAGTAATCTTCAAGAGTCACTGAAAACTTTTCTACAAAAGGGTGATCTCAAAATCGATCGATGGTTTAAAGAAATTCGCAGTAGTACTGTGGTGTTTAATGATGCGCAAGCGTTTGCCAACGTCAATACTCCTGAAGAATTAAAAGCATTAGAAGAGGCCTCTGTATGAAGCACTCACCCAATAGCCCAATTCTACTCACTTCATCGCTGCACGTGGATGAAGCTCGTAAAGCCATTTCTCAGTTAGTTAAGGAACTCATTGAAGAGTCTAGGGCGCTTCATGATCCGAAAGATATCGAAACAGTTTCTCTAGATCAAGCCATCAACCGCATTCTTGCTCAAGACTTACTTTCGCCAATTGATGTTCCTGCGGCCGATAACTCTGCAATGGATGGTTATGCCTTCAATGGCAAATGCCTTGGTACAGGCGATAACAATATCTCTCTGGAAATAGTAGGCACTGCTTTTGCAGGTAAGCCTTATAAAGGTAAGATCAATCAGGGTGAGTGCTTAAAGATCATGACTGGTGCTGTGATGCCGGCTGACTGCGACACAGTCATTCCGCAGGAATTAACCATTACACAAACTGAAACACAGATTGAGTTTAAGCAGAATCTATTAAAGCCTGGCGAGAATCGTCGCTTGCGTGGTGAGGATTTAAAACAAAGCAAACCTGCGATTCAGGCCGGTCGTTTATTGCGCCCCTCTGATTTAGGTTTAGCTGCATCATTGGGAATCTCCACGCTTCAAGTAAAGCGCAAACTGAAGGTAGCAATTCTGTCCTCCGGCGACGAGCTGCGATCACTAGAACAAACATTAGATGCTGGCAGCATCTATGACAGCAATCGCTATAGCCTCACTGGTTTACTCAATCGCCTCAATCTCGAAATCATTGACTGCGGTATCGTGCGTGATGATCCCACAGCACTTAAGCAAGCATTTATTGATGCAGCCACAAAGTCGGATGTCTTAATTTCCTCTGGGGGAGTTTCTGTTGGAGAAGCTGACTTCACCAAGCAGATCATGCAAGAGTTAGGTGATGTTGGCTTTTGGAAAATTGCGATGCGTCCTGGACGCCCGATGGCCTTTGGCATCCTCAAAGCTACTGCAGGAGCCTCTGAACGCAAAACATTGTTCTTTGGCTTACCCGGCAACCCAGTAGCCGTAATGGTGACTTTCTACCAATTTGTTCGAGCTGCACTCCTGCAACTGAACGGCTCTAACCAGACTGAGCCCCCAATGACTCAAGCGATTTCTGAGGCCCCCATTCGAAAGAAACCTGGTCGTACAGAGTTTCAACGCGCCATCTTGGGGCGTAATGCTGAAGGACGTCCGACTGTGAGACTCACCGGCAGCCAAGGTGCTGGGATTTTGCGCTCAATGAGCGAAGCAAATTGCTTTGTCATCCTCGCTCACGACCAAGGAAATATTGCTGCTGGTGACTGGGTAGATGTGGCGCTTTTTGAAGGACTGCTTTAAGATTGCATCATTATGAAACTTAGCAAAAAAGAACTCGTCTTCCTAGACCCAATGCACACCGCCAAAACACTTGTTTTGGTTTATTTATGTTTTTCTGTTCCGATCGTCTTGTTGGCCTTATTTGTTGCCTTTGTTCGTGACGGCGCCATTCCAGGATTTACCGTGCTGTCTGCCCTCATTCTGAATGCCCTCCTTGGCTTTGGTTTACTGTGGATTGCTTGCAAGGTGTATAACTGGGTCGCTGGCAAATTTGGTGGAATTGAACTAGCCTTACGCGAGCTGCCTGAAGAGATTGAAGCTGAGTAATTCGCAAGACATCAATAAAACCTAAGAAGATATAAAACAATAAAGCCGAGCATTGCTCGGCTTTATTGTTTCTTGCAATCAGCTTTAGCCTTTAAATACTTCTGTATTAATCAAGCTTGGCGGCTTCTTACCGGCAATTGCAGCACGTAAATTTTCTACTGCTAAATCAATCATTGCTCTACGAGTCTTTTCGGTTGCGCTAGCAATATGCGGAGCCAACACCACATTACTGAGTTTCAGTAATTCAGGATTGACTTTGGGCTCACCCTCAAATACATCTAAGCCTGCAGCAAAAATCTTTTTCTCTTTAAGTGCTTGCGCCAAAGCAGCATCATCCACAATGCCACCACGGGCAATATTTACCAGGGTCGCAGTAGGCTTCATGAGCGCAATTTCTTTGGCGCCAATAGTGTGATGATTTTCTGCTGTGTATGGCAATACCAAGACTACGTGATCAGCGGTGCGAAGTAATTCTTCTTTAGAGACATACTTTGCGCCGCAAGCTTTTTCATCAGCCTCAGGCAGACGACTGCGATTGTGATAAATCACATTCATTCCAAAGCCCAGGGCACGCTTTGCAATGCCTTGCCCAATACGGCCCATACCAATAATGCCCAAAGTACTGTGATGTAAATCCATGCCCAATGGGTTTGTCACAATGGACCATTTATCCCAGTGACCTTCTCTAATCCAGCGCTCAGACTCGGTAATGCGCCTTGCCGTGGCCATTAATAATGCGAAGCCAAAATCAGCTGTGGTATCTGTCAATACATCTGGCGTATTGCTCGCCATAACACCGGCTGCAGTGATTGAAGGCACATCGAAATTGTTGTAGCCCACTGAAATATTCGCTACGATTTTTAAGTTCTTGGCATTAGCCAAAGCAGTTGCGTCAATACGTTCGCTACCAGTGACCAATGCACCTGCCACGCCTGACAACTCCTTTTGTAATTCCTCGGGGGTAAAGACTTGATCAGCCTGATTAGAGCGGACCTCAAACGACTCCTCTAATTTGGCAAGCAGATCAGGGAATATTGCTCTAGCCACTAAAACTTTCGGTTTATTACTCATATCTGTCCTTGTGTTTATCTAATCACCTGCTCTTTGGCAATCCCGTATATTAAATTGATCTTGAAAATAATGAGGGCAATATATTGATGCAATGCACAATAAAAATACGCCCTGATCGAGGGGAAACCCTCAATCCCATTTGCCCCATTTTGGAATAACCTCTAGAAAGGATTTATTTCATCCAGTAGTGAACTTATAAAAAAACGATCATAGGAGATTTAGATGTCTGAGACCAAGAACACCAGCCCACGCCGTAAGTTTCTAAAGAATGCTGCTGCTGGCACTGCCGGCGCCGCTGCAATGGGCTTCCCAATGATTTCAAATGCGCAAACGATTAATTTGCGCTTCCAATCAACATGGCCAGCTAAAGATATTTTCCATGAGTACGCCAATGACTACGCAACAAAAGTAAATGCGATGTCTGGTGGTCGACTCAAGATTGAAGTGCTACCAGCTGGATCAGTTGTAAAAGCCTTTGATATGTTAGACGCTGTATCTAGCGGAACATTGGATGGCGGCCATGGCGTTTTAGCTTATTGGTACGGCAAGAGCCCTGCACTAGCGCTCTGGGGATCAGGTCCTGCTTTTGGTATGGATGCGAATACCCTTCTATCTTGGAACCAATATGGCGGTGGTCAACAGCTATTGAATGAGATATACAGCGATCTTAAGCTTGACGTGGTTTCATTCCCTTATGGCCCAATGCCAACACAGCCACTGGGCTGGTTTAAAAAACCAATCGCTAAAGTCGATGACTTGAAGGGCTTAAAGTACCGTACGGTTGGTCTCTCTATTGAGATCTTCACAGACATGGGCGCATCAGTTCAAGCATTGCCTGGTGGCGAAATCATCCCAGCAATGGACCGTGGCGTTCTAGATGCTGCTGAGTTTAATAATGCAACTTCAGACCGCATCTTGGGCTTCCCAGACGTATCCAAAGTCAACATGCTCCAAAGCTTCCATCAACCTTCAGAGCAATTTGAAATTATCTTCAACAAGAAGAAGTTCAACTCCTTGCCAGCAGACCTCCAAGCCATTCTTTCATACGGAACCCAGGCAGCATCTGCAGATATGTCATGGAAAGCAATTGATCGCTACTCTAAGGACTTTGCTGAGCTCCAAACAAAAGACAAGGTTAAGTTCTACGCCACTCCAAAATCTATCTTGGTAGCCCAATTAAATGCTTGGGACAAGATTATTGCGAAGAAGGCTTCTGAGCTCCCAATGTTTAAGAAAGTGCTTGATTCACAAAAGGCCTTTGCCCAACGTGCAGTTCGCTGGGACTTGCTAGTCAATGTTGACATGAAGATCGCTTACGACCATTACTTTAAAGGCTAAGCAGCTTCTTTAGTGATGGCTTGCATCATGACCGGACGGTAACCCCGTCCGGTTTTTCATAGTTAGATTGAGAAATACATAGTTGTTTTAGGAGAGTAGTTCATGGATAAATTCATGCTGAGAGTAGATGAAATCAGCACCTTCGTTGGCAAGGCTGCTGCTTGGCTTGTTGTTCTATTGATGCTGATGGTCTTTACAGATGTCGTGAGACGCTATGCATTTAATTCCCCATCGGCCTGGATTGGTGAGTTATCTGTGATGGCATATGGCACCCTGTTTATGATGTGTGGTGCATATACTTTGGCGCAAAACGGTCACGTTCGCGGTGACTTCCTTTATGGATCAATGAAGCCGCGCACACAGGCAACCCTGGATTTAATTTTGTACATCACCTTTTTCTTACCAGGAATCGCTGCTTTGGTTTATGCCGGCTATACCTATGCCGGAGAATCTTGGCGTATTGGTGAACACACCACCCAGATTGCTAATGGACCGCCGCTATATCCCTTCAAAACCATTATTCCAATTGCAGGAGCATTTGTGCTGTTGCAGGGTTTTGTAGAAATCTTGCGTTGCATTGTTTGCCTCAAAACAGGTGAATGGCCTGAACGCTTAAAAGATGCCGAAGAAATCGATGTAATTGAACAGCAATTAGCTTCCTCAGTTCACGTCGATGATGAAGCTCGTCAACTCGCCATCAAAAATGCCAAAACAATCGATGAAGCAGCGCATCATCGTATTGGCCAAACTAAAGAGATAAATCATGAGTGATCCAATTCTTGGCTTAGCCATGCTCGGCTTGATTATTGTTGTAATCATGCTGGGCTTCCCAACAGCCTTTACCCTCATGGGTTTAGGCATGATGTTTGGTTTTGCAGCCTTCTACGATCCATCGCAAAGCTGGGCTGCAAATAAAGTCTTTACCCTCATGGTGCAAAGAACTTTTGGCGGTATGACGAACGATGTCCTGCTATCAATTCCCCTCTTCGTATTAATGGGGTATGTGATGGAACGAGGGGCGCTAGTAGATAAGATGTTCTATAGCATCCAACTGGCTTTCCGTCGTGTACCAGCTTCCTTAGCGGTAGCTACTCTGATTGTTTGTACCTTCTGGGGTATTGCAAGCGGCCTCGTTGGCGCTGTAGTTGTGCTCATGGGCGTGATTGCCATGAAGCCGATGCTTAACGCAGGCTACGACACACGCCTTGCTGCTGGTGTCATTACTGCTGGTGGCACCCTGGGTATTTTGATTCCACCTTCAGTCATGATCATTGTGTACGCAGCTGTTGCAGGCCAATCAGTAGTGAAGCTTTATGCCGCTGCGATGGTGCCAGGATTCTTTCTCGCATTCTTGTATTTGGTCTACATCATTGGCTGGGCTTTAATTAATCCTAAGGTTGCGCCAAAGCTTCCAGCCGACCAATTGATCGTGCCAGTTCCTGCATCGATTCGCTTTTTAGGAGAGCACTATTCAAAGAATATGTTGCTAGCCTCATTCAAGGCTTTGTTCGCTCCATCCAAATTACTGAAGGCACCAACTGAAGCAAGACTCTCTTTCAAGAATATTGTTAAGAATGTATTGGCAGCATTAACCCCATTTATTTTGGTTGCAGTCACTATGTGGGGTGCGTGGTGGTATGTCATGATTCATCAGCAATCTGAAAAAGACGCACAGAATGTTCCAGTAGCCGCCCAAGTTGCTAAACCAACGGCAACTAGCACTGCTGCGCCAGCAGATGATGCACTCGTAGCGATTGACGCCACATCGAACAATAACAAGTCTAAAGAAGTTGAAGAAGATGCGCCTTTGGTTGCCCTCGATGCTGCGTCTGGAGATGACCCAATTGAAGCTGGGGCTGTTGCAGAAGCTGATAATGGGCCGCCAGAAAACTTCGAGTTGTATTTTGGCTTGACTTGCGTACTCTTCGGCCTGCTATTGGTTTACTACTACCTCAAACTAGATGAGGAGCAGTTTGAAATTCTCAAACTATTAATTGAGTCGGTGATGCCTTTGGGTGTTCTCACTATCTTAGTGCTAGCTGTGATCCTCCTGGGCATCACTACTGCTACTGAGTCTGCAGCAGTGGGCGCACTGGGCGCTTTTATTCTGGCACTTCAAGCTGGAACCTTAGACTTTGAGCGCACCAAGCAGGCGGTGTTCTTGACTGCAAAAACAACCTCAATGGTGTGCTGGTTGTTTGTGGGCTCAGCGCTCTTCTCGGCTGTGTTTACTATTTTGGGCGGTCAATCGATCATCGAAAAATGGGTGCTAATGCTAGACCTAACACCAATTCAGTTCATGCTGCTCTCTCAAGCGATCATCTTCTTCCTAGGATGGCCTTTAGAGTGGACTGAAATTATTGTTATTTTCGTCCCAATCTTCCTGCCTATTTTGGCTCACTTCAATATCGACCCACTCTTGTGGGGCACCTTGGTGTTTGTCAATCTGCAAGCGGCATTCTTGTCACCACCAGTTGCAATGTCTGCCTTCTATCTTAAGGGCGTATCACCACCAGGCGTCACGCTCAACCAGATTTTTGCAGGCATGATGCCTTACATGTTCATCGTGATCGCTTGTATGGTTTTCATGTATATCTGGCCAGGTATGACATTGTGGCTACCAAGATTCCTCTACGGAGGTTAATTTAGGTAACTCTAGTAAAAGAAAAAGCGCTCTCAACGGAGCGCTTTTTTTATACCTACCAATGAGATGAACTAAGCAGCCTGCTGCAGTAGCTCGCTATTTGTTTTCCCCAAGGCAACGGTAAATAAACCTTGCCAGTAGTTGAATGCCGCCAACTCATCTTCATCTAACTCCATCTCAATAAAGGCTGGATGACGAATCAAGGAAAGCCAGATACGGCAAAACATCTTGTCCTCAAGGCCAGAGGGCTTACTCACAAAAGGAATTTCTTCAAGGTTAGGAATCATCTCGTAAACACCCTCTTTGTCATCCATTTCCTGCTTATCACGGCTCAAGCGCATCATTTCGAGCATGACTCTACCCAATTGATCGTAATGTCCCTGCCAGCAAATTGGGGTGGCTGCGATCTCATTAGTCATCTCTAAATACTTGCGGGCGAATTCACTCCATGCATGCGCTAAATCAAATTCTGTCTTGACCTTCGCGTTTTGTAAACTGGTAGGCAAGTTGGTGGATTTCATTAACTCAAGATTTCGATCGCCCCCAAAGGTGTAATCAATAATCAATAATGGTTTCGCTGTTTTATCGATCTGCAGCCGATACTCTTCCATGGTCCACTCTTTCGTAGTTGGGTTTATTGCTTTCAATTCTTAAAGTGTAATCAATTGGGATTTGACTTTAGAAAAGGAATGCCCTAGGGAAAGCCCTTGTTAAGCGCTATTTTTACTCTCTACCGCCATATGGGTATAGGCGATTTGTAGCAACGGGCAATCGATCGACCCAGGGCTTGCAAAGCCAATCAAATCGCCCAAGATATGCTGATGCTCATTCCTTTTGCCTGCGAGCAAGTCCCTCAGCATTGAGGCGGTAAAGGGCGACCCTTCCTTGGTAAGAATTTCTTGAGAACTTACTTGGGTGCTCTGCGCTATTGCATACCCACAGCTTGCAGCGATAGCGCAGCATTCAGCAAACATGCGCTTACTGAGGTCTTTTCCATAAGGTGTAGCTGCAATCTCTCCAATCGAGCCGCGGCAGATTGTGGTCATACCTGCCAAGGTTGCCAAGAATACCCATTTATCCCACAGTGCTTGCTCGATATTGTCTTTATAAAAGGCATCGAAATCCGTCTTTTTACACAAGGTAAAAAGTTCCTGGCTCAACGCCTCCTGCCCTGGAGTGCGTGGACCCACCGTCAATGTACCCAATTCGGTTAGCTGCTTTACAGAGCCTGACTCGGAGATGGTTGCCGCAATATGCGCCACGCCACCCATCACACGCTCTTTGCCAAATTGACGATCTAAGGTATTGAGGTGGGTGAGCCCATTTAAAAATGGAAGAATGATGCCTTTTGAGCTTGCTTTGGCAATAGATTTTAGTGAGTCATCTAAATCAAAGGCTTTGCACGTCAGAATGATCAGGTCATACACGGGCTCCAGCTGATCAGCCAAGAGTGTCTTTGGGTGGATTGTGAAGTTACCTTTAGGGGTCTCCACTGTCAGACCTTGGTCTTGAATAAGCTGTTGGCGCTTCTCACGCAACAGATAGGTAATATCAGCCCCAGCCTGATGAAGTTTGGCCCCAAAGAAGCCCCCAATGCCACCCGCCCCAACAATCAGTATTTTCATAGTAGATGCTCTTTTTCCTTCATTTATAACCATGAGGATAGCTCTCATTTTACAAAGTCACCAAAAGGGTCTTTAAGCTTGGAAATCAGGCGCTTACCTGAAAAATTGGCTATTTCGGCTAAAATTGAGCTTTTATAACTTAGCAGACCCAGTTTTGGGGCTCTTTAGATTAAACACCATGACTTACGTTGTTACCGAATCCTGCATCCGCTGCAAATACACAGACTGCGTTGATGTTTGCCCAGTTGACTGCTTTCGTGAAGGTCCTAATTTTTTAGTGATCGATCCAGATGAGTGCATCGACTGCGCTGTCTGCGTTCCTGAGTGCCCTGTTAATGCGATTTATGCAGAAGATGATGTCCCCGGTGATCAACAGGCATTCATCAAACTGAATGCTGATCTATCTCCCTCTTGGACTTCTATTACGAAATCTAAAGCCGCCCTTCCTGATGCGGATGAGTGGAAAGACGTTAAAAATAAACTCGAGCAGTTGGTAAAGTAATTTCCTAACTCCCTTTTCGAGAATTTGTGTTGCACTCCCCCATACAAACCGACGCTGTCATTATTGGCGCCGGCCCTGTGGGTCTCTTTCAAGTCTTTGAACTTGGTCTTCTAGAAATCAAAACACATGTGATTGACTCTCTGCCAGAGGCTGGAGGTCAATGCATTGAGCTTTATCCAGATAAACCGATTTACGATATCCCCGCGATCTCTGTTTGTACTGGACGTGAGTTAACCAACAATTTACTGAAACAAATCGAGCCATTTGATGCCCAGTTTCATTTGGAGCAAGAGGTTACTCAGCTTGAGAAACAAGCCGATGGGCGCTTTCTGATTGGCACCTCCCAGGGTAAACATTTTTTAAGTAAAACTGTTTTTATTGCTGCCGGCGTGGGCGCCTTTCAGCCCCGCACCCTCAAGCTTGATGGCATAGAGGCTTTTGAAGGTCAGCAGGTTTTCTATAGCGTTAAAAATCCGGAACAATTTACTGGCAAAAAGATTGTGATTTGCGGTGGCGGTGATGCCGCATTGGATTGGACATTACATTTCGTAGATAAAGCTGCGAGCGTAACCCTAATTCATCGACGCGATGACTTTAAAGCAGCACCAGCATCGGTTGCCAAAATACGCGAGCTTTGTAAGAACAAACAAATGCAATTCTTGATTGGGCAAATTAGCAGCTACGAAGTGGAGCGTGATCAGATCTCCAAAATAGTAGTGACTGAGATTGATGGCAAGGATCAAGAGATCGCAGTCGATGATCTCCTCATCTTTTTTGGTCTCTCACCTAAATTAGGCCCAATTGCTGATTGGGGTTTAGATATTGATCGTAAGCAAGTGAGTGTTGATACCGAAAAATTTCAGACTAGCATCCCCGGGATTTATGCCGTGGGAGATATCAATATTTATCCGGGCAAGAAAAAGCTTATTCTGTCGGGCTTTCATGAAGCCGCTCTGGCCGCATTTGCAGCGGCAGCCTATTTAAACCCTGAGAAACAAGTTCAACTCCAGTACACCACCACCTCACCCAAGCTCCATAGGGTTCTTGGGGTGAGTCCTCCCGTATTCGAGTAAGCTAACCCCACATAACCCATTTTTACCAATATTTATATGCGCCAATATCACGATCTCATGAAAGAAGTGCTTGCCAAGGGAGTCCAAAAGTCCGATAGGACTGGTACAGGCACTATCTCGGTATTTGGGCACCAAATGCGCTTTAACTTGGCCGATGGCTTTCCGATGGTGACCACCAAGAAGCTTCACCTCAAATCCATCATCTATGAACTACTCTGGTTCCTCAAGGGCAGTACCAATAACAACTGGTTGAAAGAGCGCGGTGTATCCATTTGGAATGAGTGGGCAGCTCCAGATGGTGAGCTCGGCCCCATCTATGGTTACCAGTGGCGCTCTTGGCCGGCGCCGAATGGCAAGCACATTGATCAGATCTCTGAAGTAGTCGAAACCATCAAAAAGAATCCAGATTCGCGCCGCATTATTGTTTCCGCATGGAACGTAGCAGACATCCCGCGCATGGCTTTAGCACCCTGCCATGCCTTCTTTCAATTCTATGTTGCTGATGACAAGTTATCCTGCCAGCTCTATCAACGTAGCGCTGATATTTTCTTAGGTGTGCCGTTCAACATTGCTAGCTATGCCCTACTCACACACATGATGGCGCAACAATGCAATTTAGAAGTTGGTGACTTTATCTGGACTGGTGGTGATTGCCATTTATATAGCAATCACTTAGAGCAAGTTGAGCTTCAGTTATCGAGGGATTTCTTCCCATTGCCAAAACTCAATATTCTGCGTAAACCAGATTCTATTTTTGATTACGAGTTCGAAGACTTTGAAATTCTGGGTTACGAATCGCATCCCCATATAAAAGCTCCAGTAGCAATCTAAGAACAAGAAGGTAATTGATGACACAGCCTGCTATTTCCATGATTGTTGCGCGCTCGCGCAATCATGTCATCGGTCGCGATAACCAGATGCCCTGGAAGATCTCGGCTGATTTGCAATTCTTTAAGCGCGTTACCATGGGTCACCCAGTCATCATGGGGCGCAAGACTTGGGAATCGATTGGTCGCCCACTACCTGGCCGTCGCAATATCGTAGTGAGCCGCAATCCACAATTCCAAATTGAGGGGGCGGAGCTTGCAGGCTCATTAGACGAAGCTCTCGAACACCTAAGCGATACGCCACGTGTATTTGTGATTGGTGGAGAGCAACTTTTTAAACAGGCCTTTGCTAAAGCGGATCGTCTGTTCATCACTGAAATTGATATCGATATCAATGATGGCGATACCTTCTTTGAGGTTCCAGATCTAGACTCTTGGCGGGAAGTGGAGCGTACTGCAGGAGCGGAAGGCGATATTACATTTAATTTTGTGACGCTTGAGCGCAAATAGGAATCAATTGGATGAATCAAAAAGAGCTCCGTGGAGCTCTTTTTTTATAGCTACAAAATCATTTACTGAATCACAATCTTCGATTCTTTGGCGATCTGAGATAAAAACTCAAATTGCTTTCTTTGTGCTATGCCGTTCCGAATCGAGGCTTTAGCTTGCTCAAATGTGGGCGGCTTACTAGTTCTTTTATCCTCGAGTTTTACCAAATACCAGCCTTGTTGCATTTGAATCGGGGCTTGAGATACCTGACCCTTACCGAGATTTACCAATACCGCTGAGATCTGCGGTGCAACCTGCCCAGCTTGCACCCAGCCAACTGCACCACCCTGCACTCTATTGGGCGCAAGAGAAACACTCTTAGCCACTTTATCAAATGACTCCCCTTTTTTAATGCGACCAAGTGCCGCTTGCGCATCTGCTTCAGTAGCAATCGCAATATCACTCACCTTGTACTCAACCAGCATGCCTTGTGGGCCAAGTGAGGCAATTTCTCTGCTGTACTCAGCCTGAACATCGGCGTCAGTAATTGGGTTTTGCGCCATAAAAGTAGACAACTCAAGATCTGCCAAATAATTTTGACGGATCAATGTGAGTTGAGTATTTGCTTTTTCAGAGTTTGCTAACCCATCTTTTTCAGCACGTTGCGAAAGAAGTAATACCTCAATGTATTTCTGCACAACTGCTTGACGTAACTCAGGACTATCTTTCTGACCTTGTGAGGTCGCCATCCGAATGCCCTGCTCCACCATATCATTAGTAATGATGGCTCCATTCACAGAAGCGGCAGCATTGATCGGCAGGCCACTTTGTTGAGAATGTACGCTACCAATAAATGCGAGCGATAAAAATGCGGCTGCCAATAGAGGGCTTCGCACTGATATAAACAAACAGGTGAATGAATTCATTGGGCTTGATCTTTCTAAAAATTAGCCTTAATGGTAACAGCTGCTTATGGCTAGAACCGATAAACGGGGGTGCTTGGCGTATAGGGATCGGACGATTGGGTTTCAATAGCCTCAGCCTCTTCCTCACCCTCTGGCTGACTAAAATACTTCGAGTTTCCAGGCGGCTTTTTGGTCAGACTCTTTGTGGGAGGTGGTGTAGCCACAGGCCCAAAAGGCCCTTCACTGAGAGCGACGGGTTGATTATTAAATTCTCTTAATTGCTCTGGTGTATAGACAGGAGAAGTCTGCGACCCCTTGGGTGGCGGAGTTTGAGGTGTTACTGAGCAACTCATCAATATAAGACAGAGAGCAATGCTTAGGTAGGTATTCATCGAGCCATTGTATGGGAGAGACGGCTCCTTACCCAAGGTAGGCGGCATAGCAGCAATAGCAAGACTACAGATCCGTAGATAGAAACAGTCTGCAAGTCATTCTTACCCGCTTTATGCCACCAATAATGAATGATTGCTGTGCAGGCAATGACATAAACCAACTTGTGAAGCAAGCTCCAGCGCCTCCCTAAGGTACGCACAGCCCAGTTATTGGATGACACAGCTAAAGGGATTAGCAATGCAAAGCTTGTAAAGCCCATTGTGATAAAGGGGCGCTTCAGTACATCAGCCCACATTGCCTGAAAATCTAAATTTTGATCCAGCCAAAACCAAATTGAGAAATGAATGCAGGCATAGAAGAAGCAAAAGAGGCCAAACATTCGACGCCACCTAATCCATGTGACCCAACCAGTGAGCATGCGCAGCGGTGACATTGCTAAAGTGATGCATAAAAATATGAGCGCCCAGGTACCAGTAGAGCGAGTTGCAAACTCAATTGGGTTAGCGCCTAAATCATCAGAAAAGCCAAGCCATATCAAGCGCCCTAATGGCAATAGAGAAATAAAAAATAGCACGCTCTTGAGATAGCTCATAAGCGCATATTAAACGACCCACCATTTAAAGGATGGATCGTTTCATCATAAACTACACTAGCACGACTACTCTAGGCCAAGCTCAAGCCTTCTTTACCAAGGGGGAAGTTTCGAACTGGCCTGCCAATTGCTGCAGAAATAGCATTTGCAACCGCCGGACCAACGACGCAGATGGTTGGCTCACCTACACCACCCCAAAAGTCATAGCTGGGTACAAGAACACTTTCGATTCTGGGGGTTGAGGCTAGCTTCAGTAATGGATAGGTATCGAGGTTTTGTTGTTTGATGCGGCCATTCTCAACAGTGATCTCTGGATTAAAAATAGCGCCCAATGCCATAGCTACAGAGCCTTCAATCTGTTCACGTGTCAAATAAGGATTGACAACATGACCGCAATTTAATGCAAAGACGAGACGGCTAATGTTGACAACATTATTTTTTACCGAGACCTCGGCGACGCAAGCAGAATAACTAGCGTAGCCCATGAACTGCGCAACACCACGATAAGTGCCTGCAGGCAGAGGCTTATCCCAATTGGCTTTTTTGGCAGCTGCATTTAATACGCCTAAATGTTTTGGATGGCTTTGCATCAGCGCTTGCCTAAATTGGACCGGATCTTTACCAGCAGCCTTAGCGCACTCATCCATAAAGCATTCCATGAAGATACCGTTTTGATTGGTATTCACGCCACGCCATGGGCCCACAGGAACATGTGTGTTCTTCATCACATACTCTGTTAGCAAAGTTGGGAAGGTATAACCCAACTGTGCATCGGGACCCTTCTCATAAAATCCCTGCAACTGACGTTCATCTTTACCGTTCTTAATGGCAGCTGGCGCAAGAGTGGCGTTAATTGACTGACCGGATACTTTGACATGCATGCCTGTCAGATTGCCAGTATTATCCAAACCAGCGGTCATCTTCGCCATCGCAATCGGATGGTAATAATCGTGAGTCAAGTCCTCTTCACGACTCCAAACCGCTTTCACTGGGATGCCTGGATATTGTTGCGCTACCTTAGCAGCAAAGGTAGTGAAATCTTGCGTAGAGCCACGACGGCCCAAGCCGCATCCAGAATCTAGTTTATAGACTTCACAATTAGCCAGCGGTATACCTGTTGCTTCCGATAGGGCGGCATGCGATCCTTCACCATTTTGTGTTGGAACCCAAGCCTCTGCACGATTGCCCGTAATTTTTACAGTGGCATTCATGGGCTCCATCGTGACATGCGCCCTAAAGGGAGTGTAATAAATTGCCTCTACCTTTTTACTGGCGCTACTGATGGCCGCAGGTGCATCACCCTCCTTGCGCTGCCAAAAGTCTCCTTGTTCATCTAAGCCATCACGCAGCATCTTTTCAATGCCAGCCTGCGAAGTATTGGCGCCCTTACCCTCATCCCAAACAATTGGCAAAGCATTGAGCGCTGTATTGGCACGCCACCAGGTGTCTGCAACTACGGCAAGTGTACTGTCGTCAATTTTAACGACCCCCTTCACGCCACGCATGCCTTTGATTTTGGCTTCGTCATAACTTACTAACTTGCCACCAAAGACGGGGCAAGCTTTAATCGAGGCACACAGCATATTGGGTAACTGTAAATCAATACCGTATACCTTTGTGCCATTGACTTTGTTGACAGTATCGATACGGGCATAGGGCTGTCCAGCCACTTTCCACTCCCTAGGATCACGCAAAGTAATCGATTTAGGATCCGGCGGAGTCAAAGTAGATGCTAATTGGGCAACCTTGCCATAAGTTGTTTTGCGCCCTGTTGGAATATGGGTAATGACACCCTTATCCACTTTGAGTTCACCCACTGGAACATTCCATTGCTTCGCTGCAGCCTCGAGCAGCATAATGCGAGCCGCTGCCGCACCACGACGCACATAGTCTTCTGAAATTCGGATACCACGACTACCACCGGTACCATGCTCTCCCCAGACGCGCTTGCGAGCTAGGCTCTGGCCAGGTGTGGCGGATTGCGTTTTTACTTTTTTCCAGTTGCACTCCAGCTCTTCGGTCACGAGTTGGGCCAAACCAGTACGAGTACCCTGCCCCATTTCTGAACGGGCAACTCTGATGTAAACAGTTTCATCAGGAGTAATGCTGACCCACGCATTCACTTCAGCATCACCATACATGGTTGGCGTGTTTGGATCATATTGAACGCCGGCAGCATAAGCCAAATCCGGGATAGCGCCGACTCCCAGCATCAATCCGCCGCCAAGAAGCGTACCTTTGATAATGAAATCCCGCCGCGCAAGGTTTTCTAATGCAATATTTTTATTGTGAGATGTCATCTTGATCTCCTTAACTACGCGTTGCAGGGGTAACATCATATTGCGCCAAAACATCTGCTAATTTCTTCTGGCCAGAAGCAACATGAATACCATCGCGGATCTTTTGATAAGTACCACAACGACAAACATTAGCCATGGCACTATCAATATCTGCATCGCTCGGTTTCGGAATTCTTTTTAATAAAGCAGCGGCAGCCATCACCTGTCCAGATTGGCAATAGCCGCACTGTGGAACGTCTAGCGCAATCCAGGCTTTTTGAACTGGGTGTGAATTGTCTTTAGAAAGGGCTTCAATCGTCGTGATCTTGGCAGCGTCAACTGCAGAAACCGGTATTGAACAGGAGCGCACTGGCTCACCATTGAGGTAGACAGTGCAGGCACCACACTGGGCAACACCACATCCGTACTTGGTGCCAGTCAGGCCAACGGCTTCACGAATCGCCCATAACAAGGGCATATTGGGTTCGACATCAATATTATGAATTTGACCATTCACATTAAGCTGCATGCTGCCTCCTATTTTTTCATTCTGAAATCACTATAAATGATTATTTACTTGCTGCAGTCGCACAAGAATTTCACTAAATGAAAAGCTATAACACCTTAAGAGCCATGCTCAGCAGGGGGCCATCACCGGATCCACCAAAAACCACCGAATTTAACCTGAATTTGCTATCCTTAAAGCTCAATTAAGGATAACTATGACTGACAACGCTCAAACTGAAAATGATGAAGATTTTGACTATGGCTGCGAATGCGCAATGACTTTGCTCAATGAGCCAACGGAAGATTGTTTGAATGACTTAATTGACGAACTCGATGAAGATGGCATGATTTCCACCGAAGTAGTTTACGGCCTGCTCGCCACAATCTTAATGAGTATTAACGAAGAAGACCACGAAGGTGACGAACATTAATTAGCAGCGCTTGACTTAGACTTGTAGTGCAAATTGATCCATGGCTTGAGCCATCTGAATATCCAAGTCGGTCAGCCCTTTGCTCGAATGGGTAGTCAAGGCTACCGCTACCGTATTCCAGGAGTTTGACCAGTCTGGGTGATGATCGATCTGATCGGCATACTGTGCGCACAAGGTCATAAACGCAAATGCTTGTTTGAAGTCGATGAATCTAAATTCGCGATAGATAGTATTTTTAGATTCATCGAGTACCCACAATGGGATGCTTTTCTGAAAGTCAAAGTCACTGGGCAATAAAGTCTGTTTCATAATGTGTGCTTCATTTAAGAATGAACGCTTTGCGAAAGTTTTTTTAAGTCATCCGGATACAACCAGAGCCATTCGCCATCTGCAAGATCTACAGGCATTGTATAGGCACCGATTTCGACTCGATGTAGTTTAGTAACATGATTACCCACTGCAGCCATCATGCGTTTAACCTGGTGATAACGCCCCTCAACGATGGTCATGGCAAGTACATTTTCTGAAAGCTGCTTACATGCGGTTGCAAAACAAGGCTTTGGATCATCATCCAAGACAACGCCCTTTAAGAGGTGCTCTATTTGAGTCGATGTAATGGGATCAGGTGTAGTAATTTCATAGACCTTACCAATATTCTTTTTAGGCGTAGTCATTTTATGAATGAACTGACCATCATCCGAGATCAATAAGAGGCCGGTAGTATCAAAGTCTAGGCGACCGACACATTGCAAGCCACGCTCCACAAATGGGGAGGGTAGCAAACTATATATACTAGGATGATGCGTTGTTTTATGGGAGCACTCGTAATTGGGTGGCTTATTAAATGCAATATAAGCCTTTTCGTGATACTCCCAGTCTTGACCCTCGACATTTAGAACTAGTCCTTCGGTAGTCATGCGCTCTTCGGGATCCTCAGCCAAAACACCATTGATTTTCACTAGCTCGGCGTACACCAGATCACTACAGTAGCGACGCGTTCCGAAGCCTTGGCTAAAGAGGATTTTTTCTAAAGAGATGGGTTTTGCCATATGCCGTACAGAATACTATAGAGGGCCTTTATTTTAGTAGTCTCACCGCCTTCAGCCTCAATTGATTATGATTGAGCATCCCCACCGATCACACACTACTCCCATGCTTTCAGACCCAAAACCACGCTCACCACTCCATCAACGCGAAGTCACATTCTATGGCTATGCGAGAGAGGATGGTCTATGGGACATCGAGGGTCACTTGAAAGACACAAAGTCCCATCCCTTTGTGACGGGCTCAAGAACTTGGTCGCCTGGAGAAGCAATTCACGATATGTGGGTACGAGTTACATTAGACAACCACCTCACCATCAAAGCGATTGAAGTGGTAATGGACGGTCATCCTCACCCAGAATGTACTTTGGTCATCCCGCCTATGGATGCATTAATTGGAGAGCGCATTGGCAAAGGTTGGCGTAAAACGATTGAGATGCACCTAGGCGGAATTAAAGGCTGCACGCACTTACGCGAGCTACTAAACAATATTGCTACTGCAGCCTATCAATCCATTCCGGGTGCACTGTTTGACCCCGATGAAAACAAGCCGCCTTTATATTTGGGGGCTTGTAAGTCTTGGGATTTCGACGGCCCAGTGGTAATGCGCGTCTATCCCAAGTTTTATCAGTGGAAAAAGTAAGTTTAGAACTCTCCACGGTGTACGTTGAAAGCATTAAAGCATTGCTGTACAGGCATCACCTCTAGAACATTGATGTTCATGTGACTAGGCAAATTTGCTGACCAGTAAATGGCTTCAGCAACATCATCTGCACTTAATGCCTTGACACCGGTGTAAACCTGTTCAGCTTTATTGTCATCACCCTTAAAGCGCACATTTGAAAACTCTGTGCCAGCACACATACCCGGCTCAATACAAGTAACACGCACTGGAGTGCCAAATAAATCAGCCCTGAGATTTAAGCTAAATTGTTTTACAAATGCTTTAGTACCGCCATACACATTGCCACCTGGGTAAGGATAGTTGGCAGCAACAGACCCCAGATTAATGAAATGCCCCACTTTGCGATCCACCATACCAGGTAAAAAAGCACGACTCATATGCACCAAACCTTTGATGTTGGTATCAATCATACGATCCCAGTCTTCGAGGAAGGCTTTATGCGCCGGCTCAAGACCTAATGCAAGCCCTGCGTTATTCACGAGAACGGTGACCTTGGCGAACTCTGCAGGCAAAGATGCTGCCAGAGAATCCACTTTGGCGCTATCACATACATCTACTGCCATCGTATGAAGCTTCTTCTGTTGATCTGCAGGTAGCGATGCCTTGAGGGCATCTAAGCGCTCCACTCGTCTACCCACAGCAATAACCTTGTGACCATGTGCTAAAAAGCGCCTCGCAGTTGCTTCACCAAATCCGGCAGTAGCGCCAGTTACTAAAACGGTATGTTCCATACTTCCTCTACGAATTTCAAATAAATGGGATTAGTCATGTAATATTAATGCTTATATGGCATTCTTGCGCACACTCACTTTTTTTCTATTGCTCATCCAGGGATACTGGGTCTGTGCCAATGAAACGTCCAGCGCCCTACCCTTTGGTCTTGTAAATATCTCACAAGAACGCTCCAAAGACCGTGTCCTAGAATTCTGGGGATATCACGACTACCAGGGCTCGCAAAACTATAGCGACACCCTCAAGCTGCGCTACTACAACCCACTCAATATTGGTGACTGGCATGGAACAGCCAGGCTAGACACATCGTATCTTGCTAACTACGGTCCACAGCAGACCAATCAATCAACTGGAGCCTACACTCCCAACACCGCCATGCTCACCGTTTGGGGAGGCCTACCGACTTGGTTTGGCAATGCAGGTGGGCGTGTAATTGCGCCGCTACAAAATCAAGGTCAATGGGCTGCTGGTCCGCAATTAAGCACTTCGTTTAGACCCAGCTATACGGAGACAAATATATTTTCTGATTTCTCACCTTTGACGCGTTACCTCTATGGCTTTAGTCCTAGAACCGCTCCCGGCTCAACAACGCCGGCTTTAATACGGCGCTTAGAGCTTTACCCCACACTGGGATTCAATCTTAGCGCCAATACTCAAATTCGGTTTTGGGATGAGAACAGCATCAATTACAACACAGCGGGCGGAGGTTGGTTTGTACCAATCGATGCTATGGTGACGCATCGCGTCAATCCACATTTCTTATTTGCCATAGGCGCAGCTAAACAAGTAGTGCAAACCTATCAACAATATGATTGGTCGGTTTACAGCAAACTCTCTTTTACCTTCTAGAGCTTAGAGCCCTATTAAGCAACATCGACTAAAGAGTTCGCCTCTAACTTAGCAGCACCAGATTTGACCAAAGCATTCGGTAACCACTGCAGAAACTCTGGCATATCCATATTAAGCTGTTTCGCAGCGCTTCTTAGTGCTGGCGTATTCTCAATCCAATCAGCCACCAAATCAATATCTTTTGCTCGCCACTCGATGAGCTTGTATTTCAATAGAACTTTTGCGCCATGGCGGGCATTTCGCTCTGGACCAGAGGCTAAGTAATCTAATCTAGATCGCGCTATCGCAATAGATCCAGCCACATCGGTAAATGGCTTGCCATGCCCTGGTATCACCAGACTCACTGGTAGACTCTCAATCAAATCTAAGGTCTGTGCGACCTCTTCAAAACCAGGCTCACCCCAAAGCTCTGGAAAAATAACACCAAATCCCTCTTCCCAAAGTGCATCGGCTGAAATCAGAAGACGATGCTCTGCTTGGTAAAGCATCACGGAATGAGGATCATGACCAGGAGCTGCTAAGACCTGCCACAGAAAGCGTCCCAACAGAATTTCCTGCCCAGGAACTAGCAAACCGTGATGCGCAAAACGCGGGCACTCTTGCCCCAGATTTTGATAGCTCAATAAATCTTCATCCCAATCTATCACTGCTTGATCTTCAGAAGCTGGAATGAGGATTTCACAATCAAATGCTTTGACTAGAGCAGCATTGCCGCCACAGTGATCTGAATGCAGATGCGTGTTAACGACTGTATTTAAACCGGGCAGTGAGTGCTTCACCAGGGCGTTGCGCACCAGCTCGACAGTAAGCCCTTCATGCGCGCAATAGCCACTATCAACCAGGGAAACATTCTCATCGCCAAAATGAAAAATATTATTTGCAGATAGCCAGCCCCTTTCAAAGACTTCAATTCCTGGAGGCAATAAATGGATGGGCACTTTAATTCTTGGGGCTGGATTGCGCAGTCACTTCTAACTTCCGAATATCAAACTGCTGCATTTGCAATTTCTGCAAGAGATCTTCATAAACTTTTTTATCTAACTGCGGCACTCTAGAAAGAATCCAGAGATACTCCCGCCGAGGATCACTGACAATGGCTAGCTGGTACTGGGGGTCTAGATCAATCACCCAATAATCTCCCCATACCATTGGCAAAAAGGAAAGCCATGCTGGAGCAAAGCGTACCTCTAGCCTCGGTGAATCTTTTCCGCCCACTTGTCGCGCTTCACCCTCGGCCTCAGAAATATCGCCATCAGCAGTTTTGCAGCTATTGAGAACTTTTAAATTACCGTCGGACCTCAGTGAATAGACCGCCTTAGTATTGCCAATACATTTTTTCTGAAACCAGTTTGGGAATTTCGCAATCTCATACCAAGTACCTAAATACTTTGGAACATCTAAAGAGGCAATCGTTCTTACTGGGGTATCACTTTGACCATCAGCAGGCAAGCAAACCGCGAGTAGCAGGCTCACTAAAGCAACTTGTATTTTCATCATGACTAATAGTACTTCTTCAAATCCATACCAGCATACATACTGGCAACTTGCTCGCTATAGCCATTAAACATCTGGGTCTTTATTTTGGGTGCAAACACACCTTTTGCATCACCAATGCGACGCTCAGTTGACTGACTCCAGCGTGGATGATCTACCAGGGGATTCACATTGGAATAGAAGCCGTACTCGCGGGCATCAAACTGACTCCAGCTCGTCTTGGGCATTTCTTCTGTAAACCGAATCTTCACAATCGACTTGGCACTTTTAAATCCATACTTCCAAGGAACTACGATGCGTACCGGCGCCCCATTCTGCTTGGGTAACACTTCGCCATATAAACCAAAAGTCAGTAGCGTTAATGGATTCATGGCCTCATCCATTCTCAGGCCTTCGCGATAGGGCCAATCGATAATATTGCTTTTCACTCCTGGCATCTGTATACGATCAGCCAGAGAGATAAATTCCACATACTTTGCAGAACCTAATGGCTCTACTTTATTAATGAGCTTGGATAAGGAGTAGCCATCCCATGGAATCACCATCGACCAACCCTCAACACAACGCATACGATAAATACGCTCTTCCATTGCTGCAAGCTTTAACAAAGCATCAATATCCAAACTCATTGGCCTTTTAACCAAGCCTTCAATGGCAATAGTCCATGGGCGAGTTTGCAAAGTATTCGCATACTCAGCTGGATCAGCCTTATCGGTGCCAAACTCATAAAAGTTGTTATAGCTGGTGACGTACTTATAGGGCGTGAGGTCATCCTTGGATGCATAAGCCTGATTGAGCAATGCACTCAGCTTTTCTGGGTTAGCCGCCAATGCCTCTCTTGAAAACCAAGGAGCCAATGCCATTCCGAAACTACCTGCGGCTGCAGCCTTTATCAGATTGCGCCGATTTTCAAAAACAGCTTGAGGGGTAATATCGCTAGGAAAGATAGTCTGATCGATAAACCGCATGGCGTACCCCAATCAATGTAATTATCTTATTTTGCTACTGATGAGAATTTATTGCTTGCCGCTCTTTATTGGCACCCACAAGCAAAAGGCAAACCCAAAGGTTTGCCTTTTTATTATCTAACCTCATCAATGCTGATTTAGCCATTAAGCATGAGCCGCTTTCAGGGTTGCATTGAAAGTAGCGCTAGGGCGCATCACTGCCTCACACTTCTCCTGGTCAGCCATAAAGTAACCACCAATATCGGCTGGCTTGCCTTGAACTGCTTTGAACTCATTCACAATCTTCTGCTCATTTTCCTGCAAGGCAGAGGCCAAAGGCGCGAAATACGCTTGCAGCTCTTTATCTTCAGTCTGAGCTGCTAAAGCTTCCGCCCAATACATCGCCAAATAAAACTGGCTGCCGCGATTATCCAACTCGCCGGTACGCGGAGATGGTGACTTATTGTTATCCAACAATTTACCCGTTGCCTCATCCAGAGTGCGAGCCAAAATCTTCACCTTAGAATTCTTTGTCTTATCGCTAATGTCTTCTAGTGAGACTGCTAAAGCCAAGAACTCACCCAGTGAATCCCAGCGCAAGTGATTCTCTTCAACTAACTGTTGTACGTGCTTAGGAGCAGAACCACCAGCGCCCGTTTCAAAGAGGCCGCCACCTGCCATCAAGGGCACAATAGACAACATCTTCGCGCTGGTACCCAATTCCATAATAGGGAACAAGTCGGTGAGGTAATCACGCAAAATATTGCCCGTTACAGAGATGGTATCTTTGCCACGAATCACACGCTCTAAGGTGTAACGCATTGCACGAGTCTGGGACATGATCTGAATATCTACACCTTTGAGATCATAGTCTTTGAGGTAGGTATTGACCTTCTTAATCAACTCGGCTTCGTGTGGGCGGTACTCATCTAGCCAAAATACTGCTGGCGTATTAGAGAGGCGGGCACGGTTTACCGCCAATTTCACCCAATCCCGAATTGGGGCATCTTTCGCTTGGCACATACGCCAAATGTCACCCTCTTCCACATTCTGCTCGAGCAATACAGTGCCGTCGTCAGCAACAATCCGGGCTACGCCAGCTTCTGGAATCTCAAAAGTCTTGTCATGTGAGCCATACTCTTCGGCCTGTTGCGCCATCAAGCCGACGTTAGGTACTGTACCCATTGTGGTTGGATCAAAGTTACCGTGCGTCTTACAGAAATTAATGATTTCTTGATAGATCCGGGCAAAGGTACTTTCTGGAATCACTGCTTTAGTGTCATGCAAACGGCCATCAGCACCCCACATCTTGCCGCCAACGCGAATCATGGCAGGCATAGAAGCATCCACGATCACATCACTTGGGGAATGTAAGTTAGTGATACCTTTGGCAGAGTCCACCATTGCCAATGCAGGGCGGTGCTCATGGCAGGCATGTAAATCCTGAATGATTTCTTCGCGCTTAGATTCAGGCAAAGTCTTGATCTTATCGTAGAGACTACTCATCCCGTTATTGGCATTCACACCCAACTCTTCAAACAACTTGGCATGCTTAGCAAAAGCATCTTTATAGAAAATCTTCACAGCATGCCCAAAGACGATCGGATGAGAGATCTTCATCATGGTTGCCTTCACATGCAAGGACAACATCATGCCAGTCTTGTAAGCATCTTCAATTTCTTTTTCGTAGAATTCGCAAAGCGCTTTTTTGCTCATGTACATGCTGTCGATAATCTCGCCAGCCAACAAAGAGACTTTTGGCTTAAGAACAATTGTCTTGCCACTTTGGGTCACTAAATCCATCTTCACATCACAGGCTTTAGTCATCGTCATTGACTTTTCACCGGCATAGAAGTCGCCACCATGCATATGCGATACGTGGGTCCGGGAAGCCTGACTCCATTCACCCATAGAGTGAGGATGTTTACGAGCAAACTGTTTCACCGCATTGGGTGCGCGACGATCTGAGTTACCTTCGCGCAAGACCGGGTTTACTGCACTACCCAAACATTTGGAGTAGCGTGCACGAATCGCTTTTTCTTCATCATTCTTAGGATCATCTGGAAAATGAGGGATTTTGTAACCCTTAGCCTGCAATTCTTTAATTGCTGCCAGCAACTGAGGTACAGAAGCGCTGATATTAGGCAACTTAATAATATTGGTATCAGGCATCAAAGTCATCTTGCCAAGCTCGGCTAAGTTATCAGGTACTTTTTGCTCAGCTGTTAGGCAATCAGAAAACTCAGCCAAAATACGGGCAGCAACAGAAATGTCACTAGTCACGATCTCTACACCAGCAGGCGCTGTAAAAGTACGAATGATCGGCAGAAATGCACAAGTCGCCAAGAATGGCGCTTCATCTGTCAGCGTGTAAATAATCTTTGATTTCTCTGAAGCCATTAACGTTTCCTCAATATTGAAAAATTTACAGGGTCAGGTTTTAACCCGCCGGTCTCACAGCTGCATTTTGCAAGCCGCTTTTAGCGCACCCATTGCCAATGCAGAGAGTCTTTCATTTTAAATCATTGGGCTTGGCAAAATTGGCACATTTGTGATCTAAAGGCCTTGAGGATGCCCAATTTAAGGGAATCCACCAAGTACCCTCAGCCGATTATTTGTTAGATCCCACTGCCGATGAATCAGCACATCTATATATAAAGCTTAAGAGGCTTTTGCGAGTGGTAAATTAAACAAGAGATTTTGGGGTTTTAGCTTTAGCTCTTGCTGTGCATTCATGGCAATTGCCATGTAGACCGGCTTACCAGTCTGAGCTTTAGCTACTGCTGCCTCATCCATAAAGTCTAGACGGAATAGGCAAATCACCTTTTCTAACTCATCAGCCTCAACGGATTCCTTGTTATAAAGCTTATTCAACACCTCTGTCGCTGCTGCATCCAAGCCAACATGCCAAGACCACTTGGGATCACTAATTTGTTGCATGGGGGTAATACGCACCCTTGCGCCCAAGAAATGCTCTATCCATTTCTCTAAGACACGGCAAAAGTGGTTGATAGGCTCATGCCCAAAGTTCAGTTGTACCGCGAAATCAAAGTCCTCATTTCGCGCCCAGTACTCGGCAGCATTTTCTTCATACAAGACATCTAAGTCAGCTGACCTCATCGTCATCGATTTACCCTTGAGCAAATCCATGATGTTTCCGGTATCGCCGGCTTGGGCATTGCGAACAACGACTTCTTCATCCGCCCCCATCACAACCGCATCTTCAAGCACGGTAATCTTCTGAGTTCTAAAGAACAACTCACCCATTCGCGCCTCTAAGGGATGAGGCTGATCTCCCAATAGGTGTCTCACAAAGATCTGCGCTAGTTGGGCAACAAATAAGGGTGGCACATCAACGCCCTCACCCTTAAACAGGCTCATATAAAAACTTTCTAAAGAGCTTGCAGCCAATAGGCGCTTTCGGTAGCGCAGCCAAACTCGGTAGTTTTCCTGAATATCCTCATCCGTCATGGCAGCAATTTCAGGTTCAGCGATTTCGGCACGGGGGTTTTCAAGCAAACGCTGATGCAAGGATTGTTCAATCGCACAGGACTCTGGCACCAAGCTGAGCTCAGGCCTTTGCAAATATGTACGCAAAAAGTCGTCTGTGACCAATAGCTGTCGGTCTGGGCTAACTAAAAGGGTGTTGTATGCGGAATTGGGCCAGTAATTTATCATGTCATCGAGCCAAATTAGGCTCACCATCAGAATCTGTAAGGCTCAGAATATACTAGCCAATCAATTTTCGTGAAATAGGAAAACATCATGAGTGAACTCAAAAAAATCGATACCGTCGTAGGCGACGGCAAAGAAGCGGTGGCTGGTAATCACGTTGACGTGCATTACACCGGCTGGCTATATGACGAAAAAGCGGCTGACCATAAAGGTCAGAAGTTTGATAGCTCATTAGATCGCGGCCAATTGTTCAGCTTCCCATTGGGTGCTGGCCACGTGATTAAGGGCTGGGATGAAGGCGTTGCGGGCATGAAAATCGGTGGCAAACGCACTCTTATTATTCCCTCTGATATGGGCTACGGTCCTCGTGGTGCAGGCGGCGTTATTCCACCCAATGCAACCCTGGTATTCGAGGTAGAACTGCATGGGGTCAATTAATCCCCAGCAGACCTATTCACTAGGCAGGATGCAAAAGGCCACCCTAGGGTGGCCTTTATTTCTTCTATGATCCAGGCGCTACTCAATTAAGAACGCAAATCCTTGCCATTTAGCGTCAAGCGATTAGTAGAGCGGGTTTGACAAAGGCTGATGAGGCGATTTCTTTCAGCCATCACCTTATCCGTATAACCACCATCATCTTCTGCATTAGCAGCACCCACGTAAAACTTCAAGCCGTTGCGCAATGAACCAGCGGTGGCGATGAGATACTTCAATATATAAGCACCGACGCGAATATTTACTTCAGGCTTAACAGCCTGTGTGGTACCGCCATACAACGCGTATTTATCTTTATGCACTGAAGTCATTACCTGCATCAAGCCTTCAGCACCAGCCTCACTCCGGGTAGTTGGATTGAAGTTTGATTCAACTGAAATCACGGCCAATAAAAGCACTGGATCAATCTTGACTTCTTTTGCAACCAAAATTGTGTTTGAGACGTATTCTTCGATCTTAGCGCGATCTAGCTTGTATTTCTTCTCGAAGAAATCAGCAACGGCACGTTGATTTTGAATCGAGCCCATTAAATTGCTATCAAGCGCTTGCGGGTCAATCTTCGATGTTGGGATGCGATCAGCCAAATGAGAAATCGACTTCACTTGCACCTGCGCTACAGAAGGCATCAGCAATGCAACTGTCTGCTGCTTGGGACCGCCCAAGCCCGTTGAGATCGGGTTGGATTTGTTGTAGATCACCGCAGCAATTTCTGAATCGGCTGTCTGGGCAGCACTGTCATTTGAAGCCTTATATTGCTCCAGCATGCCAAAGCCATTACTCCAAACCATATTACGAGCCTCGTCCGGCACTAAGATGCGGGCCAAGTCAAAGGCACCAGCATTCGTACCGTTACCCGAAAGCCAAAGGCTGACAACCACAAATACAGCCATCACGAGCACGCCATTGATGACTCGGTAGACTGGAGCCATCGCCTGTGACAGCAAATCTTTTGCAGCCAGAATCGCTGGTTGCCGATCTTGCGTATCATCTAAATTGTAGGTAATCCATTTATTCATCTAATTTTTTGCGCACCCCGAAAATCTGCATCACAGATTTTTGTTGCACTGCAATATTTATAAAACATGGGTAATCCTAAGAAGGTTCTTATATCAAGTCAAGCATAAAGAAAGTCATTTCCATAACTTTCCAGTCTCGAAATACCGGATCTCTCACATGCGTCTTCTGTTATTGATAATTTATTCATTTAAATCAATCAGTTATACAAGTTAGGAAATACTAATTTCATACTGTAAAAAAATGGTCAAAATCAGACTTTTTTACGATTTCATCGAAAAAAATTACCTCAAAAACCATACATCTAGTGTTTTGTGTAACCCAAATTTCTACCGGTAGTAGCACTTCCATAATTGCTGCAAGGCATTATTTTTAAAGTATTTTCGGGTGAAATGAAGCGTTGACTTTCAAGCAAGCCACTTGGTGAGCTGAATTTCTGATTCGCTCTGCAGCTAGTTTGGATTAAAAAATGGGCAATGGCTTACGCCTCCCCCTACACTAAGATCCTATGAACATTCTTCGTCAGATTCTTGTCCTGGCATTAAGCCTATGCCTACTCAACCCCATTAGCGCCTTCGCCATATTCGAGGAATGCCAAGACCTTTTCCCGCAGCAGCAAGCCCCCAGCACCCAACAAACAGGACGAGATTTGTGCTTCGATAGCTATGCCATCTACTACTCGCCTATAGAGAAGAAGCCTATCTATACAGTCGAGAAGCTCAGTCGAGAACGCCTATCGACCCCTCACCCCAAAAGAAGCAATCGGTTTTATGAGGAAGCGAGGCTGCCATTTGCAGAGCGGGCCCTACTCTCAGACTACCGCGGAAGTGGGTATGACCGAGGCCACAACGCCCCAGCCGGGGATATGAGTAATGAAAGGTCAATGGCCCAGTCCTTTTCATTGGCAAACATGATGCCCCAGGCGAGACAAAATAATCAGGGTATTTGGGCTAAGAATGTAGAGGAGCCGACAAGGCTCTATGTCAAAAGAGCTGCTGGTGAGGTTTATGTGTTTACTGGATCCACTGGTAATAGCGGCAGTATTGGCAGCAGCCGAGTCACTATTCCTACCCATCTATTTAAATTGGTTTATGACCCCAGTAAAAATTTGGCATGGGCCTATTGGATTGAAAATACCAATGAAGCCAATATGACTCCGCCAATCTCTTACCAAGACTTGGTTAAAAAAACTGGCATTGATTTTCATTTGCCGCTGAATGCTATGGCCACCACCCCTAAAGCAACATCCTCAGAGCCCAAGGACGGCAGGATCATCGGTGGCTGGTATCCCATATTTTTTGATCATTACTCTCAGACTAAGCTTGATCAACTTATTCAAAACATCAAAGAAGGTCGGGTAGCCAGCATTCAGATTCAGTATGACCAAAATAGTGATCTAGCCAAGAAAATTGGAGGTCAGCTTGAAACTCAGACCTCATTCATTCCCACTCTTATTCAAAGTAGTCCTCCGAATACTGCAATAGTGACTTATGAGCGCAATCGGGTTATTGCAATCGTTCGCACAAAATAAAGTTAGCGCTCTTCTTGACCATGCGCTCTTTGGATGGGCGCCAAAAGTCCACGTAATCCATTGTGGTCAAGCGTGTGCATCAACTCTAGCAACTGGCCCAGCTCTCCCTTAGGAAATCCCTCGCGCGCAAACCAAGCCAAGTAATTTCCTGGCAGGTCTGCCAATGCACGCCCAGCATGTTTACCAAAGGGCATTTTTATTAAGACCAGTTTTTCGAGGGCTTCTGCATTCATGTGAGAGAAATCTTACAAGCAAAAACGAAAAGCCTCATAAATTCCACCATTTATTAGAAAGTGGTCATTTTTCTATTTGAGAATGATTCTCATTTGATGCTATATTGAGAACCATTCTTATTTATATTTTTTTAACCACCAACCTGATATGACTATGAAATTGACCATCAAAAGACTGATCGCCTTTAGTTTTATTCTTGCAACCGCCCTTCATTTCTCTTTTGCCCATGCAGGCGAAGGAGTGTTTGGTTGGATCTATACGCTTGATCTTCAACCTAAAGGCAAGTTGGAATTTGAACAACGCCTGCAGTTAAATCAACAGCAGGCAGCGGGCACATATGAAGCATGGACTGCTAGATCCGAATTGGAATATGGCCTTACGAATGATTTGCAAATTGCGGGCTATATCAATTCTTATTACACCAATGCCAATCAGAACTACACCAACCCTGAGGCATGCGGAGAAGAGCCCACTTGTACCGGTGGCTATGCGGTACCCTCCTCGCATGATCCTGCCACCCCATACCGAAAGAGCGGCATTGAAGGTGGCTCACTCGAAGCCATTTATCGACTCACCAATCCAGTGACATCTCCTGTTGGAGTTGGTTTCTATCTCGAACCTACCTGGGGCAGAAATAAAGATGAGCTTGAAGCAAGGCTTTTATTGCAATCCAATTTCATTGACGATCGCTTAGTGCTTGCTGGCAACGTCGTAGTGGCAAATGAACGCTTGAAATTTATTGAGAATGGCAATGTCCCTGAGTCTATGCTCGATTTTTTAGTGGGCGCTAGTTATCGCTTTGCTCCAAAATGGTCTGCAGGAGTAGAGGCTCGCTTTCACAACGATTATTCAGAATTAAATCTACGCAACCAAGTACAACGCGCCACCTTTGTTGGTCCCAACATGCACTATGCCGCTAAGGACTGGTGGGTAACTGGGGCCTGGCGCTATCAATTAGCAGGTGGCAACTGCATGGGTGGCGGTGAAGCTGAATGTTCGAACGCTCGTGTTTGGGATAGTCATACCATCAATGAATTCATTGTCAAAGTTGGCTTTCCACTGAACTAAGGAGCAAGAAATTAAATGAACTGGAAACCTAATCCCTTTGCGATTGTTGGGCTGGCAATGGTGAGTTCACCCATCATTGCTCACGCAAAAATATATGCCACTACCGAGCAAGCACAGAAAATTCTCTTTCCTAATAAGCAGCTCACAAGAGCACCCATCATCATTACTGACGATTTACAAGAAAAAATGCGGGCGGCATCTAGCATTCGTCACCCTTTTCAAGGAGACCGCATCTGGAAGACTACCGATGGCGGCTGGCTTGTCATCGATGAGGTAGTCGGCAAACACGAAATGATTACCTATGCTGTCGGGATTGCACCCAATGGCAGCATTTTAGGTATTGAGATTTTGGAATATGTCGAGTCTTATGGCTATGAAGTAGAAGAAGCGCAGTGGCGTAAACAGTTTGTTGGCAAGACTGCAAAGGACCCCATCAAACTGAATCAAGATATTCAGAACATTGGTGGCGCCACACTTTCTTGCAAGCACATTACTGATGGCGTGAAGAGAGTGGCAGTCTTACATGATTTAGCACTTAAAACAAAATGACGACGCGCTGCAAAGCTCTTCTGGGAACATTTATTGAAATCTCAATTGATCAAGATGATGAACAGGCGATAGGTAGTGCATTTAGTACAGTAAAACAGGTTCAGAATCTAATGAGCTTTCACAACCCTTTAAGTGAGCTCACTCAAATGAATCGATGGGCGCATCTAGTGGCTATGGAAGTTCATCCCTGGACTGCGCAAATCCTCCAAATTGCCATCAATGTTTATGAGCAATCGAATGGTTTATTTAATTGCGGCATTGGCAATCGACTAGTGGCTGCTGGATTATTACCCATTCATATTGACCTATCTCAATATGAGTTTGGTGGCATTCAAGACATCCAATTTATAGAGCCACAGGTCATCACCTCCACTAAACCCATCTGCTTAGACCTTGGCGGAATTGCTAAAGGCTTCGCGGTGGATAAAGCGGTGGAAAGCTTAATGGTCAGCGGAGTCCAATCTGGCTGCGTAAATGCGGGAGGCGATCTTCGAGTATTTGGCGATAACCCCCGATCAGTCCAAATTCGGAATCCAAATAAACCCAGACAATTAATTGATATCGGCTCATTACAAAACGGGGCTATCGCGACAAGTGGCTTGTACTTTGCCAATAGAGATCAGCATCTCAGTCACATCATTAATCCTTTGGCGCAAGATGCCTCTGAAGCGCATGTGAATGTCCCGGACTCTTATTCCATTCTGGCCCATGAATGCGTCTACGCAGATGCTCTTACTAAGGTACTTGCGCTCTCAGGCAGGCATGATCACCCATGCTTTCGCCACTTCTCAGCACAAGCCATTCGGATTGCTGCATGAGCCGTTTGGGAAAAATGCCTAGCTGGCAAAGATTATTTGTACTTAGCGGCATGCTTGCTTGCTCCATTAGCGGGAGCTTGTATCTGCTTGGCCATGAGTTTCATATTCAACGAACAACCTTGGGAACTCATTCTATTTTGGCTGCTCACGGAGTTGCAGCAATCTTGGCCACTTTAGCCCTAGGGTCAGTACTACCCTTTCATTTAAAAGCAGGTATTAAATCCAAAAAGAAATGGATTAGCGGGTTTAGCCAACTGAGCTTTCTAGCGATCTTATTAATTTCAGGAGTCCTACTGTATTACGGTCCAGAAGAAATTCGAGATCGTGTTGTGAGCACTCATTGGATGGTTGGACTGATATTCTTTGCAATCTTTTTATTACACGGACTAAGAAAAATACAATATTCGAGCCCATGAGCTAGCCGAGGGGTACACTGACTGAATTCGGTACTTGCCCCATAAAATGGCTCCATGGACTACTCAATATTAATCAGCCCCTCCTTGGGGATTCTTGTTGGAATCCTCATGGGCTTAACTGGTGCCGGTGGCGGAATTCTATCTGTCCCCCTGTTAATTTTTGTGATGCACTTTAGTGTGGCCGAGGCAGCACCTATTTCACTCTTGGCGATTGCAATCGCCTCTTCAGTCGGAGCTATCTTAGGCTTAAAGAATAAAATTCTGCGCTACAAAGCATCTGGCTTTATGGCAATTTTTGGTTTGTTACTTTCACCCGTTGGACTCTGGCTAGCTCAACGAATCCCCAATGCACCGTTATTAATTCTCTTTAGCTGCACTCTGTTTTATGTCTCAATCACTCTGTTTATTCGAGCCGGAAGAGAAATCCTTGGAATGCCGTCAGTCGAAAGAAAGCCGCCGCCTTGCCTCATCAATCCAGATAAAGGCAAGTTAGACTGGAATATCCCCTGCGCAAGAGCATTGATGTTTTCAGGGGGCTTAGCAGGCTTTTTATCTGGGCTTCTAGGGGTTGGTGGTGGCTTTGTGATTGTGCCCTTTCTAAAGCGCTATACCGATCTATCCGCACAGTCGATCGTGGCAACTTCTCTAGGAGTACTTGCAATAATTGCTAGTGGGAGCGCCCTATTCTCAATTGCCTCAGGCAATATGAATGTATTGGTTGCTGCACCTTACTCTCTGGGAGCCTTAGTTGGCCTGCTTATTGGTAGGGAGTTTGGCAAGAAGCTCAGTGGGCCCAGATTGCAGCAGATTTTCTCTGTACTCGTATTTGTCGTCGCTATTGGCCTGATTATCAAAGGTCTGAGCACCATATGAAAAAAGCCCTTACTGCTAAGGGCTTTTTCTTTTGCGGCAAGCTTGATAGTTAGTGCCCACCAGCACCGCCCAAGTAAGCAGCCTTCACGGCTGGATCATCTTTAAGTTTTGCAGCTGGTCCATGAGTAGCAATCTTGCCGTTCTCAAGCACGTAGCCATAGTCAGCGACATTCAAAGCTGCGGCTGCGAACTGCTCCACCAATAACATCGTGACGCCCTGTGACTTGAGATTGGAAATAATCTTAAAGACTTCTTCAACCAAGATCGGCGCCAAGCCCATTGATGGCTCATCTAAAAGAATGATTTCTGGATTTAACATCACTGCACGAGCCATTGCCAACATTTGCTGTTCGCCACCAGATAAAGTACCCGCTAATTGATTGCGGCGCTCTTTAAGGCGCGGGAACATTTCTAAAGACTTTTCAAGATCGCTCTTGATATCGCCCTTAGGGCGGCTACCCGTAAAACGAGGGAATGCGCCAAGCAATAAATTGTCAGTCACAGACATAGTCGTAAAAACGCGACGACCTTCGGGGCTGTGGGCCAAGCCAAGGCGGGCGATCTTATGAGAATCGTAGCCATCAATTTTTTCACCACCAAGCGTCACTTCACCAGCAGTTGGCTTAATCATGCCAGTGATAGCGCGCATCGTGGTCGTTTTACCTGCACCGTTAGAGCCAATCAAGGTGATCACTTGCCCTTTAGGAACATCAATATTGATGCCATGAAGGACTTTAACTTTGCCGTAACCGGCTTCAAGATTTTTAATAGATAACATGGTATTTACCGATTCAATATGTTCTAGTGATTAAGTACCCAAGTAGGCATGAATCACCTTCTCGTCTGCCTGAACTTCAGCCGGCTTACCTTCTGCAATCTTCTGACCAAAGTCCAATACAGAGACGGTATCGCAAACTGACATCACCACGTCCATGTGATGCTCAATGAGAATGAAGGTAATGCCACTATCGCGGATCTTACGAATAATGCGCAAGAGTTCTTTAATATCAGGAGCTGTTAAACCCGCTGCCGGCTCATCCAACAACAGCAACTCAGGGTCCAGCGCCAAGGCACGGGCGATTTCCAGGAGACGCTGCTTACCGTATGGCAAGTTACGCGCCTCTTCATTTGCTAAGTCATCCAAGCCAACAAATTTGAGAAGCGCCAATGCACGAGCATGTGCCTCAGCCTCTTCCTTTTTGTAGCGTGGCAGATGCAAGGCAATCTCAACCATATTGGATTTAAAGGTGTGATGCAAACCAACCAAAATATTCTGGATGGCAGTCATCTCACCAAAGAGTTGCACGTTTTGGAATGTTCGCGCAATGCCTGACAAGGCAATGTCGGATGAAGTCTTGCCAACTACGCTCTCACCAGCATATAAAACATTACCAGCGGTAGGCACATAAATACCGGTTAACACGTTCATCATGGTGCTCTTACCGGAACCATTAGGACCAATCAAGCCATGAATGGTGCCACGCTTGATGCTCAGATCAACATTGTTCAACGCTTTTAAGCCACCAAACTGCATCAATACAGAGTCAACTTTCAACAGCTCAGTACCAGCATTTTGGTTGGCAACAGTGCTAATAAAGCTAATCGAGTCATCCACTACTTCAGCTTCTTCACCGCGAGTGGTTTTTGCTTTGCCAGCTATCGATTGATAAAAGCTCTTAGCAAATCCAACGATACCGTTTTGCAAGTAGTACACCACTAGCAAAATCATGAAGCCAAAAATACTCAAGCGCCAGTCAGAAATACTATCAAGCCAGAATGAGAAGGCCGCTAAGCCCACTACACCAGCAACAGGAATAGCTACACGTTTTGGAGTAGTTACTTGCTTGGACAAAGCCAAGCCTGCACCCACCACCACTACGATGGCAATCAATGAAGCTACGATACGGAATAAATGAATATCGTCCAATAGTTTTGGCAACAACACAATAATTGCTGCACCAATCACAGCACCCAAGCGCGACTTGCGTCCACCCATAATGATGCCGAGCAAAAATAGAACCGCTAATTCGTTGTTATACGTGTTTGGTGAAATGTATTGCTCTGAATAAGCGTATAAGGCACCAGCTAAACCAGCAAAGCCTGCACTAATGACAAATGCGATCACCTTAAAGCGATACACAGAAACACCCATACAGTCACAAGCCACCGGGCTATCACGCAAAGCCTCAAAAGCACGACCCATTTGGGATTTAACAAAGCGGTCTACAACAATCAGGGCAAGGATAGTTATTGCAGAAACTAACCAGAAATACTCAGCCTTAGTCATTGGCACACCCATGAGTTCTGGGCGAGTTAACTTAATTCCCAATGGGCCTTCAGTTAACCAAGTCATTTCATTAATCAGAATCTGTGCAATGGTTCCAAACGCCAAGGTCACCATCGCCAAATATGGTCCGATCACTTTTAAAGCCGGCAAGGCCAAAATGCCGCCGAAAATTGCTGTCACCACAATAGCAGCTGGAATCGTTACCCAAATTGGCAAGCCGAGGTGGAAAAATAAAATACCTGCGGTGTAAGAGCCAATACCAAATAAAGCAGCATGACCCAAAGATACCTGTCCTACATAGCCAACTACGATATCCAAACCAAACAACAAGATGGTGTAGATCAGAATTGTTTCAGCTAAGTGAATGTAATAAGGGTTATGAATAAATAGGGGTAAACAAAATAACCCTAGGATTGCAATTAATAGAGGTAATAGAGACTTCAATTTCATCATTAAACTTTCTTAATTGCAGATTTGCCGAAGAGACCAGATGGCTTGTATGCCAATACCAGCAATAACAAGATCAGACCGGGGACATCTTTATATCCTGTAGAGATATAGAAACCCGTTGCTGTTTCTACGATGCCAAGGATCAAGCCGCCAACAATAATTCCGAGACCGCTCGATAAGCCGCCAATAATGGCCACCGCGAAAGCCTTCAAGCCTAAAGCGCCGCCCATCGTTGCGCCAGTTAATGTGAGAGGCGCAATCAATACACCAGCAAATGCAGCAGTCAATGATGACAAAGCATAAGAGAAGGTAATGACTACGCTGGTATTGATGCCCATTAAGCCAGCCGCGTCGCGATCGTTTGCAGTCGCTACAACTGCTTTACCGTAAATAGTTTTACGGTTAAAGAACTCCACTAACAACATCATGACAAGTGCGCCAACGACCACCAAGATTTCCATTGGCAGAATATTGGCACCTAAGAAGCTCATTGGCTCCATCGGCAAAGGGGATGGGAATGGTAATGCATCACGACCCCAGATATTTTCGGCAACGTTCTTAAAAATAATTCCAAGAGCGATAGTGGACATAATCCAACCAAACTCAGATTTGATTTTGATTGCTGGTCGCACACCGATGAGCTCAACGAAGCTACCTTGGATCATGCCAAAAATACAGACCACTGGAATCATCATCCAGTAGTTCATACCAAAGGTATCTACGCAGGTCAATCCGACGAGAGCGCCTAACATGAGGGCCTCGCCCTGACCAAAGTTTAGAGTGCCAGAAGTGGCAAAAGTAAGCTGAAATCCAAAGGCGATAACAGCATAGATCATCCCCACTGCTATACCGCTCGAGAGGATTTGTGCAAGCATTTCCATTGTGTTGACCTAAATATACTTAAAACTGTTTAATTGACGAATCCGCCATTGTAAGCAAAACGCCGCTTTGGGGGCGGCGTTTTGGGGATACCAATGTTGCAGTGCGGGATAATTCTAGAGCCCGCCCACCATTGAGGTAAATTACTTCTTCTTCGGAGTTGCATCCTCAGCATTCAAGAACTGAACACGGCCACCCTCAACCACACCCATGACAACGTCTTTTGCTTTAACTGCCTCATGGTCAGTTGCTGTGTATGGCTTGTTATAAGTCATTACAACGCCATCTACTGGAGTTTTGAGGTCTTGCAATGCAGCCAAAATCTTTGGGCCATCAGTGCTATTTGCTTGCTTGAGCGCCGCAGCCAATAGGTACACAGAATCGTAGCCTTGGGCAGCAGAAACCGGAGAAGCGATATTGTTATTTTTTGGCTTGAACTCTTTTAGGTAAGCTTCTTGGAAAGCCTTGCGCTTAGCAGTTGTAGATGGAGATTGAATATAAGTTTCAGGCATTGTTGCGCCATCACCGTTCTTACCGGCGGTATCAATAAAGCTAGCCATAGACAATGTCCAGCTACCGATCATTGGCTTCTTCCAACCCAATTTACCCATGCCGTTAGCAATCTGCGCCAACTCTGGTCCGATGGCATAAGTCAAAATTACTTCAGCACCAGCATTCTTTGCTTTAAGTAATTGTGAAGTCATATCAACGTCGCCGAGATTGAACTTCTCAACCGCTACAGGGGTTACGCCATAAGACTTCAGAGCCTTTTCCAAGTCTTCGCGACCCAATTGACCGTAGTTTGTTGAGTCAGCCAAAATAGCCACTTTTTTCAAACCACGTTTTTCAACTGCCTCTTTAGCAATCATCGGGGCTTGAATATTGTCAGCAGCAGCGGTACGGAAAACATAGTTTTCTGCTGCATTTGGGAATTGATGAGTAATCAATGAACCGGTAGCAACGTTATTAATGACTGGAATCTTAGCTTCTTGATAGAAACGCTGTGAAGCCAATGCAACACCAGTGTTGATGTAACCGAGAGTAGCAACGACTTTCTCATTATTAATAAATTCTTGCGCAATTTGTACGCCGCGCTCGTTTTTAGCTTCATCATCACGCTCAATCAATACGAGCTTATTGCCATTAACACCGCCAGCAGCATTAATTTCTTTTGCAGCAAGACGAACGCCATCACGCATGCTGACACCCATTGAGGATGAGCCACCTGTGAATGGGCCAATAACGCCCACTTTAATATCGGCAGCGTAAGCACCGGTTGTAAGCATTGCAGCGGCAGCTACTGCAAAAATATGACGACGAATATTCATAAAGTCTCCATGACTAAAAATTACTAATGAAATAAATACTTTTTATAGGCACTACAGATAACGAAGCGTAATCTTACTATGATTGCAGTAGCAAAAAACACGCTCTCCTTAGGGTTTACATTAGCCCCTAGGCTAGCTTGTGAGACTAAAAAATGCTTATCCGCTTCCCTTTCTGAGCCACTTTTCTAGACTTGGCCAGAATAGGTTGACGATTAGACCAGCAATCACGAGGCCTGCTGCCAGAATTTTCCACAAAGGTAAAGACTCACTCAAGAAATAAGCCGAGGCCCCCATGCCAAAGATTGGGACTAATAATGGTGCAGGCGCTACAGCCGCAGCGGGATGCTTAGATAGCAACCAGGCCCAGGCGGCATAACCAAATAGTGTATTGCCCCAAGATTGCCAAAGCACTCCTGCCCACGCACCGAGAGGGGCGGAACTAAGAGAAGCGCTGATATGCTCCCAGCCGCCCTCAAAAATCCAAGAAATTAGAAAGAGGGGTGGAAGTGAAAATACACTTGCCCAAACAACGTATGACAACATATTGATTGAGCCAGCGCGCCGGCTAACAGTATTCGCCACACCCCATGACAGACCTGCAAAGACTACTAAAGCCAACCCCAAAAATGAGGTGTTTGCATCGGTATGGAGCGCAATGATTGCTAGACCAGTCATCGCTACTGAAACCGCAACCACTTGGTAAAGTCTTAAGCGCTCTTTAGCAAAGAACATTGCAAAGCCAATTGTGAAGAAAACTTGCGTCTGAATGACTAAGGAAGCCAAACCCGGAGAGATGCGGCCATCAATAGCGAAATACAAAATACCGAATTGCCCAACTCCAATTGCTACACCATAGGTGCAAAGATTGCTCCAGGGGACTTTAGGTCTTGGGATGAAAAATACCAAAGGTAAAAATGCAAAGGTGTAACGAAGTGCTGCAAATAAAAATGGTGGAAACGAAGCCAAACAAAGCTTGATCACCACAAAGTTGGTGCCCCACACCGCCACAATCGCTAAGGCTAGCAGAAGATGACTTGCAGGCAGTTGATTGCTTTTGTGGGGACTATGCACTAGTGATTAACTCCGCAACGCGCTCTGCAATCATCATCGTAGGCGCGGCAGTATTGCCTGAGGTGATCGCGGGCATAGCTGAAGCATCCACTACGCGCAAATAATGAATACCTCTCACCCGTAATTGTGAATCTAGCACTGCCATTGGATCATCAGCACGCCCCATCTTGCAGGTACCCACCGGATGAAAGATGGTTGTACCAATATCGCCTGCAGCTTTCACTAAGTCTTCCTCAGTTTGATACTGCGCGCCCGGTTTATATTCCTCGGGGGAATACGGCGCAAGCGCTGGGCTTTGCACAATCTGGCGCGTTAGTTTTAATGACTCGATGGCAATCTTGCGATCTTGCGCGGTCGACAAATAATTTGGATGAATAACTGGTGGCGCTTCAGGATCGATAGAATGGATATGGATGCTGCCACGCGATGTTGGGCGGAGATTACAAACACTTGCAGTGAAGGCATTAAAAGCATGCAAGTCTTCGCCAAACTTTTCTAATGAGAGCGGTTGCACGTGATATTCCACATTCGCACTTTTCTGCTCTGGTGAGCTATAAGCAAATGCCCCCAACTGAGAAGGCGCCATGGACATAGGGCCGGAGCGCTTAAAGAGATACTCGAGGCCAATCATCATCTTGCCAAACCAAGAATTCGCTTTAGTATTTAGAGTCTTAATACCATTTACTTTATAGACCATCCGTAACTGTAGGTGGTCTTGGAGATTCTCACCAACGCCAGGTAAGTCAGCCATCACGGGAATACCTAATCGATTGAGATGGGCGGCAGCACCAATACCAGATCGCTCCAAAATTTGTACGCTACCAATAGCGCCGGCACAAAGTAAAACTTCGCCGCCTTGATCATGTGCACATAAAGCTTCATTAGCAAGGCCGTCTTTTAAATACTCCACCCCGTAGCAATTTTTGGTCGCAGGATCAATATTGAGTTTTGTCACTACTGCCTCAGTAATCACCGTGAGATTACTGCGCTTGACTGCATCTCTTAAAAATGCCTTAGAAGTATTTAATCTCCAACCGGCACGCTGACTGACATCAAAGTAGCCTACGCCAAAGTTATCGCCACGATTAAAGTCATCTGATGCCGGAATCCCTGCCTGCACAGCAGCCTCTCTAAACTTATCCATGATGGGCCAGCGTAAGCGTTGCCGAGAGACAGTCCACTCACCGCCTTTGCCATGCCATTCATTGGCGGGCCCGTGATAATCCTCAAACTTTTTGTAGCGAGCTAGGGCATTTTCCCAAGACCATGCATCGTCACCAGTTGCCTGCACCCAGGACTCATAATCTCCCGCTTGACCACGCATATAGATCATGCCGTTAATCGAAGAACAGCCACCCAAAACACGGCCGCGCGGATAAAGCAAAGAACGGCCATTCAGGCCTTTTTCTGCAACAGTCTTAAAACGCCAATCCGCCCTAGGGTTATCAATGCAGTACAGGTAACCCACCGGAATGTGAATCCAGATGTAGTGATCACTCTTACCAGCCTCGATTAGCAACACCTTTTTTGCAGGATTTTCTGTCAAACGCTTGGCCAACATACAACCGGCGCTGCCTGCCCCAATAATGATGTAGTCGTAGGTGTTTGCTTGTGTCATGTTTTTTGCTTCAGATAAGGCGGTATTCACCTGATTGTCTATTATTTACTAAAGCTAGAAAATCGGCATCTACTCAGAATAGCCTAATACCCGTCTAAAATGAGGACATGCACATTAATGAGAAGAATCGCACTCCTAAGCTAGTCGAGGTTGATGAAGGCCCCAGCAAGTCTGAGCTTAAGCGCCAAATGACAGAACGCCAGAAATTGGCAGAAGTCTTAGCAGCGTTGAGCAGCGATGCCCTCAAAACCATCCCTCTAGATGAAGCCATCAAAGTAGCGATTGCAGAAACCAACAAGATCAAAAGTTTTGAAGCAATTCGGCGCCATAAACAATATCTTGGCAAACTCATGCGCTTTTTAGATGAAGAAGAACTTGATGCCATTCAAAAGCGTTTAGATGCCATTCAGGGGGTAAGCAAAGCTGAAACAGCTAAGCTGCATTTTTTAGAAAGTTATCGCGATAGGCTAGTGAACAATGATGAGGCCTTCACCAAGATGATTGAACAATATCCTGATATGGATATTCAGAATATGCGCACCCTCATTCGCAATGCGCGTAGAGAGAAAGAGCAAAATAAACCACCGAAGGCTTATCGCGAGATCTTCCGTGTGTTAAAGGATATGGGGCTTTAAAGCTTTATTCTTCTAGAGGGCACTTCAACCCAGCGATACAGGTAGTTGGCAGCGCCCCAACTCGCAACAAAGGCCATCAACATAAGTGCTAGCGCCAGAGCGCCATCATGCAAGTGACTCATACCCCAGCCAACATAAAGACTGTTAGCCAACAAGATGCAAGAAAAATGCAATAAGAAGGCGCAATAAGATCTTCTACTGCTCCATAAAATGGCATTGACAAGTTTATGTGGCTGGATATGTTTGTGCACCCGTACCTGATCTTTATATGCCAAATCGCCAAAAAAGATGAGTGTGACAGCAACTACATAAGCCAAGAGATTGCGTGGCCAGAATTGATGAAAGCTAGCAACAGCGATGGCTAGGCCGGCTAGTACGATACATATCACGGCAATACGATTTACCAATTGATCTGGGTAATTTTTACAAAGCTGGGCAAGTGCGCCCAGGCCATATGCGCCAATAAAATAAATAAAATAATTTTCGTAAGCAGTCAGTCGATTGAAATACAGCAAAGATGCCACAGACAATATCGTCAATATCCAGACTAAGGATCTAAAGCCTGGAAACATGCCGAGCAATAAAGCCAAGATAGCGTACAACTGCCAATCAATAGCAACGTACCAAACTCCTGCAGAAATCGCATCCAAGCCCAAAAAGCCCTGGAAGAAAAACAGATGCGCCAAGAACTGACTCAGTGTTTCTGATTCACCCACAAATTCATCTTGGATCCAAAAGCGTGCTACCCAAGCGCATGCAATGGTTACTAGTAGCGCAACGACATAGGGAGCAAAAAGTCTTAAGTAGCGGTTAATAATTATCTTTAGGACATCTCTGGAGTTTTTTAGTTTTTCAGAGCGAGTCAAAGATTGAGCGGCTAAATATCCACCCATCACCAAAAAGATTTGCACAGCGTAGCGACCATACTCAAACAAGAAATCCATGATGCCTGGTAGAAGTTGCCGAGCATCCTCAGCAATCTGACCATAATTTGATAGATGATGCAGAATGATCGCTACAGCAGCAAAGGTTTTTAAGAAATCGACAAGAAGAAAATGGTTTTTTGACTGCACTACTTCGCTTTTTTCTTACCCATTAAAGAAGCCAATAAAGGGTTTGCCTCTGCCAACTCTTTTTTAGATTTAGCCTTATCAGCTGCCGTTAACTTTGGGGTTTTGGTAGCATTTTTCATCCGTTGCGCAGTAGCCAAGGCTAAGTTTTTGTACAGGTCGGTTTTTTTCATTGTCATCAGAAGAGCTCTCCGCGCTGAGTGCCTATGCGGCTGTTTACTTAGTTAGCGAACGTGCTGCTAAACCCAAGAAGAGCAAAGACCAACCTTGTAAGAGCAGTTCAATCGCAATCAATAAACCTGGTAACCACAAACTAGACTCTGGATAGCCATTCAGGATGAGGGCGCCCATTAAAATGGAGAGCGCAGAAGAAAGTACCATCCAAATCCACTCACTGAAATGACGATGCTGGAATGCAGAAATTAAACGCAATACACCAGTGACAAAAAAGATTGCTGCGAGCCATAAAGTAATTGCCTCAAGCGCTGGAATAGGGAATGCCCAAACATAAAGTGCTGCTGCTATGTACAAAATAGCAAAAACAATCTGAACGGCAAGGCTTTTCCAGCCGCTCGATTGAAATGCATGAACTCCTTGGAGTACACCACCAGCAAATAGAAAAATACCGAGTACATTCACTGAGACAAAAGAAAATAGTGTCTGGCCTGCAATGCCAATCATCCCCAGTATGATCAATAAAATACCCAAACCAATGAGGGCGCCAGGAACTTTAGCTGCAGCCCCCAATACCTTGCTACGAATTTCATTGATTTGTGCGGCATCGAGTTCAGTCATATTGGGGCTCTCTAGAGGGTGAATTTGCTTAGAAGCCTCTACTGTATCAATAAACCCCCTATCAATGGCCGAATCCGGGTTTCAACAGACAAATCAGCCTTCATAGAAACTGCCAATAGGGATTACTAGAAAAAAGGGTATTCTTTACCCTTCACAAATGAGCAAATACACCAATAGCATTGGGTATTGAATTTAGAAAGACACCCCTCATGGATAACACGCTTACCGTCATTCTTGGCATTGTTGCCATACTCCTACCCGTTGTTGTGGGTCGACTTGTCTGGAAACGCTTTGACCAATACTTTGGCAGGGGAGATGAAGCCTATATGGATACCCTTGAATACTTTCTCAAGAAAATTGGCTCAACGATCTTAGTTGCATTTGTACTGCTATGGATTGGTATGAGTCTCGTATTCAACGGCAGTGCGGCTTCATAAAAAACGCATTGTAAGAAACTATCGAGCAGCATGAACGATCAACTCAAAGCCATCTTAGATAAAGCAAAGCTGAACTTTGCAATTCTCGCAGCCATTTTGCTGTTTGCTGTTTTGGGGAAATTGATCAAACCAGAATTTACAAACACGGTTTTTGTGACAGCGGATCAACTCGTCTCTGATCTCTATATCGTGTTTATTGCGATCACCTTGGGGGCGTTTATTCCGAACTTTAAGTTAGTTGCCTTTGGTTCGATTGCTAGCTTTGTTGGGGCAGCAATCCTCATTCAATTGGGGGTCTTTACTTATCTGACGATCGATTACGTCTTTGCTATTCTGATTGTTGCCCTGGGCTTTGCCTCAATTGCCAATCTGTATAGGCACTATCGGGAATTTGGGCTTTAAAGAGGTAAGCGGTTACTTTTCTTTGAGGTAGCGCAAAATATGGTCGATGTCCTATAGATCTTGATCTAAAAACTTAACAGAAGATCCAGGGTATAAATTGCATCTATATATCAATATAGTTATATAGCGCAGACTTTTGAGTATTTGTAGCAATATTGAAAATCCATGACAATCGTCCGTTATGTATAAATATGACCATATTGACCAAACCCTGGTAGATCAACGGGTTGCCCAATTTAGGGACCAAGTTGCCCGACGTCTCAATGGCACCTTAGCCGAAGAAGAGTTTCGCCCCCTCCGTCTGCAAAATGGGCTTTACCACCAGCGCCATGCTTATATGCTGCGGGTTGCCATCCCTTATGGCTTATTTAATTCCAAGCAACTGCGCACCATGGCACTCATTGCCGAAAAATATGACCGCGGTTATGGCCACTTCACTACCCGTCAAAATATTCAATACAACTGGGTCACCTTAGAAGACACTCCCGATATTTTGGCCGAGCTCGCCAAAGTTGAAATGCATGCCATTCAGACCTCAGGCAACTGTATTCGTAATATTACAAGTGATGCTTTTGCTGGGGTTGCCGGTGATGAATACGTCGATCCTCGCCCTGTTTGTGAATTACTCCGTCAATGGTCTACTCTTCATCCAGAGTTTGCACATCTTCCACGCAAATTTAAGTTTGCCGTCAATGGCGCCAAAGAAGACCGCACAGTATTGCTATGTCATGACGTAGGCATTGAACTGAAGAAAAACAAAGCTGTTAATAATGGTGAGCTCACGGCTGATATCTATGCCGGCGGTGGCATGGGCCGCACCCCGATTTTGGGGTCTCTGATTCAGACTGATTTGCCGTGGCAGTTATTGCCAAGCTATCTTACTGCCCTACTTCGCGTCTACAACCGCTTTGGCCGCAGAGACAATCTCTACAAAGCCCGTATCAAGATTTTAGTGAAGGCTTTAGGCCCTGAAGAATTTGCGCGCCAGGTTGAAGGTGAGTGGTTGCACATCAAAAATGGTGATGACAATTTCACCCAAGCGGAATGGGATCGCGTTGCCAAACACTTTACTAAGCCTGCGTATAAGAGCTTGACCGCCCTCACCAATGAGCAAGTGATCAACATTGCAAGTGAAGCAGATAAAACAGCCTTTGCAAGATGGTTAGAGCGCAATGTCAAACCCCATCAAGTACCTGGCTATGCTAGCGTGATTTTATCGCTCAAGCCCCATGGCACTGTTGCCCCAGGTGACGCGACCACTGCGCAGATGCTTGCCATTGCTGATCTGGCTGATCAATACTCTTTTGGTGAATTACGCGTCACTCATGAGCAAAACTTAGTGCTGGCTGATGTTGAACAAGCCAAGTTATACGCCCTCTGGCAAGAGGCGAAGAAACAAAAAGTGGCGCTGCCAAATGTGGGTTTGCTCACTGACATCATCGCCTGCCCTGGCGGTGACTTTTGCTCACTAGCCAATGCCAAATCTTTACCCATTGCTAAAGCGATTCAGGAACGGTTTGATGATTTGGATTACTTATTTGATTTGGGCGATATCAGCTTGAATATTTCAGGCTGTATTAATTCATGCGGCCACCATCACGTAGGCAATATTGGTGTGCTCGGTGTCGATAAAGACGGTGAAGAGTGGTATCAAATCACCTTGGGCGGCGAACAAGGCAATGATGCCGCCATTGGTAAGGTGATTGGCCCTTCTTTTTATGCTGATGAAATCCCAGACGTTATCACCAACATCATTAATACCTACGTCGCGCACCGCAATGAAGATGAGTCCTTTATTGATGCCTATGGCCGTCTTGGAGTAATCCCGTTTAAAGAAGCTGCGTATCAGAATGCCAAGAAAAAAGGGGAGGCAGATAAAACCGTTGGGGAGGATGCGTGATGAGTAATTCCAACCCAACAAAACTAATCCAGTCTCATGCTCAAGTGCTGTTATTTCCAAGAGAGGGAAAACCATTTCTTGCTCCTAATGAATGGCAAGTTTGGGATGTGCAAGATGAAAGCGGTCTTCCTGCAGAGTATGCAAATAGCAAAGTACTTGTGCCATTTACTTGGTGGCGTAGTCAACTTGATTCGCGTCATGAAGGGTCTGACGTTTTGACCAAAGCCAAAAAAGGTCAAATAGGTGTGTGGTTTGCTGCGGATGATGACATCCTTCAGCACGCAGAACTGATTGAATCGGGCAAACAATACTGGCCACTTGTAGCCGCCTACTTTCCACTCTTTAGGGATGGTAGAAGCTTCAGTACAGCAGCTCTTTTACGCGATCGCTTAGGCTGGGATAAAGAGATTCGCATGATTGGTGATGTTTTGATTGATCAACTCTTACAAGGCGCACGGGTAGGGTTTGATAGCTTTGCATTGCGTCATGATCAAAACCTCGATGTTGCCTTAAAGCAATTTGATCTTTTTACTGTAACTACGCAGAACAGCTGGCGCGGCAAGAGATCTTTGCTAGCCATAAGCTAAAAATAAGCTAAGCACAAAATAAAAGTCATGAAAAACAACTCTTCATACGGCAAAGTTTATCTGGTTGGCGCTGGTCCTGGGGCCGCCGATCTCATTACCGTCCGTGGAGCCAAGCTCCTAGAAAAGGCTGATGTGGTTTTTCATGATGCGCTAGTGGAACCCGGGATGCTATCCCTTTGTCCACAGGCTATTCAGGTGCCTGTAGGTAAGCGCTGTGGCAAGCTTTCTTCTGCCCAGCACTTTATTAATAAACGATTAGTTGACGCTGCCAAACAGTACAAAATTGTTGTGCGCCTCAAGGGTGGCGACCCCATGCTTTTTGGCAGAGCCGATGAAGAAATCCAAGCACTCAAGAAAATGGGGATTGAAGTAGAAGTCGTACCGGGCATTACCGCTGCATTAGCTGGCGCAGCAAGCCTACAGCAATCTTTAACCCTGCGCGGTATCTCGCGTAGTGTTGCTTTTGTCACGCTCGCCCAAGGAGCACACGACAATCACATGCAGCCAATCCAGAACCCTAGTGCCGATACCTTGGTGTATTACATGGGCCGTAAAGATGCTGCCAAGATTGCGCAGCAGTTAATTGAAAAAAGCTCCAATCAAGCAGAAAATACGCCAGTACACATTTTAGAAGCCGTGAGTACAGAGCGTGAGCGTCAATGGTCAAGCACTTTAGGTGAACTGGCTTTAGGTAAAGCGGATCATTGGTTTGACAGTTTTTCGCCAGCACTCATTATGGTTGGCGAGGCCCTCAGAACTACAGGCCAAACTTCAGACAAGCATGCAAAACAAAACTTAGAGAGCCCTAGCTCCGAAATCCACAATCGCTTGCAAGACGGCGGGATCCTCTCCAACGGCCGGCGTCGCGCTTAAAGCAATTTGCGGAAACTTTTTCTGGCAGGCATTTAGTAATACGGGGAAATCATTCCTTAAATGGCCACCTTGGCCAAAAAAGACCGGCACTATGGTGATGTAAGTAGCTCCCAAAGCGCCAAGGGAAGTAACTGCTTCTTCTAAGCTAGGCTGCATCATTTCTAAAAAAGCCAACTCCACTGGTAGATCTGCATGCTGGACACGCCAAAGCTCTGCCAACCGATCAAAGGGCTCGCGCCACCGATTATCACGGGCCCCATGGCCAAAAAGAATGATTGCCTTCATAAATACCTTACACTCCAATATCGAACTCTCATGATCAATTACTCTGTTTTTTATTACTTGTAAGCTTAACCTTAAATTCAATTGAGTGGATTTTCATCAATCCAATAAGACCCATCCATGGAACTCCTTCACTCCCTAGCCAGTCAAACTTGGTTTATTGCACTGATGGCTGTTCTGCTAATTGGTGGAGTACTTTCAGCTGTTCATCATGCCGAAGTAATAGCCCATAAAACAGGAGAGCCCTATGGGGCATTGGTGCTTGCTATTAGCGTCACCATCATTGAGGTTTCCTTAATTATCTCCATGATGCTCTCGGGACATGATGGATCGGAATTCATTGCTCGTGACGCTGTATTTGCCACAGTAATGATTGTGATCAATGGCGTGATTGGCCTGTGTATTTTTATTGGCGGCCTACATCATCATGAGATGAGCTTTCGCAATGAAGGGACTAATTCTGCCTTGGCAGTGCTAACTGCTTTAGCAACCTTTATTTTGATCATGCCCATTGTCACGGTGAGCACACCCGGGCCAGACTTTACCAAGAGTCAGCTCGCTTTTGCTGGAATCGCCTCTTTTGCGCTATACATTGCTTTTTTATTCTTTCAAACTGTAACCCATCGGGATTACTACCTGCCAAAAGCTGCTGATAAAAAAACAGATATTAATTTTCACGCTCTCAAACCCAGCAATCTCAAAACTGCGGTCAGTGCAATCCTGCTGATACTCTCGCTAATCGTAGTTGTTGGTCTTGCCGAACTACTCAGCCCAGCGATTGAGGCGGGAGTAAAAGCGGCCGGCGCACCTAAAACCATTGTGGGCATTGCGATTGCCCTGCTAGTACTTTTACCAGAGGGATTTGCGGCAGTCAGAGCAGCCAAAGCCAATCGCCTGCAAAGCAGTTTGAACTTAGCCTTAGGCTCTGCTTTAGCGAGCATTGGACTTTCTATTCCAGCAATTGCTGCAATAGCCATCTTCTTTGATTTGCCGCTCAGCCTAGGTATTAGCAGTCTCAACATGACCTTGATGTATCTGTCATTCTTTATTGGGGCCCTAACATTAGCCATTGGCAGAACCACTCTATTACAAGGGGTGGTGCACTTGATTATCTTCTTTGAGTACTTATTTTTAAGCCTTGTACCCTAGTCTCACCACATCATTAACCCCTTAGGGGAGGAAATTATTTTGGACAGGCTTTGGAGAAAAAATGGGCCATACGCTGCATGACCGGCTCCCATGAAAATGGGTCAGGCTGAGCAGCTCCTTTAATAGGCTCTGGTACTGGAATGACATTAGAGATCACATTAACCACTGGATTACTTTTTGCTGGCTCACATAAAAAACTTGCCGCACCCTTAAATAAGATAAATCCAATTAGAGTGATAGCAATAATGGCAATTAATGAATGGCGGCTCATGTAATATTTTTTAATAGGTATTTACATTGCAGGAATTTTTTTCAAATCAACTTGAATGGTTGCGCCATATTGGGCATTCAAGCCAATTACTGAGCGCAATGGCACATGCTCTTTCTCTGAGAACCAAACTTCAAAAGTGGCAGTGTCATCTTTAGAGGTGGTCTTGTAATACCGAATAGCCTTGACCTTGCCATTCTCAAAAGGAAAATCCCAAGGCTCGCCACGTACTAAGGTGTAAGTCTTCAAGGACCTTCCATCCGTTACCGGCAAGACTATGGATTTGGCCGGAAGATCACGGCCAATAAATTGATAGCCTACAGTTAGCATGTCGTATAAGCGCCCAGTAAAAGGGGCATTACCGAGCGGTGGAGTACGTGAAGAAACTTTATAAAAGTTTACAAGGTTCTTTTCTACTTTGGCAATCAGCAATTCGGTATTACCGCGCTTCTCTTGATAAGTGTTGGTCACAAATCCATCTTTAGTAACTGTGCCGACTGAATCTCTTAATAGCTTTTGATCCGCTAGCACTGTAGAAAGAACGGAGCCTAAAGTACCGGTGGAGTTAATGTGATATTGGTCTTTACGAATATCGACCTTATCAACTACTGTTGCTACCTGCATTGATCCTTTTACCAGACTGAATACTTGCTCATAGGGACTAGGGGCTTCACCGGATTGCTTCAAAAAAGCAGCCCTCTTCGCTGGATCGGCTGTAATCTTAAGGTCGTATTCAAATTGAATATTTAATGGGATAGCTAAAGCCCCTTGTGCCTGAAGATGCGAAGAGAATAAGCCGAAATAAATGGCCAATAGTACTGGGTAGATACGATAATATTTCATAAATATTGATTAGATATAAATTTAATAATCAGTTTACCTCGAAGGGGAATTCAATATCCAAAATGCGACAACTTATGGCATTTTTTCCAAATCATAATCACAATCAAATAAGGGCCCATTGATAGCCATATCATAGCTGGGGGTGCGGTAATGCAAATAGGAGAGGCTATATGGATCCACTCTTAGCCACAGTGAACTCAGTGAAAATGTATCATGCGGGTTTTTGGGTACCCATACCTCCTCCAGGGCATACCATCTTTTTGCACTGGGCTTCAATAGGGCTCGGAAGTAATTCTTAAAGCGTTTACGCCACATTCCACTCAATGTTTTTCTTGAGCTCAGCGGTAATCCCGCCGTATGAATTCCGGCGCCAATTTCTTCAATGGGCTCTGTAAAAGCATACCTGCTAAGCGGATGCCCTAGGTTGATCATTGATTTAACAGAGGTGCGCCGAGTTGAGTGTATGCGGCTTTCAACTGACATTGAAAGCGTTGATTGAGCCAATAGACTATTACCAGTCACCTCAAAGGTTCTGGAATCTACTTCAAAACTGCAAATAGAGATGACTGCGTAATGTTGAATTTTTTCACCAATCACTTGAACTAGCGGTAGATCAGAGTTTGTAAAAATAAATTCATCCATATCTAAAAAACCAATTGCAGTATCTGGGCCATAGTGCTCGCAAGCATAAGCAAACATCCGACGAAAGTTGGTGTGCTGATTTTGCGGATGCTCTAAGTCCCACTTATAGAGCTCCGTATCGGAAGATCCAGAAAAGCGTGTTGGGATAGATAGTGAAGAGAAATGCTTTACATGAATCCCGTCAATACTATTAATCAGCTCAACCGAATGATCGCTTGAGTGATCATCACACAGTATGAAATCGGTAATGCCGCGAGCTTTATAGTACTCAAGCCATTCAACGGCTCTCAATGCCTCGTTCTTAAATTGGCTTGCTAAAACAATTCTCATGCGAATCTTTTATCCTTATTCGACTTGGCGTACTTATCTGGAGCTACCCAAAAGCTGTTGGTTCAAACTTATCCCGATACTACCGGCAGCATAGTCAGAGATGTGATCAGTATAGGAGTACATCTTGCGACCTTCTTTTTGATAAGAGCAAATATTATTTTTGACATCACAAAGAATGGGGCTTGTGTCAAATACTTGAACTTGGCCTGGGTGTTTTTGGGCGATCGTGCTTAAGACCTCCAGATATTTACCCGTCATTTTTTGGTGATTTTCAAGGGTCATCGAGCAACGGCTATCAATTTTACTAAATTCATCAAACCAGGAGATGCCAAGCTTGCGATGAAAGCAGTCTTGCGGCAATGCCAGGCTAGGGTTATCTACTACCAACACTACCCGCTGATTGCTTGCAATGAATTTTGCAGTAATTGCTTCCAAGCCAGCAATAGCTTGGGCTTGATGTTGTCCTTTGTACAGACTATCAATATCAGTAGTCATTACCCCTTTGCTAGAAAAGACAATTGCTACGGCTTTGATATTCGAGTTTTGTGCAATCTGAGTAACCGCTTGATCAGTAAGTGGTGCTTTTGCTGGCTTAACGTCTGTGCGACTGTTAGAGAGATATGGTTGAATAGCCTGATCACCGCCAGGTCCATAAATAGCCAGCCATCTACCCCCAGCAGATGAGGTGCGTACCACGCCAGGAAAAAGAGCCATTGCTTTGCTATCACCTACCAGAGCAAATTTTGCAGGTTCACGCTGATCTTGTAGGCAGGCATAAAAATAGTTTTGCAAGGAGAGGTCTGATAGACCGCACCCTTTACTCACAAAACCCTGATCACCACCATCTTGTGCAGAGGCTTCAAACTGAGCTAAAGAATGAACGATTCGCTTGGGAAATCCATTTCCATTTAACAAAAATCCTGCAAGCAAAATACCGCTCATGAGCAAGAGTAAGATACCCGCTTTTTGACGAATGGACTGTCGATTTCGTAAAGGTTTCTCTATCACCTTAAAAGTAAGCCAGGCGCTTACAAAGGATAGGGCAACGATGAAGAGTCTTTGCTCAATAAATATGGGGCCCCAAATCTGCGCATAGGATAGAAGTATCCAGTGCCATAGATACAAAGGATAACTAATCAAACCGATACCCACCATCAGACGATTAGACAGGAGGTAGCGATTGATCAGCGCCCTTTCGCCGGCCAAAATAATGAGCGCCGCCCCAATCACTGGTATCAATGCAAGCCAGCCGGGAAATAAGCTGCGTGGATAAATAACAATGACCCCCACCACTAAAAGTGTCAGGCCTAAAAAAGAATATATCTGCTTGGAGATGAGGTGCTCATGCACAGACTTTTCAAACCTCTTCAAAGATGAACTCAGAGATGAAGTGTTTTGAGCTACCCCCTGATCTCTTTGATCGATTTGACTCTTGCCCCCCTGCATGCGATGGGGAAAAAGTGCATATGCCAATAGCCCACCAATTAAGAGCTCCCAAAACCGACCGAGGGGGAGGTAAAACGCTGCAGATTTATTTACATGCGCCAGGTAAATATTCCACGCAAAAGAGCACAGAATCAGAAGCCCAATAAGCTTCAGCATAGGTAGCTTGAATTTATGGGCTAGCCACAAAAGAATGGGCCATACAACGTAAAACTGCTCTTCAATTGCCAGCGACCAAAGATGTAGCAGGGGCTTTTCTACTGCGCGACTATCAAAGTAACCGGCTTCTGATAAATAAGTGAAATTTGAGAAGAATCCAATGGCAGAAAGAATATGCTTGCCCAACAATTGCAGTTCTGCAGGATATAGAATCAGCCAACCTAACCCAATCGAGAGCACTAAAACCAAAATTAATGCTGGAAATATCCTGATAATTCTTTTGGCATAAAAATTGATCAAACTAAATGAGCCATCAGTAAGACCATCCAAAATAATTGAGGTGATTAAATATCCTGAAATTACAAAAAAGATATCTACCCCGATAAACCCACCATGCGCCCAATTGGGAAAGGCGTGATAAATCACTACCAATAAAACTGCTAAGGCGCGCAAGCCATCGATATCTTTCCGATATTGAAGCGGATGTGGGGCTTGATGATTAGGGGCGGGAGTAATTGGCAAGGTAAATGAAGAGTGGCAAAACAAAAGGTGATAATGAGGATAAATGGTACTAGAGAATCTCATTTAAGCCAAAATATACCGATGAATCAGACTTCTAAAACTCTATCTTGCCTGTGGCCCTATTTTGCGCTGAGCGCCTTATTAATATTGCTGTTTTATGTCACGGGTTTTGACCGTAATTGGCCACACTGGGTAGACCAGGAGCTCACACTCTCCTACAACGGACTATTGGTGCATTCTGGATCCAATCAAGAATACCTAGATCATCCCGGCTTCTTCTCGATTCATCTGATCTCTTATCTCATCGCTATCACCAACTTCCTGGGGATCTATCAACTTCAAAGCGTAGCAGATCTGAATAACTCACCCTCGATGCTAGCGAGCATCAAAGACCTCATCATCACAACGCGGCATGCTGCCTTAATTACTTCTGTAGCCTACGTCTTTGCCGCCTATTATATTGCCCAAAAAATAACTCGAGAGCGCGCGCTCTCCTTTTGGATTGCCATCTTGGTTTTTGTGAGCAATGGTGTCTTCTTTCACTTCACCCTCACCAGAACAGAACCCATTGCCTTTCTATTTCTGCTGGGATCTGTATATTGCTACATCCAATATTTCAATAACGGCCAAGGCAAACATCTTTTTAGTCTCTTGCTATGCCTGCTCATGCTGTTCTGTGGTGCCCTCAATAAAGCCCAAGTCCTCGTGCTGGCGCCGTTTTACTTCACCTGGGCCTTCTACTTCATTCCCAGCGACCAAGACAGAAATGAGGCTAATGCCGGTAACTGGCTCAAATTTGCTAGTGCGCTTTCCTTCATTGCATTAGGGATCTTTTATAGCGTAATTTCATCTGGGTTGAGCTTACCAATCAATCTAGGGCTCATTGGCTTTTTCTTTGCACTGACTTTTGCCTGCTCAAATAGGGCAGGGATAAATGCATACAAAGCGACCGCCTTCTTTAATGTTTTTTACCTAATTGCCTTCGAGGTGCTGAGTTACTTTAGTTTTAAGCTTAACCAAAATGTTTCGATCTTCTCCAATATAGAAGATCCGATTAGTATGACGCGCTGGCTAGCTCCCGATCCCAATGCTGAAAAGATCGCCATGGATAGCAATTCCCTATATGTTCTCAACAAGATTGCCAGCTCACTCTTAGAGCCGCTACTGAGCCTGTTGAATAGGGTATCTTCACCACTAATTCTGGTGTTGTTCTGTCTTGTATTGATGCATATCTTGCGTAAGATACTCAGCAAGAAAGATATTCTATTTGGCGCTTATAGCTTTTTCGCTTTTTATGCCGTCTCTCTCATTAATCGCACTCGCTATATCGATGCGCCTCACTATCTTTTACTATCAGAGTTCTTTCTTTTAGGTTTTGCCTTAACGTTGATCCTCAAGCTAGAAGAATCTAAAGCAAAGATGAGGGCTGTAGGCGGATTAATTTTCTTGATTCTGCTAGTGAACCTAGTGCCACATACCCGCTATGTCAACCTACTCATGCGTAAGGGAGGGCAGCCGTTTTGCTCTTCACCCCAAATCTATTTAGAGAAGATTGATGCCCAGAAAATTACTGCTGAATGTAAGGGCAATCCAATTTAGGTAAATTTAATTCTGCGAGCTGCAAAAACTACCATTTTAAGTAACAACCAGCCGTGTGACCAACGCGAAATATTAGTTTCGCCATAACGACGTGCACGGTAACGAATGGGCACTTCCATGATTTTGAGATTTAAGCGAGCAGCACCGAAGAGCAGATCAAAGTCGCCAAAGGGGTCAAAGTCACCAAAGTAAGAGCGATTGTGAGCAATCCGCTTGTAATCGTTATTCCAAAGTACTTTAGTACCGCATAAGGTATCCCGGATGGGTTGACCTAATAACCAACTAAAAGCCCAGGAGAAAAACTTATTACCAATCAGATTTAAAAAGCGCATGGCGTCTTCTTGCATCGGATAAACCAAACGCACACCATTGACAAACTCCGCTGAGCCATTGGCAATCACATGATAAAAGCGGGTCAAGTCTTCTGGAGGTACTGTGATATCGGCATCTAGAATCATCAAGATATCGCCACCCGCTAAATCAAAACCATTTCGTACTGCATTACCTTTACCTTTACCGTCTTGCTTGAGGAGTTTGCAATTGCGATTTGGGTTCTTAGAAATCTCTAGAGCAATCTTGTCATAGGTATCGTCAGTGGAGTTACCCTCTACGAAGATAATCTCGGTACCACCACCCATCTCGGGTATGCGCTCCATCAACTCTTCAATATGGCCTGATTCATTACGCGCTGCCACAATGACAGAAACTGTAGGGTTCTTTTTTAATGCTAATCCTACTGGCCGTGCCATAACAAAGTTAGTAATAGCAAGTAACTCAAATGGCCAAATACGAGCAAGGTAGCGATTACAGAAATTGGAGATTAAGGGAATCGGTAAGGGGGCAATAATTTCACGCCATTCTCGCAAAGGCTCAAATCCTGAAATCTCCAGGAGATTTTTCATGTCATGGCGTGTGAGCCAATTCTGAGGGAGATTGGGTGTTGCCAATCCAAGCCAACGTGCAAAGCGCAAAGGCAAGCTCCATAGATGGCTAAAGAAATTAAAGATGATGCGTGTTTCTGGGTGGCAGTAAGGGCGCAATTGCTCAAGCACAGTTTGCACATCCCAAAGGTCATTAACTAAGTCGGACAGGATGATGAAATCAAATGTTTCCTCACCCAAAGACAAATCATGAGCATCCATTTCTAATAGTGTGAGCTGGGGGTGTTTTCTTGGTGCTGAGGCTAAAACTGATTCACTAAAATCTACGCCCACCCCAAAAGAGGGGTTCAGTGAGGCCAATAAACGACCATTGGCACAACCAAGATCCAGAACTCGAGATCCAACTGGAACTAGATGCTGATAAATATCCGATAACTGGTCCTGATAATAAAAACCCCAAGAGCGAGAAATGGAGGAATGAATCCGCTGCCAAAATCCCCGGCGGGTTTGCTGATATTGGAGGAATTCTTGATGGTGAGTATTTAGGGCCATGGAGAGAATTATTGCACTAATGACGCCACATAACTTAGTTATGGTGTTGGGCAAACAAGTCTTTTTAGCCAAAAACTCAGCCCTGGAGCCAATAATCTGTGGTCTTTTGAACACTGTGGGGGGGGGAAATCGATTAACAAATAGTAATTAAATCTATAATAAAGTAATGTCTGGATTAATAGCCGCCTTTCTCACTTCTTTTTTTACTACGCTATTAATTATTCGTTTTAAGCACCTACATCAGGAATTGTCTGCGGACTTTGATTTATCAGGACCCCAGAAAGTTCATAAAGTAGCAGTCCCCAGAATTGGCGGCATTAGTATTGCTGCTGGTCTTTTTTTGGCAATCTTGATCAAGGCATTTGATCTTGGTCTGCAAAGTTTAGAACTCGCTCTCTTATTTTGCGCCATCCCCACCTTTGCCATTGGATTGACCGAAGATCTCACTAAGAAAATTAGCGTAAAACAGCGTCTTTTATTCACAGCCCTTTCTGCGGCGTGCGCTATTTATCTAATGGACCTACAAATTACATCTTTAGACATTCCTTTGATTGATGTTTTATTTGCCGTTCCTTTTTTTGGCATTGCACTGACGATTTTCGCTATTACGGGCCTTGCAAATGCTTACAACATCATCGATGGTTTTAATGGACTTTCAAGCATGGTAGGCATCATTACTCTATTAGCGATAGGGTATCTTGGCTACATCCTGGGTGACACTACAATCATTTTTTTGAGTCTAGTGATGGCAGGCGCCATATTAGGATTTTTTATCTGGAACTACCCCCAAGGATTAATCTTCTTGGGAGATGGTGGAGCCTACCTGATTGGTTTTTGGGTGGCAACCCTCAGCATCTTGGTATGCTATAAACACGCAGAAATATCTCCGTGGTTTGCCCTTTTAGTGAATGGATACCCTATTATGGAGACTCTCTTCACTGTCTATAGAAGAAAAGTTCATCAGAATAAAGATCCTGGGGCGCCCGATGGAATTCATTTTCACACTTTAATTTATAGGCGCTTATTACAGGCTAAACATTTTGATAGTCAATTATCTGCGAATGCTAGAACAGCTCCTTACTTATGGATACTAGCAGGACTGTCAATTACGCCAGCAGTGTTGTGGTGGCAATCAACCCCCATTTTAATGGCGGCATGCCTGATATTTATCATTTCCTATGTTTGGCTCTACGCAAGAATTGTACGATTTAAGACGCCAAGTTGGATGCATTTTTAGAGCGCCAGGATTGATATATGGCATTAGCAATCCTATCCCTCCTCTAAATATCAAAAATCAAGACAGTTCGTTTTGCAAAATGGGTGTTTAGTTATGCTTTGCCAAACACCCATCCTGACTTATTGACTACTAACTGCTACTCAGCTCTCTTTACCTCCATTGACTTGTGCCCAGAATCCGGCTTTTTAGTCGTAGATTCCTTTGGCGCCATTTCCAATACAGAATTAGCAGCGTTTTCTAACTGGGCTACTCTCTGCTGTTGATTTTTCATCAGTAGCTCATGTTGATCAAGCGCAGCTAGTGCAGAAAGCCCTTTGAGCATGCGATTTTGCAGGTTGGTCGCATAGCGCTGCGACTTATCCAGATCAATCGCTTGCTCCATTTGCTCGGCCCGTAGCCCATCAATAATCGTCTGATAGCGTGCTGGCTCCTGGGCCCAAATAAAATGAAACTCCCAGTTTTCTTTGAGCTCATTCATCAGGGCGCCCAGGTTCAGCGTTACCGCTGAACATTTATAGCGCTGTCCCAGAGCCATCAAAAATGAAGCACCCTCCTTTTGGCCTTGCATGACATACCCAAATAATGCCGGATAGGCGTCTTTTACCCTGGCAGCCAACTGATCAGAAAAGCGCGCTTTAAAATCAGCCGTCTCATCGTAAATACGAGCGACTTTTACTGCACGCTGTTTTTCAGACTCACCGTCCTCTAGAAAAAACCAATCAGGTAGTGCATGGGCAATTTTTTCAGAAAGTCCAGTGCGCTCACAAAACTCATAAGCGATCGTAGTCGATTGCATGAGACCTTCGATTTTTTTACGCTCAATGTACATCATGCGCTCGATGCTCAGGTGACATTGCTCAATAGTTCGCAATAACATCTGACGACTAGGATCTTTTGCGCCCCACTGCTTAGTCATTGCCCCAAATTGCTGCTGCTTTTCATCGATATTTTCCCAAGGCAAATAGCCTTGGACAAAGATCGAATCCTTGCGTGCATTTTGAGAAGATACTGCTTTACCATCCACTGTTTTAGGTCCTGTGGATTGACCTTTAATATGATCGCTCATATCTAATCTCCTATTTAGGAAGTTAATCGGAGATTAGATAATCGAGCCTATATAGAGCGCTATACCCCCCGGCATGGAGCATGTTTTGCAATTATTTTGAAATAGCCTGTTACTTTTTTACTGGGTCCTCATTTACATCAAAATGCGCAAGGTTTTTGGCCCGAAAGGATTGGAACTCTTCGAGGTGATCTTCAATTTTGCCTATGCCCAGTAAAGCGAAAATCTGCTCGGCAAACACCACAAACTTAGTGGCAGGATAATCTTTGTTGTTAATCACTGGGGCCTCATTAAAAGCCAATTGCCAAGAACGAAATAGCTCAGCGATTAACAGATTGCGCAGCATAGTTTCGTCGCGCTGACCTTTTGGTAAATCCGTACCGAAACCATTGCGTGTGGGGCGTGAACCTTTATGCAAAAAATAGGGGTGCTTTAGATTTTCTTCAATTTGCTGAAATGCAGCTAACAAAATGGTCTGAATCTTAGCCGTATTTTGAGGAAACCTAGCACCAGCAACTACCTTACTTAACTGCGTATACGTTTGTGCTGTGGGGGATTTCATAGCGAAGGTTTTTTGAGTCGGACTCCAGGGCGATCATCAGGAGTGCCGATGAATTCAATACCGGCTTTTTCAAGGACCTTTTGTACCGCATCTAAGGTCTTAACCTGACCAGAAGGAACCCCGCTTGAAGACTCTAAGCGGACTATTGTGGTGTAAGCAACTCCTGCTAACTGAGCCAATTTTGTGGCCGTCAAACTAAGAAGTGCCCTTGCAGCTTTAATTTGCCCACTTGTAATCACAATAATTTCTTACTATAATAGGATAATATGTTCTATTAAAAGAACTTATTATTGTTTATAAAGGATAAAAAATGCTTATTAATCAAGATTTTGCACAATGCGCGCCTAAAAGTCTAGCTAAAAGAAGGTTGAAACTAGTATGCAAGGTCAATCAGAGTAGGTATGAAGCGAACCCGCTCTCGGACTTAAATCGAGCGACTAAAATCCTTCAAAAGACTATCTCAAAAATTGAGGGCGCCTATGCACCTTCTACTATTCGAGCTTATCGCGCTGACTTTAATGATTTTATTCATTTTTGCAGCGATAGAAATGCCAGCGCCTTACCTGCGGAGCCCAATTTAGTCGTGCAATATATTTGCCAATTAACTGGCAGTAGCAGATCTTCAGCGAGTATTCGCAGAGCATTATGCGGCCTATCTGCCATTCACAGACTTAACCGATTTGATGATCCCACCAAAGATCCTGATGTTACTTTAGAGATGCGCAGAATGCATCGCAAGTTAGGGCGCTCCTCCAGCCAGGCCTGCAGCATCAATGCAAAAACCTTAGATAAGCTCTTACTAGCTACCGATGATTCTATTAGAGGGGTTCGAGATCGCGCCTTATTACTAGTGGCCTATGACACCTTATGTAGACGTAGTGAATTAGTCTCGCTACAAGTCAAGGATGTCAAAATCAACATAAAGAATGGTATTGAGACCTCATCTATTCTTCTGAGAAAAAGTAAGACTGATCAAGACTCCATGGGAAGATGGTTATATCTAAGTCAAAGGGCTTACCTAGCATTGATTGAATGGATGAAAGAACTTCCAAAAGAGCAGGAAATGTTATTTTGCGGACTAAACCGAGCGCTAGATTTCAGTGCCAATATTGGAGCTGGTCAGATTAATCGAATCTATAAGAGAATTGCAAGAAAAGCTAGATTAGATGAATCGGCAATTGAGGGTATCAGCGGCCACTCAATGCGAGTAGGCGCAGCTCAAGATTTACTCAATTCTGGAGCAAGCATACCAATCATCATGCAGCGCGGAAGATGGTCAAAGACTGATACAGTTATGAGATACGTGGAGAATGGAAATCCCATAGCATAAGCCTGTCTGCATAAAAATTGAATAGAACTAATACATAAAACCACTATTCAGAATAGAAAACCTGTTCATTTTTATGGTCTTCAATAAACTCAAATCGAACCGTCTTTTCAATCGCATCCATTAATGGAACCGGCGGGATGAAGCCCGTTAACTCGATTGCCGACTCATAAACTGAGTTAGCGCAAAACTTTTTAACTCTAATTGCGCTGATAGGAAATTTTTTACCAGTAATTTTTGCTACCAAGTCAAAACTGGATCCAATTAAAAGACCAAAAGAGAATGGTAGTCTAAATTTAATCTCAGAAGACCTGCCCAATAACTTATTGACATGGGCAACAAGCGTATTCATTGTGAAATCAGGCTTATCAATATAGTTGTAGATGTGTACGCCTGGTTTGAAGTCCAATGAATACTCCAAGAATGCTGCAACATTCTCAACGTAAGCCATTGACTTTCGGTTTAGGCCATCACCGACCATGACAAATTTACCGGAAGCAATTTGTCTGAGTAAGTTAAAGACATTACCCCTATTTCTCTCTCCGAAAACCACGGTTGGACGAACAATGACTAGGGTCCGATTTTGAGGATCTTCAGCCTGCCATTGTTTATAGACTTGTTCTGCCTCCCACTTGGTGCGGCCATAGTCATTAAAAGGGGCAATTACACCAGACTCATTAGTTCCCAAGGGGGCAAAACCATAAACCGCTACTGAGCTAGTAAAAATAATTCTATTAACCGCCATCTTATTAGCAATTTCACAGATATTTTGTGCGCCTTCGATATTAACCTCATCATATAAGCTCGGAGGACTTACGTCATCGCGATGTTCTGCTGCCAAATTTATCACTACTGCATTAAGATCAATTGATGCCCTTAAATCTTCCAATGATCGGATATCTACGTTATGGGTCAATGCAGGAAAAGATGCTCCTATTACTTTATCTACAATACTGAAAGCTACATTTTTTTTGTTAAAAATCGTCGCTAGTCGTGTACCAATAAAGCCACTGCCACCGATTATATTTATCTTCATATTATGTTTACTGCTATTCGTATTTAATGTGGACAAAAAATCATCTATAAGCTATCAATCCGTAAAACAATCCAATCGTCCAGAAAAAATGGCACCCCACAAAGCCTGAGGTAAGGAAAAATACATCTTTAAAACTTCTATTTCGGGCTCTGAAGGAAACAAAAAGAATAAGGGCTAGGTAAGAAAGGATGCCAATAAACAATACTGAATACAGGAACGGGTAAATTACGCCTAATCCCAATAATGACAATGCAATTAAAAAAGCAAAGGGAAGCACTAGCTGCCGTGGCGCAGAAAATTGCCGGTGCTTAATAAGAAATAAAGCGCGGCCAACGCCATAATTAAAACAAAGTCTAAAAAATTTATTTAGACTTTCTCGGGGATAGTGCCAAGCAATAATGCTTGAATCAAGAATAATCTCACCACCCATTTGCCGAATTCGAAAATTTAAGTCTGAATCTTCGCTAATCTTTGCTAGCCTTTCGTCGAACCAAGGCTGTTGTGGCATATATTTTCGACTAAAGGCCCCCAAGTAAATTGAATCAACTTTACCTCTATAGCTTGTATTTCGAAACTTCCCGCCACCCAATCCAAGGGGGTGTGCCATTATTAACGCAATCTTTTTTTGATCTTCAGATTCGCCAATCGGAACCTGAACACCCCCAACATTAGCAACATTTTCCCGGAGCGAAAGAGCGTAAATCTTGCTTAGGTAATCTGGATCAATATGAGTTCTAGCGTCAAGCCGAACAATTAAATCTCCAGTCGACTTTTTAACTAAAAAATTTAAAGAAGCAGTTCTGGATAATTCCGGAATATGCCAATACTTTAAAAGAATAGAAGAATAACTAAGTTTCTCTATCGCACGTTCTTTGGAATCGTTTCCTGCCTCAAGAAATAGTATTTCATAGGCATTATTATCAAAATCTTGATTTGAAAGGTCTTGGAAAAGTCTATCAAGGTTAGCCCCTTCATTAAATGAAGTAATAATTACACTTAATAAAAAGGGCATTTAAATCAGACTTTAATTAAAGCTTAAAGCCAGCGGCTACCGCATCCGCATAAAACATTTTGACAGTATCCAGCGAGTACTCATTTAAGTCGTAACCAATAAGAGACAATTTCTTGAGAATATCATTGGTAACCGTAATAACATGACAACCGATGTCATCCGCTTGAAATATGTTTAATAACTCACGCGGACTCGCCCAAATTAACTCAGCTGCAGGAGCGACTTTCAATATTTCCACAGCATTGGTCATAAGGGGTACTGGGTCATAACCAGTATCGGCTATACGTCCAGCAAAGACTGAAACATAACTGGGGATATTTGGATCAAGAGCAGCCACCACATTGCGCACCTGATCAAGAGTCATCAGTGCAGTCACATTCAATTTAACCTTTTGATTTGCAAGTTTTTCTACCAGCGCGTAACAAGTTTCTTGCTTAGTGTTGGTAATGGGGATTTTTACATACACGTTATCGCCCCAACTGGCTATCTCTAATGCTTGATGCTCCATTTCTGTAAAATCATCAGAGAACACCTCAAACGAGAGTGGCTTGTCATTAATTGACGTGAGAATATCTTTACAAAATGCTCGGTAATCTGTAATACCCGCCTTCTTCATTAATGTGGGATTGGTGGTTAACCCTTTCACAAAAGGCTTTTCGTACATCTCAAGCATCCCCGCTTTATCAGCTCCATCAGCAAAAATCTTTACTTTTAACTCTTCTACTTTTTTCATTTAAAACTCTCCAAGGATAATTTTTTTTGCTTCCAATAACGATGACACAATAAAATCAGGCGCATCTGGCTTTTGTTCCGCATAACGGTAATTGATAAAAAACGTTTTGCACCCAGCAGATGCTCCTGCCTCAACATCGCGCCAACGATCACCAACCATAAAGCTTTTGGACAGATCGATATTGTGTTCTTGGGCTGCCTCAAGCAATGCACCGGGCAATGGTTTCCTGCAGCTACATTTATCACCGCTATCGTGATAGCAGGTCTTAAAGTCATCTATTGGCAATTGAGACGATAAAAAGGCATTCATTTCCTCAATATCTTCCCTCTTAGCGGTACCCCTCGCTACATCGGGTTGATTGGTCACTACTACCAATAAATAATTTGCATCATGCAGTTTTTGGAGGGCCTCGTGAACCCCTGGCAATATTTCTAGCTCTACTAAAGAGGCTGGAGGATAGGGCTTAGCATCGCGCACAATTACCCGATTAATTACCCCATCCCGATCTAAAAAAACTGCGCGCCTCAATGAATTAATATCTCCAGCTTATTTAGCCGTAGATTCCCATTTAGTTTGATTTGCTTTTAATTTAGGGTGTGAAACCAAGAGGTGCCAAACCACTGCCTGAAAGGCTTCTGAATGTGGGGTCACATTATCGGCATTCACCGTTGGAACAATCACGCAAGCATCGGCAACTTGTGCGGTATACCCCCCATCACGACCCACCACCCCGATTACTTTCGAGCCTACGGATTTGGCATACTTCAAAGCTTCAACTAAATTAGGGCTGATATTCTTTTCTAGATTGCCACCGCCAACAGAAAAAATGAACAGCATATCTTTAGGAGTAAGTTTGCTAACTTTGAGCCATTCAACAAAAATTGAAGCCCATCCCTCATCATTTGTGCGTGCAGTCAACTCTGATACGTTATCAGTAGGGGCATAAGATTCAATGCCAACAATTTTCCGAAAATCATTTACGGCATGTGAACAATTTCCCGCGCTACCTCCCACGCCTAAAAAAAAGATTCGGCCACCATCTGTTTTAACTTGAGCTAAAAGATCTGCCATTTTTTCAATTGCGGCCACATCCATCTTTTCGATGATCTCAACCGCTTCATTCAAATGTTGTTTTGCGTAACTCATAAAGTGCCCTTTGCTGTTTTTTCAAATAAATAGGCTTGGGTATCCGCAATTCCTTGGTGAGACCCAATTTCATAAAATCTCTCAAAAACTTCGTAGCCAGCCAACTCGCGGGCTAATGATAAATCATTATAAACTTTTGAAAGATCAAATGAGTGTCTAGCAGGGTAAGCTTGTAGTACCGCACTTTGTAGTATGCCCAAGCCATAATCGATATAATGCATTTGAGGTCGAATTACAGTCTTGTTATATTCAATAATTTGACCAGCATCGAACTCCACGTTGCTTTTATCCCACTGATTCTGATTCCTAAGTACAGTCATTAACCCCTTTTTTCCGCTAGCTACAAAAGTTTTTTCTACATCCGAAAAATCAATGGGTAGATAAGAGTCGCCGTATAGAATAAAAAAATGCTCCCCCAGTAACGGCAAGGCCTGTCTAAGTGCGCCTCCTGTCCCCAAGAGGACTGAACCATCTAGCGAGTAGGTAACATGCATATCCCATTGGGAGCCATTGCCAACAATTTCTTCAATCATTTCACCCAAATATCCAATACACAAAACTACCGAGTTAATACCCTGCTTACGAAGATATTCCAGTTGATGACAAATAAATGGCTTCCCAGCAACCTCAATGAGCGACTTGGGGATTTCTTCGGTTATGGGGCGTAGGCGGGTAGCCAAGCCACCAGCCAATATTGCAACCGGAAACATTAGGAGGACAACATCACTTTGGCACCTTCAAAATCAAATTTAAAGCGCACTTCTTCTAATCCAGCACCAGTCATTGTCTTACGTAATTGATTGCGGTCTTTTGCCATAAACATCAAAAAACCACCGCCACCAGCACCAACTAATTTTCCACCAATCGCACCGTTATCTATAGCCAGCTGATACCACTCATCAATCTTGGGATTACTCATGCCACCTGAGCGACGCTTTTTATGCTCCCAATGCTCATGCATGAGTTCACCAAATAACTTGGTATCCCCCTTTTCCAATGCCGCCTTACTTCTATATCCCAAATCTTTTACATAATGCAAATTAGCCATCATGTCAGCATCATTTTGCTGTGACTTTACTTTTTGATCTTTTAATATGCCACTAGCACTTCTTGAAAAACCGGTAAAAAAGAGAAGTAAATTGTCCTCAAGATCAAACATGGTCTCCATGCTAATCTTCAAAGGAGTGGCAGTGACTTTTCCATCCTTATGGAAAGTAAAACAAGTTAGACCCCCTACTGCCGCAATATACTGATCTTGCTTACCAATGGGCTCGCCAAGGCGATCAATCTCAATGTGACATGCCAGCTCGGCCAGCTCTTCTTGGTGAATATGGCGTTTACGATGGGTATAAAGCGCTTTGAGTAGGGCGGTAGTAAAGCTACCCGAAGAACCAAGACCCGTTCCCGCGGGAATATCTGCAAGTGTGGTGATTTCCACTTGCGGTGTACGAAAACCCATAATGTCCAAAGCCTCCCGAATAATCGGATGATGCACATCTGCAGTTTTCTCTACATGCTCTAGCTGACTGTATTTGAGATAAATACCTTCCGTAAAAGGCCGCATGACCGTTACATAGACATACTTATCAATTGCTGCTGCAATTAAAAAACCTTCATGGTCTTCATAATAGGAAGCCAGATCAGTTCCACCACCTCCTAAGGTAATGCGAAGTGGGCTACGCGCAATGATCATATCCAGAATCCTTGTAAATTTTTTCAATTATTTTTAGGGCTTGATAGGCATCATTTAGCCCAGCTGCAGGGGCGCGATCCAACTGAATATCTTCATAAAATTCAGCCATTTCAACCGCCCACGAATCATCACCCATGGGGTACTCCCACGACACGGTCTCAGGTGGGCCCATTTGGGGAAGCATTTTGTAATAGGTCAATTTCTCTAACCCATAGCTACCACCCAATCCAGATATATCTAATTTTCCATCCTTGCCATAAATCTCCATGGAAAAAAGATTTTTCCATTCTGTACATGAAGCATGTAAAAAAGCTACTTGCTTTTTGGGCGTCTTTAACAATACAAATCCATTGTCATCAACTGGCATATTCCAATAGTAGGTGTGGGCAAAACCATCAATTTCAGAAAAGTCACCTAAAAACCAACGCGAGAGATCTATTAAATGCGGGCCTTGGTCAATTAGCTCTCCTCCACCCGACAATTTAGGATCGGCACGCCATTCTTTGTCATAGCCCAAACGAGCGCCATGTCCATAGCGTGCACGTATAAACATTAACTCACCTAAAACACCAGAAATAACAAGCTCTTTGGATTTTCTTATTGCCCGATGGTAGCGGTGATTAAAGCCTACATGAACCTTGACACTGCTTTCCTGCAATGCCCATAAAATCGGTTCCAGCTCAGCACTGGTTCGTGCGGCTGGCTTTTCCACTAATACGTTTTTGCCAGAATTGACTGCTGCCAAAGTAATTTCTGCTAAAGAGTCGTGCAATGTAGAGATGATCACGATATCAACCTCATTCATAGCAATTAAATCTTGCCAATCGTTAAATGATTTAGCGTTAAAGCGATTGGCCAGAGCTGTAGCCCTATCAATAGCAATATCAGCACATGCAATTAACTTGCCACCAGATCCTAATGCATTAGCTCTTTTTTGACCTATTAGCCCGCACCCAATAATGCCCACCCCAAATACACGATTTTTTTCAGTCACTTGTCGCCCCAATCAATCTTGCGATCACGGCCAACAATTCTTCGTAGAGTGAACGCATCAGTCTTGTTAAGTTCAGATATATGGTTTGGCCACTCTTCCCAATTATCCCAAGCTGCGCTAATTAATTTTCCCGTAATACCATCACTGTGCGAAGAAGCTAAAAATAGCGCCAACTCTGCCGCACGGTCTATTGAAGCACCACCCGACTCTTTTTGCTTAAGGGACCTCTCATAAAAGTCTTTACCGACTGCTTCTGGGCCAGCCCTTAAAACTTCCTCGAGCATGCGGGTATTTAGTGCACCAGGAGCGAGTGCATTTACATCAATGCCAAATCCCCTAACCTCCTCAGCAAGGGTTTCCGCAAATCGCACTATCGCAGCTTTTGATACTGCATAAGCACTAATTTTTGGCAAAGGGTTGGTTGCGCCACCACCAGATAATTGAATAACTTTCCCATAACGCTGTTTCTTAAAATGAGGCATTAATTCCCGGCACATCAATACAGATCCGCACACATTGATCTCAATAGCTTTAATCCATTCAGCCCAATCTACGTCCTCAACATTACCCTTGGGTCCATATATTCCTGCGTTATTTACCAGGATATGACATGCTCCTAATTGCCTGAGTGTTGACTCAACTACATCACTTACTTCTTTTTCTTTTGAAATATCTACCTGCTGTGCAAGAATAATTTGACCATCAGCAATATGTTGTTTTATTTCTTTTAGAGCGCTATCCAATAAAACCCCATTGCGGGCGCACAGCATTAAATTTGCTCCAGCAGCGGCATATTTCTTGGCAATTTCCAAACCAAGACCTTGATTAGCGCCAGTAATAACGGCTACCTTATTCGTTAACATTTTTTTATTCCACTCTTAGTTTGCTTGTCTTGAGCCGACAGATAAATATGACATAGTCGTCCCTCTAAGGCTTTCTAATAAATGGCGATTAGCATCAATTATCAATAAATTAGATTTTGCGAACTTGGTCAATCGGCGTGCCTCATCTTTAAATTCAGGCCACTCCGTTCCCACTACCAAGACCTGGATGTCATCTAGATTCTCGTTGGCGCTCATGCATTTCATGACTCGATTAGCCCAGTTGATTGGCAACTCTTTAACAGCAGGGTCATAAACTTGTATCTGAGCACCATGCTCAAGCAACCAATCCACTAGCTCTACACTAAGAGATCTTCGCAAAGTATCAGTGCCAGCTTTGTATGTGAGCCCCCATATTGCGACCCGAATATCGCTAAGATCTCGGAAACATTCAAGCAACTTGCGCTGTACCCATTTTTTATGAGCATCATTACTCGGGCGAACAGAAGATAGCAAAGGTGTTGAGAGTTGTCGTTCTTGGCTGATTTTCCCCAGAAATTCAATATCTCGCGCTAAGGTACCTCCTGCAAAAGGTCCTCCAGGTGACAAATAGGCCTTAGGTCCAATACGACTTTCTGATTTAAGTCCTCGCTCAACCTCCTTAGCATCTGCACCAACTAGCTCACAAATAGCCGCAATTTCATTAGCAAAAGTTACTGATGTAGCGAGGAAGGCATTAATCGCATGCTTAGTCATTTCGGCAGACTCAATGGACATCCACTCGATTTTTTCAGTAATTGGTGATAACAATTTCTCTAAGGCCACTCGATCATCAGTAGTGCGAGTGCCAACGATAATTCTATCTGGATGTAGAAAAACATTTAGAGCCTTTCCAAGCCTTAGATTCTCGGGGCAACTTGCAAATGAGATGCGTTTATTAGGAACGATCTCCTTGGAAAAGTTTTCTAAGGTAGCTATTGAACCTACTGGCAACTGGGAAGACACCAATACCAAGGCGCCGTCCGAAAGAAGCATCACTGCAGATTTAACTTCATTTAACACAAAATTAATATCCGCTACATCATCGTCATCTACTGGAGTATCAAACGTCACCCACAGAAGCTCTGCGTCCTTGCATGCGTTTGCCATATCGCTCGTAAATCGCAGTCTACCTCTCTGAATGCCTTCAGCGAGGAGGGGATTTAGATCAGGCTCAAAAAGTGGAGCCTCGCCTTCATTTAAAGAAGAAATCACTGTTTGGTCAGAATCAAGCCCTACTACCTCATGCCCAAGAGATGCCAGGCATGCTGCTGTCACTGAGCCTAAGTGCCAAAGGCCCTGAACGCATACCCTCATTGCCCACCCCTAGTATCGAATACCCATTCATTATTTTTTAGGTATTGAACAGTCCGTATTACACCCTGCTCAATATCGAACTTTGGCCTCCAACCTAGCGCTTGAATTTTTTTTGTATCTAAGAAAATAAATGGGTTATCTCCTATCCAACCACGATCACCGCCAGAATAATCAAGCCGTGGGCTAACGCCTAATTCTTGGCAAATCCAGCCAATGGAATCATTAACCTCAACATAGCCGTCTACACCTAAATTAAAGATATTAACCTTTTCATCAGCTTTTTCAACGGCTAGCATAATGGCATCAATACAGTCCTGAACATAAAGATATGACTTTCGTTGTTTCCCATTACCCAAAACCGCCAAACAAGATGGGTCTTTTTTTAGTTTTTGATAAAAATCGAAAATATGTCCGTGAGTGTAACGCTCACCCAGAATAGATACAAATCTAAAAATCCATGATTGGAATCCAAACCCTTCGCAATATGCCGAGATTAAACCCTCGCATGCAGCTTTGGACGCGCCATACAAAGATGTTTGAATTGGAAATGGGCCATCTTCAGGCGTAGGTATTACGGGTGATTCACCATATACAGAACCAGTTGAAGAAAAAGCAATTTTCTTAATTCCATTTGAACGCATAGCCTCAAGAACATTATAAGTGGCGATGGTATTTTGCTCCAAGTCCTTGCGCGGGTGATCTGTACCAAAGCGAACATCAGCATTAGCGGAAAGATGAAATACAAACTCACAACCCTTAATTGAAAGTTTTAGACCATCTAAATCCAAGAGATCTAAATTCACTAATCTAAAGTTACACCGCAACGAAGCTTCCTCAAGAAAGCGGTTTTGACCAGTGGAAAAATTATCTATGCCAATAACATCATGGCCATTTTTTAATAACCTATCAATCAGATTACTACCGATAAACCCAGCGCATCCAGTAACTGCGAATATAGTCATTCAATAACCTTTAAAATTATTTATTTGAGTTTAATTGTTTTAGATCCAAATTTTGGAAAAAAAGCCTTCGCCAAGCAAACAGTAAGACTAAAAACCATCCCATATATTCTGTAATCAAAGCGCAAACTAGAATCTCTAAAGGCGCGAAACCTCTGATACCAAGTTTTTACTCTGGTAAACCTATCAAATGCTGATGATTTTCCATTTAAATCATACCTAACAACAGAAATATCGATTTTTTGATGCTTTATTTCTGAATAAAGTCTCAATAAATGGGCAAAATCTGCACCTAAGCCAAAACTTAAATCAAAGCTATCGATCAAATCTCTTCTATAAAAAATTGTTTGATGATTAATCATTCCTCTAAATAGCTGTTTAAGAGTTAAATTCTGATCCACCACCCTTCCTAAATCCGTCGAAAAGTTGCAATACAAAAAATTATATTTTTCTTTTTCAGATACTAGGTATTGTAAAATTTCCTTTGATGATTCAAGCGCAACATCGCCGCTATTTAAGAACCAAATCCAATCTCCTTTAGCATATTTAATACCCTTATTCATGGCATCATAAATACCAAGATCTTTTTCCGATATAACCAAGGAAAATAAATCTCTTTTGCTTCCCAATCTCGATAAACTATCATCAGAAGATAATCCATCAACTAGGATTAATTCAATATTTAATTGACCTAAAAACTCTAAAATTGAATCGACTGTTTTTACAAGGCCACCGCCCGAATTATAGTTAATAGTAACTATAGAAAGGGTGGGGTCAGTTAATTGCTGATACATTTTTCTAAATCAACGATTGAATAAATCTGATAGCCTGAGTTGTCATAAGATTTCTTGCAATTTTGAAATCCGCTAACGTTCTCCGGGTACAACACAACCCAATCTAATCTGTGGACTTTTGACATTTTTACAAAATCGTTAGGCGTTAAACCATTATAAAAAAAAGAGTACTTATCTCCGATCCAACCTCCGGGGAGATTTTCTATATCCTTAATGCGCCCATTAATATTTGCATTGCGATAATCCCATTCTGAAAAATATTTTTCAGAGAAAGGAAATCCATTTCCAAAAAAAATAGCTCGTTTAGTAATTAGAGGGAACTCTACCCGAGGAGCAAAAAATGGTAAAGCAAAAACATCATCCATCTTGGAGTAATTTTCTGCGAAATTCCCTAAATCCACCCCACTTTTATCTGGAAAAATTATTTGATAGGAATTTTTTGAGGTGGAATACAGCAGAATTGAAATTATAATTCCAATTAAAATAACGCCAAAAATATATGTAGGGATAGCTATTATTTTTTGTGAAAGTAAATCTAAATATCTCTCGGTCGCTTTGGGTAGACGACTGTAAAGAAGGGCTATTGTTGTCAATAGAAAGGATACTAAAAGCCATGGGCCAAACATTGAAAATCTTGAAGGCCCTATTTGTGCAATTATTTTAATTGGATAGATTTCTACAAACGCGTACTGACAAAAAATTGCGCCGGAATAGACCAGTAGAGCCGTAATTGCATTTTTCCATGCATGTGACTTCAACTTATATAGTACACATGACAAAATAAACAACCCGATGCAAATAATTGAAAATGATTTTTGCCAGGGATATGGGCTTAAGGAGCCAAATTTTGATGGTATGTAGTGGCCAGAATGGGCTTCGAGTGCGTAAATTTTAGCAAAGTCAGAGGCGCCGATATTTACATTACCCCCACCAAAGAAATAAGTAGCACATAACGAGGCTACCAATGTAGGCATAAAGATTTTTGTCAATAAGTCAATATTATGACTTAATTTAATCCAATCAAAAATTAATAATCCAAAATAGATTGCGAAGAAAATTGTGGCTGCAGGGTGAATAATCCCCCCCCAAAAAAACAAAAATCCGCATAAGAATCTTTTATTAAGGCTATAAAGCCAAGATGAAAATAAGCATATTAACAACGAAAAATTCTGCGGTGTTGCATCAAAACTTAAGGGCGGCCACCATGCAACGCTTAGCTTTAAACCTAATGAGCCTTGCAATAGAAAAATAATTGCCGGAATAATAAGGGCAAGAACACCTAGTTGAACCTTAAAATAATTATCTAGCCAATAAAATTTGGGATTCCGTAGACTAAAGATTGCGATATAAATTAAAACCATGCACCACAGTGCTGGCAAAAATGCGAGGAGAACCCCCTTAATAACTGCTAGCCCCCCTCCTAAGCCAAACGGAACCAAGCTCGTAACGCCAGATAGCAAAAAAGTATATGGGAAACGCGGGGTTATTACTGAGCTAGCATTAGTAAAGAAATCAGAAGTGAGGCACGCGCTATCGAGCATTCTGCATACAGCCGGCAAATTATCCGTTGATGGCCAAGTTATTGCGCTAGTTTGGAAATTGCTTAATAAAATTAAGCCTGCCGAAATAAATCCAGACATCAAAACTAACTTAATATTTAAATTATGCTCTTTAGAAACTTGAATTTGTTTCATAGCCCCAACGATATTTTTTCAATTAGACACTCTTATTAAAAAAGAGAAATGTTAACTTTTTTTGTCACTTAGCCATTTTTTGCCTCAGTTTCTCAGCATCCCAATTGAGTAGAGCGTAGATGGATTTCTCATCAAGCGGATCTAATAGAGCTGATGGCAATATCCTGCTAATGACATCGTAATAACACAATAACTGCGCAGTTTTAGCTTGATTAAAGCTTGGTTTTATAAAAACTCCTGTATTTTGAATAAAGATTAGTTCGGGTTTTTTAGCATTATTTTTCTCCTGCCTCTCAAAAGTCCGGCAAGATTCATAGGTGAATGCTCTCGGACCCAAAAATACAGCATGGTCCGGATATAAAACCCAATCAGAGTGCAAACGCTTATAAAGATCAGGATTAAGGGCTAGTGCTTGCACTTGCTCATCCGCAAAAGGGATATATTCCTCTGATACGCTCAAATGGTGGGGAAATGCGTGACTTGTATTTGATGGTGTCTGTTTTGGGATACAGATTGTATTGATCGATTCAAGAAGCGTATAAATTGCATCGATTGATTCTGCCCCAATCACAATGCCATGATTTTTGAGAAGCACAACATTAGCAGCTGTATTGGCTTGAAGTGTTTGATAAATAGTTTGAGCTAATTCTGGGCCAGGCTTACGATATGGAACAAAGATGCTAATAACTTGATGCATATTGGCAGAGGACATAAAGAGCTGTTGCAGTGATTTTTTACAATCTTTCGCAACTAAATAACTGAGTGCATCAACGGCATGTAGATGAACTACTATTTTTTGCGGCATCAATGCATGCAAAACAGTTTCAATCGAAGGGCTGAGTTTTTGCCTTTCCTGATCGCCTAATATTTGGGGTTTAATTTCAAAGTTTTCTTGAGACAGGGCATTTTGCAGATGGTATAAATCAACCGGCACAAAGATATTCTCCTTGTCTGCATTAGCTAGCCATGTGCCCGACCCCTTTACCCAAAGAACTCCATTTTCTTTCCAGGAGACATTTCCACCGGCGCCTTGCACTAGTAATTGATCTTTACCTAGATCGGCACAAAACTGACTAATAGCTTTGTGGTTATTATCCATATGAGGCTAATTTATTACTAGCGAGCTTTGCAAGCAGTTGTCGCAATTCTTTAAATTCCTTAAAATTCGCATCAGGAGTATTAGGTCCTTCCCCTATTTCTACCCCTTCATGTACCTTTTGTAGTGTGACGGCATTGATCTTTTCTTTGCCCCCCCGAATATCGTTAATGGGATTATCACCAACCATCCAAATACAGTCGCCCTTAGGTTGCATTTTCTCTAAAGCGATTTGAAAGGGGGCCTCATGGGGCTTATCAAAGCCCGCCTCCTCACTGGTTACAATGAAATTGAAATAATGATCTAGACCAAAGTACACCACCTTACGAAACTGAATCTGTGCTGTCAGATCAGTTACGATTGCTGTCGGTATGCCAAGTAGGCGTAAGTCGTCTAGCACCTCCTTTACATCATCAAAGAGGATGGCATTAGCCAAGAAGGTGCGCCAGTAGGTTTGCTCAAAATCCAAGGCCAGCAGCACTTGGGATCCCAGCCCCATGATCTCTAACATGCGCTGTAAGTAGAGTAGACGACTATGCGATGAGGCGGTATGACCTAAGCGAGTTTTAATTTGTTTTCGCCCTTCTTTAAAGGCGACATCAAAATCCTTTGCGCTAATCGAGAAGGTACTCATCACTTTTTCTTTAACCGCCTGCTGAGCGGCAGCATGTGCTGGATCATAGGGGTAAAGGGTGTTATCGGTATCAAAGAGCACCGCATCAGGTAAGCGCGTAAAGCGACTTTGGTCGGTAATTTGGATCATATAAATCTTCTAGTCAGCGCTTGGTTGATATGAGATATGGTAATGAGCTGCATCAGACCTAATACCCCATTTTGCCATTGAGGCTGGAGATCCAAGAACTCGAAGATTTGAGGGCAAATCAACCTTGCAGCCATTTGAATGTCCTGAGCAGAGGTTTCGCCCTCAATACTGAGTTCCACTTCAGAGACATCGGCATTAGTGTTCATATCCACATGCAGGCCACAGACGCCTATCAGCACCCTTTTAAGTGAAATCTCATTAAATCCATGACGGGATTTGACAACCAGTTTTAAACGTGGTGGGTTAGATTCATTGGCATTATTCAGAGCACTTGGGTTAATTGGGCGAAGACTAAAAATCAAGTCCGCAAAAGCGACTTGAGGTCTGATGAATTTCTCAGAATCAGGCTTGCGCTTTGCCAAGGCATTTAGCACCCGCTCAATGGTATAACCGCGTGTATTTACATCCCTTTGGACCTTGAAGTAGGTACGTAAGCCTTCATCGATATCCAGGTAAATGCTCAGGTCATAACACTCGCGCAAGATAGGAAGATAGAGAGCATGCAGTCCACTAGCAATAATGATGTCATTGCTTTGGATAGTAAATGGCCTGCCCATCTTGCCGGTATCGTGGTCATAGTGACTGGCTTGTACTGATCTGCCATCTGTAAGAGAAACTAAATTTTTAGCAAAACTCTCTAAATCATTTGCGGCTGGATTGATGTGCGTCATCACTTGCCACATTGGTTGATGGCGATCCCAGAGGTGATAGTCATCCCCAGAAATAGCTGCCACCGAGTGGGAGCCAAAGAGGCCGCTAATAGCATTAGCAAAAGTATCTTTGCCGGCGCCCGAGTCGCCAGCAATACCAATCACAAAAGGCTTGCGACTCAGGCGAAAGAAATCATTGCGAATCACGGTCTCGCGCCAAATCCGAATGGCTAAAACAATTCCTGTGGCTACTAAGGCTGTATGGGTGAGTGAGGCTAGGCGAGAATTAATCCACTCGGCATTAATGATCTGTTGGCCTGCATTAGCGTGAAGTCCTAACGCCTGCATCACTAAATCGATCTGTTGGCTACCCACAAATAACAGCGCGCTGAAGACATAAAGCGCAGAAAAAATCGAGGTGATATAGAAGGCTGCCCGATCGCCGGATACTTGATAAGAGACGAGTAAAGGCAAGATCCAGATAAACCAACCCGGTGAAGCCGGTGTTAATAACACCACCAATAAAAAGGCCGTGCCCAAGATGGCATTAAAGAGCTCAAAGTTCATGCGCTTGACTCTCCAAGCGGCATAGAGCATCAGCAAGTAGGCCAGCGGCACTAAATACACTGAGGTATTGCGTACTAGACTAATCGAGAGCTGGTAAATCTTTTCTACTTCGGGGTTATTCGCCAGCATGCTCAGACCAGCTTGAGAGAACAGAAAGGGTAAGAAGAAAATTGCTAATCCAAGCGCGAGACCAGCCAGATATTGACTGAAAATTTGGCGAAGATTGCGATTATGAAACAGATAAATCAGAAAGAAAGGCAAGCTCAAAATCATACTGAGCTTTGCTGAGATAGCGGCTACTAACACCACGCCCGAGAACAACAAGCGTTGACCCCTGAGAAGGTAAATCGCACTCATCAATAAAAACACCGGAATGATGTCGTTATAGCCCAGCCAGTAGCTAGCAATGAGACTAATCGGAGAGAGCCAGTAGATTGCGAGTAAGACCCAGTCTTTGGGATTGAGTAACTTACGGAGGATTAAAAGCAAACCAAAATCAGCGGCAATCAAACTCGCGCCATAACCATAGGCCAGGGGAATGGAAAGTAACTTACAAACCAAGCTAAAGGGCAAGAGAAAAAGCCACATGGCATAGCCATAAGGAAAAGCGGCTGCGGCACCTCCTTGACTCAACCATGCTTGCCAAGGATCTAAGCTAAAAGTACTGATGCTATTACTCAGAAACGGGACAAACCATTGACCAACGGGTGTGGGCAACACCAGCACTAATAATGCTAAACGCAGGAGAAGCCCTATTAAAAAGAGGGGGCTTTGGCAGTAGGCAAGTAATTTTTTCATCAGTAACTTAGACGGCGTTCTGTAGGCGCTCTTTCCAGAGCTCAGGTTGCTTTGTGCAAATAGCTTCGGGCTTAATCGAGCACTCACGCAGTAAATTGGCAAGTAGGGGAATTTCCACCTCAGCAGGGCGACCCTGCAGTTCTGGAGAAACCAGGCACAACTTAAAGCCAGCCTCGAGCAAGCGCTTGGCATCGTTACCCGTGAGCGGGAAGTGGGTAAAGCAGTCAACCCAGACCCAGTCAATTTTTCCGGCGAGGGTAAGTGCAGTTTCGATGGACTCAAATTCGGAGACGCGCACAGCACAGTTGCGCTCACCCAACTTGGACCACTTAATCAGAAACGGGAAGGATTGATCTAGGAAAAAATAATCTGTGATGTGGTGTTGCTGCATCAGTTCAATTAAACAGGCCTCTAGACCTTCTTCTTTGACATTGAGAATCAGGGTGCCATGGTGGTAGTGCTTGAGCCATGCCTCAAAGTCTTCCCCAGAAGCAAAGGGGTCATGGTGAATGATCAGCTTCCCATCATTAGAGCGAACGTCGACCTCGACACCGAAATCCCTTGGGGTCGCCTTTAATTCTTCGATTGTGTTGCGCCGATGAGCAATGAACTTCATTGAGACAGCCTTTTTTTCAGTTCAAAGCTAAAGTCGATGGTTCTGCGGATAAATTTCCATTTTCCTGCCCAATTGACATTCCAATGAGAGACCCCATGGGCCCTCTCTCCAAATTCTACGGGAAAGCGGTAAACCGGCAAGCCTTTATGGCGCGCTGTGAAATACACATACAAATCTAGGGAAAAATCATGCGGGGGATTTACCCAACTCTCAAAGAATGACCTGGAGAATATATTGGGTTGAGCGTTGATGTCCCATAAACGGGTGCGCAGCAAAAGAGTTTCAAAGATGCTCATTCCCACGGTAAATGCAACATCTGTTAACGGGCGCTTAATTCGCCTACCTTTCACAAAAATGGTTTCTCCATAGCGATTAAAAAGCTCTAAACATCTAAGGACATCTTTGGGATCAGTCTGCAGGTCTGCATGCGTCCAGGCAAGAATGTTCCCCTGAGCCGCCATTAATCCATACAAAATACCAAATCCATAACCCTGATTAACTGACACGCGTACAGTACGACAGTGTGGATAACTTGGAAGCAATCTTTTAAGCACCTCAGATGTGCCATCTGTCGAACCATTGTCTACAATAATAACTTCTATATCGCCATTCAATCGAAGTGGTTGACAAGCCTCCAATAGCAATGGCAAATTGGCTTCTTCGTTATAGCAAGGAATAACCAATGAAAGTTTCATTATATTTTCTTTGAAACAACATAGACCACACCACCCATTCCGTAATTAAACACATGTCTGACATTTATTCCTCCTTGAGAAACAAACTCATTGAATGCTCGCGCCACACCTCGAGCTTCACTTCCTCGATAAGAATAATAATCATCGAGTACAATAAAGGTGCCCTCTTGCAAGGTTGGAATGCAAAATGCAAGCGCCTCATTAGCGCTTGAGTAAGTATCACTATCAATAAAAATGATACGTGATTTATCTATTCCCATCCGATGGGATCCGACTTTTAAAGAATCACTAAAAAAGCCAGGAATCAATTTAAATTCAATACCTTGCGCTATACGCTGCACGCGATTATTAACAGCCGAGAGGCTGGTAGAAAAATTTTCATCGGTATAGAAGGGGTGCTCGTCATCCTCATTTAAGTCTCCAAATCCTGAAAATGAGTCAAAACCAAAAAATTTTGTTTTAAGTGTATTTGGGTTTATCTTTGCCAATTTTTTACAACAACGGATCGAGTGACAAAAGGAGCTTCCAGTAAAAACCCCGAATTCAAGATAATCACCCTCAATATTTTCAATCGCAGAAAGGTAGTGCACTTTTTTCAACACATGATACTTTTCTAAATTATGAACAATTGCAGGATTTAAGCCGGCAATAATTGCTGAGGCCCAATCCTGAAGGAATTCTAGTTTTGAAATAAATCCAAATTTACTTGCCATTTTTTATCCCATTGAATACAAAAAATTTTAATCCGAGGAAATTATTTACTACAGCAAAGACTGCACCAAAGATCCAACTTATCTGAAAGTCTAAACCTACTTTTTTATTCATAACCTCAATTATTAGACTCATACCCACCCCGCCAATTGCATACACCAAAGCAAAACTAATTACATTTTTCATTCTAATATCAAACCGTTCATCAAAAACCCAAGTTCGCCCAAAATGATAAGAAAAAAATAGGCCGATTAAATAGCCTATTGTTGAAGCTAAAAACAGGGACATGCCAACTGAAAAGAAAATGAAATAAAAAGCAAAATTTAATATATTCGATCCAGCCCCTATAAATAAATATCTCCCCAATCCCTTTGCCATTTCATTCCGCTTGCATAATCGGCATCCGTGGAATTCTTGGAGAATACCTTTGATTCAGAAGTTCTAAAGCATTCACATTAACTCGAAGATCATTTTCAAGTCGATAGGGGTGATGAGGCCATTTATGAAAGCAAGACTGCCAGTACTCAAAGGTCTTGAGATCGTTTGGGGTGCCCCAAGATATAAAGCTATCGACTTCCAGTAGATAACAACGCAGACCCAAGGCAATCGCATCATTAATACATGAGTCTAAGTAGAACTCGCCATTAATCCGCCCATTACGCGCAATCAGCGTATCGATTGCCCGCCGTGCATCACCAGCGTTTTTAAAGGTAAAAGTGCCAATCACGATCGGGTCTGTTGCTGGTAAGGCTAAAGGGGTTTTGACAGAGATGTTCGCAATCAAGCCATGAGCATCTGCATCAATCCAACCAAACATCTGCGGCTTACGCACCGCATTGATATGACCACGCACACCCCAGACGATGACATCTACTTCGGGATTGCCTAACAGTGCTTCATAGGCACTCTGATCAAAGAGTGCGCCGTTATCACAGGCCCCAAAGGTGATTGGATTTATAGGTGTAATGGGCTCAAGAGCGCCGTTAGCTAATTGGGTATCGGCTTTAGACATATGGCTTTCTAGCGCATCTAGACCAATGAGCGCAGTACAAGCTTGCCCTTCGGTCACGCCAGGAACGCGCGTCAGAATCGAATTGGGAAATTGCTGTTTGATCGACGTTTCGATATCAGCCAAGCCTGGCATATCAGCTCGCAAAATGACTGACTTGTATTGTGCTTTGGGTAAATCATCAATGGCCTGAATCACCATTGCTTTACCAAAGACTGGGATGAGCGGTTTAGCGAGGGTGTAACCTTCTTCTACAAAGCGCTTTCCCATACCCGCCATTGGAATAATCAGTGAACCAGCAGGCTTACTTACTTGCTCAGAATGTAATAATCTCTTAAAAGTATTTGACCAAGCGTTGTATTCCTCCAAGTCATCTGGTGTTCCCCATTGCATAAAGTGCTGTAGCGGATACACAGCAATTTTTTTACCTTGGGCCAGCATGGGTTTATAAGCTAAGCTGACATAGAACTCCCCGCCAATATTGAGATTCTGATCCATGGTTTGCTCAAACGCATCACTCATGATCTTGGCACTAGCAAAGTAATACGTTCCGCTAGAGGCGTATTCTTCCATGCGATTGTCAGTAAAGGGCTGCTTTTCTTGAATATCCAATAACCAGCCACTTTCTTTGCCGGGAATGGTGCTGGACACCTCTTTCATATAGGCATAGTTGGTGGTGCCAAGAGTATGGGGATGAAAGCCTTTATATGCAGGAATGGCGCCAGCACATTGTGTTTGAGCGACAAACACTTTGAAGTGATCCCAATCCCAATAGCAGGTGAAATCGCAGTAATTAACTAATACAGGGCGAGTTGGGTCTAATAGATGTTCTATTTGGCGCACAGCATAGATAGGGCCAAGCTTATGTGCCGGAATGCTAACAATACGACCAGTAGGGCACAAATTCTTCAGAATTTGCTCGATGCGGTAGTCGGTATTCGCTAAGTGATCTTCATTGCAAATAAATGTGAAATCGGTCTCGCCTGGAAATAGATCAATCACATGACCGATAATGGGCTTACCATCAACCTCAATTAGGGGCTTAGGAATAACATAACCAGCGCGTCGAAAGCGCTCACCAAAGCCAGACATTGGAATAACGATCTGCATATATATTATTTATTTTCAAGTATTAATTTTGCGATCCACAATCTACTACAAGAGCTGCAGTCCCGATTAAGATCAAGCTGCAGAGGGGAGATTAGACTCCATTTTGAGCCTGAATAGTCACCAATGATGTCTAATGCGCTATTTGCATTTATAGGAAACGATGACCAAACCGCTATTGTGTTGACATTAGGAGGCAACTTTTCAACCACCCTGGGTCCACACCTATAAATTGGTTTATAGGCAACTCTAAGATCTTTATATAAAATAGGTTCATAGTCACATTTATTCAATACCAAACGCTCAACACCCTCCTTATCTAAATAAGGTTTTATGTAATCTTTAGGAAAACTATTTTCTGCAAATGAAAATGTATTTATTTTAAATACCATAGATAATGTTAGTACAATAAATATTATATAATATATTTGATTATAAGCCAAATATTTAATGAAAAATTTTGAAAAATATATCGAAAATAAAAGAGCTACAGGTAAAAATAAAACTAATTGATGCCTCTTGGGCGCAACATGCAGTAGACCTAAAAATTGTAGCAATAAAGTTGTACCAATTATTAAAAGTAGAATACTTGTAAGTTTTTTACTAATATTCCAATTAATATAGGCAATAGAAACCATTAATATAAAAAATAAAGTACTAAAAACTATTCCATAATTTGTAAAATTATAAATATTATTTTTGTAAAATGAAAATAATATATTAATATATATTGAAATCACGTAATCAAAAAAATCAATTGAAAATTTAAAATTTGAAGGAATAGAATATATGCTGAGTTCAAATTCATTTAAAGATGCAAATGCAGGATCTTGGTGTTTGCCGGAAATTATTGAACGAAATACAAGAAATATAACTGATGAAAAACATGTAATTATTGACAAAACCCAACTTTTGACTATAAATAAGAATTTTTTGGATTTAATATCCTTTAGCCAATCATATAAACCTAATGCACATATGATAAAAATATATTGATAATTGAATAAAGGGACTATTGCAAGTAAAATACTCTTTTTATTAAATATATGGCCATTAAAATCGCACTTAAGAACGCTATATAAGATAATTCCAAAGACAAAAATGTGATGAGAATAGGATGTTAAAGTATTTGTCCAATATAGAAACGGACCCGAACAAAAAATCAGTATAAAGAAAATTGCAATTGCAATTGAATTAACAATATCAACTAATGTTTTTTTAATTAAAATTAAACCTAAGTAAATTAAAAATACATATGGAAGCATTAAAATTGGCCTTAAATACGGCCAATCTATACCTATATAATTTGATATACTCAGCCAAGGACTAATTCCGATTGCATAAGTCCATCTCAATGGTACTATAATGATTGGAAGTAAGTAATTAATAATTATTTCAACAATATATTCATTACTAATACCTATATTTGTTAAATATTTTTTATACTCATCTATATAAATATAATTTGAAAGTTCAAGATGGCTGGAAACCGCCGCAAATTCATCATAACCCCAATGGTTTGAAAATATTGATAATAATAATATGTTTAAAATTATTATTAAAATTAAAAAATCTAACATTTTATTTGAGTTGGTCATCTTAATCTAATTCCAAATAAAATTAATATCAATGGTATATACAACAATTGTCCAATTGTTGTAGACTGCAACATTCCAGTGATGACCAAAATTAATATTAAAATACCTAATGGGGTTACATTGCCAGTTCGATTAATACCAAAACCTATGATGGATCCAAAAATAAATAAGAAAGCAGGTGGTCCAATTATTCCAAAATCAATATAGTAAGGTAAAAAAATTGTTGAGAGAGCATTATAAGTTCCGCCCTCAATTTGTATAACAAATCCCTGTAGCACCTCGCCAAATTTTGCCCAATTACTTACCGTTGGTATAAAAATTGAATAAAATTTACTGACTATATACTCATAAAAACCAAATGTAAGAAGAGATTCACTGTTGAAGATTAAATTACCATTAATAAATTCATCAAAAATTTTAAATCCAATTATATGATAGTTAAAAACTGACGTTTCTAAGTATTCAATATAATTTTCTAGGGATATATTCAGCTCATTAGTATATCTATAATTAAATAGAATATACATTATAATATTTGCTATAATAAATAAAAATGCTATTTTTTTATAAATAAGTTTTTTGTTTATAATAATTGCGTTTATTAAAATATAAATAAAAAAAATATAAATTGATAATCTACCTAATGTAATTAAAGTATCAAAAATAAAGAATAATAAAATTAAACCATTTTTATATGTTGTTGAGCTAAAGAAATTAATTGACGCGATACCATACAGTCCAATTGGATAAACTAAGAGGGTATATATTTGCAATATGTATTGATTTTTATATATTTCTACCGGGTTGCTGTAAGCAATATCACGCAAGGCTCCTGGATTATTTAAAGAATATGTTAATGAAAAAATTGACATTACTATCTGTATTAAAATAATATAAAGCAATATTATTTCCACATTTAAATAAAAGTATTTTTCTTTTGGTAACTTCTTAAATTTTAAATTTTCTGATAATGACCACCCAACTAGAAATAAAACCATTGAGAATGTTACCAAAGCTGTAGCAAGGTTCGATATACTTAAACTTGTATTTAAATATGCCGCAGCAATCCAAAAACTCCACCATATGGCTATAAATCCCTTTAATCTGTTACTCAAACTATTCCTTATGTAATAAAAATTTTAACTACTGTGGTTTGTTTTAGTTATTTTCCTAAACGTTACTATCTCGCTATAAGACAGCCAATGCAAGTATTTTCGATAAAAAGAGTTTTTTATGAACAATGAATCTTATATTAAATATGACCGTCATGAGGAAGAATGGGATGAGATTCTGACCAACCCCTTAAAGCAGCAAATTGGCGCCACCTGGTTCAAACATAACACTCTTGATGCATGGCGTCACAGGAGAATGCATTTCCTAATTAATCCAATAATATCCTACGACAAGTCTTTCAAATGGCTTACTGTTGGCGATGGAAGGTATGGTACTGATGCACATTTCCTTCTATCCTCAGGCATACAAAAAGTTCATTGCTCTGACTATTCAGATACGCTCTTAACTATAGCCCATGAAAAAGGTTTTATTAGTGAATACTCAGCCCAAAATGCAGAATCTCTGAAGTTCGATGACAATTCGTTTGATTTTATTTACTGCAAAGAAGCCCTACACCATTTTCCACGCCCTTATATGGCCTTATATGAAATGTTAAGAGTGTGTAAAACTGCTGTAATCCTTACCGAGCCAAGAGATCAATTAATCGATAAGGCTCCCTTGCTCCCCCTTTTTAGGCTTCTAAAAAAACTAACTAAAAACAACACTGGTGCTCATTCATTCGAAACCGTAGGAAATTATGTCTACACCATTTCAGAAAGGGAGCTTAGTAAATTTTTACTTGGAATGCATTACAACTGCATAGCCTTTACTGGGGTCAACGATCACTACATCCCAGGGGTTGAGTTTATAGACATTGACCCTAAAAACTTTAAGCATAAATTCATTAAACTAAAAACAGTAGTTTGTATAAAAATTCGTGATTTGTTATGTTTTTTAGGTTTTATGAAAACGAATTTATTGACTGTTGCCTTGTTTAAGCAGAGGCCCACTCAAGACCTAATTAATTCAATGTCAAATCATGGCTGGACTATTCAAGAGCTTCCCCAAAATCCTTATCTTTAAAGAATTAAATAGTAAGTTTTTATCTACAATGGCTGCCATTGAGCGATAGAGCCGCCATATAACGACAAGGATCTTTAATTTACCGCTCACATTAACTCGTAATATATCCTTAAGGTATCTTTTGCGCACTTCTCCCATGAAAAACATGACAAACGATTCCTGCCAGCTATTTTCAGTGCTTCAGTCACCTCCCCCGAATAGACAACCCTCTCTATAGCATCTTTCATTTCTTCGATGCTGTTAGGATTAAAAAACTGGGCAGCATTACCTATCACTTCCGGCATAGAGCTAGTATTACTACTTATCACAGGACACCCTTGTGCCATAGACTCTAGGGGTGGTATTCCAAACCCCTCATACATGGATGGATAAACGAACGCGGTTGCTGTTTGATAACAGCGCTGTAAATTGGAGTCGCTCCCACTATATTGGAATACTTGTTGGTCATTGAAGCCAAGCGCAGAAATTAATGCTCGCTCATCGCTGGAAAATGGATTCCCACCAAAAGCTAAAATACTAAAATCCTTCATGAGCCTTGGAGATGACGCTACCGCCCTAAGTAAACCTGAAAAGTTTTTATAGCCCCCGCGATGCCCTACATACAATAAAAATGGCTGTCTAATATGTATTGAGGCTACTTTTCCTATAATTTCTGGATTTACATGATCAAACCCAAGGTGTACTACTGAAATTTTTTGCTCAGGAACAGAATAAAAATGCATAAGATCATGCTTCGTATTTTCGGAAATGCAAATCACATGATCCGCTCGCTTGATAGCCTTTTCTTTAACCCTTAATGTACTATCCCAGACGGAAAATTGATTTGGATAAAGCTCATGAATCATATCATAAACTGAAATTACTGTTTTAAAATTTTTAGATCTTAATACTTGATTAGAATAATAGGTTTGATGCACTATATCTGGCAACCATTTTTCAATTTGATTACTAGACTTTAAAAAGTTATATGCCAAATAAAATTTAGTGGCTTTTGGGAGGTATCTTTGAATGTAGCGACCATATACCATATTTTCTTGAGTCAATGCCAGATAAGCATTGCGATGAAGAGGTGCAAAGACCTGAACTTCTTGTCTTAGGGATTGTAATTCCTGTGCGAGACGCGTGAAATAGCGTGAAATACCGCCATAAGACTGCATACAAAAAGCCTGATAATCAAAAGCTATCCTCATTATTTTCTTGGTTTTAACATTAGAAAATGATCCGACCATACTTTGCTTTTCAGTTTTTTCTTGAGAAAAAATGGTATGAGAAAGTTAAGCTTTACAAGCAAATACCATAGGGTTTGATTTACTGGCTGGTCGGTAATTAAATGATAATTTTTACCATTAGTTATCAATCTTTTTCCGCGCACTCTTGCAAGCCTCTCTAATGTTTTTGTTCTAAAAAAACCAATATGCTGACCATGCTCCACGCCGTAGTACCACCACTCATGTTGATCTGGCGTAGGGGTAGCTATTATTTCAGTTGAAAATAGAACGTTTGGAGCAATATCTAAAAATCTATCTAATTCAATATCTGGGTCCACAAAATGCTCAAATGCCTCAAAAACAGTCACTAAATTAGCACTTCCGCCGGAAAACTCAAACCCCTTGGCTAGTAAATTTTGACAAAATTGATCTGACCAGAAGGCATTTATGCCATAGTCTCGTAAGAGTCGAACTAAAATTCCGTACCCCCCGGCGCAATCTACAACTGTTCCGTTTACATTACCTAACAAAGCCATAACGCCCAAAACAACTCTAGCGTTAATTTGATTTCTTGCAAGTATTCCGGTATCGCTATCATTAATTGCATCGGCATAAGCGTCATCTAGCCAGTATGGATCCTCTGTCTGGACATACCCACATGTTGGGCACTCAAAATAGTCGACCTGATATCTATTAAGAAGGCTGGCAGTAAATAACTTATTGCTCTCTTCCGCACAACATCGACAACTTAAATTAACGCACGTTACTGTCATTGTATAAATTAAACCCTATATATGATGGAATGAATGCGCCTTTGAATTCTTCTAAATAGTGAGTCATCTACATATTTTTTAAAAAAAATTTCGTCTAATTTTACATTTTTGAAAATTTGGTCAGGATGTTTTAACGGAAATAGAATTTCCTCAGTAGCCATATTAGCAAGGACGCTTTCTCCAACTGTATGTGTCGCGCTCAATCCAAATCCAATATTTGAAACTAGATTAACTCTAGGAACAATTGAAACCCTTACATTTAATCTGCTGCCAAAAAGCCATTGATAATCCCAAGTATCGATCTTATTGCCGTATACGCGTTCAAAAATATTGACGTAATATCTTTCTGCATCTTTAAAACCAAACCAGTTTTCAATTTCGCCACTTTTCAATACATTTGGCCAATTTTTTAAATCCACATCATAATCATGCTGCCAGCGATTCCGCCATGTTGCCCAACCCCAGATATTATTGAAGCCTGAAAAGTAATAGCTTTTATCCCCTTTAAATTGACCAAAGTGAAAATTATCTCCAGTAATCATTCCAATCCGCTCGTCACTCCTATACCTGACTAGCATTTCCTCACAAAACCTGAAAAAAGAGGGGTGAGGTAGACAATCATCTTCCAAAATAATCGCCTCATTGACGCACTCAAAAACCCAATCAATACCACTAGATACGCGAGCCTTACATCCCAGATTTACATCGGAGTAATTAACTAAAACTTCGCAAGGCCAGTCAACCTTTTTTATTATATCTCTGGCTTTTGAAACCTTGTCTGCCTCCCCAATATGATTCGAACGAGGCCCATCTCCTATAACTAATAATTTTTTTGGCTTAGCTTTTGCAATTTCTAAAAATACACGCTCCGTTTCATCGGGACGATTAAAAATGATAAAAGCAACTGGGGTATTCAATAAAAAATTAGACACTTAATACCGCCTTAAAGTAAGCAATCGTCTCTTTAAGACCATCCTCTAAGTTGACCTTGGGCTCCCAACCGAGCTTGGCTTTAGCCAATTCAATGTTTGGTTGGCGTTGCTTAGGGTCATCGGATGGTAATGGCTGATGAATAATTTTTGATTTACTACCTGAGAGCTTGAGAACAGTTTCTGCTAATTGCAGCATCGTGAACTCACCTGGATTGCCAATATTGACTGGCCCAGTAAAGCCCTCTTCTGAGTTCATCATTGACACCATGGCATCGATTAAATCATCTACATAGCAAAAGCTACGGGTTTGTTGGCCATCACCATAAATAGTAATATCTTGGCCTTTGAGAGCCTGCACAATGAAGTTACTAACAACGCGTCCATCATTGGGATGCATGCGCGGCCCATAGGTATTAAAGATACGTACTACTTTGATATCGAGCTGATGCTGACGGTAATAGTCAAAGAATAAGGTTTCAGCGCAGCGCTTGCCTTCGTCATAACAAGAACGTATCCCAATAGGATTGACTCTTCCCCAATACTCTTCTGGCTGAGGGTGCACTTCAGGGTCGCCATAGACTTCACTAGTAGATGCTTGCAAGATTCTGGCGCGGGTGCGCTTAGCCAATCCCAGCATATTGATTGCGCCATGCACGCTGGTCTTCGTCGTTTGCACGGGATCGTACTGATAGTGGACTGGTGAAGCTGGGCAAGCTAAGTTGTAGATCTGATTAGTTTCTACATAGAGCGGGAAGGTCAGATCATGGCGCATCACCTCTAAATTGGGATTGTCTATTAAGTGTGTAATGTTTTGTTTAGTACCCGTAAAGAAATTATCTACTACCAAAACCTCATTACCTTCTTTAAGGAGTTTCTCGGTGAGGTGCGAGCCCAGAAAACCAGCGCCGCCAGTGATGAGGATTTTGTTCATAAGTCGTCTAATCCTCTAGATCTAAAACCATAACCAATTTGCATATAAAATAATTTCCGCGAAAAAATAAAATTTATTAAAACTGCCGAAATTAATTGCGCAATAACAGCTGTCAGCGCGGCACCCTTCAGACCAAATACAGGTATCAAAAGTAGATTTCCAAATATAGAAAATAAAGCTCCGGATATTGTTTGCAGTAAAGCTAAATGAGGTTTTTTATTATTAACAAACCATAGCCCTTGCACCACCCCTAAAAAAATTGGGATATTTGTAAGTACATATATATTTAAAATATCTGCAGCCCCATGGTATGCCGATCCATACATCAATGATACAACTGGTCCAGATAAAATCCACGTAACGAAAATTGCCATCACACTTAAGATCAATGCGATGCGAAATATTTTCAACATAATCATTTCAAATTTGATATTGTCCGAATTTTTAATTTTTGCAATATAAGGTGCAACACTCATACAAATAACCATGGGCACTATATTCCATAGGCTCGATATTGGAATCATGGCAGCATATATGCCTAAAGACTTTTCATCCAATAGACTTTTAATCATAATTTGATCTATGCGCATATAAATTACAATTGAAACAGTGCTGAGAATATATGGCCAAGATTCAGATAACAAATTTCTAGAGACTAATAGATTATATGCCCACGTATTGGGCGCAGGAAATCGACGATATGAAACATATAGCACTAATGAATTTAGCATTGCCTCGAACATAATAACTCCAGCAAAAGCTAATAATGGTGCCTCTAATAAGATTAGAGCCACCTTTACACCATTTGATAATAAATAGGCAAATAGCTTAGCCAGGACTGTTCTCCTGCTCTGCAACTGACTCTGAAACCATAAATCAATGCTATCTGCTGACTGAAAAATTAAACCGCCAGCAACAAGAGCGGCCAATAAAAAACTTTCTGATTGGTAATTATTAGAAAAACCATAAAGTATGGTTACAGTCAGCCAGCAAATTAAACCTGCTGCAAAACGCATCCTAAAGATGGTGCCTAAAACGACCCCAGAATGCCTTTCATCACTAACAATCTCCCTTACGGCTATACCATCAAGCCCCAATAAAGAAATTGATTGGAAAATTGCTACGAACGCAATGCAATACGCCAGTTCGCCAAACTGGGATGGCCCAAGATATCTAGCAACCCACGCCCCGACAAGCAGACCAAATATTGCCCGCATAATCTTATCTAGTAAAAGCCAGCCACTATTGTGAATAATAGATAAAAAATTATCGCGACCCAATAACCGATCCCTCAAGAAGTTCGGCAAATAAAGTAACCATTGAGGAGAATTATTTTTCATTCGCTAAATGAAAATCACAGTAATAGCTTCAGCTTCTATTGGATTAGTAAGTGAAATAGTGGGCAACCTTCAGCCAACCAATCCACAAATCATGTGTCCAATAAATATATGAGCTTCTTGAATCCGTGCAGTTGTCTGACTTGGAACGATAATTGAAAGATCAGTAAGGGATTTCATCTGCCCCCCAATGCGATAACCTTGATCCCAAGCTCTTTCGCAACATGCATCGCTTTAATAACATTACCCGAATTACCTGAAGTAGAAATAGCAATTAATACATCACCCCCCTCGACCCAACGCACCGACTTGCCTTGCAAACACATCTTCAAAGGAATAATCGTTTGCAATACACGTTAAAGCAGAAGTATCGGTAGTTAATGCAATGGCCGGTAAAGGTTTGCGATCTTTAATAAAGTGCCCTGTCATCTCGGCAGCAATATGCTGACTATCGGCAGCAGACCCGCCATTCCCACAAATCATCAATTTATTACTACTTATAAAAGCTTTAGCAATCAACTCACTAGCTTCATTAACAACAGACTCTAAAGCGCCCAAATTCTGGAAAAGTAATTGGTGCTCTTGCAGATTGGAGGAGAAGGTAAATGTCATGAAGGGAGTTTATAAATACCAAAGGAATGGATTACTTTTTAATAGACAAGCCTGCTAATGCCCGATACCGAGCTCTTGCCTGCGCTCTACCGATCATTGGATACCGCCGCTTTTTGCGCCACCTTTAATACTTGCCCACACTCTTTGACCTAAAAGTACCAACAGCATCAAGAAAAATGCACCGGCTAGACCGCCTGCAGTTGTTTTGATCATGCCTTTTTTGATGCTTGTAGGCGCAGTATTGGCATCTAGGCTCTTGGTAAAGCGACTTTTTACAGAGAGTAATTGGGTGCGCAACTGATCAAAGACTTCTTGTTGTTTGATGTCCTCTTTAGCCAATTTGGCGCGCAACTTTGCCTCAATTGCCAAGAGGCCATCATCTAAAACAATACCATCAAATGTGTTTGCAGCGAGAGGATTTGCTTCTTCTAAAAAGATTTTGATGAGCGCGATTTGGGCTAAACGATCCTTATAGCGCTGCAAGGCTTCTTTCGATAAATTAATATCGTTATTAACTGCGATGATTTGGGTGGCTAATGGCAAATACTTAGCGCCAGAGTCCTTGGGATCAACCACCTGATTGCTGGCGTTATTACCCCCCGGAAAGCGTTTATGTAAATCTTCTAATGCTTTAGCGCGCTGTACTTGGTAACCCATCTCAATCTCGGTAGTGGTAATGCGCTTTTGCAAATCAGCTACAGTCGATATGGTCTCGGTCTCGTAGCTATTGAGAATACTGCGCAGCTGCAAGTAGGCGCTACCAGTACGCAAAAAATTAGCTGCCGCGCGCACGTTCTCGATGGACTTTTCTTTGGTGCCACCTGATGCCGTTACCGTAAGACTTAAAATAGTAGTGGAAGCAGCATCTAAGTCTTTACTAATGGCAGCCAGATCTTTGGTATCGGCTTTGGATATGGCATAGCTCGGAATAACATTTTTTTGCCACCACTGCTCGCTCGCCATAGCCCTGTAAAGCTGCGCATGATTCTCGGGGGATTTGCCCTCATCTTCGATTTGCGCTGCTAAATTGGGTAGGCTCTTTTGAATGGTTTTCCAGGAAACGAGGTCAAGGGCATAACTATTATTATTATTATTATTATTATTAAGTAAAACATACTCTGCTTGATAGCTAGCCAAGAAGTTCCAATTCGCAAATCCTAGAATAGCGCCCACGATGCTTGCCGCGGCAAGTTTTTTCCAAGATGCTTGCAGGAAATTGACGATGTCTAGAAGGGAGATTTCCGCCTCACCTGAAGCGTTACCATTCAAATTAGCTGATTGTGGCAAGGAGTTGTTTTCTTGGGTCATAGATAAGGGATCAACCAGGTTCTTTATTAGGTAATACAGGAAACCTAATTTTATCTCATTACAAAAGTTACAACTATTTGACAGTCAAAATTCTTGCCTGCATCACAATAGTCCCAGCGACTCAATCGGTCACATCAACCTTCCCCGGAGATCATTTAAGGTCTGGTAGTCTTGTTTTTTACGGGATATAAGCTAACGCCAGCCCCCAAAGCAAGCCAAAAAATAAGCGCCTCAAAATAGACTTTTTGACTGATTTCGGTGGTGCACCACATTAAAAATAGTCCCCCGATGGCCCATCTGGAGGCCCTTTTCCAAGAATTGGAGCGCAAACCCTGCTCTTGAAGCTCCTCTGCGCAGAGTTGCCAAAGCAACATCCAAAGTGCGCCCAAAAGCAAGATGGCTCCAGGAATGCCAATCCCCAGAGTTAAATCAATCCAACCACTATGAGACTGGTGCAGCAAGGAATCAGGCCAGGAGACTTTTGCCTGTCTGCCAAACGAGCGCTCAATCAAGCCATAACCCAAGGGGTTTTGCTCAATCAACTTAATTCCTACTTTGGCCCATGATACGCGTTCGTAATTCGTCACTGAGACCGGTACTCCCAATGCATTATTGGGATAGCCTCTTGCCCCGCTGTATTTCCACTGCTGATATTGATTGATATCTAAAGCAATCTTAGTATCAGCTGCAAATGTTCTCCAGGATGTATTTTGCTCTAGATGTTTGGAGATAAAAAATATGCTTGCTGTAACCAAGCAAGCCCCTAGAATTATTTTTAGAAACCAATGCCCTTTAAATAGGGTAGCTAATAAACAAAATAGAAATATAGCTATTAGCAAGGTGCCGTAAGCCACTCCATTTTTAATATTCTCAAGATAGAAGACGATAAAAACAGCTGGGATCGTGAGGATATAGAAAATGTTTCCGAGTGAGAGCCAGCGGTGGTTTTGAATGTTCTGCAACAACATCCCAAGCGCGACGGCTAGGGCTGGCAAGCAAAAAGCAACATAGGCTGTTTTTGCCATATACACTGAATGGGCCCCAACATACATCTGAATAGACTGCGGTATTTGGATGCCCCACTGTTGGCCATACATAGCGAGCAATACTTTAATCAGATAAATCAGCGTTGGGGCTAGCAGGCCGCAATAAAAAATAATCCAATAGCATAATTGCCACCACTTACTGCGATTTGTTTGTTGATCCAATCTGAAAATAGATAAGCCCATTCCAAAAGCAAACCAAAGTCCGATAGCAGCGCGCTTCCAAATGCTCGAGAGCTCTTCGAGTTGCAACACTTTGTTTTGACTCAGAAAGAAAAGGTGGAATGTAGCCCAGCCAAAGAGGGCAACTAGAAGCCAAATAGGTAATGCTCTTTTTTGCAATAAGAGTTTGCGCGCCTGATAAATGGGATAAAAACTTAGGCATGCGCCGAGGATAAGGCAGGCATAGCGAAGTCCGATTGTTCCCGGAAGAACCCAGATCGCATTCAAGATAGCAAAGGAAAAGACCTGCAAAAACAGTATTAAATAAGCAAAGGAACTGGCGGGCACTATGTCGGCGCCAAGCCCTTTTTGACCACTTTGTGCAATTCTTAGCAAATCAAGCTTCCAGAATGGGATAAAACGACTTCGTCTAACTAGTCGCATTATCATGAGTCATTTAGAAGTCCTATGATAAAAGCATTTTAATTAGACCCCAATTCTTACTGATGCACATCACCCACTAATGACTATTCGTAATCCCCAAAATTCAGGTCTTTTGCGCCCATTTAGCGCCGAATTTGCCACCCTGAACCGCCTTTTGGATGCCCTCTTGATCGGGGGCGGACTGAGTCTTTGGTGCCTCGTTTTCAAGATAGAGAATCTTTCTATCTACCAATATGCTGTTTTGCTGGCGATTATTCTATATTTCTTCATCGCCGAGCTGCGGTCACTCTATCGCTCTTCACGCCTTCAGTCCTACAGTGATATCGCCTTCACAATTATTACTACTTGGGCGACAGTTGGGCTCATTTTGATTCTGCTCGCGTTTGCCACCAAGTCTTCGGCAGATTTCTCACGTCTCACAATTGGCTTTTGGCTCATTTCTACCCCTGCATTCTTGGGATTAGAGCGTCTCTTTATTTATCTCATATTGCGCCGCCTGCGCAGCACTGGCAGTAATACTCGGACTTACGCAATTCTGGGAGATAGACTTTCATCAGAGCAACTTCAGTCAAAGATTGCTTCTCTGCCTTGGACTGGCTTGTCTCTCCATAGTACTTATCAAGACCTTAATCTTTTATTAAAAGATGTTCAGGAAAAAAATATTGATTACGTCTTCTTAACTTACTCAGGTAACCAGCAAGAAGAAATCATTGAGGCAATCAATGGGCTCGCAGACTCCACGGCCTCAGTCTATTTAGCGCCTAATGTCTTTCTCTCAGACTTACTGGGATCTCAATGGATCACCCTGGGCAATATGCCGATGATTACCATTAATGATCATCCGTTTTATGGGACACAGTGGTTTTTAAAGAAAGTGGAAGATAGTGTTCTGGGCCTATTATTTTTCTTAATCACACTGCCCTTGATGACTCTGATTGCTGTTGGTGTCAAGCTGAGTTCACCAGGACCAATCCTATTTAAGCAACGCCGCTATGGTCTAAACGGGGAAACCATTCAGGTTCTTAAGTTTAGAACGATGCGCACGCAAGATGATGGCGAAGTCGTTGTGCAGGCCAAGAAAGATGATCAGCGTGTAACCACTTTAGGAAAATTCTTGCGTAAGACCTCTTTAGATGAGTTGCCGCAATTTTTAAATGTTCTTCAAGGCAGCATGTCTATCGTGGGTCCCCGCCCACATGCCGTTTCTCATAATGAGCATTACCGAAAACTGATTAATGGTTACATGCTGCGCCACAAGGTGAAGCCTGGCATTACCGGATGGGCTCAAGTTAATGGTCTGCGGGGAGAAACAGAAACTTTGGATAAGATGAAGGCGCGGGTTGACTATGACCTCTACTACATTAACCACTGGTCTATTTGGCTTGATCTGAAAATTATTTGCCTCACCATCATTCATGGATTTACTGGCAAATCAGCCTACTAACTATATTCGGTATCTTACATTGTGCATTTAATCTTGAACATCATTTATTTGTGACCCCGCTTCCCAAAAATGCCCGTGTTTGCGTCATGAGTGCACGTCGCTATGGCGATGCGATTATGAATGCAGTTGCCCTAAAAGAGGCGGCACAAGTTCGCCCTGACATTGAATGGATCATCTGGACTAAACCAGAGTTTGCCCCACTCTTTAGGCTGATGGGCTTTCATCGCATCATCACAGCCCAGTTTCCGATTGCTGGCGGCGTTCCTAGAGTACTTCAAGGTGGCTGGCTGTCTTTATTGAAGTCGATCACCCAACTCCACAAGCTTCAAGTAGATGCGAGCATCGATTTTATTGGCGATGCTCGTGAATCCTTTTTAGGAATGCTTATTAGTGGCAGGCGCCATCATTCCCCAAGGTGGGAAGGGCAAGCACCCCCTCATTGGATGAAACGTTTAATTTGGAATTACTCACTACCCTGGGTTAAATATATCCCAGTAGCTTCTGATAATGGCTGGGCGTACCAGTTTGTAACATTACTCATTTCAAACGTGCTGGGCTGCAACATTGAAGCAAAAGGGAGTTCATTACCCTTGAGCTCTCCTCTCAGGATTGCATTTCACCCATACTCTAGCCAAGCTTTCAAACAATGGCCTACTGAAAATTGGCTAATGCTTGCAAAGATCCTTGCTGACAAAGGAGTTCAGACTAGTATTCTTTGCTCTCCAGCAGAGCTAGCTCTTGCCAATACGCAGTTTGGCCATGCAGCATACTCTATCCCGATTTTCTCTAACGAGTCTATTGAAAAGCTAGCTTCAGAAGTAAATAAAATAGATTTATTAATTGGGGTAGATAGCTTTTTAGTTCATTTGGCTTCTGCGCTTGGTAAAAGAACGATTGTGATTAATGCTGGCAATCTTCCGCAATGGTGGGCGCCTCCAAACTCAATAGCGATTGGCCAAAGTGGCGGGTGCCCTCATTACCCCTGCTCTAATGAGCCAACCTGTCTGGGTCAAACTCATGAAGCTATCTGCATTCGGTCAATTTCTCCTGAGCAAGTCTTAAATGCCATTTCTCTAGATTTAGTAACCCACTCTAGTACACCATAAAGTTATAAGTTATGACCACCAAAACCTTATTCAATAGTTCGCACAGAGTCCAGGCTGAAGTAATTGGGATTCCAGTAGATATTGGCAACATAAAAGGCATCTCAAAAAAACTCATGCTACTGGCAGGTCAGAAAAATAATGCCGGGGGATATATTTGCGTAGCAAATGTCCACATGCTCACCATTGCACATGAGAGCGCAGTATTCAAATCCGCTCTTCAAAATGCTAAGTTAGTTGTTCCTGATGGAATGCCCTTGGTATGGACACAAAAGCTGAAGGGTTTTAAACAAGCAGAGCGGGTATCAGGCCCTGATTTAATGCTGGAGTTATGTAAATTGGCTTCGCTTGAGGGCAAATCCATTTACTTGCTTGGGAGCAATGCCCAGACCTTGAGTCTCTTATCGCAAAAGCTTTTGGGACAATTTCCAAATCTGCAAATTGCAGGCATCTATGCCCCTGAAAAACTTCCTGAGCAAGCTTTGCTTGATCAGAGCTTGGTAGATAAAATTAATTCTTCTGGAGCCAGCTTCTTATTTGTTGGTTTGGGCTGCCCAAAGCAAGAATATTGGTGCGCAACCCATGCACCCCATCTAAAAGCAATTGCGCTCGGTGTCGGAGCCGCTTTTGATTTCCATGCCGGGACCAAAAAAAGACCTCCTAAGCTAATTCAGCAGTGGGGTTTGGAGTGGTTATATAGACTCCTTTCAGAGCCAGGGAGACTATGGAGAAGATACTTAGTGAGTAACAGTGAATTTGTCTATCTTTCCCTCAAAGATTTTTTAGGCTTTAAGCAGCACAATTAAAAATCTTTCGAACAAGTCTAAGTATGTCAGTTTAGATTTGTATCTCAGACTTATGCAGCATATGATCAATATGCCCCTTAAACCAGCGATCAATCGTAAATTGCGAGGCAAACTCTCGATTGGATACGCTTCTTTGCCGTTGCTCTGCCAAAGATAGCTGCAAGGTTTCTTCTAGAGCTGCCGCTATTGACTCAGGATCTTCGGGATTGGCCAACATCGCTCTATGCTTTGCAAGTTCTTGCATAGCGCTAGTTGCAGAAGTGATTATCGGAACGCCTAAAGCCATTGCCTCAATAATCGGCAATCCAAATCCTTCTGCAATACTGCAATACATTACGCAAGCTGATGCACTACTAAGAACTAAAAGTTCATCAGCAGATACATAGCCCAAAAAAATGATTCGGTCGCGTAACCCAGGACTTCGAATCAACTCCAAAATATCCTGGGATAAGTTTGTCTCTAAACCAGTCAATACATACTTTAAGGGCGTTTGATGTTTTTTAGTAAATAGTGCGAACGCCTCAATCTGTCTTTTTAAGTTTTTTCTTGGATCCAAAAATCCCGAGGAAATAACATATGCATCTTTAGTCAAGCCAAATTTAGAGAGTGTTGCTTCTTGGCGATTGGGTGTAACGAGCTGAAAATAAGATTCATGAATCCCGGGATAAATCACTTGAACCTTTTTGGGGTTCATACCTGTGAACTTAAGCAATCTATCTTTGACATCATGAGAAATACAGTTTACGAATTCTGCCCTGTCAGCAGCAAAAGAGATCGCCCGCTCCGTTTGACGTCGAAAGCGAGCGCTAAACCATTGCGGATATTCCAGCGGCAAAATGTCTGGGATGGTAATTGAACCCCTGGCCACTTTGGGATGATAAATATCCCAATTCCACACCTGGTTTACTCCATTACCCAGCGCTGGATTAAGCCCAAATCCTGATTTGATCAAAACCTGCAGTGGTCTGCGCATGTGATGGGGCCACCATCTTGGGGCGCAAGATTGGTAACTTGAACTGATGACCCGGTCTATCTGCTGATTAAAAATACCTGAGCGATCATAAAAAGTCACTTCGCATTCATCAAGGTACTTGGGTGACTTAGAAAATGCATCAATATAGGCCCAGTAGAGATTTTGAACGCCTGTACGGTATTTCCATGCCAAACCAGTCACATCAAAAGCAATTTTGCTTCTCATGTATTTTTCTCAGCAATAGCGAGCAACCAAAATACAGGTGGATTCAGAATTGCCTTAAACCACTGTAACCAGGATGCTGAGTTTGAACCCCATCGCAAATTTCGTACAAAATGTTTAAGCATACTCATTCTCTTTTCTGGAATAACCTGTACACGAATTGTGTATCCAGGGCATTGCAGCATTGATTTGAGGGCTTGAGGACTCCACCAGCTCAGATGGTTTGGTGGCACATCATGACTGGCGAACTGAAGATCAAATGTCCTTCGAGTTGCCCATTCTGGCACAACAATAGCAAGCATCTTAGGAGATTTGATTTCGAGAATCTGCCTCATGAAATACCCTGGAGACTGCAAATGCTCAACTACTTCAAACAAAGTAATGGCATCAGGGGTTTCTGGCGCCGCTAAAAATTCATCGATACCGCCTTTAGTTACATTACGACCATGCCATTTCAATCTATCCACTAAAGTGTTAGCAAGCTCATACCCCTTGGCGCTTGGAATAACAGCTCCAACTGCACGCAAAAACCGACCTGTACCACACCCTAAGTCAACAATACTTTTATATTCATTTGCCCCCATCAGATCACAAACAGAGGCCTCAAAAGGCAGTAAGGATGAGTGTAGTTTGTCCAATGACTCAGCCTGAAATCGGTCTAAACTTTGAAAGTGCTGGGCATATAAGGATTCATCATCGGAGTAGGCTGACGCGTAATTTAAGCCCTGCTCATGAATATCAAATTCAAGACTGCAGTCTTGACAAACTGTTCTGCCCTGGACCAGAGCTAAAGACTGACTGCCACATCCAATACATTGATTAGCGACTGACATAATTTTTTAATCTATTGATTATTTTTACAAAGCTAGAGCGGCTTGAATGCTTTTCTAGCCAGTGCTGATAGTTCGAATTAGGCACCATGATCTTAGGGGCAATAAGAGGAAACTGAAGACGCCCTTGAGACATTTGAATGCGCCCAGAATCTATTTGACTTGCGTTCTTAGTATGCGTAGCATCTGGACCAAACCCAATATTCTCAATGAGATTCATGCGTGGAGCAATAGCAAACCTAGCAGTTGTCCAAAGTAAGAAGCTCACTTGATAATCCCAGGTATCAATCTTGTGCGCATAAACCTGATCAAACAGTCGATCATTTCTTTTTCTCAGCTCTACACACGGAGTCATCTCAGAAATATCTTGACGATATTCTTTCCAATCCTGAATATCGACATCGTATTGACTCCATACGCGCCGCCAAGATGCCCACCCCCAAATAGAAGGGTAGCGATTAAAAATAAAATCCTCTGGACCAGAAATTAAACCTTCAGCCCTCAAGTCCCCAAATGAGGTTCCTGAGATTAGCCCAATGCGATCATCGTGACGATACTTCTCAAGCAATTCATCACAATACTTAAAAAAATCCGGATGCGGCAGGCAATCATCCTCAAGAATGATGCCCTCAGGTTCCATCGAAAAGAACCAGTCAATCGCACTGGAAACCGCTACCTTACATCCCAGATTTTCTTCTCGGAACAGGGTATGGACCTCGCAAGGCCAATCCACACTTGAGATGATGCGCAAAACAGCCTTGCATTGATCAATTTCGCCTTGCTTTGACCTACGTGGCCCATCAGCAGCTAAATAAAGCTTTGATGGCCTGGCCGCGCGAATGGCAGAAAACACCACCTCAGTCACATCTGGGCGATTAAACACCATAAATAAAACCGGGCTAGACATTAAGATCAGTAACCTTTTTCAAACGAATTCCCATCTGCATTAAAAATAGTTCTCTAGCAAAAATAGCATTGATGCACATAGCTGATATTGCTTGTGAGAGTATTGCGGCCACTGCCGCACCTTGTACACCCCAAATAGGAAGCAATACAAAGTTTGCCACTAAGGCAACTACCGCGCCAGAAATAGTTTGTATTACAGATAGGTAGGATTTTTGGTAATTGAGCATCCATAGACCTTGCCCCACCCCCATAAATACCGGAATACTAGTCAAGACGTAAATATTTAAAACGGATGTAGCCTCTTGATAGGCATCCCCATACATTAGATCAATAAGAAAACTAGAAAGCACAACTGTTAAGGCAATAACTGCTAGAGATAGTAGCCAAAAGAGCCGAAATACTTTAAGTAATGCGCTATCAAAAATGGCCTGGCCCTCCATTTTCTTTTTGGCCATGTATGGGGCAATGCTGGCGCAGATAGTGACCGGAATCATATTCCAAAGATTAGAAATCGGCACTACTGCCGAATAAATGCCCAACTCAAAATCACCCAACATACTTTTGATCATTAATTGATCAATACGCATATAAATTATGATAGAAAAACCAGAGAGCATGTATGGCCAGGACTCACCCAATAATTTTTTGGCATCCTGAAGATTGCTTTTCCAAATACCATCGCTAGGATATCTTTTATATGAAATGCTTAGCGCAAGCGCTGTGAGCGCTCCCTCAAGCATAACCACCACTGCAAAAGCAATCAAAGGTGCTGATAACAAAATCAGCGCCACCCTGATGCCATTCGATATCAAATAAGCCGAGGCTTTTGCCAATACTGTTCTCTTACTCTGGCTATTGCCCTGAAACCAGAGATCAACGGTATCGGCTACCTGAAAAATCATTCCGGCTCCAATAAAACCAATAATCCAGATCCCTTGACCAGAAAATCCATTGCCAATTCCATAAAGTACCAGCGCAAGCATCCAACATGTAATACCCAGTAATAACCGCAGCTGAAAGACCGTGCCCAAAATATCATTGACGCGATGACGTTGATTCGCGATCTCCCTGACTACAATGCCATCTAATCCAAGGTTGGTAATGGATTGAAAAATAGCAATAAATGCAATGCAATAGGCCAGTTCACCAAATTGCTCTGGACCCAAATAACGTGCAACCCAAGCACCAACTACGAGCCCAATTACAGCCCGCAATATTTTGTCAAAAAATATCCAGCCACTATTGTGAATAGCTGCATGTAAATGATCTCGGCCAGAAAGTTTATTTCGAATAAACGATGGCAAGAGACGAAGCCAAATCGGGTCAGTGGTTGAATGAGTCACCGCGCTCCTTGAGATTAAGCGAACCAACCAATCCAATCATAAAAATCATGGCATCAATATAGACTTTTTGTGAGAGCTCAGTCGTAAACATCATCAGTAGAATGCTTGCCAAGCCCCATCCCCCAATGATTTTTGCCCAGCCAGAGCTAGACAAAGCTTGATGCCAAGCTAGCACCCCAGCACCCAATAATAAGAATAGGCCTGGCAAGCCTAAACCTAAGGTGAAGTCTAACCAACCACTATGGCTTTGATGTAGCTTTGCTTCTGGCCAGACTTTTGCGCCCAACCTTCCAAAAGACCTTTCCACTAAACCAAAGCCTAATGAATTTTGAGAGATCAACCTGAGCGCTGCTGTGCCCCAGGCAATACGCTCATAGTTAGTTCCAGAAATTTGTCTACCCTGCGCATCCTTAGGAGGCTTTAAGGTGGCTTGATCTTGCCAATTATTATATTGATCGATTTGCACTGCGATTTTGGCATCAGAAATTATCGAATTCCACTGAGGATTATTGCGAAACTGATACAAAGCGCCAATTACTGGTACTGCGGTAATCAGGCATCCCAATAAGATCTTTTGATATGAAAGCGTTTTAATTTGATCTTTTAAGAGAAGTGCACAAAAACACAGTGTCAGAAAAAATGCATAGATTTCACCATTGCGATCTTTTTCAACAATAAAATTCAACAGAACGGCGAAGATACAAGCTATATAAATGAGCGATTGATAGCTCATTAGCTTAGATTGCAAATACAGCTGATACAGACAGCCTAGAGATATGGCATATAAAGGCAAACAGAAAAACACATACGCTGATTTGTGAACAAAAAATTTAGTCGACTCTACCTGGAGCATCAAAAAAGCGGGCGCTTCCAAACCGTATCTCTGTGCCATGAAGCCAACACAAATTTTCAGCCAAAAAATCAAGGTGGGCAGCGCAAAGCCTGCAAACAAAATTCGCACAGAAATTCTTGCCTTTTGGGGCTCTGACTGAGTTTGGCCACTCAGAGCCAAACCTAAGCCAGAAGCAAAGATAAAGCCAATAGCAGAACGTTTCCAGATCGTCCCATACTCCAACCACTGCGCATCCACATCATTACTCAGAAACACTAGGTGGAAACTGACCCATATCATTAAGGCAATGATTCCCCAAATGGGTAAAGCGCGCTTGACAGCAAAGAAGGGCCAATTGCGAAAAATGGTATGAAGACTAATCAATCCACCGATGAATAGGCATAAGTGGCGCACTAAGATAGTTTCTGGAAGAACCCAAATTCCAAACAAAATAGCAAAAAGGCTACACTGCAGAAAAATGAGGGGCGAAGGGGGTGAATAGATTGGCTGATCTAACAACTTTGCACTATTCATTACGCATTAGTCTCGGTATCGTATGACTTGCCAGGGAAGGCGGCGGGTAAATTCAGTTGGGCTATTTCTAGCCAAGTGATAAAACAAAGGCTGGCGAGTCCTATTGTGCAAAAGACTCTCAACAAAATGCACAAATGAAGTATCAATCGTGTGAATTTCATCAGCCATTAAAACAAGCTTAGTCCAATCAAAAATATTATTGGTTTCTGGTGCAACGGTAATAACCTTCTTGCCCTCTAGATTAGCAATCTTTAGGTCATAACTCACTAAGCCCGACTCATCATTGCAAACCAAAATATAGGGCTCATGATGAGGATTCAACTTTTCGTACAGCCAATCTGACTTAGGCCCCGGAGGAACATCGCAATCACTCCAGCGAGCCTCAAAAGGAACTTTATGCTGCTCGTAAAACGATTCATCAAATCGCTTGATATCTACTCCATCAATTCCGATGGGAGCATAACGAGCTCTCAAGAAGCAAGTAAATTGGCGCACTTCTCGGCCCCCATCAATCGGAAAGAGAAATACGTTATCTAAATTCTGAAACATCCACGCCAAAGAGTGGTAACAACGTGGCAAGCAAGCATAGTAATAGCGAATTTGAGGATTGCGCCGAGAAAGAGCGCGCATTAAGCCTAGGCAAACTAAATTATCCCCAAGACCAAAATGGGGCTCTAAAACGATGATGTCCTCTCTAGCGGGAAGATAGAGATTCTTCAAGGCCCTTTTGAGGTTGCTATCTTTAAAGCTCATGAATTCCCTATCACTCAGAGGCCAAGCGCTGGAGAAACTCGTGATACGCAAGCTGTAAACCATCATTCAAATGGACTCTTGGATTCCAGCCCAAGCGATTTAGTCTAGTGGAGTCCATCCATTTGCGTGGAGTCCCATCGGGCTTACTAGGATCAAAGCCAATAGCCCCTTGATATCCGACTGCTGCGCTCACCGCCTTTGCTAGTTCAGCAATTGTTACATCAGAGCCGAATCCAACATTGATATGACTGCACATCGGCTCAGTTTGTGCATCGTAAATCGACTTATCCAACTCCATCGTAAAAATAGAAGCCGTTGCCATGTCATCTACATATAGAAATTCACGTCTTGGCGTCCCTGTACCCCAAATCATGACTTGCGGGGAATTGCTTTCTTTTGCCTCATGAAAGCGCCGAATCAGCGCCGGAATCACATGACTATTTTCTGGATGGTAGTTATCGCCAGGACCATATAAATTCGTAGGCATCACAGAGCGGTAATCAATACCATGGCTTTGGCCATACTGTCGATTGTAGCTTTCGCATAACTTGATACCCGCAATTTTGGCAATCGCGTAAGGCTCATTTGTTGACTCTAGTTGGCCCGTTAACAATGCATTCTCTGCCATAGGCTGAGGTGCTAATTTAGGATAAATACAACTTGATCCCAAAAAGAGAAGTTTTTTAACGCCAGCAACAAAAGCCTGATGAATCACATTAGATTCCATCATGAGATTTTGGTAGATGAACTCAGCCGGAAAAGTATTGTTAGCGTAAATACCACCCACCTTTGCTGCAGCCAAATACACTTGATCTGGTTTTTCTTGTTCAAAAAAAGATTGAACTGCCGCTTGATTGGTTAAGTCAAGCTCTGTGTGAGTTCGGGTCACTATACTCTGATAACCCTTCTCTTTTAGGGTCCGAATGATAGCGGACCCAACCATACCCCTATGGCCAGCGACATAAATTTTTTGCTTTAAATCCACAGGCATTATTTCAACGCTCCAGCATTGATTTTGTGCATTTAATTTTCCTTGCCTACAGCAACGCTATGACCATGCTTGAGCAATAAAGCATGTTGCTTGGCTTTATCTAAATCATTGGCAACCATCTCGACAATCATCTGATCTAGAGTAATTTCAGGAACCCAGCCTAGCTTTGTTTTTGCTTTAGTTGGATCACCCAAGAGTGTTTCTACTTCGGTGGGACGATAGTAACGCGGGTCAATTTGCACAATAACGTCTCCCACTTTTAAGGCGGGGGCTTTATCACCCTCAATACTAGCAACGATAGCTTTCTCATTCTCAGCGCTGCCCTCAAACTTCAAGGTGATGCCCAATTGCTTGGCACTACGAGTAATAAATTCACGCACGGTGAACTGCACACCCGTGGCAATCACAAAGTCTTCGGGCTGATCTTGTTGGAGCATCAACCATTGCATACGCACATAGTCTTTGGCATGACCCCAATCACGCAGCGCATCAATATTTCCCATAAATAAACACTTCTCAAGACCTTGGGCAATATTCGCTAAGCCGCGCGTCACTTTACGAGTAACAAAGGTTTCGCCACGACGTTTAGATTCATGATTAAAGAGAATGCCGTTACAAGCATAAATACCATAAGCTTCACGGTAGTTCACCGTAATCCAATAGGCGTACATCTTGGCTACCGCATAAGGACTACGTGGATAGAATGGTGTAGTCTCTTTTTGCGGAATCTCTTGTACCAAGCCGTAGAGCTCAGAAGTCGACGCTTGGTAGAAACGGGATTTCTTTTCAAGGCCCAGGATGCGAATGGCTTCCAACATGCGCAAGGGGCCCATTGCATCCACATCAGCAGTGTATTCAGGAGACTCAAATGAAACAGCTACATGTGACTGTGCGCCAAGGTTGTATATCTCGTCTGGCTGAGTTTGCTGAATAATACGCACTAAATTACTAGTATCTGTTAAATCACCATAATGCAAAATTAAATCCGGGTGATTGATATGGGGGTCTTGATAAATATGATCGATGCGCTCGGTGTTAAAAGAAGAAGCGCGGCGCTTAATGCCGTGAACAATATAACCCTTCCCCAGTAAGAACTCTGCAAGATAGGAGCCATCTTGACCGGTGATGCCTGTAATAAGGGCTACTTTTTGTTTATTAGTCATATGTAATATCGGTATTTAATAAATTGAGTGGTACATCTTTTTGACTACATCTACACCAGAGGTTTGAGCTTTCCAGCCCAAGTCCCTAAGGGATCCGGAGGGGTCTGCACGGCCCACTAACAAATCCGTTGGGCGAAATAATGCAGGATCCTGAATGACATAAGGCTTCCAGTCTAAATTTTCTTGCGCAAAGGCTGTGGCAACAAACTCCTCCAGAGAGATCGTATTCCCAGTGGCGATCACATAATCCCTAGGGGCGTCTTGTTGAAGCATTAACCACATCGCTTCTACATACTCAGGGGCCCAACCCCAATCACGCGAAATATCTAATCTTCCTAAACGCAACTTCTCTGTGCTGCCCTTGGCGATATTTTTAACTGCTTGAATAATTTTTTGAGTCACAAAACGCTCGGGTCGCAAAGGGGACTCATGGTTGAACAAAATACCAGTACAAACAAAAAGGCCATAAGCTTGTCGATAATTATTTACCAGCCAATGGGCAGAGGACTTTGCAACAGCATATGGGCTTTGAGGAGAAAAAGGGGTGATCTCATTTGCAGGCTCACCATAAGTATCTCCAAAGCACTCGCTCGAACCAGCATGATACAAACGCATTGGCTTATCCATCATGCGACAGGCCTCTAAAACGTTCAGCGCTCCAAGTGTGATGCTTTGGAGAGTTTCTGCTGGTTGATCGAAAGACAGGCCCACCGAAGACTGGCCTGCTAAATAATAAATTTCATCTGGGTTACTTTTTCGCAGCGCCACTAAAACACTCCGAAAATCTTCTGGCACCATCGACAATAATTGGACTTGATCTTTGATGCCTAAAGTAGCCAAATTTTTAAATGATGCACCCTGAACATCTCGAGATGTTCCAAAAACTTCATAACCTTTTTCAAGCAATAATTTAGCTAAGTAAGCACCATCTTGGCCGCTTACACCACAAATTAAGGCGGTAGCTTGTTTTGTACTCATGGCTATTGGCGACCGTAGGTATCTTCAAAGCGGACGATATCATCTTCGCCTAAATAACTGCCCGACTGTACCTCAATAATCTCCAAAGGTTCGGTGCCACGATTGGCCAAGCGATGGGTTTGCCCCTGGGGAATATAAGTACTTTGATTTTCTTTCAGGGTGATCACTTCATCGCCATTGGTAATTTCTGCAACGCCTTTGACCACAATCCAATGCTCTGCACGATGATGATGCATTTGCAATGACAGGCTTGCGCCAGGCTTCACTTGAATGCGCTTCACTTTAAAGCGCTCGCCTTCATCCACGCTGTCATACCAGCCCCATGGCCTTGCAACTTTGCGATGCAAATTCTTTTCTTCACGCCCTTGTGCTTCTAACTGCGTGACAATATTCTTAACATCTTGGCTATTGGAGCGATCTGCTACAAGGACTGCATCAGCGGTTTCTATGATGACCAAGTTCTCAACGCCAACTGCGCTGACTAAGCGACTGCTTGCATGAACCAAGGAATTCTTGGAATTGGTGAGCAGCGCATCGCCACTAATGACGTTACCATCTTGATCCTGTCTACCAACTTGCCATACTGCATCCCAAGCACCTAAGTCATTCCAACCGGCATCTAGTTCCACCATTTTGATGGGGAATTTAGAGCCAGGGCACTTCTCAATCACCGCATAGTCAATCGACTCGCTAGGAATAGATTTAAATTCTTCTTTGCCAGGACGTACAAAACCGACGCCATCAGCACTATCTTCGGATTTACTCAGCCACGCTTTTTGAGAAGCCTCAAAAATATCAGCCCTAAATTCTTTTAGGGCACTCAGCCAAGTGCTTGCCCTTAAAACAAACATCCCGCTATTCCAGAGATAGCCTCCGTTTGTTAAATACTCTTGGGCTTTTTTAATATCTGGTTTTTCAACAAAGCGATCGACGATATAAGCATTGTTTTGATCTTGCCTACCCGAGCGCGCAATATAGCCGTAGCCTGTTTCTGGGGCTCTAGGCGTGATCCCCAAAATACAAATAGCTTGATCACTCGCTTCAACTGTTGCAATACAGTCTTGCAATGCTTTGGTAAAGGCTGCTTGATTTTGAATCGTTTGATCTGCTGGAGTAATCACTAGGATTGGATCTTGGTCATCGCCAGACAACTGCTGTGCGCAAAATGCCGCCATACTCAACGCAGGGGCAGTATTGCGACCTGCAGGCTCCAGCAATAAAGTGGCATGAACCGATTTGATTTCACGCAATTGATCTAGAACTAAAAAGCGATGGTCTTCATTGGTGACAACTAAGGTATTACCTAAGGTAATTGTAGAATTTGCTACTGAATTAATTCTAGTAACTGCTTGCTGAAAAAGACTTTGCGATGAACCATCGCCAGAGAGCACCAAAAATTGCTTTGGAAAGCCCGAACGAGACAAAGGCCAAAGCCTGGTACCCGAGCCGCCGCAGAGAATAACTGGAATTACTAAAGCCATAAAGGATTTAAAGCAATTAATCTGCTTTTTAGTAAGAAAACCTGATTTTATAGGTTTTCTAACCACTCTTTAAAAAACTTGCAGAATTTATTAAGATCCTCTCAGATGCACTAAGAGCGCACAATAGCGCTAGGTTAAAACCGAAAAACTAAAACGATTTTCAAGGAGCTTCTAAATGAGCAATATTCCCCTAATCAAGCTACGCAACTCATTAACCGAATGCGGTCAATCCATTCGCAAAGAAAATACTGGTAAATACCAAAACTACACCATTAAGGACTGCATTGCCTCTATTGCAGCGAGCAAGATCAAATAAGCCTAGATTGATAAGCAAAATGGCAGGGCAAATAAAAAGCCACCCTGAGGTGGCTTTTTATTGATTTCAGATCAGTTACTTCATTACGCCTTCTTAGCGTAAGCAGAACACCAGCCTTTAGCAGCCACTTGCTTGCCAGCAAACAAAGCGCATCCACCAGCAGCAGAGCCTGCCTTGCCTTGGTATAAAGCACAGTTATCGCATTCTTGACCAGCCGCGTATTTAGGGTACTTTGCTTTATCTACCTTGGAAGCGTCGGCTTTGTAACCCAATGCCGAAGCCTGTGGGTCTGTTTCAGCAACCATTGCTTGGGCTTGAACTTTACCGTTCAATGCCAAGGTGCAAGCACCAGCAGCGGACAAAATCATAAATTGGCGACGACTATTTTTCATGGATTCTCCAAAAAATAAAACTGTAAAAGGCGTGCAATGGATATGCACTTCTAACTCTAGGGGTGATCATAGTGGAGAAGATTTATAGCTGCCACTCGCATTGCAAGCCCATGATTTATATAGCTTATTTGTTGAGAACAATTCTCAAGAAAATATTCTGAATCTTGGTGGACAAAAAGACTTACTCCCAACCCTTGAGTTTCAGACAGGCAATCCGCTGCTTGAGATAAACCCCATCAGGCGTTTCAGGATATGCCAGCTTGCAATCCTGTAGATCCACCTTATAAGTAGCTGCATTATTTTTAGCAGCATTGGGATGAGTCGATGGAAACCCACCACAAGCGACAAGGCCAAAAGTGAGCACTGCTAAAAGATATTTTCCAGGAGATGCCAGCATTAGACTAGCGCTTTTCTAGCAATGATAAAAATTCGCGACGCAAATTGGGGTCTTTTAAGAATGCGCCGCGCATCACACTATTTACCATTTTTGAGTCACGATCTTTTACGCCCCGCCACTGCATACAAAAATGATCGGCATCCATCACAATAGCCACTCCTACAGGCTTAATTTTTCTCTCCAGCATATCTGCCAACTCCACCACTGCCTCTTCCTGAATCTGTGGTCTACACATCACCCACTCGGTAAGCCTGGAATATTTAGATAATCCAATTAAAGCGGATTCTTTGCTCGGTAGAACACCAATCCAAATACGGCCCATGATGGGGCAAAGGTGATGAGAGCAAGCACTGCGTACAGTGATAGGCCCAATGATCATGAGCTCATTTAAACGACTTACATTGGGAAACTTGGTTAAGGTCGGTTGTTCTACATAGCGGCCATTAAAGACTTCTTGAACAAACATCTTGGCAACACGCCGGCTAGTATTTTTGGTGTTGTGGTCACTTTGCGTGTCAATCACCAAACTCTCAAGCACAGCCTGCATCTTCTCTGCGACCTCATCAACCAAACCCTCAAGATCGCCAGGTCGAATGAATGCAGCAATATTATCGTTCGCATGAAAGCGCGCTTTTTGCGCTTCGATGCGACGACGTATAACTACTGATAAAGGTAGGCCAGCACTCTCTCTCTTTACTGCAATTTTTTTAGTCGGCGGCTTCTTTCTAGTCGCGCTCTTCAGGGCTACTTTCTTGGCAGGTACTTTTTTTGCTGGTGTGGATGGCATCTTGTCTCGGTGTTTTATCGGTTATTTTTAAATTCAAATCTGGAAGAAAATGGTTACTACACAAGCCAACCCAGCCAACCAAACAATCGATCGGGTCGTTGGCCAATTGGCAATGTAGCAAACCAGATAGACAATGCGAGCTATTACAAAACCTATCGCCAAAAGATCAATTCTGGCTTGAGGTGCATCGTTCATGCTGGCAATAATTACTGCAGCAAAAAAGAGTGGTAGTGATTCAAAAAGGTTGGCTTGCGCTGCATTAGCTCTGGCTCTAAATCCCGTTTGCTTGGCAAGCCACTGCCTCGGCATGCTGTTGTCGTAATGGTCAAAACCTTTTTTTGCAATGCCCGCAGCAACGTACGGAAATAATCCCATAAAGAGTACACAGGCATAAGCAATAGTCATATTTTTACTGCGCTTTCTGTAAGTCTTTTTTAGAGCCAATACGACTCTCGGTACCATTCATTAAATTACGAATATTGCTGCGGTGGCGCCAAATGAGTAAAAGGCACACCAGTGTGAGCGCAATACCCATCGGCTGAAAACCAAACAAAAAAACAAAATAAATGGGGCCGAAGATGGCTGCGGCTAAAGCCGCCAAAGAGGAGTAACGCAAAAACACAGCAACAATGATCCAAGTGCTCAGTGTTGCGACTCCTAAAATAGCATTAACGCCAAATAAAATTCCGCAGGCTGTTGCCACACCCTTGCCACCTTTAAAACCATGAAAAATCGGAAAGAGGTGCCCTAAAAATACCGCGAGCACAACGCCACATAGAACCCAAGAGCTCAAAGTGGAAGTTAAGGATTGCTCCCCAAGAAGCACTCTCGCCAGCATCACAGCCAGGTAACCCTTAAGCGCATCACCAATGAAGGTAAGTGCTGCAGCTAATTTATTGCCAGTACGCAAGACATTGGTTGCGCCAGGATTACCAGATCCATAAGTATGGGGATCTGGTAGTTGCATACATTTACTCACCACCACTGCAAACGAGATTGAGCCGATCAAATAAGCAATGGGGATCAGCAAGATATCTGAATCAAAAGTCATATCGCTATCTTAATCATTTATTGAGTTACTGATTTGTGTTTCTAATTTGCGCTTGATGCGTACTTTAACTGCCACGCGGATGATGCTGCTGATGGATTGATTTAAGGCGCTCTCTAGCGACGTGGGTATAGATCTGGGTAGTGGAGATATCGGCATGCCCCAAAAGCAGCTGTACTACCCGCAAATCTGCCCCATGATTGAGTAAATGGGTCGCAAAAGCATGGCGCAAAGTGTGGGGTGATAAAGCGACCGGGATATTGGCCAGCGTAGCGTAACGCTTGATCAAGGCCCAAAAAGCTTGTCTCGTTAAGCCCGTGCCAGTATGACGCCCTACAAATACCGCATCTGTCGTTTTTCCTTCAAGCAAGGGCGTTCTTGCATCCGCGAGATATCTACGTAACCACTGCCCTGCCTCACCACCAAAGGGTACAAGACGCTCCTTGCCGCCTTTGCCGTTCACTACACGTACTACACCCTCATTTAATCCTAATGCTACGGTTTTAAGGGAAACTATTTCTGAAACGCGTAGTCCACTGGCATACATCAACTCCAACATGGTGCGATCACGCAGTCCCAGCGGCGTCTCAATATCAGGGGCATTTAGAAGTGCGTTGACTTGATCTTCACTTAAAGTTTTTGGAAAGCGCAGTGCTTGCTTAGCAGCACGCAAGCCAATACACGGATCATTTTTGACTAAATTGATTCGGAGAGCATGCCGATAAAAACGCTTGAAGACTGTTAAGCGTCGATTAGCAGTAGTGGCTTTATCAGACCTTCGATGAGCAATGTAAGCTGTGAGATCTTTTTCTGTCACAGCATATAAATCAGATTGGTGATTTTTGAAGAGCCACTGCGCTAGCAGCAATAAGTCCCTACGGTATGCGGCCAGGCTATTTTGCGCCAGGCCATCCTCCAACCAGCAAGCATCACAAAAACGTTCAATAGCCTCCTGGCTTACTGGAGCTATTGGAAATTCGGCGCCTTTAAAAGCAGACATAGTGAGCTAGAGGCCTAGGTATTCTCTAACTTACTTGGTAACCTCTTCTAACTTTTCGGCCAGCCAAATTTTCATCAATGATTGATAAGGGACATCTAACTTATTAGCCTGCAACTTAATATTTTCCAAGAAACTCTGTGAGAGACGCAGGGAAATAGAGGCAGTTGTCGGCTTAAGATTTGGCATTGTGACGCGTACCGCCTTTGATAGGTCAAAGTAATCGGCAGCATCATTCTTCTCCCAAAAGGAACGCTCTTCCTTTTCATCCTTAAACTTTGGAATCACTTTAGTAGGCTTTTTCATAAAATGCCCTTTCTTTTCTACTCATTGGTCTTGCAGAAACCACTCGAATAAGAGTCGCTTGCTTGCGCAAAGTAAACACCACAGACAAGAGTCTGCCAAGCGATGTAATACCTAGCGCGAGGTAACGCCTCTCTTCCAGGCTATGCTTTTCATCCCCAGCAATTAATAAAGGTTGATTAAAAAAAATCTCTTCAGCCTCCCCTTGAGATACGGCATGCTTTTCATTACTTTTATAAGCATTGCCTGTGTCCCACTGAAATCCAACAATACAATCAAAGTCTATCATTCATGTATATTATCATAATATACATTAACCTAGGGCGCAAGTGGTTATTGCAACCCTCGCTAGAACATTAGTCACGGAAGTTGTTAAAGCCCAATGGCGCTTCAGTGACTTCTTTTTTCAACAGGGCCATGGTTTCTTGTAAATCATCGCGCTTGCCACCAGTCACACGCACGGCATCACCCTGAATACTCGCCTGCACTTTGATCTTGCTGTCTTTTATAATGCGTACGACTTTTTTAGAGAGCTCTGAAGTAATACCTTTTTGTATCTTCATGGTTTGCTTACGCTTATCACTACCGATAGTCTCTTTTTTATCGTCTTTGAGGTAACGCACGTCCACGTTACGCTTAGCCATCTTGCCAAAAAGTACATCGCGCACTTGACCCAATTTAAAGTCATCGTCACCGTACAAAATGAGTGCTTCATCTTTTTGCTCTACACGGCTATCAGAGCCCTTAAAGTCAAAACGATTACTGATTTCTTTATTGGACTGCTCAATTGCATTTTTGAGCTCAACCATATCGGGTTCGCAAACTACGTCAAATGAGGGCATTTCTTACTCCTTCTCTATTTCTTTGAGTGATCTCATTAGTATCACGCCAATTATCTGCGGATTTGGCAGACATTCGAATAAGATTGTGGCATGAACTCCACCCCATATGCGCCTGGACCAATCAAATCGATGCCCCATTTGGGCTTAAAAGACCGAAATACCTTTGGCCTGGATGCTACGGCCGATATTGCTTATGAAATTACTGCCCCGGGGGAAATTGCGGGAGTCATGAGAGAGGTTAATACGCAGAATTTGCCATGGCGAGTATTGGGCGGTGGCAGTAATGTGATTTTGCCCAAGGTTTTGCCAGGTGCTACCTTGCTTATGAATATCACTGGCCAAGAAATTCTTCCTTCTGACCAAAATGCGACTTTGATTGCGGTTGGGGGCGGGGTCAACTGGCATGAGTTTGTTGCCTGGACCCTAGAAAATAATTTACCTGGCTTAGAAAATTTGGCGCTCATTCCTGGCACCGTTGGCGCTGCGCCCATCCAGAACATTGGCGCTTATGGCATTGAGATCGCCGATTACATTGATAGCATCGAAGCGTTTGATGTCAAGATCCACGCCTTTGTCACTCTGAGTAAAGATGATTGTCAGTTTGCTTATCGTAATAGCTACTTTAAACAACATCCCCAGCGCTTTATCGTGGCAAAGGTCGTCTTTAAAATACCCAAAGTTTGGCAGGCCAAGATTCATTACGCCGATCTAGCAAAACAGTTTGAGGAAAATCCCAATCCAACTGCAGAAGAAATCTTTTTAGCGGTGTGTAAAATTCGGACTCATAAATTACCCGACCCTAAAGTAATTGGTAATGCGGGTAGCTTTTTCCATAACCCAGTCATTCCGAATGAACAATACGAAACACTGCTCAAAAAATATGTCGACTTGGCGTCTTATCCAGATGCTCCTGGAAAACGAAAACTGGCTGCAGGCTGGCTGATTGACCAATGCGGCTTTAAAGGTCAGCGGATGGGTGAAGTAGGTGTTTATGAAAACCAAGCCCTAGTTCTAGTGAATTATGGCAATGGTACTGCGCAAGATATTCTGGGCCTTGCTAAATGCATTCAAGACAAAGTGCGCAATGAGTTTGGTGTGAGCTTAGAGATTGAACCTAATATTCTCTAGCTTGTAGCGCTCGCTTCATTGCTTTACTTGCGAGAACTGTACTTCTGCTTTGCCCTCAGCAAGCCTTACCTGAAAACCTTGCTCTGTATTGAGCTCTCTAGGATTGCGCACCGCATGCAATTGATCTTTATTTTTACTTAAGATAACTGCATAACCCCGCTCAAGTGTTCTTTGGGGATTAAGTATCTCTAGCTGGGATTGGTAATGTGATTGGTTACGCTTCATGTTTTCTATGCGCACTGACCAGGCTTGATTTAAGCGTAGCTGCCAACTCATGATTTGCTCGCGCATCCGATCTGGGTTTGGCAATGCATGACTTAATCGCAAAGCCAATTGATCCAGGGTTTGCGCTTCACGTTCTATACGCTGATTCACTCGCTGCAATAATGCTTGCTTCATGGTATCTAACTCTTGCAGGAGCTGATCTTTGCGCGGGGCTGCTAATTCGGCTGCGCCCGTTGGAGTTGGTGCTCTCAGATCCGCTACAAAATCAGCGATCGTGAAATCGGTCTCATGTCCTACGCCACTCACCACCGGAATATTTGAACTGGCAATCGCATAAGCAAGTTGCTCGTCATTAAATGCCCATAAATCTTCAATACTGCCACCACCGCGTACTAACAAAATGATGTCGACTGTATTTTCTTTTTCAGCAGCTTTGAGCGCTGCAATAATTCCGGCAGGAGCATCAGGCCCTTGCACTAGGCTTGGATAAATCACAATCGGAATATGAGGCGCTCGTCTTGCTAAAGTAGAAAGAACATCTTTTAGAGCGGCTGCTTGAGGCGAAGTGATAATGCCAATCGATCTAGGGTGCGTCGGTATTTCTCGTTTGCGTTCTTCATCAAACAAACCTTCTTTAGCCAATTTAGCTTTGAGCTTTAAAAAGGCCTCGTATAAACCACCCATGCCTGCCCGGCGTAAAGTTTGAATGGTCAGCTGGATGTCGCCCCTAGGAACATACATCCCCAAGCTGGCACTCACCTCTACCAAGTCACCTGACTGGGGCATAAACCCAACTTGGCCATTACGACCCCGAAACATCACACAGCGAATCTGACCTTCCTCGTCCTTTAATGAGAAGTACCAATGTCCGCTGTCATAAGCCTTAAAGTTGGAAATCTCCCCGCAAACCCAAACGGTATCGAAACGATCCTCTAAAGAGGCTGCAATGGCGCGGTTTAGATCGCCAACACTCAGAATTTCCCTTGATATTTCCGACATTTTTTCTCTTTATCCACAAGGCCATCTGACTTAGACGGCAATAAATATCCACAGAAGCTCATTCACCCTTGGCCTACGGGCAAAAGTAAGTAATTACTGACCCAAAACGTCACATAAATCCAACAGATAAATATTAAGTCATTGATTTATATAGTTAATTTTTCAATTTAATCATAGAACATTTAGGTCAATTCCTACCGGCTTTACCACCAATCAAGGACTTAGCGCACAATCCCGAAAAAGTTTTGCACAGAGTTATCCACAGGCTAGCTTTTCAAAACAGGTTTCTTAATTCAGCTAAAGTACTGAGCTTATGTACTCAATCTTACTATCCGCTGGCTGGCCGATTTGGCCTTTATTGATCATTTCCGTCATTGGCTTGGCTATTGTCCTGGAGCGTAGCTGGTATTTACGCCAAACCCACATCTTTCCAAAAAATTGTCTAGAAACTGCTTTTAGCCTTTGTAGCCAAATACTAAAAAAAAATCAGCCTGCAGATGCGCAAATTAGCGCCTTAGCGCAGATCTCTCCAGCCTGCCCCCTGCTCGCTTGCGTTTTAAAAGAAAAGCTTAATGGCAGCAGTTCTGAAGCGGCACTAGAAGAGCTCCAAGCGGCAGCACAAACGACTTGGATCAAATTGGATCGCTACCTTGGCGTTTTGGCAACAATCGCCACCATTGCCCCCTTGTTAGGTTTATTTGGCACTGTGGTGGGGATGATTGAAATTTTTGGTAGCCAAGGCGCCATTAATGGTGCTGGTAGTCCACAACAATTGGCCCATGGAATTTCGGTTGCGCTTTACAACACGGCTTTCGGCTTGATGATCGCTATTCCAGCGCTCGGAGCATGGCGAGGACTAAAAGCGATTGCCACCCAACGTCAGCGTGAGTGCGAAGAATTCACACGCCAGTTATTCAAAAAACTGTACCCCACTAATTTTTGATGAGCTGGCTCAGTCTGCACTCACCCTCTAAGAGAGGCTTTTCTCTTGGGACCGCTCCCGTTTCTGTTGAACCAGAAATTAATCTCATTCCCTTTATTGATGTCTTGTTGGTTGTGTTGATTTTTTTAATGATCTCCACCACCTTTACTCGTTATCAAGAATTAGCCATCACGCTGCCAACCGCTAACGGCAGCGAGAGTCAGGCGGACAATAAACAAGTACACATTGCTGTGAGTCGTGATGGACGCTTTGCAATCAACGGTAAGGTAACGGATCGGACCCAGCTGAGTAGTGCACTCATTCAGCTTAGCAATCAAGGTAGCAGCACAAAAGAGGGTGTGAGCAATTTACAAGTAAATATTGATGCCGACGCGAAAGCGCCGCATCAGGCGGTCATGAGCGCTCTAGAAGCCGCACGGGATGCGAATCTTTCCAATATTGTATTTAGTAGCCAAACCAAAAAGTAAGCTTAGAGAACAACACTTTCATCATGGCGATCTCTTTGTTCCGTAAAGCACCTCAGTTTTGGGAAAGGCGCGGGCCTACTGCTCTCTTGCTATGGCCTCTATCTTGGCTATATGGCTTAGTTCTGCGTGCCCGCAAATTTATGCAGGATTTAGGCCTGATCAACCGCCAAGCCTCACCGATTCCGACGATCATCGTAGGTAATATTCGGGTGGGTGGGACGGGCAAAACTCCGATTGTGATTGCGTTAGCGCAACGCCTATCCCAACTAGGATGGAAGCCGGGCATCATCAGTAGAGGGTACGGATCTACGCCCATCTCACCCATTCAAGTGCACGGCAACTCTGATCCAATGCAAGTAGGAGATGAACCAGTCTTGATTGCCCAGCGTACGCATGATCAATTTCCGATTTGGGTTTTTCCAAAGCGACAGAAAAGTATCAAAGCACTTTTAAAGAACTCCCCCGAAGTGAATGTCATCATTAGTGATGATGGTTTACAACATAGCGGCCTAGCACGTTGGCCTGCACGTGAAGGTGGCCGCGATATTGAGTTTGTAGTGCGCGATGGCCGGGGTGAGGGCAATCGCTTTTTGTTACCCGCTGGGCCACTTCGTGAGCCAGCAAGTCGCGGACGAGATGCCACTTTACTAACAGAGTCTACTGGCGGCAATAAAAGCGGCTCGCCCGAAGAGTACTTTGAAGGTCGCCGCGCATTTACTTTGTTGGGAACTATGGGCTGCCCATACCAACTCTTCAATCACAGCAACACCAAAACGCTAGCTCAGATTGCTGAGCAACTACTACCAAGCAAAATTACTGCCGTTGCCGCGCTTGGCAACCCACAGCGTTTTTTTTACGCCCTTCGAAAACAGGGTATCGCCGGCAATTGCATCGCAATGCCAGATCATGCTACCTACACCCCAGAGTTTTTTAGTGCAATTCAGGCTGATTGCATTCTCATTACTGAAAAAGATGCAGTTAAATGCGCTGCGATTACAGATGAGCGAATCTGGGTGGTGCCATTGAACCTAAATCTGCCTGATAACTTGGTAGACTGGATGCAATCGATTTTGCAAAGACCAGATCCCTATTGTTATAACTTATAAATCTACTCTTAAGGCGCTAAACTTAACTCATCATGGATAAACGTTTGCTAGAAATTTTAGTTTGCCCCTTATGCAAAAGCGCTTTGCATTTAGATGCTGCCAAAGATGAGCTTATTTGTAAAGCCGATCGTCTGGCATACCCCATTCGCGATGACGTACCAGTGATGCTGGTAGATGAAGCGCGCAATTTAAGTGCCGATGAAATTCTCTAAGCTATCTAACCTCTTCTTGTATGAGTGAGAGAATAACCCCGGATTTCTTCGTGGTAATACCAGCAAGACTGGGTTCAACCCGCTTACCACGCAAACCGCTCGCGGATATTGCCGGCAAGCCGATGGTGATTCGAGTGGCTGAACGCGCCAAGCAATCACTTGCGCACAGCGTTGTTGTTGCAACAGACTCTCCAGAAATCGAGGCAGCCTGCAATGAGTACCGCATTGAATGTTTATTAACCAGTCCCGATCACCCAACTGGTACTGATCGCTTAGCTGAAGTTGCACAATTGCTAAAGCTGCCAGCCGATGCTTTAGTCGTCAATGTTCAAGGTGATGAGCCACTCATTCCGCCAGGACTCATTAATCAAGTGGCGCAAACTTTGGCAGAAAATACGCAATGCGCGATCTCGACCGTTGCAGTGCCCATCGCCGATCATGCGGAAATTGATAACCCCAATGTTGTCAAAGTAGTACTTAATCGTGCCGGTGAAGCTCTGTATTTTTCAAGAGCGCCGATTCCATTTGTGCGCGATACCCAGAGCGTCCATAAAACAGAACATCTGCGCCATTTAGGCATATATGCATACAGAGCAGACTTTTTACAGGCCTACAGCAGGCTAGAGCCTGCACCGCCAGAGCAGGCAGAGGCACTAGAGCAACTGCGCGCCCTGTGGAATGGCTACCGAATTGCCGTTCACATTGCGTCAGAAACACCGCCGGCAGGTATCGATACCCCTGAAGACCTGGAACGGGTCAGACGCCTACTTGAAGTCAAGTAAGGCAACTAAGGCTCAATTGCTAGCCTCCTAGGGTTTCTCGGGGATAATCCTAGTCATTAGATACAAAGGATCCCGAAAAAATACGGGACAATTAAAGCTCTTCTAAGGGGAAAATAATGCGGTTAATTCTGCTCGGTGCACCAGGTGCTGGAAAAGGCACACAAGCTCAGTTTATTTGCGAAAAATTTGCTATTCCACAAATCTCCACTGGCGATATGTTGCGCGCTGCCGTAAAAGCAGGAACTGAACTGGGTATTGCAGCCAAAAAAATTATGGATTCCGGCGGCCTAGTGTCTGACGACATCATCATTGGCCTTGTGAAAGATCGCTTAACTCAACCTGATTGCAGTAAAGGTTATTTATTTGACGGCTTTCCAAGAACCATTCCGCAGGCACAAGCAATGAAAGATGCTGGCGTGCCCATCGATTATGTTTTAGAAATCGATGTTCCATTTGATGCCATCATTGATCGCATGAGCGGTCGACGCGTTCACCCGGCATCGGGCCGCACTTATCACGTGAAGTTCAATCCACCAAAGGTGGCAGGCAAGGATGATGTGACTGGCGATGATTTGATACAGCGCGATGACGATAAAGAAGAAACTGTTCGCAAGCGCTTGCAAGTGTATGACGATCAAACTCGCCCACTGATTCACTACTACTCATCATGGGCAGCGCAAGCTAATCCCGCTGATAAAGTAAAGGCTCCCGCTTATCGCAAAGTAAGCGGTACCGGCAGCGTTGATGACATCACCGCTGCCATCTTTGCCGAATTGAAGTAAGCCATTCAACATATCAAAAAGGACTGCAATTGCAGTCCTTTTTTATTTATAGATTTGTGAGCTTTACTTGAGTTCCTTTAATGCACTCTCAAAAGACTCAATATCGGCAAAGCTTCTGTAGACAGAGGCAAAGCGGATGTAGGCTACTTTATCTAAGCGTTTCAGTTCACGCATCACCAATTCGCCAACGCGTTCGCTAGGGATTTCTTTTTCACCTAGGCTCAGAAGCTTCTCCTCAATACGTGCAATCGATTCGTCTACAGAATCTGAAGATACCGGACGCTTCCTGAGGGCTAGCTTAATTGAACTTACAAGCTTGTCATGGCTGTACTCTACCCGGCTGCCATTCTTCTTGACGATTGCCGGTAAGGCCAGCTCCACCCGCTCATAAGTCGTAAAGCGCTTGTCGCATTTAGCACAACGCCGCCGCCGCCGAATGGTATCGCCTTCATCCGATACCCGGGTATCTAGAACCTGGGTATCGTCGTTATGGCAAAAAGGGCAGCGCAATGTGGGCTCTTTTCTTAAGTGTTTTAGGTTTAACCGTAAACCGGGAAACGTTTGGTGAGCTCAGCTACTTGCGCGCGCACTTTAGCAATATTTTGTTCATCATTGGGGTTGTCCAATACATCCGCAATAAAATTACCCACTTGCCTTGCTTCTGCTTCTTTAAAACCACGGGTTGTCATAGCAGGCGAACCCAAACGAATACCGCTGGTGACCATTGGTTTTTCTGGATCATTCGGGATGCCGTTCTTATTGCAAGTAATATGCGCTTCGCCTAATACGCGCTCAGCTTCTTTACCAGTCATTTTTTTGGCACGCAAATCCACCAACATCACATGTGAATCTGTACCACCAGAAACAATGCGTAGGCCTCGAGAGATTAATGTCTCTGCTAATGCTTTGGCATTAGCAATCACCTGCTTTTGGTAATCTTTAAAACCAGGTTCCTGCGCTTCTTTGAAGGCCACTGCTTTTGCAGCGATCACATGCATCAAAGGGCCGCCCTGCAGGCCCGGAAATACTGCAGAGTTAATCGCCTTCTCATGCTCAGCCTTCATCAAGATGATGCCGCCACGTGGGCCACGCAAGCTCTTATGGGTAGTAGATGTGACGATGTCCGCATGCGGTACTGGATTTGGATAAACACCAGCAGCAACTAAGCCTGCATAGTGCGCCATATCAACCATAAAAATCGCGCCCACTTCTTTGGCTAATTTACCAATGCGCTCAAAATCAATTTTCCTAGAGTAAGCGGATGCGCCAGCAATAATCAATTTTGGTTTGTGCTCACGAGCTAAATGCTCCATTTGCTCGTAATCGATTTCTTCATTTTTATCGAGACCATAAGCGATTGGGTTGAACCACTTACCACTCATGTTGAGTGCCATGCCGTGAGTCAAGTGGCCACCTTCAGCCAGACTCATACCCATGAATGTGTCACCTGGTTTTAAGAAAGCCAAGAACACCGCTTGGTTTGCAGAAGCGCCGCAATGTGGCTGCACATTTGCTGCTTCAGACCCAAACAAAGTTTTGACGCGATCAATCGCCAATTGCTCAGCAACGTCCACAAATTCACAGCCGCCGTAATACCTTTTACCCGGATAGCCTTCAGCGTACTTATTAGTTAACTGAGAGCCTTGGGCTGCCATCACTGCTGGTGAGGTGTAGTTCTCAGAGGCAATGAGCTCAATATGGTCTTCTTGACGCTTATTTTCGTTCTGAATGGCTGCCCATAACTCTGGGTCAACTTTTGCAAGGGTGTTCTGACGGTCAAACATGGTAATAATCCTGAAGAAGTTGGATTACTAAGTGAATTAACTTAGTAAAATCAACCTACATCATACAAAATCCACCATGACCACTACACAAGACCTCTCCTTTCTCTCTCTAGTCCTCAATGCCAGCCTATTAGTCCAGTTGGTAATGTTGTTATTACTAGGGATGTCTATTGCTTCTTGGACCATTATTTTCAAGAAAACGGCTGTTTTACGAGGGGTTAGACGTGACACCGAGCGGTTTGAGCGTGATTTTTGGTCTGGCGGAGACTTGGCTACCCTTTTAGCGTCCGCTCAACGCAACACCCGCAGTGATGCTGTCTTGGAGCACATCTTTGAAGCTGGCATGCAAGAGTTCAAGAAGGTTCGTGAAATCGACGCTGCTCGCCGCGCCATGAAGGCAACTTATCAGCGCGAAATGGATATTCTGGAAGCTAACTTACCCTTCTTGGCTTCTGTGGGCTCAGTATCACCTTACATCGGTCTCTTTGGCACGGTATGGGGAATCATGCACGCCTTCCGCGGCTTAGCCAACGTGCAAAATGCAACACTTTCTGCTGTAGCTCCCGGGATTGCAGAGGCTCTGGTCGCAACGGCAATTGGCTTGTTCGCAGCCATCCCTGCAGTGGTTGCTTATAACCGCGCCGCTACCGATGTCGATCGCCTAGCAATTCGCTTTGAAACATTCATTGAAGAGTTCACCAACATTTTGCAGCGTCAAACTGCGGGACGTTAAGCGAAAAAGTGATGGCTGGATCCTCTTTGCGTAAATCAAAACGTCGGGCCATGTCCGACATTAACGTCGTTCCGTATATCGATGTGATGTTGGTATTGCTCGTGATTTTTATGGTCACGGCACCCATGGTGAATCCAGGGGTTGTGAACTTACCAACTGTTGGTGGCGCTAAGGTACAAGCCCTGCCACCAGTCTTTCTGACCATTGATGCTAATGAGAATGTCATTGTCCGAAAAAATGGTGAACCAGTTCAAACTCTCAATCAATTCGAGTTAGGTGCATTTGCCAGATCCCAGGCAGAAAAATCTGCTGATCAACCTATTGTGCTAGCCGCGGATAAGTCCATCAAATATGAAACTGTCATGAACGTCATGTCTAAACTCAAAGAGAATGGCGTCAAACGCGTTGGCTTAGCAGTCAAGAGTCAATAAGTCTAGCTCAGGCGACTTTATCCATGAACGGCTCACAAACCTTTCAATTCAATCACGCGCCATTTAAGCGGGCACGTCCCACAAAAAAAGAGAGTACTAAACGCGCTTTTGGTTTTTCTTTAATTGCGCACTTAGGTCTACTGGCTTTTTTAATGATTGGCATTAGCTGGAATAACAGTACTCCTTCTGGGGTCGAGGTAGAGTTGTGGGATTCAGTGCCACAAGTACAAACCTCGCCAGAACCAGAAATGAAAACCGTGGTTAAAGAAGAGGCTGCTGAGATTGCAGTTCAGAAAAAGCAAGTTGAAAAAGAGCCCCCTAAGAAAGAAGTGGTGAAGGAGAGTCCGAAGACAGTCAAACCGCCTCCAGCAAAGGAGAAAGAAAAGGGGCCGCCAAAAAAAGTGGAGGCTCCGAAAGCACTATCTCCTGCTGAAACAAAAGCCAATGCAGCAGCTGAAAAGGTACGCGCCGATCAATTGGCTCGCCTTCGTGCAGCCGCAGGGGCTGAGGGCGGCAGTGGCGGCACGGTTGGAAGCGGAGTTGGGGGCGGCGGCAGTGCGCCCCCAGGCTGGACTGACAAAGTCATCAAAAAGGTGAAGCCACTCATTGTCTTTAATCCCGAATCTGTCAGTGGTAATCCTGCAGCAGTCATACAGGTGAGCTTGGCACCAGACGGCGCTATATTGAGCACAAGCATTTTAAGCTCAAGCGGCAACTCAAGCTGGGATCGTGCGGTATTACTAGCACTCTCTCGTGCAGAAAGTTTGCCAAAAGATGACAATGGCAAAATTCCACAACGTGAAGTAAAGCTGACCTTTAAACCTAAGGACTAATGCATGTTGCAGTTGATGAAAAGAATCGTTTTGAAATTGCAGTTACTCAGCACAGTATTTATTGCGCTATTCATTGGCACAACAACCCCCGCATTCGCTCAAATGAATATCGAAATCACAGGCGTTGGTCAATCGCTCTACCCGATTGCCGTGATGCGCTTTAAAGATGAAAATAAATTGCCGACTAGCGTTACTGAAATCATTCGTCAGGACTTAGCGCGTAGCGGTTACTTTAAAAATACTGAGAATGGCAATGCCGCTGAAAGCGATGAGGGCACACCAAACTACAAATCGTGGTCTGCACGTGGCGCCGATGCTTTAGTGGTCGGCTCCGTCATTCAAACAGGCAATGCTCAGTTTGAGATTCATTACAAGCTCTTTGATGTTCGAAAATCCCAAAGCCTAGGCGGCCTAAAGCTTGACTCTAGTGCGGATAATCTCCGCGCAGCAGCCCATAAAATTGCTGATGACATCATCTTCAAATTACTGGGTGAGCGTGGCGTGTTCTCGACCCGTCTGTCCTATGTCATCAAGGATGGCAAGCGCTATCGTCTGGTGATTTCGGATGCGGATGGTCAGAATATTCGTAATGCCATGAATAGTGGCGAGCCCATTATTTCTCCATCATGGTCGCCCGATGGCAAGAAAGTGGCCTACGTTTCATTCGAAGATCGTAAACCCGTGATTTATGTTCATGAGCTAGCAACTGGTCGTCGCATTTCTCTTTCTAATCAAAAGGGAAACAACAGTGCACCGGCATGGTCACCTGATGGCAAAAGATTAGCAATCTCTCTTTCTAAAGATGGCAACACTCAGATCTATGGCATTAATGCTGATGGCACAGGTTTGCATCGCTTAACTCGCGGCTACACCATTGATACTGAGCCCCAATACTCCGCTGATGGTCGTTATATTTATTTCACGAGCGATCGTGGTGGCAACCCACAAATCTATCGCATGAGTGCCGAAGGCGAGCAAGCTGAGGGCGTAAAAAGGGTAAGCTACAAACAAGGCTTCGTCACTTCACCCCGAATTTCTCCGGATGGAAAATATTTGGCATACATTGCCAATGTTGGCGGGGCTTATCGACTCTATATTCTGAATTTGGCAACTGGCGATGCACAAGCTTTAACGGATGGCACTAGCGATGAGTCGCCTTCTTTTGCTGCTAATGGCCGCTATGTGCTCTACTCCACCAAAGTCAATGGTAAGCGGGTATTGGCCGCCGTTTCTGTAGATGGCAACTCAAAACAGATTTTGAGCATTCCAGGCTCTGACGTGCGTCAGCCATCCTGGGGCCCATTTATGGATTAAGGCTGACTAAGTCTTCATCCATAAACCCTTTCCGCCACACCCTCTTTTAAGGCGAAATCGCTTCTTTTTATAGTCTTAGAGGCATAATATTGGCTATAAGCTCAGATATTTACTGAGTTAGTTTGTAAGAAAAAGGAAAGACCATGAAGATTTCTCTCGCACGCCGTGCCACCACATTTACCCTGATCGGAGCAACTGCATTTTTGCTAGCCGCCTGTTCGAGCGTGAAATTAGACGATGTTGACGGTACGAATGGTAGCGGAAGCGGTAGTGGCAAATTTGGCTCACAGCCATGGAATGACCCTAGTAGCCCATTGTTTGAGAAGAGTGTTTATTTTGGTTTTGACGAATACACTGTGCAGACTAAATACCAAAAAATGCTATCTGCTCACGCAAGTTATTTAAAAGCCAATCCAAAACAGAAGATCATCATTCAAGGCAATACCGATGAGCGCGGCACTGCTGAATACAACTTGGCACTTGGTCAACGTCGTTCGGACGCAGTTCGCAAATCATTGAGCTTGATGGGCGTATCCGATGATCAGATGGAAGCCGTCAGCTTTGGTAAAGAAAAACCCAAAGCAGAGGGTGATACTGAAGCAGCTTGGGCTGAGAACCGCCGTGCTGACATTGTTTACATCACAAACTAAGTGAAGATGCTGTTAACTTCTGCAAAACAAACGCTCTCACGAGCGTTTTGTTTAGGTGCCACCTTGATTTGCTTGGGTACCCCTAACAGTGCCTGGGCCCTCTTCTCAGATGATGAAGCGCGCAAAGCGATTCTTGACTTACGCAAAACTCTAGCAACTACCCAGCTTGAATTACAGGGTGAGATTGAAAAACTCAAAGCAGATAATGCTGAGTTGCGCGGCAAGATTGAAAATCTAGAAAAACAAGGCGAAGATATTTCATTTAGTCAAAAGACGTATTACCAAGATCTAGATACTCGCTTAGGTAATTTTGAGCCGCGTAGTGTGACGATCGAGGGCGTTAGCGGAACGGTGCAGCCTGGCGAAAAAAAGGCTTATGACGATGCACTAAAAGCCTTCCAGACAGGCAGTCTTAAGAAGGCAGACGAAGGATTTTCTGCATTCGCAGCCAAATACCCAAAAAGCCCTTACTTGCCTCTCGCACTGTACTGGGGTGGCAACAGTAAATACGCCAACAAGGCTTATGCTGGCGCAATAAGTCAACTGCAAAGCCTCATTAAAAATTATCCAGCTCACCCACGCGTCCCAGCTGCAATGGTCACCCTAGGGAACTCACAGTTAGAGAGCGGCAATAAGGTGGCTGCTAAAAAGACTTTTAGCGAGATCGTTGCTAAGTATCCCGATACTGAGGCAGCTAAAGATGCGCAGCAGCTTCTGGCCGCCACCAAGTAATTCATGTCCAAATTGTCTGCCGCGTTTCAGAATCTGGCACCACGCAAGCCTGGTGCTCCTGCGGTCATTTTATTTTCTGGTGGTCTAGACTCAACAACAGTTCTCGCTTTAGCCAAAGACTTAGGCTATTCACCCTATGCACTCTCAGTAGGCTATGGACAACGTCACTCCTCTGAACTAGCTGCAGCCAAACATATTGCCAAGCAAGTTGGCATCATTCGTCATGAGGTGGTCAATTTAGACCTTACTCGTTTTGGTGGTTCAGCTTTAACAGACTCTTCCATTGCAGTCCCAACCACCCCCGGTAAAGATCAAGAAATTCCGGTTACTTATGTACCGGCACGCAACACAATTTTGCTATCCCTTGCCTTGGGTTGGGCCGAATCATTGGGTGGCTTAGATGTTTTCTATGGCGCTAATGCGGTCGATTATTCTGGCTACCCTGATTGCCGGCCTGAATATGTTGCCTCTTTTGAACATATGGCTAATTTGGCTACTAAAGCAGGTGTAGAGGCAATCAATGATGAGAATCGCTTTCGAGTTCATGCACCAATTATCAATTTAACGAAGGCAGAAATCATTCAGCTTGGCAGCACAATGGGCGTAGATTACTCACAAACCGTATCTTGCTACCAAGCCAATGATTTAGGTGAAGCCTGTGGAGAATGTGAATCTTGCCGCTTGCGTCAAGCGGGCTTTAAGCAAGCTAATGTGAGCGATCCAACTCGCTACCGCAAAAATATATAATTGATTTATTGAGATTTGAAAATTATTTTGCTTGAGTTTCAAGCATACGCGCCACATAACGCGCAATCAAATCCACTTCAAGATTAACAGCATCGCCCTGTTGCAAATTGCCTAGGGTAGTACTTTGCAGAGTATGCGGAATCAGATTAATGTCAACTACACAAGCATTTGAACTATCTTCTGTTTTATTGACTGTGAGCGAAACGCCGTTCACCACAATCGACCCCTTATAAGCCAAGTATGGAGCTAAGTCTTTGGGAGCCTCAATGCGTAACAGCCAAGAACCATAGGCATCGTTTGCCACTTGCGAGAAGTGCGCTACCTTACCAGCACCATCTACGTGCCCACTGACCAAGTGGCCACCCAAACGATCATTGAGGCGCATTGCCTTCTCAAGATTCACAGGACCGACCTTATCAAGGCCAACTGTTTTATTCAGTGACTCACGAGAAATATCCAGAGAGAATGCATTACCCTGAAGTTGCGTTGCAGTCATGCAAGCCCCCTGAATCGCAATACTGTCACCTAAGGCAACATCGTCCAAGTAGCCAGCCGGCACCTCAACTAGCAAATGCAAGCCATCGCCTTTAACTTGAGCGCTTGTAATTTGACCAACAGCAGTAATGATTCCAGTAAACATGGTGAGATTTTAGTGCTTAATTAACCTGAGCCTTAAATCAGATTCAAAGAGACTTTGATCAATTACCTTCCATCTCTTTGGCGCATCTAATGTGGCTAAACCCGGTATATTTGCCATGCCAATTCCTTCGCCCATGAAAAATGGTGCGTAATAGAGCAACAACTCATCTACGCAGTTTTCTCGGAGCATTGATCCATTGAGCTTAAAACCGGCCTCAACATGAATCTCATTCATCTCACGCTCTTTGGCTAGATAAGAAAAGAGTTTCGGTAGATCCACCTTACCAGAGGCGTTAGCCATAACAACTACCTCAATGCCACGCTCTGTAAAAGTCCTTGCTTTCTCACGTCTTTCTGGAGAGTCGAGGTCAGCACAGACAATCAGTACTGGTGACTGATCAAGATGATTGAGTATTTTAGCGCTTGATGGCGTCTCCAGCCTGGAGTCAATAATGATTCTGCAAGGTTGGCGTTGCGTTACGACATCTCTTACATTGAGAGAGGGGTCATCTTCTTTAACAGTACCAACACCTGTCACGATTGCGCAAGCTTGTGCACGCCAGTGGTGGCCGTCTGCCCTGGCAAGAGGGCCAGTAATCCACTGACTCTTGCCATCTGGCAGTGCAGTTTTTCCATCTAAGCTGGCAGCGATTTTCATCCGCACCCAAGGAAGACCTTTTGTCATTCTCGAAATGAATCCGCGATTCAGCGCTTGGGCTTCTGCCTCCAACAAACCACACTGCACATCAATACCTGCTACTTTTATTCTTTCTAAACCCTTACCGCCAACCAATGGGTTGGGGTCACTCATAGCAACAATGACTTTGGCTGGCTTTGCAGCAATCAAAGCATCAACGCACGGAGGTGTTTTACCGGTGTGATTGCAAGGCTCTAGTGTGACGTAGACAGTGGAGCCTATTGGATCCTTGCCCTTCAATTGAGCGTCGGCCAATGCTTGTACTTCCGCATGGGCTTCACCTACCCTTTGAGTAAAGCCACGCCCAATGACTTCCCCATCCTTTACGATGACACAGCCTACCCGCGGGTTTGGGTTCGACAAATAGATTGCTTTTTGAGCCTCGGCCAAAGCTTCGCTCATAAACTGGTGGTCAACTGCGCTATACATACATCTATTAAACCATTCAATGACAGCGCTTGGCATCCCTAGTTGGGTCACAGATTCTCCAGCGACCTCCACTACCCAAAATAAGCTGCCGTTCAAGACCTGGGGCTCTATCATGACCCAAGATCAGTCGATTAGCCACAAAACCTCCTTGTCCGGTCCTAGCAGCCCCAGCCGCATTGAACAAAATGCCTCTTTTGCCCGAATGGGGGTCTACAAATTGCTTGCCACCCCCCTTAAAATAAATGGGATCTATAGCTCCCTGAGAAAACCAATACTTTGGTACGCAATTCGATTGAGTCGCTTTAACAAGGCAACCGCTCTGAACCACCCAGCCATCATCCCAGCCAATCTCAGTAATGGGCTTCAGTAATACCTGCTCACCTAAATGTAATGCTTGCTGCCGAGTAAAAAGAGCATGCGTAATAAATCGCCTTGCAACGGAATCTATTTCTCGAGCAGCGATTTGGTTTTGTAAAAGCGGCATGGTGATCATCGCCATGATCGCAACGATCAACATCACCACCATTAACTCGAGCAAGCTACCACCTTGAGAGGGGTGATATTTATTCAAATACTTGTCGCCAATTGATGCGTGTAGCTGTACCAGACTTTTCATCGAAGGCAATGTGAACCTGAATCGCTGGTTTTTGTTTACTAGTGATTAACCAGATAGTTTTCGAAATTGGCTGAATAAAACAGGGGTTATCACTTAATAAAGAAAGTGTAGTGAAATGATTCTCACAATCTGATACTGCTTTTTCTGCTGCAATAAAGTTTTGTTGCGCTATTTCAAGTGTTTTGAACTCAACTATTCTTAGTGCAGTCAAGCGCTCGAGATGCACGACTAAAGAGGCACAGAGCAACAATAATGAAATCACCCAAGCAAGAATCATGGTAGATTTCTTGTGCTAAAGGTACGTTCCAAGTCTATATTTAATAGAGCTCCGTCGGTCATCTGCAGACTTACTTTAAATAGTTTTTGTGCTTGTGCTTTTTCTGAAGCGGCAAGCTCTTCAATCCATAAGTGGTTCACACTATTCATCAATGTCGTATTTTGCAAACGGCCCTGGCGATCGAGCGATTGACAAATCAAGGATCCGCCATTTACCTTGATGCCTTTAGCAATCCCAGCCTGCCTATCTACTAAAAATCCTTGGCGAGCAAACCCATTCTTAGTCCGCTCTTTATTTAGTACATTACCAATGCAATCAAAGTCGATCCCAGTAGATAACTCATGTTGCACCATTAAAGAGTCAGACCCTTGATAACCTGAGCTTTTGTGGACTTGAATGAATTGATCTACTTGTTTGTAATTTTGAGTTGTATTGATATTGCGATAGCCCGCCGCTCGAATCGCGCGGCCAATGAGCTCGAAGGCACGTTCTGCTTCAGAAGTCAGCGCTTGTCTTTTTTCATGCTCGATTTGCTTAGCCACTAAATCAGCGCTTGTTTTTAACAGTGGATTGAGAAGTAGCATGCTTAGTGCGATTGCGACTAGACACTCGAGAAGATTCATGAATTAGGCCTTTACTATTTGCTTTGGCATTTGCCCTAGCCCGCTCACTTGTCTCAACCTTATCGAACTCCACTCTAAGCTGAGCTCTTTTACTTTCGGTTTGGGTGGTTCGTAAGGCTAAGTTTTGATAAGTTCCGACGAGAGCCATCCAAACACCCAAAATAAGACTCATCGCTAGCAATACCTCCAATAAGACAAAGCCTTTAAATGAGTCAATTCGAGGATCCTTTGGATCTTTTTGGGCAACTTGGCAGGACTGGTACATAGAAGCATTTTCAGGGGGTCTATAAGCCCTTAAAAGATCTCACTGATGCTCTTGCTGTCAGAAAGTCAGCATATTCCAGTAAGACCTCACGGTAATTGCCTCCTCAGCTTAAAATAGAGGGCTATGCCAAATATGCTTGCATCCACAGAAGAAATCATTGCAGACCTACGCGCCGGCAAGATGGTCGTGCTCGTTGACGAAGAAGATCGTGAAAACGAGGGAGATCTTGTTCTGGCGGCTGATCACGTCACTGCTGAAGCGGTGAACTTCATGGCAAAGCATGGTCGCGGCCTTATCTGCCTCACCCTGACCCGCGAGCGCTGTCAGCAATTAAACCTTCCTTTGATGGTCCGTGATAACGGCACCTCAATGGGAACGAATTTCACAGTCTCGATTGAAGCTGCCACTGGAGTGACTACTGGCATCTCCGCTGCAGACCGCGCCTTAACGATTAAAACTGCTGTCGCCCTTAATGCCAAACCAAGCGACTTAGTCCAACCAGGTCACATCTTCCCGCTCATGGCTCAGCCAGGTGGCGTGCTCATTCGCTCAGGCCACACTGAAGCAGGTTGCGACCTTGCTGCAATGGCGGGCTGCTCACCGACGTCAGTCATCTGTGAAATTATGAAAGATGATGGCAGCATGGCACGTCTGCCAGATCTCCTGGAGTTTGCTAAAGAGCATCAATTGAAGATTGGCAGCATTGCTGATTTGATTAAATATCGTAGCCAACACGAAAGCATCGTGGTCCGCGAAGGTGAGCGTGAATTTATTACCCCTTGGGGGAAGTTCAAAGGCATCATTTATCGCGATACTCCAAGCTCATGCATACACATTGCCTTAGTGCATGGTAAACCTGCTGAGACCCAAGAAACATTAGTGCGTGTACACGAACCGGTAACCGTATTGGATTTTCTAGACTCACAGGTCAGTAATCACTCCTGGCCACTCGCACAAGCTTTACAGCAGATTGCTACTGCCCCAGCAGGCGTTGCAGTACTTTTGAATGCTTCAGGCATTGCAGCACCAAATGATCAAGATTGGTTAGCGGAATTTCAGAAGCTTAACCAATCAAAAGATGAGGTCAAAAAGCCATTAGCACGCAAAACGAATTTCAGAAGCTATGGTATTGGCGCCCAGATCTTAAAAGACATTGGTGTTGGCAAAATGCGCTTGCTTGCGAACCCAAGCCCGGTACCAAGCCTATCTGGTTATAAGCTTGAAGTGACAGCTTACCAACCTTACAAACCCGCTACACCGTAAGCTCTTCTGAACTCATCTAGAAAATTTTAATCATGACTAGCTCCAACAATGACTTTGTAGGCGTACTAGAAGCAGACCTGAATGGTCAAGATCTTCGCATTGGCATTGTGCAAGCCCGCTTCAATGAAGAACATTGCCTTGCGCTCACGAATGCCTGCATTAAAGAATTAATTTCTTTAGGTGTTGCACAATCTGATATCAAACTCGTTACCGTTCCTGGCGCCCTTGAAATTCCGTTTGCTCTACAAAAGCTCGCTGAGACCGGTGAGTTCGATGGTTTAGTAGCATTAGGCGCCGTGATCCGTGGTGAAACCTACCACTTTGAACTTGTCTCAAATGAATCAGCCGCTGGCATTACTCGCATCTCGATCGAATCAGGACTGCCAATCGCAAATGGTGTATTGACTTGCGATACTGATGAGCAAGCGCAAGTACGGGTAGAGGTCAAAGGCGCAGATTGTGCCAGAGCCGCAGTAGAAATGGCCAATCTTGCGCTGGCACTCACTCCCGATATTGATATCGAAATCAACTCAAGCGAAGAATAATTATTCTCATGCCTAAATCTAGCCTTAACTCTTCCGCCCCTGCAACAACAAAAGACGTAAAGTCAGCCGCCCCCAAGCGCTCCCTGACTCCACGTCGACGTGCCCGCGAATACGCTCTTCAGGGTGTATATCAAAGCCTGGTAGTGCGCCGTGCAGGCAGCCTACCAAATAGCGGAGCCATCGCAAAACAACTGGCCGAAGATCCAGCATTTCGCCGCTGTCAATTAGAGCTATTTCAGGGTATCTTTGAAGGCGTCCTAGATCGGGCAGATGAATTAGAGGCTCTCATCACTCCGGCATTGGATCGTCCGATTAATGAACTTTCTCCCGTTGAACACGCTGCGCTATTAATCGGTACCTACGAGTTAGCAGCAGATCTTTCTGTGCCGTACAAAGTAGCCATCAATGAAGCAGTTGAGCTTGCTAAGACTTTTGGTGGAACTGACGGCCATAAATATGTGAATGGCGTTCTGGACTTGCTGGCTCAAACATTACGTAGCGCTGAGACGCAAGCAGGTTAACCCTCGCTGCGCAATTTACTCCCAGCGCATTACTTTTTCTTGTAAACCAAATCCCAAACGCCATGACCTAGTTTGATGCCACGGGTTTCGAACTTCGTGATCGGTCGATAAGATGGTCTTTCAACGTAGCCCAGATGCTCAGAATTAAGTTGCTCTAAGGTAGGTTGAAATTCATTAGAGATTTCATCCGACTTAGCAGCATCTTGGTTGGTAAATGTTTCTACTTTCACCAAATCGGTCGAGGTATTTTGCAAATCAGGTTCAGCGTTCAAGACCAAGAGCATTTGCTCAGCATAGTTATACCAATCCGTTGCCAGGTGAAGATAAGCGCGTGATTTGAGTTTAGAGACTAATAAACGCACAAACTCAGCTTGAATGAGGCGACGTTTGTGATGACGTTTCTTGTGCCAAGGGTCGGCAAAATAAATGTGGATGCCATCCAAAGAATGAGGGGCAATCATTTGCTCAAGTACCTCAACAGCATCATGGCGAATGATCCGTAAATTAGTGAGATTATTTTCGCCAATTAGCTTCAGCAGAGCCCCGACTCCAGGCGTATGAACTTCAATCGCCAAAAAATCATCTTGATTTCGAGTGGCGGCAATCTTGGCAGTGGTCTCACCCATGCCAAAGCCAATTTCTAAAATCTTGGGCTTAGTTGAGCCTACAAAGGTAGTATTGAGATCAAGCAGCTTGTCTTGAAAGGGCAATAGATACTTGGGGCCCAACTCATCTATGGCTCGCTGCTGGCCAGCGGTAGTTCTACCGGCCCTCAATACAAAAGAGCGAATACGCTCAAAGTGCTTTTTTGATGATTGTGAGTCTTGCTGCGTCAACTTACGCTACAACTTTCCTAAAGTAAGCAATCGTCTCTTTTAGCCCGTCTTCTAAATTCACTTTTGGCTGCCAGCCAAGCTTCGCTTTCGCTAGGTCGATATTCGGTTGGCGCTGCTTAGGATCATCTGATGGTAAGGCTTGATGAATGATCTTGGATTTGCTGCCGGAGAGCTTAAGCACTGTCTCAGCCAATTGCAACATGGTGAACTCACCAGGATTACCAATATTGACTGGTCCAGTAAAACCCTCTTCGGAGTTCATCATTTTGACCATGGCATCGATCAAATCATCCACATAGCAAAAGCTTCTGGTTTGCTGGCCATCACCATAAATGGTAATGTCTTTACCTTGTAATGCCTGGACAATGAAGTTACTCACTACACGGCCATCATTGGGGTGCATACGCGGGCCATAGGTATTAAAGATACGCACTACTTTAATATCTAAGCCATGCTGACGGTTGTAATCGAAAAAGAGGGTTTCAGCGCAGCGCTTGCCTTCGTCATAACAAGAACGAATACCGATGGGATTGACCTTGCCCCAATACTCCTCCGGCTGAGGGTGCACCTCTGGGTCTCCATAGACCTCGCTAGTAGAAGCCTGCAAAATACGAGCTCTCGTTCTTTTAGCAAGGCCAAGCATATTGATGGCACCATGCACACTTGTTTTAGTGGTCTGCACGGGATCGTATTGATAGTGGACTGGTGAAGCTGGGCAAGCCAAGTTATAAATCTGGTCCGTTTCTACATATAGTGGAAAGGTCACATCATGACGCATCAGCTCTAATTTTGAATTAGGCAACAAGTGAGCTAAGTTTTCTTTGGTACCCGTAAAGTAGTTATCTACTACCAGAACATCGTTGCCCTCTTTAAGAAGTTTCTCGGTCAGGTGTGAACCCAAAAAGCCTGCGCCACCGGTAATGAGGATTTTGTTCATAACTTTTTTTATCTTTAAAAGAATATTCTAATTTAACGGCGGTATAGATGCCAGCCAGCAGACCAGTAGGCATAGATAACCTCCCCCAGAACAATCGATAAGGAGGTCATAAATGACATTAGGCCGAGTACAAAAGTCCAGATAACATAATCTGTTTTAAAAGAACGTGCCGCGCCTGCCTGAAAAAAGAAAAGCTCAAGGACGGTGAGAGAAATAAATACTCCGCTTAAGACAACAAAAAAGATTGCCAACGTGCACAAGCGCCCTCGAACCTTAGCTTCATTCGCTTCAATTCGCATATGACTGAGCATGTTCTCATCAGTTACCAAGCCATCCTGAATTTTTTGCTGAATCGCTCGCATACGATCAACCGTTCTAGCGAGACGTGCAGAAATAGCGTTGATCAGAGTAGCTACTGCAGTCAATAAGAAAACCGGTGCCAGTGCCAATTGAATATTATTCGTGATCGCGTCTATTGATGCATCCATCTTCAGTTCCGTATTCTTTTAATTATGAATATTGTTAGTGAGACCAAGCAATCAAACCGCTGTAAGCGGTAATGAATACCACAAGCCCGAAAGCAATGCGGTACCAAGCGAATGGGATGAAATTATGGTGTGCCACATAATGAATTAACCAGCGCACACAAATAAATGCAGAAATAAAAGCGGCAATAAAACCGATGACTGTTGCGAGTGCAAATTCTCCAGAAAATGCAACTGGAGACTTCCAAAGCTTTAATAATTCATAAGCGGTTGCGCCACCGATCACTGGAATCGCCAAGAAAAAAGAAAATTCTGTTGCTACAGCACGTGGCAAACCAAACAACATGCCGCCAATAATCGTTGCTCCAGAACGCGAGGTCCCCGGTATTAAAGCAGCACATTGAGCCAATCCAACCTTGAGCGCGTCTAAGGGAGACAGATCATCTACTGATTGAATTTGACGCTTCGCTGTGGTGATTTTTTCTTGACGGCGCTCCGCCCAAAAGATAACGAAGGCGCCAATAATGAAGGCGCTAGCTACTGGTATAGGCGCAAAGAGAATAGCTTTAATGTATTTTCCAAACAAGAACGCCAAGCCCATGGCAGGAATGGATGCGATGAGTAAATTTAGAACAAAGCGGCGAGAGTGAGCGCTACTGGTCATTGAGAGTGCAACTTTGAGAAGTTTTTCACGAAACTCCCAGCAGACCGCCAAAATTGCACCGAACTGAATAATGACCTCAAAGGCCTTGCCACGGTCATCATTGAAATCGAGCAAATCACCGACCAAAATAAGATGCCCAGTACTAGAGATCGGCAAAAACTCCGTGAAGCCCTCTACCACTCCCAAAATGACTGCTTTTAGTAACAAAATTAGATCCATGAGCAAATTTTATAGGCTTACGAGAATTCAGAGAGAATTTGGCAAAATAGTTGCTAAATAGGCACTTTGAATGAATTAGCCTTAAACTTCATGGCACATTGAAAAGTATCCGAATGAGATGACCCAAGCCCGTTTTCGTCGCTCCCAGTTAAGCACTATTGGTTTAATCCTGAGCCAGGCATTCGGCCTTCATTTCTTACCAGTGAATGCTTTTGCCCAAAGCCCAAATGATGCGGCGAGGCCGGCCTTACCAACCCCTATGAGCGCCTCGACGCTGATAGGTCTGGAGCGGCCCCCGCAGTTCGTGGTGCCGGCAAAAGCTGCACTCCCTTCTGCTGCGGCGCCCTCAAATGTAACAGGCAACAAATCAGGCAATTCTCAAGGTCAATTGTTTGATTTGATACAGCTATACCAAGAGGCCGCTTTTAGTGACCCCGTATTAAACGCAGCTCGCTTTAATTATGTAGCTAGCAAAGAGTTATATTGGCAAGGTCTATCCCTCTTATTGCCCCAGGCAAATGCAACGCCCACTGGCACACGCTACTACCAGCATGGAGCAAATAGCACCGTAGTATCCAGTGCTCCAGGTAATTCAAGGGTGTTTGACCAAAAAAGTTATACCGTTACCTTAACGCAACCAGTATTCAACGTTGCTGCATTAGAAGCATTCAAACAAGGTGACCTTAATACCAAGATTGCAGATATGCGTTTTTATCTGGCGCAACAAGATCTGATTATTCGCGTGTCACAGGCTTACTTTGATGCGCTCACCAGTCAAGATAACGTTGAACTCTTTCGCAATAAAAAAGCTTTGATCAAACAGCAACTCGATATTGCTCAAGCTAAATTTGATGCTGGTCTTGCCACCATAGTCGATGTCAATACAGCGCAAGCTGCACTTGATTTAGCCAACTCACAAGAAATTGCAGCACAAGCTGATCTCATTGTTAAGCGTGGAGTATTGGAACAATTGGTTGGGCATGCCGTTGGGCCTCTTAAGCCCTTAGTGAAGGAGGCAAAAATAGATGGAGTTTTGAAGGACCCACGCTCCAAGAGCAAAGACAGTAAAGGTAACCCAATTGCCGAGTCAGTGAATCCTCAACTGCCGCCAGGGCAAACAATGGATGATTGGATCAACCAAGCTGAAGCAGCAAACTTTAATGTCTTAGCGAATCAACTCTCGGTCAGTCTTGCTGAAAGTACCTATCGATCTGCGCAAGCCCTAAATTATCCTTCAGTGAACTTTGTAGGCACCACTGGCTATAACACTTCCAATGGGACGCCCAATAGCTACACGCCATCGAATACCAACGTCTATAACAATACGATTGCCCTGCAGATGACAATCCCCTTGGTATCAGGCGGATTTAATAGTTCTGTGATTCGTCAAAATGCTGCATTAGTAGATCAAGCTAAAGCAAACTATGACAACGCACGTCGCACTGCTGCACAAAGCACTAGAACAGCATTCACAGGTTTTTATGGTGGATTGGCAAGCGTTAAAGCTTTCGAAGCTGCTGAACGCTCATCAAACTCTGCCCTGGAATCAAGCAAACTCGGGTTTCAAGTAGGGACCTTAATCAACATTGATGTGTTAATTGCTCTCGATACTTTAATTACCACTCGCTCACAGCTTCAACAAGCACGCTATAACACTATCCTCAATGCAATCAAATTAAAGGCACATGCTGCCGCATTGACAGATGAAGATTTAATTTCTATCAATACCTTACTTCGCTAATTTAAGGCAGCAAACTCAGAGAGGCGTTAATTACCTCTGGAGTGCTTGGCGGACTACCAATATCTCCAACGTTGCAAATATTCTTTGCCCAATAGCCCTCGGTCTTCCAGCGAGGAGAATCACAATAAATTTCGACGGTAGGTTTGCCCAATACGGCAGCTAAATGCGTGAGGCCAGTATCAACACCTATAGTTAGCGCAGCTCCAGAGATGACTGAGAAAGCATCTTCAATAGAAAACGCCGGGGGTACAAGCGAGCCAGGCACTTGCCTGGCAATCTCATCGCTAACGACCCTCTCAGCAAGATTGCCCCAAGGTAAAACCACTTGATAGCCGCGACTTGCGAGCTCTTGCCCCAATGCAACCCAGCCTTGATTGGACCAACGCTTAGCCTCTCTAGCGGTTGAATGAAAACACAATACATAAGGCTTTTTAATGTCTGCTATTTTCTTTTTAACAAGCGCTTGGGAAAAAGATTCTGAATAGAACAAAGGTGTATTTGAGCGCTCTATTAAAGGCCAATCTAGCGCAGAGCACATCACCCAGCGAGAACGATCGACTGCGTGGCAGTCGACTGGCACATGAACGCACTGGTTGTAAAACAGTCTTGCAATCGGTTCATATCCAGAAAATTGGGTCGCATTAGCAAGCCCAGCCACCACCGCATGATTTGATTTATTAGCAAGAGCACAAACTAATGCCGACTTTAAGAGGCCTTGAGTTTCAATCAGGTAGTCATATTGAGTCTCTTGTAATTGTTTCTTAAAAGCAAAAAATTGCTGCCAAGTAGCAAGCTTAAAAAGATTCTTTTTCCAGCGACGTAACCCAAACGGAATGATGTGATCAATTCCCTTAAATCCGTCTTTACTTAAGAGTGGCTCAAGAAGATGTACATAGCCCTCCTCAACTACCCAATCAATTTGTGCATCTGGAAAACGCGAACGTAAATCCCAAACGATCGGCAAGTTATGCAACACATCTCCGAGCGAGGAGAGCTTGACCAATAAAATTTTTGGGGCGGAGGTAGGATTTCTAGCAGCCAGATTGCTCATAGAAGCTTAAAACTTGGGTGCGGCATCCCAAAGCAAGCCAGCGGCATCCTTGGCATTCATATTCGGCAACATTCCTGCTGGTAAGGGCCACTGAATATCTATCATTGGATCATTCCAAGCCAAGCATGCTTCACTTTGAGGGTGATAGTAGTCAGTTGTCTTGTAGAGAAACTCGGCAGTTTCTGACAGCACCAAAAACCCATGGGCTAATTTTGGAGGAATCCATAACTGTTTATGGTTTTGGGCGCTAAGCTCAACCCCCACCCACTTGCCATAACTTGGCGAATCCTTGCGGATATCCACTACGACATCAAATACGCTACCAGCAACGACGCGAACTAATTTACCTTGCGTTTGTTCTAGCTGATAGTGCAGACCACGCAAAGTCCATTGACGGGAAAAAGAGTGGTTGTCCTGCACAAACTCAAGGTCTAAGCCGGTTGCATTTGCAAAATCAATGGCATTAAAGGACTCCGTAAACCAACCACGCTCATCACCAAATACTTTTGGCTCAATGACTAATACATCATGAATTGCAGTCGGGGTAACCTGCACCTTAGAGGGCGCGCTCATTTACCAACCTTTTTTGCAGATAATGAAATCGACTGAGCTGAACTATTGAGTTCCTTCAAAATCTTATGAAGGTATTGACCATAGCTATTTTTGCTCAGCTGAGCGGCAACCTTTTGGACTGCATCTGCACTAATCCAACCCTGACGATAGGCTATCTCCTCTGGGCAAGCCACCATTAAGCCTTGGCGCTTTTGTAAGGTAGCGATAAAGCCTGCAGCATCTAACAAGGAGTCGTGGGTACCAGTATCTAACCAAGCAAAGCCACGGCCCATAATTTCAACACTAAGTTCATTGTTATCAAGATACACACGATTTATATCAGTAATCTCTAACTCGCCACGAGCGCTGGGCTTGATAGAGGCGGCGATATCGCAAACTTGATTGTCATAAAAATAGAGGCCTGTTACGGCATAGTTACTTTTGGGGCTTTCAGGCTTCTCTTCGATTGAAAGTGCCTTATAGTCTTTATCAAAATCCACAACACCATAACGCTCAGGATCGTTCACGTGATATGCAAATACAGTAGCTCCAACCGCTCTATCGTCTGCACTATTCAGCTGATCAACCAATTCATGGCCATAAAATATATTGTCTCCAAGAACTAAAGCACTTGGATCATTGCCAACAAAGTTTTTGCCAAGAGTAAATGCTTGAGCAAGCCCATCTGGAGATGGCTGCACGCAATACTGAATATTAAGTCCCCACTGCGAACCATCGCCGAGAAGTTCAGAAAAGCGTGGTGTGTCATGCGGAGTGGAGATCAATAAGATGTCACGAATACCAGCCAACATTAAAGTGCTCAATGGGTAGTACACCATTGGCTTATCGTAGACCGGCATTAACTGCTTAGAAACTGCCTGTGTAACCGGGTACAAGCGCGTTCCAGATCCACCAGCCAAAATGATACCTTTACGATTCACCGCCATACCTTTAGCCTTTAAATGAGTCCGTCTTGGGCGAGCCGAGCAACATAAGCCTGAACCTCATCACCCCAAAGACGCTTACAGTGCTCCAATTTTGACATATCGCCGATGCTTTCTATGGCTTTGCGCAATTTAGCCGTATCCATCCGCGAATTTGTGGGTCTAGGGGCTGGAAGTGGATATTCGACTGCGGGTATGGGTCTGATCGCCTCAGACCCTGCCATGAGAGCTATACCTACATCAATCGCAGCTTGAGCAGCCAGTCTCGCTAAACCATGCCAGGTAGTTTCACCAGCAGGTACCGCATGATAAATACCGGAAGAAAATTTTCTAAGATTAAAGTGCTGATCTAAGGCTAAATTAAAACTGACTTGCGCTAACCATTCTGCGCTGGTTGGCACTCCATATTGATCAGCAATGACCTTCAACTCTTCGCGCTCTTTTGCCAAACGCAAAATGGTTCGTATAAAGTTGCTGCCATCGCCGTAGACCCAGCTTGTACGTAAAATCGCATACTGTCCTTGGTTAGGGATAGAAAATACTTTTTCTATCGCCTCTTCTCCAGCAGCCTTAGTCTTGCCGTAAATACCCAATGGATTGCGTGGATCAGCCTCAACATAAAACCCCTCTTTATTGCCATCAAAAACATAATCTGTTGAGTAATGCAATAGAGTGGCGCCATGCTCCGCCGCATAAAGAGCCATGAGTTCGGGCGCTTTAGCGTTAATAGCAAAGGCCACTTCTACTTCTGTCTCAGCCTTATCTACCGCCGTATAGGCAGCGGCATTAATGATGAGATCTGGTTTAGATTGCCGCAGAAAATCCAATAGGACAGCAGAATTACTCAAATCACATTGTTCGCGACCTACATATTGAATATGCACTTCTGTTGAGTGCATTGAGTCAAATAGTTTTTGAAATGCTTTTCCTAATTGGCCATCTTTACCAAATACGAGGATATTCATTTACGCTTACTATAATTAGTTATATTGCTTTAGCAACCAGTCGCGATAAGAGCCACTAACAACGCCCTCTATCCACACAGGATTGTCCAAATACCACTGCACTGTTTTACGAATGCCCGTATCAAAAGTCTCGGCTGGACGCCAGCCAAGTTCACGCTCAACCTTACTAGCATCTATTGCATAGCGGCGATCGTGGCCAGGGCGATCCTTTACAAAAGTGATTTGCTCGGCATATGACTTCCCATCATCGCGAGGCTTCAATTCATCCAAGATGCGACAAATCGTTTTTACGACGTCAATATTGGCTTTTTCATTCCAGCCGCCAATGTTATAGGTTTCGCCTAATTTGCCACTTGCCAATACTTCACGAATGGCAGAGCAATGATCGCCAACATAAAGCCAATCCCTCACCTGCTGACCATCGCCATAGATTGGTAGGGACTTACTATTAAGGGCATTCAAAATCACTAAGGGAATTAACTTCTCAGGAAAATGGTACGGGCCATAGTTATTTGAACAATTGGTTGTCACTACCGGGAATCCATAGGTATGAAACCAGGCGCGCACCAAATGGTCAGACGCAGCCTTGGAAGCCGAGTAAGGACTGTTAGGCTCATAAGGGTTGGCTTCTGTGAAAGCGGGATCAGTTGCCGACAATGAGCCATAAACCTCATCTGTAGATACATGATGGAAACGAAATGCATTCTTGGCGGCTTCATCCAAGCCGCTCCAATACTCTCTGGCGCACTCCAATAAATTAAAGGTGCCCACGATATTGGTTTGCACAAACTCTGCAGGACCATGAATTGAGCGATCTACATGGCTTTCGGCAGCAAAGTTGATGATGGCACGCGGCTGAAACTCTTTTAGTAATTTAGCAACTAGCTCTTTATCACCAATACCTCCATGAACAAACTGGTGACGAGGATCTTTTTCCAGTGGGCTCAAAGTCGCCAAATTACCTGCATAGGTCAACTTATCAAGATTAACAATGCCCTCAGCATTTGTATTGGATAGCCAATCCAATACAAAATTACCGCCAATAAAACCCGCACCGCCAGTCACCAGAATCATTCTTACGCCCTAATAGCTATATTAAAATTGAGTACGTGTAAGCTACAGCTTGTTCAGCTAAAGTTTATTTTTATTTTCTAAGTAAAACAGTTCATAAGGGTACTGCTTCTCGTCTTCGAGAGCTTGGTTCACTTTCTTATCGAACATACCGCGATAACCGCCAATTAGCGTAGTTTTATATTTTTCATTTTGAATAAATTCGCGATTGAATTTAGAAGCCGTGCGGATTCCCTTGGTGTAACCGTCATCAGCTAAATCAGACTGCACGTTATCAATTAAGCCCATATCAACGCTGGCAATCTCTTTTTTAAATTTCTTATAAAAGCGCCAATAAAAATCACCGTCCTCCTCACCAAGACCCAAGAGGCGCTCATCAAAGAATCCTACCTCGATGAGCTCACGCTTATCGAGGGTAAAATGAGAAAAGCTACCATTAATTTTGAAAGTGCCAGGATGAGTTGCCATCGCTGCCTCTAGGTGATCAAAAAAGCATGTGCCATTTTCTGATTTCAGCTCGAGGTCATCATTCAAAATTAAGGCATGATCATGACTGGCCGTTAAAGCGCCACGATTCCACAATTTAGCCAAGGACTGAAAGCTCGGAAACATCGTTGGAAATACTTTTGGGAAACGCGCAAGGTAAGACAGAATATTTGCACGGTAAGCCTCATCAAATACCCCTCTTGCTGGTCCATTAATCACAACGATGACTTCGATATGAGGGCGCTGCTCCTTAATTTGCGCAAGCAGGGGAACTAAAAAAGGCTCAAACCGCTTGTCAAAGGTGGTTATTACTACCGAGTAAGGGGCTAATTGCTCAGGCATAAAAATAAATTAGTATTGAGGAATGAGAAGTATACGAATTTCTACTGCCGGAAGCCCTAGCGACTATTCGCATGGCTTGTTGCCAATTATCGCCCAAAGCCTTGGATACCAGCTCGATTGGGTAAAGTCCAGCCACGCTGATTTACTCATCCTAGGCCCATTTATTAAGCCAGAGACTAAAAAGCTGAAATGGTGCCCAAAACCGCTACGCCCTTCGCTTCAATCTGCCCTCAACTTGATGCCCTTGAGAGCCTCACCCCCCCTTCGGCTATTTCATAGCGCCGAGAATCTTCGACACGACACTATCCTGGCCGATTACAGCATTTCCTTTGACCTCAATGTTAGCCAAGCAAACCATTTCCGCCTTCCCTATTGGATGGAAATGATTGATTGGTCGCATGAGGGAATAACTGGTAATCACAACCCCCGTTATGGCCAGCTCATGAAAATAGAGCGCCTCATGCAGCCACTGGGCAATCGTTTTTTACAGAAAAAGAAAGCAGCGGCTTTTTTAAGTTCTCATATTCGCGAGCCTCGTAAAACACTTTTTGAGGCAGTGCAAAAAGTAATGCCCGTTACTGGGTTTGGAGCACACTTCAATAAAAATATTGAGAATCATCATCGAAGTGGCTTTTTGAAACAAGAGTTACTACAAGAATTTGGATTTAATCTCTGCCCAGAAAATGGCATGCACCCTGGCTATTACACTGAAAAAATTCCTGAAGCCTTCTTTGCTGATTGCCTACCTATGACCTGGACCGATGAGAATGTCAAAGTAGACTTCAATCCCAATGCATTTATTAATCTTGCGCCGATGGCATGGTGCAACTATTTTCCACTCAGAGAGTTAGTCAACTCGCCACAGATGCTTGAGGACTATGCCTCGCAAGCCCTACTATTGGAGACGCCAAGCATTTTGCCATTTAGGGATTTCGTCAAACGCGTTCTAGAAGATGCTAGATCTTAAAAAATGAAGATTGGCTTTCATACGAATGGCCTGTCGCTACGTGGAACAGAAATTGCCCTGTATGACTACGCACACCATAACCAAGAGCTATTAGGAAATCAATCCGTTATCTTCTATCGCAAAAATAATCCAATAGTTCAATCTGTACACGAGAAGTTTGCCAAACAATTTAAGTTATGCCCTTATGAAGGACAACTAGAACTCAATCGCCTCATTGAGCAAGAAAAAATTGATTTGACTTACTTTATTAAGTCGGGTGAGCGCGATGATGCCATCTGCGAGAGTTCCCTCACTTTGATTCATGCAGTATTTCCCACTAAACCTGAAGAGTTCCATGGTGATAAATATGCATTTGTATCTCAATGGCTATCAAAGGAGTATTCCAACTCCAAAATTCCTTTTGTGCCACATATGATTGAGCTGCCAGATCATGAAGGGAATCTGCGCTCTGAACTTGGCATCCCCGAAGGAGTCACTGTTCTTGGTTGGTATGGCGGATCAGATAGCTTTAATCTCGACTTCGTGAAAAAAGAAGTGATTGCCGCAGTTGAAAAACGCCCCGATTTGTACTTCTTATTCATGAATATGGAGCCTTTTGCCAAACATGAGAGGATGCTTTTCCTGCCCGGAAATTCTGATCTGATCTACAAAGTGAAGTTCATTAATACTTGCGATGGCATGTTACATGCACGTGGTATTGGTGAAAGTTTTGGCCTAGCCTGCGGAGAATTCTCCATTAAAGGCAAGCCTGTGATTACCTACGCCCTCTCTCCTCAACGTAGTCATATTGAAATTTTGGGTGATAAGGGTATTTTGTATAAAGGCAAAAAAGATTTGGCAGATATTTTCCAAAACTTTAGTCGTCACGTGCAGCACGAAAAAAATTGGGATGCTTACTCGCAAGACTTTTCATCTAAAGTAATCATGCGAAAATTTAATGAAGTTTTTATTCAAGGTAAAAATCTGGTAGACGTTAGCATCTCACCCATTGATCGCACTATGATTCAAAAATACCGCTTTGAACGTAAATTACGGAACCTGAAAAAAAAGCTTTACTTGTAACACTCAGTAAATTACCTTGGAAACCAGGGGCTCCTAGAGAACCAGCGATCAAGGGTCCGTGAAATAGAGCGCCTTGCCTTATCCCAGCCACGAATGGGCAATCTTCCAGGGCGATCTGCAATCGTAGTCTTTACACCAGTAATACCAACTGGGTAAGGACTGATTGCCAGAAATTCTAAATGGTGTTTTTGATAATGCTCTAGAAAATGATCTAGGGGTTCATAAATATCACTCGAGGCCTCAAGTAATATTTTGGCAGCGTCTGGTTTTAGTAAATATGCCGTAGCTCCAACTGCATCGCCGATGTTTCTGACTAAACTGATATCGCCATTGGTCTGAATTATTGCTTGTGGGACCTCACTTAAGCCCTGCAATCTCACCGCGTTCCAATTGCTACAGTCATCCATTAAAAAGGCAATCACCTTCTCAAAGTGGGGTAACAAGCAAAAATCATCCTCAAAGACGATGGTGGGAATATTTTTATCAACACATTCTTGCCACGACTTTTTGTGTGACAGAAAACAGCCGAGCTCGTTTGGCGTTAATTCAAATCCCAGTAATTTTTTTACCTTAGCGGGCTTATATTCCTTTGGAATGCTGGTGAAGGCAGATCCCCGTACCGCATCGAGAAAGCGCCAATTTAAGCTTGTTTTCTCAAGCTCAGCCCTTACCTGCTGCTGGCGAGCATCGGACCCGGCTAATGAGATTACTAAAACTTGAATATCTGACATTAGAGATAGCTTTGCAAATAACGCAATGATCTTTTGACACTTTTTAATAAGCATGATGGCAATGACTTCTGAGCACCTCCATGATGCAGATCTGACTCCCAATTGGATTGATAGATGACGCCAAGATAATTCGATTTAAGGTTATCTTCAGTCTCACCGAGGCGCTTCAGCATAAAGTACTGCCAATCATAGTGATAAACCCTAAACAATGGCTCAATTGCAATCAAAGGAATGGCATGGTACTTTAATAGAGTCTCGCCATAAATCAAAGTTTCAGGATAGCTGGGCGTCACTAAATCCCACAAAGTCATCTCCTTGGACTGCAAATACTCCCGGTCTAATGATTCCCATACTTTTGCCGACCAAATGAAAGGAGCCGGCGCGCAATAAAATTCTGGGCCAATGCGGCCAAATAGGAACTGTACCCGTTGCGCTTCTGCACGTAAGTTCTGCTCTACCTTCGCCTCACCACGATTTTTGGCAAGCTGAAAATATTCTTTATTTTGATGAAGCACTGTAAATGGGGTGCCGTCTTCTGACATAAAGTCAGACTTAGTAAATGGGCGAATAAATACGCAATCTGAATCTAGACACAGGTAATTTTCTGCCAGCTTTAAACGCCAAAACTCAGACTTGACAATGGCCTGAGATAAACCACCGGGCATGGCTTGATACTTTTCAAATGCAACCCTGGGATTGGCAGTAACAATATCTTCATCAGCGATCCAAATGTAAGGGGCGCTCTTTCCAAGAATGCTAACTAGCGCCTCTTGATCTGCCCTTGGGGTAGAAATATAAAAAAGGAGTTGATCTTGGTTATATTGCTCTATTGATGAGAGCAATCTCTTCAGGCGCAAGAAGTCATTGCGGTAAGACTTGCAGTAAAGAACCAGATCTCTCAATTGACTTCCCATTAATTCCAATGAATTTCTCTAAGAATTTGCTGAACAGCTTGATCAACCCCCATGGGCAACCATTTTGGCTCAATCAGTCTGTGTTGCTGCCAGTCTAACCAAATTCTCTCCAAGGCCATAGCAATTCCAGCCTTATCGCCCTCTAAGCTAAGGTAAGCGCCGCGCTCTTGCAGCATCTGATCGAGCTGTGGATTGCGATGTGTAACCCCCCAAATTGGGCGGCCAGTCCATAGATATTCGTAAAACTTGGAGGGAATATATTCAGCACACCACTCATCATTCCCATGAAGCAATATCAATATATCTGCCCCTTGCATCTTCTCCACTACGCGCTCACGTCCAGACTTACCCGTGACTAGATCTTTTTCAAGTCGCCCATGAGCCAACAACACATCGTCCAAACCTAAACTCTGAATAGCAGCAACAGTTAAGGAGTCTAAGGGGGCGCCGTAAGCATGTACTCGGATCAAATCTCTTGCCTCTGGATACTTTTGAATCAAAGGAACTAAGGCATTCAAAATAGTAGATAGAGAACGATCATTAGCCAAAGAACCAAAATGGCAAAGATTTAACTTATCCGAGTAAGTATGTGTTGTTGCAGCAGATAGTCCACCTGGCGGCTCAGCACCCGGCAAGACCATAAATCCGTGAGCGTTATTTGGCGTATTTAAGTTGGCGTTACGTACTTTTGCATAATGGAGTGCGCCTTCAGTAAACCACCAAACCTCATCTGCATATTTTGCTAATTGACTTTCCAAATAATGTCTAAACCGCGCATCGCGATTTTTAGGTCTCTCAAAGCCTTGATCATTGGGGTCTTTGCGGATCACCAGGGGATCATGAATCTCAGCAATCCAAGTTGTACCAGTCACCTTCTTTAACCAAAGACCAGCCAAGTGCGCAGACCAAGCGCCCCCAGTACTAAAAACTAAATCCACTTTGCCAGACTTGACTAGGCGCAGACCATGCATAAATGCAGGCATGGCCCAAGACCATTGACTCGAAAAGCCTAAGCAGAGTTTTTCGAGGCCAATAAAGGGAGCCAGTGATACTGAAACTGTTCTAGTCAACAACTTATAAATAAAACCGCGACCATATTGATTGGCAATCCAGTGACGGAAATCAAATCGAAAGGCCGCTGGACCCCAAGCCAAAAACTGATGATGAGGAAAGCGTTGATCCTTGATGCCGGTAATCGCACTAAAAACAGTTAGCTCAATGCCTTCAGCTAAGAGATAAGGGATTTTGTCAGTAATGGTCTGGCTGGCAGCCCGGCCATCCATATTAAAACCATGCGACAAAATCAACCAAGATTTTTTCGCAGGCATAGTACTCAGATCCACCGTATTGTTTGTCACGCGCTAACTTAATTAGCCGCAACAATTGACATCACAGCCATGCGTACAGCAATGCCAAAAGTCACCTGATTTAAGATGACGGATTGAGGGCCATCCGCCACAACAGTATCAATTTCAACACCACGATTCATTGGTCCAGGATGCATCACGATGGCGTCTGATTTTGCTAAGGCTAGGCGCGCAGGATTTAAGCCGTATTGTTTGAAAAATGCATCGCCCTCCGGAACCTGACCAGCTTCCATGCGTTCTTTCTGAATACGCAGAGTCATCACGACATCTACATCCTTAAGCCCTTCTTCCATACTATGAAAGACCTTGACTCCCAGCATATCTATATCACTTGGCAATAGACTCTCTGGACCAATCGCACGGATATCCTCGCAACCAAGCGTGGTTAATGCATGAATATTGGATTTAGCAACACGACTATGAACGATGTCGCCAACTATAGCAACCTTCAAACCTTTAAAGTTCTGCTTAAAGTGACGCATCGTATACATATCTAATAAGCCTTGGGTTGGATGCTGATTGCTGCCATCGCCCGCGTTGACAACGTGCACATGCGGCGGCACATGGTTTGCAATTTCAATTGGCGCCTTAGAAACGCTGTGTCGCACTACAAAGATATCTGCCTGCATCGCTACCAAGTTATCAATCGTATCTAAAAGACTCTCACCCTTAGCGGTTGAAGAGGTCGAGATATCTAAATTAATAACATCAGCAGACAAGCGCTTTGCAGCAATCTCAAAAGTGGTTCGGGTGCGGGTTGAATTTTCAAAAAAGAGATTGAATACACTCTTGCCGCGCAATAAAGGAACCTTTTTCACCTCTCTCGCTGGATCGGTAACGCTGACAAACTGTTTGGCAGTATCCAAAATATGCAGAATTTGCTCTTTAGGTAGACCCTCTAAGGTCAGAAGATGGGTTAATTCACCATCCGAATTAAATTGATTCACTAAGTTCACTATTCGCGCTCCTCAAGCAGAAAGCTGAACTTGCCAGCCGCATCTTTTTCCAAAACTAAGATTTTTTGATCGGGCACTTCAATCATTTCACCTATAAAATTTGCGGAGATTGGTAATTCACGCTTACCTCGATCAGCCAAGACCATTAACTCCACTTGTGCAGGGCGGCCAAAATCAAATAGCTCATTGAGAGCCGCTCGCACAGTTCTACCAGTGAGCAGAACATCATCAATCAAGATAATATTTGCGCCATTCACCTCAAAAGGTAGCCGAGTAGGCATAGTGCTCGACGTCCTCAAAGCTGTCATACCCTTTTCTGCATAATCATCTCGGTGAAAGGCTACATTAATTACACCGAAGTGAGGCAGATCTAAATCTTGCGCTAAACGCTCGGCAATCCATGCACCCCCCATAGCTAGACCGGCAAGCTCAACAGGACCACGCCCCAACCTGCTACGCAAGTTTTCGAGTAATTTTTGATATATGAATTCAGCGTTCATTCTTTAGTTCCGGTGCTTATTTATATTCTGCAAAATATTGCTCCAAAATGAGTGCAGCAGAATGTGCATCTAGATTGTCGTGCATCTGAAGATCAGTTTCCAAAACTGCAGATGTATAGCGCTCATCTACCCAACTCACTGGCAAATTGAAGCGCCCGTGCAGTTGATTGCCAAAACGCTTTGCTTTAGCTGTCATTTCATGGTCAGCGCCGTCTGGGTGGGTTGGGAGCCCCACTACTATTTGATCTGGCTGCCACTCTTTTAGAAGGTTTTCTACCTCCCAAAACAACCCGTCTGCATTCGCAGCAGCAATAGTCTTTAACGCCTGACTTGCCCTAGTCTCTGTATTGCCTACTGCCACACCAACCCGACGCGTTCCATAATCAAAAGCCAGTATTGTCATCGGCCTCTTGATTGGATCACGCATGCCCTGCCTCCCCGGACAAATGCGCAGGATCAAAACCCAAGTGACTCATTGCCTTTTCATAACGCTGACTCGAAGGGGTATCAAAAATAATATCAACCATTTGCTGGCGTGAAAGAGGTACGTTCATCCAACCATTTAATGTAATCTCTTCCTCAAGCTGGCCAGCACTCCAGCCGGCATAACCTAAAGTCATCAGAAACTTGCGGGGACCGTTACCAATAGCTACAGCTTCCAAAACATCTTTAGAGGTCGTCATGGTTAAGCCGCCAGGAATAATTAACGAGGAGCTATAGGATGGACTGGGAATGGGTTCATGCAAAACAAACCCTCGCTCCACCTGCACTGGGCCACCAAAATACACTGGCTGCTCTAACAAAGGTGAAATTTCTAATTTAAGTTCAATCCTGTCAAACAGGGTTCCTAGATCTAATTCGGTTGGACGATTGACAACCAAGCCCATTGCACCTCTATCGGTATGCTCAAAGAGGTAGATAACAGACCCTGCAAAGTTTGGATCGACCATGCCAGGCATGGCCACTAGAAATTGATTTGCTAAATGATTGGCCGAAAAAGAAATTGAAGCCTCTGGCACAGACGCTGGTTCTGAAGCAGGAGGCGCTTTTTTAGCCGAAGTCATATAAGCCTATTTTACAGAATATCTAGATTTTTCCCGTAACCCAATAAGCAAAAAGTCCAATTATTTCGTGAACCAGTCTATTCCAGTTTTGAGCCCCTTCAAACAAATCAAATGCAGTCCACTGAAGGCTATTGGCGGTTTGGTAATCCACCGGCAAAGGGATGACTTCCATGCTCTGCTTTTGGAAAATCTTCACCGATCGATACATATGACTTGCCGAGGTAATTAGAAGCCATGGTTTTTCAGGCTTACCTTTTTCAATCTCTGCGATCATGGGCTTTATAAAGACTACATTCTCATAGGTATTGCGCGACTGATTTTCATAGTACCCAGCCCTATCTGCTAAACCCTGTTCTTGAATGAGCTGTTTAAATGCGTCTGCTTCAGATACCCCTTTTGGAGCAATTCGCCCAGAAAACCCACTAAAGATGAACGGTAAATCAGGATACTTCCTAATAAGCTCGAAGGCCTTCGTCACTCGCTCAGCGGATGAGTAAATAGAGATCTCACCGCGGTCTATTGCAATTTCCCCGCCCTCAATTGCGCCACCCAAAATAATGATCCCGCCAAAGTTCTCTTTGGACAATTTTCCAATTTCTATTTTTGGAACCGAATCCTCAAGGGCCCTCAGAAAAACCTCAGATGCAGGCAACCACCCAACGATTAACAAATCTAGAAGGGCAAAAACTAAAAATCGTTTAGAAAGATGGGGGTTTCTCAAGCTCAAAAAGAGCAATCCCAGCACAATGAAAATCATCACCCAATTCAGGGGTTCAATGCAAAATTGCACTACCTTCGAGAGAATAAAAAAGATCGTATCCATTATTGCTATAGATATTAACCTCCCTAGAAGTCATGTCTCCTGCACTCTCCCTAAATTAGCCCTAATATAGGGGCTATGCAAAAAGCTCTGGTTTGGCTCCGTCGCGATCTTCGTCTTTATGACAATGCTGCCCTATCCCACGCCCTTAAGGAGGCTAAGCAGGTTTGGTTAAGCTTTATTTTTGATGAAGGCATTCTGAAGCCCCTCATCCAAGGTGAGCTAAATGCCCAAGGTTTAAAACACGAGCGCCGTGTTGATTTTATTTGGCAAGGTCTAAAGCAAATAGATGAGGAGTTGCGCGCTTTAGGCGGGGGCCTGATTGTTCGATTTGGCAAGCCGATTGAATGTATCCCTCAGATTGCCAAAGAGCTTGGGGTTGATAGCGTGTTTGCCAATCATGACTATGAGCCATCTGCTATCGCTAGAGATAATGCTGTTAAGACTGCATTAGAAAAACTTAGTATTCAGTTTGAAGACTTTAAAGATCAAGTGATTTTTGAGAAGAAAGAAATTCTTACCAACTCGAATACGGTCTTTTCCATCTTCACACCTTATAAAAATAATTGGCTCAAAACGCTGCAAGAAAAAGATTTGGACGCACATGAATGTAAACCTAAGCCAAGTCAATTTGCCGCCATCCCCAAAAATCTAGACACCCCATTCCCCTCCCTAGAATCTATGGGATTTTGCGCTACTGGCATTGAAGCCTATTTACCACCGGGCTCTGAAGGTGGTCAAGTATTTCTGGAAGACTTTCTTTCCCGCATTGATCAATACCAAATCGGCAGAGACTTCCCTGCCATTAAAGGCGTCAGTTATTTATCAACGCATTTACGCTTTGGTATGCTCTCCATTAGAGGCCTGGTGCGCGAAGCCCATAGGCGTATGCTTGCTGGCAGTATGGGTGCGACGATTTGGTTAAGCGAGCTTATTTGGCGTGACTTTTATTTCATGATTTTGGCCAATCATCCGAGGCTAGCTGAAGGCGACTCTTTCAAACCAGACTACAACAACATCGCTTGGGAGAGCGGTGCTCATGCCAAAAAACTCTTTACAGCTTGGTGCGAAGGCAAGACAGGCTACCCACTAGTCGATGCAGCGATGCACCAACTCAATCAGAGCGGTTACATGCACAATCGCTTACGCATGGTAGTAGCCAGCTTTCTGACCAAAGATCTTGGCATTGACTGGCGCTGGGGTGAGGCCTACTTTGCTGAACACCTCAATGACTTTGAACTCTCTTCTAATAATGGCGGCTGGCAGTGGGCGTCTTCATCGGGCTGCGATGCCCAGCCCTATTTCCGGATCTTTAACCCCATTACTCAATCAGAGAAATTTGATTCTGAGGGCAAATTTATAAAGCGCTATCTACCGCAACTCGAAAAACTCTCTAAGAAATCGATTCACGCTCCTTGGCAAGCTGGGCATATTGAACTCGAGGCTGCCGGCTTAGTGCTGGGCAGAGACTACCCCCTTCCTGTGGTTGATCACGATGAGGCACGCAAAAAAACTTTGCTGCGCTATAGCGTAGTCAAGAAAGTGAGTCAGTAAGGTCTAAAGCTTGCTTTTCCGCTAAGATAGGATATGAGCAAAATCTATGCTGTCGGCGACATTCAAGGATGTGCGCCCTCACTGAAAGCCCTAGTAAAGAAGCTTCCTAAAAAATCAAATATGATTTTTTTGGGGGATTTAGTGAATCGCGGTCCAAACTCCCTTGCGGCACTGCGACAACTTAAATCTCTGCAAGAATCAGGTCGTGCAGAGTGCATTTTAGGAAACCATGATCTTCATCTACTCGCTATTGATGCTGGTGTGCGCAAGACTAAGGGTTTAGATACCGTTGACCCCATCCTAAAGGCCCCAGATCGCAAAGAACTGATTGACTGGGTACGCAATAGGCCTATGGCGCTTAGTAATGGCAAGGTACTTACAGTTCACGCTGGAGTACTTCCACAATGGGACTTACAGCAAACACTTGAATGCGCTCAAGAGGTTGAGAGGGCTTTGCGCGGCAAATCCTATAAACAATTTCTAGCAAATATGTATGGCAATACCCCCAATAAATGGAGTAACTCATTAAAAGGTTATGAGCGTTTACGCGTTATCACTAATGCACTTACTCGTATGCGCTTTTGCACACCCAGCGGACAAATGGAATTTGAAAGTAAAGAGGGTTTAGGAAATGGCCCCAAGGGTTATATCCCCTGGTTTAAGGCACCCAAACGTAAAACTGCCAACACTCTTATTTACTTTGGCCACTGGTCCACACTGGGTCTGCTAAGACGTAATAATGTCATTGGCCTAGACACTGGCTGTGTATGGGGTGGCAAATTGACCGCACTGGAAATTGCCAACTCCAACAAGGATTCAAAAAGTCTTGAGATCATCCAAGTAGACGGCTACGATCATCCACTCAAAATGTAATTACTACATTTCCTAGAGTTTTCTAAATGCGCTCTCAGCGGCAGTAATAATGGCATTGACTACTTCATTGTCATGCGCAATCGAAGTAAATCCAGCCTCATAAGCTGATGGTGCAAGATAAACTCCCTCATCTAGCATGAGATGAAAGAATTTCTTGAACGCTTCAATATCAGACTTTGTAACTGCTTCATAAGACGCAGGGACCTGGTTAGCAAAGTAAAAACCAAACATGCCCCCAACGCTATCGACTGCAAACGGAATACTTGCTTTATCAGCTACTTGCTTTAAGCCAGCCATCAACTTTTCAGTTTGAAGAGTAAGGCATTCATAAAAACCTTCTCGAGCAATAATCTCCAAAGTCTTGAGACCTGCCGCCACTGCCACCGGATTACCAGACAGCGTGCCCGCTTGGTAGACATTACCTAAAGGAGCAAGCTTCGACATGATTTCTTTTTTTCCACCAAAGGCTGCCATCGGCATACCACCGCCCATGACTTTACCTAAGCAAGTAAGGTCTGGGGTGATGCCTTGCAAAGATTGAGCACCACCTAAAGCAACCCTAAATCCTGTCATCACTTCATCGTAAATCAAAACACTGCCATGCTTGCTGGTGAGATTACGAATTGCTGATAAAAATTCTTTTGAGGGCTGAATCAAATTCATATTGCCTGCAATTGGCTCTAGAATGACAGCCGCAATCTGATTACCTTGTTTTTTGAAAACCTCTTCAATTGCAGCCACATCGTTATATGGCAGCACTAGAGTGTGTTTCACTAAATCCTGAGGAACCCCGCCAGAAGAGGGCGCATTGTGAGTGGAGTCTGCAAAGGTCAATAAACCAGAGCCAGCCTTCACCAAAAGGCTGTCTGCATGACCGTGATAGCAACCCTCAAACTTAATAATTAAGTCACGACCGGTATAGCCACGCGCAAGTCGTAAAGCGCTCATCGTCGCTTCGGTGCCACTGGATACCATACGCACTTGCTCAATGCTAGGCATCAATCCACAGAGACGTTCAGCCAGCTCGATCTCGCCCTCAGTTGGCGCGCCGTAGCTAAAACTGGTTTCTGCCGCTTTTTGTACCGCCTCAACTACTTCTGGGTTTGCATGACCCACAATCATGGGACCCCAAGACATAATCAAATCGATATAACGCTTATTTTCCGCATCCCAAAAGTAAGGCCCCTTGGCTTTAGTAACAAAACGAGGTGTACCGCCTACCTGACGAAACGCCCGCACAGGAGAATTCACGCCACCGGGAATAGTTTTTTGTGCGCGCTCGAATAAAGCCTCGTTCCGATCTACTTTTGCCACAGTCAATTCCTCGTCGTGCTTTCCCAACTAAATTGCCATCATTTCAAAGTCTTCTTTACGAGCACCACATTCTGGACAGGTCCAATTCATTGGAACGTCTTTCCAGAGGGTGCCTGGAGCAATACCTTCGTCAGGCAAACCTACCGCTTCATCGTAGACCCAACCACAGATCAGACACATATACGTTTTAAATTCCATTTGCTTACTCTCCGCTTTATTTCTTTGGTATTGAATCAGTGATAACTTTATTTTAAGTGCTTAGCCTTCACTTGAAGAAGGGCGCTTGGCATGCATCTCAAACTTAAATAAACGGCACTCCAAAGGACCATTAAATAATGGGGTACGCTTTGATTCCTTAATGCGAAGCTGTCCTGGCAAGGTCATATCAGCAGTCAATACAAAGACATTCCAGCCACCAAAAGCATCTTTTAAGTGCTGACCAAATTGGCGCAAAAACTCCACAAACTTGGGATCTTGCTCTTCCTGAGCTTGCAGTTTCTTCAAAGACTCACGGCTGGAGCGTTTGGCGCTCTGACGACCAGTTTCTAAATTCATCTCAAAGCGATTTTCTGGCTCAACATCATACTCAGTATTACCCTCACCTCGGGAGTCGTGGTCCTGCGCGACTCCGCCTCTACCGCCCTTAATGGCAAGACGCTCGCCATACGGTGGATTTAATAACATCACACCGTCTTTAGAATTCACTGGGGGCTTGCTAGCGAGAGCATCGACCTGGCGCACAAGCGGTTGATCAGGTAACTGCGCTCTCTGCCAATTGCCTTTATACATAGAGACTAATTTTTCATTAATATCACCACCACTGATTTTTAATGAATCCGCATTCGGATATTGCTTACGCTTTTCTAGCATTTGTGTAAGGACGGCTTCTTTTAAAGTACCCCAACGCTTTTGCTCTGCTGCCTCATTAAATGGCTTGAGTCTCTGAAAGCCAAAGCCTTCCGCAGAGCTAACTAAGGAACGATAGGCCAATCTGCTAGGCTTCGCATCGTCACCATATATCCCTGCCCGAATTGCCCCAGGCGGAATAGACAGCGTTATCTGAGCGGCCTCGATCAAAAAGGTTCCGCTACCACACATCGGGTCAAACAAAGACTGTCCAGGTTTCCAGCCAGTAATTGACAAAATCCCTGCAGCTAAATTCTCTTTCAAAGGAGCATCGCCTTTTTCATCACGCCAACCTCGCTTGAAAAGAGCCTCACCAGAGGTATCCAAGTAAATCGTAATTTGGGTTGCAGTTAAATGCGCCTGCACTCGTACATCCGGAAACGCAGTATCAATACTGGGGCGATCGCCCGTGACGTCACGCAAGCGATCTACGATGGCATCTTTAATCTTGAGGGTTGCAAAGTTCAAACTTTTTAATGGAGATCGATGCGCAGTCACATCAACGCGCAATGTTTGTTTAGAGGTAAACCAATCTTCCCAAGCTAAGCCACTTGCTAACTTATAGAGATCTTCTTCTTGCCGATAAGGCGCTTGCGCCATCTGTAACAACACGCGACTAGCAATTCTGGAATGTAAATTCAAAGCCATCGCCGCAGAAATCGGTGCGGCAAGACCAATGCCACCAGTTGGGCTAGTTGGAGTTGGATCGATCACCCAAGCCCCCAGGGCCTTGGAATCAGGGCGCTGCGCAATCTCTGCAAGCTCCTGAGCAAGCGGTGCTTCTAAACCGCCTGGACAAACAACAAAAAATCTCATGGGGCTAACAGTCTAAAAAGAGTGAAAAAATGGGGCGCTGATACTGGACTGAACTCAAGGCTTAAAAAGAACCAGAGCAACAATGACAACCAGCAGAATGACTGGTACTTCATTAAACCAGCGATACCAAACACCAGACTTAGTATTCGCACCCGCACGAAACTTTTTTAATAAGCTATAACAGGCGTGGTGGTAGCCAATCACTAAGAGAACAAAAAATAACTTGGCGTGCATCCAGATATCACCCGCACCAATACCAAAGTAAAGCCAAAGTATTAGGCCCAGCAAGATAGCCGGTACTGCCAAGATAGTCATAAATCGGAAGAGGCGATCGGCCATCCCTAGCAGGCGGGTATAGGAATCTGAATTTTTTTCTTCAGCTAAGTTCACAAAAATTCGGGGAAGATAAAACAGCCCCGCAAACCAGGAAGTAATAAAAACAATATGGAAAGTTTTAACCCAAAGGTAAGAGTTCGTCATATTTTTAAGCGCGAATCTCGCCATGACCCATGACGATATATTTCAGCGAGGTTAAGCCATCTAGACCAACCGGACCTCGGGCATGTAGTTTGTCATTAGAAATGCCAATCTCTGCGCCTAAGCCATATTCGAAGCCATCTGCAAAGCGTGTACTGGCATTTACCATCACGCTTGCACTATCTACTTCGCGCAAGAAACGATCCGCCTGGGCCTCATTATTAGTAATAATCGCATCGGTATGCTTACTCCCATAACGCTCAATATGATTCATAGCTTCATCAATGTCAGCCACAGTCTTAATGGAAAGAATGGGGGCTAAATATTCTGTATGCCAATCCTCTTCTGTCGCATCCACTAAACCTTTAAAGCCATTTGCCTCAAGCGTATTGCGAGTCAAGCTATCAACCCGCAACTCCACACCTTTGTCTTGATAAATCTTACAAAGCGTAGGCAGTACTTTTTGCGCAACCCCTTTATTTACCAATAGGGTCTCCATCGCATTGCATGGCGCATAACGCTGCGTTTTAGCGTTATCGCAAACCTTTACCGCCATCGCGATATCTGCATCCGCATCAATATAGGTATGGCAGATACCATCCAAATGCTTAATCATTGGCACACGTGCTTCGGCCATCAGACGAGCAATCAAGCTCTTGCCGCCCCGTGGCACGATCACATCAATATATTGAGTCATCGTAATCATTTCGCCAACAGCGCTACGGTCTGTTGTAGTGACAACCTGCACAGCATCCTCAGGAAGATTTGCTGCAGCCAATCCTTTTTGGATAATTTGAGCCAACAAAGTATTGGAATCGATTGCCTCTGAACCACCCCGCAAAATCACAGCATTGCCTGATTTCAGACAAAGTGCTGCCGCATCAATCGTGACATTAGGGCGTGACTCGTAAATAATTCCAATGACGCCCAGTGGAACACGCATTTGAGCAATTTCAATACCAGATGCCTGCTTTTGAAAGGAGGAAATTTTTCCAATCGGGTCATCCAAGGAAACGATTTGCTCAAGACCTAGGGCCATTGTTTCGATTGTCTTTGGAGTCATTGTTAAGCGGTCTATAAAAGCAGCATCTTGGCCATTCCCTTTTGCGCGCTCAACATCTTGTAAATTGACTTTCTGAATTTCATCTGCTTTTTGACGTACAAGCTTAGCAATATGCAAGAGCGCTTGATTCTTTTGCTCAGCAGATGCCCGAGCCATTGCACGCGATGCGCCACGGGCCCGCTTACCAATGTCTTGCATCATCTCTTGAATACTTGAACTCATCTTCCTAACTTTCTAAACCATTACCGCAATAAATTTCCAACTAAACGTAAACCATCCCATGGATCTGCCGGCAGCTCTACCGCATGCAATCCTTTAGACTGCCGGTCCAAACCTGCAGCAAGCTGCATTGCTTTGCGTAGCTTGATGGGTTGGACCCTTCTAATAGCAGCTGGGTATAAACGCTCTTTATTACCCCAAATCCGATTGACCCGCATGAGCTGTTGAACAGATTCACCAGCATCGCTTGCAGCCTTTAATTTAGATAGTAGCCGAAGCTCTTCGGTTACGCTCCACAAAATTAATACCAAAGGCTCACCCTCGCCTTTTAAACCATCTAACATGCGATTTAGCCTAGGTAAATCACCAGCAAGCATGGCCTCAGTTAGTTCAAAAACGTTATAGCGCGCTACCTTCAGGATTGAAGAACGAATTTGCTCTTCACTTACCTTACCCTCAGGGTATAGCAAACCCAATTTCAATATTTCTTGATGGGCGGCAATTAAATTACCCTCCACCTGATCAGCAATAAATTCCAAAGCGCGCTGACCCTCAGGCCCAGCCTCGACTTCTTGACCTTGCTTTTTAAGCCGACCAGCAATCCATTGTGGCAAAAGACCACGGTCCAAGGTATCCACCTGAATAGCCATACCAACATCATCTAAAGCGCTAAACCAAGCGGATGTCTTGGTCTTTCCATCCAATCTTGGTAGCACAATACAAACAACTGTATCAGGCCCATTTGCGCCATCTTGCTGAGAGGCTATTTGTGTGGCAAATTGCTTTAAGGCATCAGCCCCATCACGACCGGGCTTTCCAGTTGGTATGCGTAACTCGACCCAGCGCTTATCACCAAACAAAGACATGGTTTGACCTGCATTCATCAAAGCACTCCAATCAAAGCCGCGCTCTTGCACCATGACTTCACGATCGGTAAAACCTAACTTCTTCGCAGTTGATCGCAGTTGATCCATCGCTTCCATCATTAAAAGAGGCTCATCACCACTAAAAACATAAAGCGGCAGCATGGCAACACCAGAGCTCAGCGATTTGAGATGTGCCTGCAAGACATCAACTTTAACCATGCAAGTTCTCTATCCGCCCCTAGAAAGATCTTGCTTGAGGATTTTTTGCAGCAGCAGCAATGCGACGCAAAATTTGCACAGCCAAGTCTTTACGCATTAATGTTAAGAATTGCATCTGCTGACTATCGGTTGCTAAAACAGTACTGTTCGAGAAATCCATATCCCTTGTGATGTAAATTTCACTATCGGGAATGATCTCTGCTCCAGCTAAGTCATATGCTCTAAACGTTACGCGAATGGTTAAGCGATAAGCAGAAACTTGACCCGTTGAGCTATAAGCCAAAATTTCTCGACCATTGATTTCGTTGCTGATATCTAAAATTAAATCGGCATCCTTAGGATTGATGGCCACCTTAACATCGGTACCAGTCAAAATGGCAGCCTGCAAATCATTACGCAATGGGGGTGATGGGCTGCCTGTAATCGCAATCGCTTTGAAAGGCAAATCAACCATGCCACGCATGCGATAACCACAAGCGATTAAGCCGCCGATGGGCGCAGTGGCAATTAAACCCAACAAGGTCCGTCGAATGTGATTTGCACTCATATGTCCAGCTTCCTTTAGGCCACGATATTGACTAAGCGGCCCGGAACAACAATCACCTTCTTTGGCGCGCCACCATTAAGAGCCTTGGTTGCAGACTCGCTTTGCAATGCTAAAGCTTCGATTTGCTCCTTGTCGGCATCTGCTGGTACGCGAATATCCCCGCGTAACTTGCCATTAATCTGCAACATGAGGGTAATTTCAGTTTGAACCAAAGCAGCTTCGTCTACCGCCGGCCAAGGAGCATCTAAGATTAGACCAAAGGTCTTCGTATAGCCCATATCTTCCCAAAGCACATGGGTTAAGTGAGGAACTACGGGATACAGGATGCGCAACAAAATACTTAAACACTCCCGCAGCACTGGAGCACTAATCGCAGTGTTTTGATCTAACTTAACGGGTTCAAGCACATTCAGCATCTTCATTGCTGCAGAAACTACCGTGTTGTATTGACGACGTTGATAGTCAAAATTTGCTTGCTTCAAGATGGTATGCACTTCACGGCGCAATTCTTTTTCAGCATCACTCAAGTTGCTTGGTACAGAATCTTGCGCATCACGAATGCTGCTAGCCTGACTACTCGAATACAGCCAAACACGACGCAAGAAGCGTGAGGCGCCATCAACACCAGCACCAGACCATTCCAGCTGTTGTTCTGGTGGAGCTGCAAACATCACAAATAAACGGGCAGTATCAGCGCCATACTCATCAATCAGAGCCTGGGGATCAACCCCGTTGTTCTTACTCTTGGACATCTTCTCAACGCCACCAACAATCACAGGTGCGTTTGATGTATCACCTTTTAGCTTGGCACCTTTAGGCCGACCTTTGTCATCGAGAGCTAATTCAACATCTAAAGGGTTGAGCCAAGTCTTCTTACCAGACACATCTTCAGAGTAATACGTCTCGTTGAGCACCATGCCTTGAGTTAATAAATTCTGAAATGGCTCATCAAAAGTAATGAGGTTGAGGTCACGCATGACCTTAGTCCAAAAGCGCGCATAGAGTAAATGCAAAATGGCATGCTCGATACCGCCAATGTATTGATCCATTGGCATCCAGTACTCATTGCGCTCATCGACCATGCTGTATGCATTGGGGCCGGTGTAGCGCATGAAATACCAGGAAGAGTCCACAAAGGTATCCATGGTATCGGTCTCACGTCTAGCGGGCTTGCTGCACTGAGGGCACTTCACATTCAGAAAATCTGCACGCTTATTCAATGGATTACCACTACCATCTGGAACGCAATCCTCTGGCAAGATCACTGGTAAATCAGATTCAGGAACGGGCACGGCACCGCAACCTGGATTTGCATCATCCCCACAATGAATAATCGGAATTGGAGTACCCCAATAGCGTTGACGAGAAATGCCCCAATCACGCAAACGATAGGTAGTCTTGATTTCACCAATTCCCATTTGCGACAACTCTTTTGCTACAGCACTGACAGCCTCTTCATGAGATAAACCATCGAACTGATCGCTGTTAAAGCAAACTACGCCCTCTTTTTGGGCATACCAATCTTCCCAGCGACTTGCATTAAATATTGGCGACTCGCTCTTCAGAGCAATGACTTGTTTGATCGGTAAATCGTATTTAAGTGCAAAAGCAAAATCGCGCTCATCATGTGCGGGCACACCCATCACTGCGCCATCGCCATAAGACATCAGTACATAATTACCAACCCAAACTGGAATAGGCTCTTTAGTCAAAGGATGGGTGACATACAAACCAGTAAACATCCCTTCTTTTTCTTGAGTCGCTAAGTCCGCCTCAATCACACTACCCGTTTTGCACTTCTCGATAAAGGCAGCGAGGGGTGGATTATTGGCAGCAGCTTTAGTTGCCAGAGGATGCTCTGCGGCAACAGCGCAAAAGGTAACACCCATAATGGTGTCAGCGCGCGTTGTGAAAACATACAAGAGACCATCTTGAATGAAGTTTCCATGATCATCAGCAATCTCATGCTTGAAAGCAAAACGCACGCCACGACTTTTGCCAATCCAATTCTGCTGCATGGTCTTAACGCGCTCAGGCCAACCCAAACCATCTAAACCAGAAAGTAATTGCTCTGCATAGGCAGTGATATTAAAGTAGTAACCAGGGATCTCACGCTTTTCAACTAAAGCTCCAGAACGCCAACCTCGCCCATCAATTACTTGCTCATTTGCCAGAACTGTTTGATCGATAGGATCCCAATTCACGACTTGGGTTTTGCGATAAGCAATACCCTTTTCGAGCATCTTTAAAAAAAGCCATTGATTCCAACGATAGTAATCAGGACTACAGGTAGCAACCTCACGAGACCAATCAATCGCCAAGCCCATCGCAGCCATTTGCTTTTTCATATAAGCAATATTCTCGTAGGTCCATTTTGCTGGCGGCACTTTATTCTGAATCGCAGCATTTTCTGCGGGCATCCCGAAAGCATCCCAGCCCATCGGCATTAAAACGTTAAAACCCTGCATACGGAGCTGACGCGCCATTACATCATTGATGGTGTAGTTACGTACATGCCCCATATGCAACTTACCAGACGGGTAAGGCAACATAGAGCAAGCGTAGTACTTTGGCTTTTTCTTACCAAAGGAATCTACCGCATTCTCAGTAACTGTATAGACTTGCGCACTTTCCCAATCAGCCTGCGCTGCCGCTTCAATTATGCGGTAGTCGTAATCCTTACTCATTCAAGACAACTCTTTTCTTCTATTTTTAATGATTGGCTAATTGCTTAAGCTGACTCTTATTTACGCAGACCCAAAACATCTTGCATGTCATACAAACCAAAAGTTTGTGTTTGCAAAAAGCGTGCGGCCCTCAATGAACCCTGTGCGTAAGATTGACGGCTGGAGGACTTGTGACTAATTTCAATACGTTCACCATCACCGGCAAATAGAACGGTGTGATCGCCAACAATGTCGCCGCCACGGATAGTGGCAAATCCGATTGAGCCTTCCTTGCGCTCGCCCGTATGACCTTCGCGTGCATACACAGCGACGTCGTCTAACTTTTCGCCCAGGGCGTCTGCAATCACTTCCCCCATCTTCAGCGCCGTACCTGAAGGCGCATCTACTTTGTGGCGATGGTGAGCTTCAATAATTTCAATGTCGTAACCTTGATTGAGCATCTTGGCTGCAATCTCTAGCAGCTTGAATGTGGCATTGACGCCAACACTCATATTGGGAGCAAAGACAATTGCTAATTTTGCCGATGCTTTCTGAAGATGAGTAATTTGCTCTGCACTTAACCCCGTTGTACCAATAATCATTTTGGTTCCGGTTTTCTCTGCAACAGCTAAATGAGTCATCGTGCCTTCAGGTCTAGTAAAGTCAACTAAAAACTCAGCGCCTGCCAAAACCTGCTCAACATCGGAAGAAATTACCACGCCTGTTTTCTTACCCAAGAATGCTCCAGCATCCTCGCCCAGTTGCGGGCAAGAAGCATGCTCAAGCGCACCAACCAATTGGGCATCGGGCGTATTGAGTACCGCCTCAATCAACATCTTCCCCATGCGGCCAGTTGCTCCAGCAATTGCAATCTTCATCATTTATTTCATCGCTTAAGTTATAGGTAATTCTTACTTCTTGGTCTCAGTGGCCTGCGGAATATTCATAGCACCAGGCCCTAAAGTTTCTGACGCTGGTACAGCTTGCCCATCTGGCTGTTTTGAGAAACTGAAGTAATCCCAAAATGAACCTTTACTTGCAGCAGGCACTGCTGGCACAGCCGCACCCTTAGGTAAGTTATCTGTTGGGCTTGCTACTAATAACTCTGGTTGTTGTAAGGGCGGAGTAACAGGCCCCTTACCTGTGCCAGTAATCATCTGCCAAAATGAGCGCTTCGTTTTAGCATAGCCATCAATTTCAGCAACCAGCTCGACATCAGTCGGCAAAGCGTCGCCCTCAAACTTCACAACCTTATCGCCATCAAAAAATACCGTGACTCGACGCTCTTTACCGATGACCTGATTCTGTCGCTTAAATTCAAAAATATAGTCCCAACGATTGGCATGGAAATAGCTTGCCAATAAAGGTGTGCCTAAAATTTGACGCACTTGCTCACGGCTCATGCCTAATTCCAACTTTGCATATTGCTCGCTAGAAATAAAGTTGCCTTGCACTATATCTGGGACATAGGGTCTGAATACTTTGTTCATCCAAGCGCGTTGGGTTTCATCAACAGCTGAAGTGCAACCCGTAACCCCCAATAAAGCGCTCATGGCAATAGCGGCGAACCCAAGGCGGGCAGGACTGAAAATACCCTTTAAAAGGGTCTTCAAAAAACGACTAAAAAGTTCAAGGCAATTTTGCATGGCTGGCCGTATCATTAAGACATTGATTTTAGCTCCCAAAGCCATGAATATGAACCAAAACCCTACGCCCGCAGATTTGCGAGACATTGGCCTAAAGGCCACCGGTCCGCGCATGAAAATTCTGGATTTTTTTCATCAAAATGGCGGTACCCACTTTAGCGCTGAGGATGTTTTCATGGCCTTAGCCAAGGAAGACCAAGAAATTGGTTTGGCCACGGTCTATCGTGTACTTACTCAGTTTGAACAAGCGGGGCTGCTACTCCGCAGTCATTTTGAGTCTAGTAAGGGGGATGGCAGAGCGATCTACGAACTCAATGAGGGTCAGCACCATGACCACCTGGTTTGCCTTGATTGCGGCCACGTTGAGGAATTTGTTGACGAAGCTATTGAGAAAAGACAGCGGGATATCGCAAAGAGCTTAGGATTTAAGCTCCAGGAACATTCCCTGGCTATGTACGGACATTGCCAGAAGAAAAACTGTCGAAATAAGCAAAAATAGGTACTTTTTAGGGCTTTTTACTGCCCCCAAAATGAAAAAAGACCTCAAATTGAGGTCTTTTATATTTTTTAGCTACTTTTAAAAGATTTTAAATACTTTTAATCACTTTACAGCCATTAATGCTTCAGCAGCATTGAGCATTTGGACCGAGTAACCCCACTCATTGTCATACCAGGCCAATACCTTGACCAACTTGCCATCAGCAGAAACACGAGTTTGGGAAGCATCATAAATACTCGGGCGAGGATCATGATTGAAATCAATCGAAACCAAGGGCAAAGTGTTAAAGCCCAAAATACCCTTGAGCTCACCCTCGCTCGCAGCCTTCAGAATGGAATTCACTTCGTCTACGCTAGTAGCGCGGCTAGCCGCAAAAGTGAGATCGACCACAGAAACATTAATGACAGGAACGCGCATTGCAAAACCATCGAAGCGCCCTGCTAATGCTGGCAAAACCAAGCCAACTGCTTTTGCAGCACCGGTTTTCGTTGGAATCATGCTGGTTACAGCAGAGCGTGCACGACGCATATCCTTATGATAGACATCAGTTAATACCTGGTCATTCGTAAATGCGTGAATAGTTGTCATCAAACCAGACTCAATGCCAATTTTTTCTAGTAATGGTTTTACCAAGGGCGCCAAACAATTGGTTGTGCAACTTGCATTAGAAACCACGACATCAGTTGGTTTTAATACATTCTGATTAACGCCATACACAATTGTTGCATCGACGTCTTTTTCACCAGGAGCAGAAATCAATACTTTCTTCGCGCCCTGTTGAAGATGAATCATGGCTTTTTCTTTGGAAGTAAATTTTCCGGTGCACTCCAAAACTAAATCAACACCCAACTCACCCCATGGGGTTTCAGCTGGATTACGTGTACAGAACATTTTGATGCGATCGCCATTGACTACCATGCAATCGCCATCTACTGAAACCTCTGCAGGAAAACGGCCGTGTGCTGAGTCATACTGGGTCAGATGGGCATTAATGGCAATATCCCCCATGGCATTGATGGCAACGATCTTGATATCTCGACGTGGCTTACCATTAACCTGATCTTCGTATAAAGCGCGTAAGACCATGCGCCCGATACGTCCATAACCATTGATTGCGACACGAATTGTCATTTATTTTCCCTCGCTAATTTTAAATTCTTGCTGATTATTTCTTCGCGATACATTGCTTAACAGTATTGGCAATTTGATCCACTGTTAAACCAAAATATTCATACAGCTGACCCGCAGGAGCAGATTCACCAAAAGTGTCTACACCATGCACTGCTGCGCATCCATACTTCCACCAGAAATCAGTCACGCCAGCTTCAACAGCAATGCGTGGAATCTTGGCCGGCAATACTTTAGATTTGTAGTCAGTATCCTGCTGATCGAATACTGTAGTCGAAGGCATCGAAACTACCCGAACGCCAATTTTTCCTGGGCTTTGTTTTTCTAGATGCTCAGCAGTTTGTAATGCAAGCGCAATTTCAGAGCCGGTAGCGATAATGACTGCATTAATTTTTCCAACTTGAGGATCGCGCAACACATAGCCACCACGCGCAATATCTTTAACTTGCTGAACACTACGCGAAACAAATGGGCAGTTCTGACGGCTGAAGATCAGGACGCTAGGGCCATTTTTGCGCTCAAGGGCTGAACCCCAAGCGACAGCACTCTCAGTAGTGTCGCAAGGACGCCAAACCATGAGATTTGGGATCAAGCGCAAGCTAGCAACATGCTCTACTGATTGGTGTGTTGGGCCATCTTCTCCAAGGCCAATAGAGTCATGGGTGAATACAAAAATACTGCGTAATTTCATCAAAGCTGCCATGCGCAAAGCATTGCGGCTGTAGTCTGAGAACGTTAAGAAGGTACCACCAAAAGGAATGTAACCACCGTGCAAAGCGATGCCATTCATGATGGCACTCATACCAAATTCACGCACACCGTAGTTGATGTGATTACCCCATTGATCGCCACGCACCGGTTTGCATGAAGACCAATTAGTTAAGTTCGAACCCGTTAAGTCAGCAGAGCCGCCCATCAATTCTGGCAGGGCTGGTGCTAATGCTTCAATCGCATTTTGACTCGCCTTACGAGTGGCAATAGTTTCCGCTTTTGCTTGGCAGGTCTTTAAATAAGCATCGAGTGTGGCCGAAAAGTCTTTTGACAAATCGCCTTGCATACGACGTTGCAATTCTGAAGCAAGTTCTGGAAATTTGTTTTTATATTTCTGAAATTCTTTATTCCACTCATGTTCAGCTGCTTGACCACGCCTCTTAAAATCCCAGGCAGCGTAAATATCTTGTGGAACTTCAAAAGGAGCATATGGCCAATTCAATGCCACACGAGTTGCAGCAATTTCTGCTGCGCCCAATGGTGAACCATGTACCTTGTCGCTGCCAGCCATATTGGGCGAGCCTTGGCCAATCGCCGTCTTGCAGCAAATCAGCGTTGGTTTATCACTCTTTTTAGCCTTAGCAATGGAAGCAGATACAGCTTCAGCATCATGGCCATTTACATTACGAATGACATTCCAGTTGTACGCCTCAAAACGCTTCGGAGTATCTTCGTTAAACCAAGAAACGACTTTGCCATCAATCGAGATGCCGTTGTCATCCCAAAGTGCAATCAACTTGTTCAACTTTAAAGTACCAGCCAATGAACACACTTCATGACTAATACCTTCCATCAAACAGCCATCACCTAAAAATACATAGGTATAGTGATCGATGATATTAAGACCGGGACGATTAAATTCTTCTGCTAATAATTTTTCAGCAAGAGCCATACCAACTGCATTGGAAATTCCTTGTCCAAGTGGACCAGTTGTTGTCTCAACACCAGGCGTAATTCCACACTCTGGATGACCTGGAGTTTTACTATGCAACTGGCGGAAATTCTTTAACTCTTCAATTGGTAAGTCGTAACCAGAAAGATGTAAGAGGGAATACAACAGCATCGAACCATGACCGTTAGATAAAACAAAACGGTCGCGATCCATCCAATGTGGATCGGTTGGATTATGTTTTAAATGATCGTTCCAAAGTCCAACGGCGATATCTGCCATCCCCATTGGCATACCAGGGTGGCCTGAGTTTGCCTGTTGAACTGCATCCATGGATAAAGCACGAATGGCATTGGCCATGCGGATTTGAAGGTTTGACATCGTAAAAGTGGTCTCGAGGAAAATAAATTGGCTATATTTCAGTAATGCCTCAATTTTATCTTCCCGGACCATGGGAATCCCAAAAGCCAACTACCCTCACCCCTGAGGTTGCCCACCATTTGCGCGTTCGGCGTATCCAGACCGGGGAATCCTTTCCAGTATTTGATGGAAAAGGTCAGGTAGCCAAGGCCGAGCTACTCTCTTTGAGCGCAAAAACGGGGCAAGTTCAGCTCAAAGAGATACACACTGACACCCGCCGTGAAGCCCCTTATGCCATTACTTTGGCCCAAGGTCTTGCCGGTGGCGACAAAATGGATTGGATTGTCGAGAAAGCGGTTGAAACCGGCGCCCAAATTATTACCCCCTTGCAATGCGAACGCTCGATCTTAAAGTTGACCCGTTCAAGCGATCTTGATCGCGCCCAAAAACGCCTTGCCCATTGGAATGGCATTGTTCAAGCAGCATGCGAACAATGTGACCGAACGGTGCTTGCCACCCTAGAACCCATTCAAACTTTTGAGGCCTACTTAAAGGTGCCTTCAAAGCCAACCCTAAAACTTCTTTTAAGCCCCGAGGCCACTAAAAGCATGCATTCAGTTCTGTTAGAAAGTGCCCCACAAGATATTATTCTCATGATCGGCCCGGAAGGTGGTCACTCACCAGAAGAAGAGGCGCAAGCCCAAGCAGCTGGCTACCAAATTGTTTCACTCGGAGAGCGTGTGCTGAGAACGGAAACCGCTGGCACTGTCGCCATCACAACTGTCCACAGCATATGGAACCCTGAAATGCAAAATCGCCTCAAGTAGAGGCGATTCCAGGGGGCTTGAGCAGCTTAAGCGATTAAGCGAAAGAGTAAAAGACCCTGTAAGGCGTGCGGCGCTCGGCCCAAAAATCAACGGCGTCGCGGAAAACGTCTAAGAGAGTTTCACGCGCTTCTTTGTCAAACTTCTGAGTGCAAGGCAGACCTTCGAGAACCACAACAAATCCAGGCTGTTGGCCAGCTTTATCTGTCAATGTTGTCAATGCATCCAATAAAGGATCGAAGTTTTTTGCTTGTTGCTTAGTAAAGGAATATGCAATTGCAATTGCTTCGAGCACTTCACCTTTAGTCATTGCATTTGTGCAATTGGCGTAGATGAAATGCTGACCGAGTTCAGTCGCTGCTTCCTGTAGATCTGGTGTACGAAAAGCACGAATGGATTGAACGATATTTGTACGCACACTGCGCAACATTGCCGGCGGTCCGGCATCACGAACGGCCAAAGCGGCACGCCAAGAAGCTGTCACTTTTTTTCCCGACACTTGATTTGCTGCATAGGTTTGTAAACGAGATAAACCACCCTGGGCATAAACATTGGCGGCAGATGATTCTGTTTCTAGTCGATCATTACTGTCCCAACTTTCGGCGCGGCTATGTTCTTCGAAGCTAGCTAAATCGGTGTTTTCAGTGCGATTATTCATGATGGGTGCTAGGTTACCCGTAACACGCCATCAAATCAAGCCCAAATACAGTGCATTTTATATAAACCATTGATTTATATAGGATAAATATATGTAAGTTATTACTAACTTACATATATAAAAATGCCTTAGGAGACGCCTCTCGTGTTGCTAGCCGCCTCTACGACTGCCAAAGTTGTTACATTCACGATCCTGCGTACAGTAGCTGCTGGAGTCAGAATGTGGATTGGTTTAGCCACACCCAACAACAATGGCCCGATAGCAATACCGTTACCCGCTGCAGTTTTTAACAAATTGTAAGAAATATTAGCGGCGTCAATATTGGGCAGAACTAAAAGATTTGCATCGCCCTTCAAGGGGGAAGAAGTTACTGCACCAGCACGAATGGTTGCATCCAAAGCGCTATCGCCGTGCATTTCACCATCAACCTCTAATGTAGGGTCTGCTTTCTGCACCAAGGACAGTACTTCGCGCATTTTCACTGCCGAAGGCGCGTTGCTTGAACCAAAATTGGAATGAGAAAGGAGGGCAACTTTTGGTACTAAGCCTAACTTCCGCATTTCACTAGCGGCCATCAAGGTCAGCTCCGCCAACTCTTCTGCATTTGGATCAATATTGATATGCGTGTCTACCAGGAATACTTGGCGACCCGGCAGAATCAAACCAGACATCGCTCCATAAACATTCGCGCCAGCCTCGTGACCAACCACCTCATCAATATATTTAAGATGAGTAGCGGGATTACCAATCGTGCCGCAAATCATCCCATCGGCCATCCCTTTGTTAATCATGATGGAGCCAATTAAGCTGTTACGACGACGGGTTTCCAATTTGGCGTAAGACTCAGACACCCCCTTGCGCTCAGTCAAGCTCAAATAGGTTTGCCAGAAGTCCCGGAAACGAGGGTCATTCTCTGGGTTAACAACTTCAAAGTCATCACCCGTCTTCATGCGCAGACCAAACTTATCAATGCGGTGCTCAATCACTGCTGGGCGGCCAATCAAGATTGGAGTAGCCAGGTTTTCATCAATAATGATTTGGACTGCACGCAATACGCGCTCATCTTCACCCTCGGCAAACACAATCCGTTTTTGATTTGCTGGTACACGCTTCGCAATGCTAAAGAGCGGCTTCATCAAAGTACCAGAGTGGTACACAAACTGTTGAAGCTGATTACGATAAGCATCGAAATCTTTAATAGGGCGTGAAGCCACCCCATCATCCATGGCAGCTTTCGCTACAGCAGGGGCAATCACCGTGATCAAACGCGGATCAAACGGTTTTGGAATCAAGTACTCCGGGCCAAAAGAGAGGTTCTCAATGCCGTATACAGAGGCAACCACTTCGCTCTGTTCCGCTTGCGCTAACTCTGCAACCGCCTTCACCGCAGCGACTTCCATGCCGCGTGTAATGGTTGTGGCGCCTACATCTAATGCTCCACGGAAGATAAACGGAAAGCACAACACATTATTTACTTGGTTTGGATAATCGGTGCGGCCTGTAGCCATCACTGCATCAGGACGAACCGCCTTTACCTCTTCGGGAAGAATTTCTGGGGTTGGATTTGCTAGGGCATAGACCAATGGATTAGGTGCCATCTTCTTCACCATGTCTTGTTTTAATACACCACCAGCAGAAAGACCCAAGAAAATATCCGCGCCCTCAATTGCTTGGTCCAGAGTGCGCAATTCTGTCTCTTGACAAAATGGCTCCTTCTCGGGATCCATTAATTCCTTACGACCCTTATATGCGACACCAGCTAAATCCGTTACCCAAATATTTTTGCGAGGAATACCCAAATCAACCAATAAATCCAAACAGGCTAGAGCAGCAGCGCCAGCCCCAGATGTCACTAACTTCACGTTGCCAACATCCTTACCAACCACCTTTAGGCCGTTTAGAATCGCGGCGGCTACCACAATCGCAGTGCCATGTTGATCATCGTGAAAGACTGGAATCTTCATACGAGCTTGCAATTTGCGCTCAACCACAAAGCAATCAGGCGCTTTAATATCTTCTAGATTAATACCGCCAAATGTTGGCTCCAATGCGGCGATGATTTCAACCAACTTATCAGGATCGTTTTCATTTACTTCGATATCAAAAACATCAATACCGGCAAACTTTTTGAAGAGAACAGCTTTTCCTTCCATCACTGGCTTGCTTGCCAGCGGCCCAATATTTCCCAAGCCAAGAACAGCAGTACCGTTGGTAATTACACCAACTAAATTTCCGCGAGCAGTGTATTTAAAAGCATTAGCGGGATCTTTAACAATCTCTTCGCACGGTGCAGCAACGCCTGGCGTATAAGCAAGCGCTAAATCGCGTTGATTGGTCAACTGCTTAGTTGGCGCGATCTCAATCTTCCCCGGGGTCGGAAACTCGTGATACTGGAGAGCAGCCTCTCTTAGGGCTGCAATTTGTTGCTCTTTATTGTTTTCTTTGCTCATCAGCGTACTCTTTGGTAAGACACATAGAAGAGTCTAATTCTATTCCTCTCGAGCGCACCTCTCCCAAGAGCCATAAAATAAGATATGCATCCTGAATCCAGCCCTCTCGGCGAATTTGATCTCATTGAGCGTTTTTTTAAAACGGGGTCAGATGCCATGGGCTCAAATAAAGAGCAAGCTATCGCCCTGGGAATGGGGGATGATTGCGCCCTTCTCAAATCCAGACCTAACGAAGAAATTGCCATTACTTCCGATATGCTGGTTGAGGGGAGGCATTTTTTTGCCGATGCCGATCCAGAGTTACTCGGCCGCAAAGCTCTAGCAGTCAACCTTTCAGACCTGGCGGCTATGGGAGCAAAGCCTATCGGATTCACCTTGGCAATCGCTTTACCGATGGTCAATACCGCTTGGCTTGCAGCCTTTTCCAAAGGCCTCTTTGCTATTGCAAATGAATATTCTTGCTCACTCATTGGCGGCGACACCACTGCTGGCCCCCTCACAATTTCCATTACAGCATTTGGCAGCATCCCCTTCGGAAAAGCCATTCGAAGATCAGGGGCAAAAGTTGGGGATGACATTTGGATTTCAGGAACGATTGGTGATGCGAGACTCGCTCTTGCTGCGCTGCGTCATGAAATCATTCTTTCCGAGCAAGATTTAAAGCAAATAGAACATCGTATGCATGACCCCGCTCCCCGAATAGAGCTTGGTATCAAACTTCGCGATATCGCAAGCGCAGCCTTGGATGTATCGGATGGATTGCTTGGCGACCTTCAGCACATTCTCAAACAGTCTGAAGTGGGGGCGGAAATATTTTTAGCGCTTCTGCCAAAATCTGCAACCTTACAAAAACAGAATGAGGCCATCCAAAATCAATTTGCCGCCAGCGGTGGTGACGATTATGAAATTTGTTTCACTGCTCCGATTGAGAAGAGGGCTGCTATTGATGGGATCAGCAAAGATCTTAATTTATCCCTCGCTAGAATCGGCAGCATTAGGAAAGCAGCAGGCGAAGCCGGAAAATTACATTTACTCAATCAGCATGGCGACCTACTAAACGCTACCCAAACAGCAACGCTGCTTGCATCCTTTGACCACTTTGCAAAATGAGTATCCCCAAAGATCCCGATCCAGTAATACCCACTTTTAAATGGGTAAGACAAACTGCAAGTCGCACTATTGCGTTTGGCTTTGGCAGCGGCCTAAGCCCTGTGGCACCTGGTACTGCAGGCACTCTTTGGGCTTGGGCAGCGTTCTTAGTAGGGGAGTATTTTCTATCTACAGAGGACTTTCTCTGGATTATTGGTGGCGGCATTATTTTGGGATGCTGGATCTGCGGTCACGTCAGCGAAGAGTTGGGTAAAAAAGATTTTGGTGGAATTGTTTGGGATGAAATCATCGCCTTTTGGATTGTGCTGCTGTTGATCATGCCAAGCAGCATTTGGATGCAGACAATCGCTTTTGGACTCTTCCGTTTTTTTGATGCCCTCAAGCCAGGACCCATTGGAATGATTGATTGTCACTTTAAAAATCTAGAGAATAATCACAACCCATCAACCATATTACAAATTATCTGGCGCGGGTTTGGCATCATGGTGGATGACCTTGCTGCAGCCTTTTTCACGCTTCTAGTGATTGCTTTGATACAAAAGATGATTCCACTATGAACTCTATTAATCACGCTAAAGAACTAGCTCAACTATTAACTACCAAAAGCTGGAAACTGGCGCTGGCTGAATCTTGTACAGGTGGCCTCGTCTGCGCCACCCTAACGGAACTATCAGGATCAAGCGCATGGTTTGAGCGTGGCTACATCACCTATAGCAACCAAGCCAAAACTGAGTGCCTAGGGGTTCCGGCAGAACTCATAGAGTCCCACGGTGCGGTCAGTGAACCGGTGGCTAAAGCCATGGCACAGGGAGCTCAAATCAACGCAGGCGTTGATCTTGCCATTGCCATTACTGGAGTTGCCGGCCCCACCGGAGGGTCAAAAGATAAGCCTGTGGGAACTGTTTGTTTTGGGTGGGTCATCAGAAATGTTGCCGGCACAAATATCACCACTTGTGAAACCAAACTATTTGATGGAGATCGGCAAGCGATACGCCAACAGGCAACTGATCATGCTTTAGCAGGTCTAATTCAATTACTAAAGAACTAATTACTTCATCCAACCCTTACTGTGGAAGTAAACCAACGGAATAATGGCTGAAACAATCATTGCGCCAATTGCCATTGGATAACCCCAAGTGGCATCTAGCTCAGGCATGTGTTTGTAGTTCATGCCCCAAATACTGGCCAAGAGAGTAGGCGGCATTAAGGCAACAGATACCACCGAGAAGATCTTGATAATCTTAGATTGGTTCAAGTTAATGAAGCCGACTGTTGCATCCATCAAGAAGTTGATCTTGTCGAACAAGAATGCAGTATGGTTCTCGAGCGAGTCAATATCTCGCAAAATTTGACGCGCCTCCTCTTGCTGTTCGTCTGATAACAACTTGCTTCGCATCAGAAAAGATAAGGCTCTGCGCGTATCCATCACATTACGACGGATACGTCCGTTGGTATCTTCTTCCTTAGCAATCGTCTCTAAAACCTCTGCAGCATCAGCATCGTTAATGCTGTCAGAAAGAACTCGCTTACCGGCTTGCTCGAGATTTTCGTAAACCTCTTCTAGCGCATCGGCAGAGTACTCAGCATCGGTGGAATACAGATCCAGCAAAACATCTTTTGCATTGCTCACTGAACCAGGTCGCAAGCGTGCGCGCAAACGCACCAAGCGGAACACTGGTAAATCTTCATCATGAATCGAGAACAGGACTTGCTTGGTCAGGACAAACGCAACTCGCACGTTGCGAGAGGTTTCTTCTTCATCCAATAAAAAATCAGTGCGGATATGAAGATGACCATCGTCGGCCTCAAAATAGCGCGCGGAAGCTTCCAAATCGCCCAAATCATCCAATTCAGGTAAAAGCACGCCAAACGCCTCTTTAATCCAAATCAGCTCTTCTTCTTCTGGATCAACTACGTCAATCCAGATAGGATTAGCGTATTGCAACAATTCATTGCGATCTTCCACTTGCTCTTGAGAGAGGCGGCCATTTTGCAGGACGAACAAGTTGATCATGGTGAACTCCTAAGGAATGAGCGCTAGTTTATCCTATACACCATGACAGTTTCACTAAAATAAGCCAAATCCAATGAACTCTCGCTCAAATACCTTTAACCAGCAACTCCAGTCTGCATGGGCTTCCCAAGGCAGTATGCTGTGTGTTGGTTTTGACCCTGATCCTAAGCGCTTGCCCTCATCCCTCCAGGGCAAACCTGAGGGAATATTTGAGTTCTGTCGCGAAATCGCTGATGCGACTGCCGATTTAGTGTGCGCATTTAAACCCCAGTTTGCTTACTTTGCCTCTCAAAGAGCCGAGGCGCAACTAGAAAAACTCATTCAGCACCTCAAGGATAAGTACCCCCATATTCCTGTAATCTTAGATTCCAAGCGCGGAGATATTGGGAGCACTGCAGATCACTATGCTCTCGAAGCCTTTGAACGGTATGGAGCAGATGCAGTCACAGTAAACCCCTATATGGGCTTTGACACAATCGAGCCGTATCTGAAGCATGCTGGCAAAGGTGTCATTGTGCTTTGTCGCACATCAAATCCCGGTGGATCAGATTTGCAATTTATCAATACCGCTTCTGGTGAACCCCTTTATTTGCATGTTGCTAAACTGGCCGCACAAAAGTGGAATAGCTCTGGCCAAATTAGCCTGGTAGTAGGCGCCACATTTCCTGAAGAGATTGCTAAGGTGCGTGCGATTATTGGCGATATGCCTTTACTCATTCCAGGCATTGGCGCCCAGGGCGGTGATATTGATGCTACCGTTGCAGCAGGTCGCATTACCCATGCTCCGGGCACTGGAATGATCATTAATTCATCTAGAGCCATTTTGTATGCCAGCGTTGGTAGTGATTTTGCCCAGGCAGCAAGAGCGGTAGCGCAAAGCACGCGTGATGCCCTCAGGGTTGCTAGTGCCAAGTAGACTGAGAGGCAATAAATTATTGCTTGATTGATTTACTGCTTTTAGCTGACGAATAAGGCGCTAAGGCAACCCGATCCATATTTTCCAAGATGAACTCTTGGCGAGTTGGAAAATGAATATTAGCCTTACGACAATATTGCGGCTTATCAAAACACTTTGGTGCGGGCAAGGCAGAGGCCAATGCGGCGGCATGGTCTCGATCCAATGCGGCTGGAGTGCTTGCGTAATAGTAGTGAGCAGCAGATCCTATACCAAAGATACCCTCACCCCACTCAACTGAATTGAGATAGATCTCAAATAAACGTTGTTTTGAGAGGGTTAGCTCCAAAAGTTCAGTAATGATGAGCTCTTGCCCCTTACGCAAATAATTTTGCTCAGAAGAAAGAAAGAGATTTTTTGCTAACTGCTGAGTAATTGTTGAGCCACCGCGCAAAGCGGTCCTAGAGCTACCCACCTGAGTTCTTTGTTGATTTTTTTCCCAAGCTTTTTTCATATCTTCAAACCGAAAACCGTTGTGCTGAAAAAAAATATCATCCTCACTGACCAATACCGCACGCTTAAGATTGTTGGAAATCTTGTCATAAGGAGTCCACTCAGAATAGACTGGGCACGACCAATGCCATGAACACAAACGCCAACGTTCAGCCCTCTGAAACGCAGTACTAGCAGGATTGAGCTCGATCCAGAGGGCGATTTGAATCACAAAGTAAATTTGCATTGCGACAAAACCACAGAGCAAACACTTGACCAGGTAAGTAAGCCAACGCATTAGAAAGTCAGTCGAATAGTAGAACTAACTGCGAAGCTTAGCTAAGACTGCACGTGAATCAATTGCTGTCGCCAAGTCTTCACCGCGCCACAATAAAAATGCATCAGCGGCTTGCTCAACTAACATCCCTAAGCCATCACTTACCCGCGCACCTTTTTGCAAAGCTTGTTGCATAAAGGCCGTAGATTTGCCGTAGACCATCTCGTATGCAAAGGAACTTGGCACAAAAATATTGATGGCTGCCGCAGGAGTCAAAGGTGATTCATCCACTAATCCTGCGGCTGTAGCATTGATTACCAAATCAAATGGGTAAGGGGTAGTTGAAGAATCCTCTAATTCCAATAAGGATCTAGATTCCAGAGCAACTTCTTTAGAAGCCGCTAGATCAGCAAACAACTTCACGAGTTCATCCGCTTTTGCAGTAGATCGATTAGCAATCACCAAACACTTTGGTGATTGCTCTAGCAATGGTCCAATCACACCGCGTGCGGCACCACCAGCACCTAGAAGCAATATCCTAGATTGATGAATCGCAAGGCCCTGTGCTGACAAGTCGCGCACCAGTCCAGCACCATCGGTATTGTCGCCAAAGACTTTGCCCGCTTTTATCCATAAGGTGTTGACTGCTCCTGCTAACTTGGCGCGCGAACTTAATACATCCGCAAAAGCTTGCGCGTCCAATTTAAATGGCACTGTGATATTCATGCCTTTTCCACCTGCGGCGAAGAAAGATTTGGCTGCGGCAGCAAATGAATAAATTTCAGGCTGCAAGCGACCATAGTGCATTTTTTGGCTCGCCTGCTCTGCAAAGTGTTGATGAATTACGGGAGATTTGCTATGGGCAATTGGATTGCCAGCAACAGCATAAACATCCAGCCCCGAAAATAGACCGGGATCAGTATGTAGATCGACAGATTTAGGTGAACTCATGATGACTACAGAATAAGCGAATTTAGAAACTATCTTTAAAAAAGTTAACGCTTAAGCTCTAAGTAGTCAGAGCCATCTCGAGTGAACTCAAAGGTAGAAACCCAATCGAGCACATCGATCTGATTACGCATTTCTGAAGGAAATGGTCCGAAGGGGGCGGAGGCGCGCACGATGGCAAGAGCCTGCCTATCCAACTCAGGATTGCCTGAGCTGCGACCTATTGATAGGCCATCTTTACCCTGGGCGTTTGTAGTAATGCGTCCTTGGGCATCCACACTGACCACAATCACTAAGCTGCCATACAAAGGGTGGCCATTAGCGCGTGGGAAAAATGCACTTCCATAAGCTTCTATCTTCTGACGCATAGCGTCGTAGTAGTGCGCAAAAGTCACTGCCTTGGCATTGGCACCAGTCAACACTTTACGTCGAGGCTCGCGCCCATCAGTCTGCAAACGCTTGGCTAATTCAGCCTCTAGCGAATTGAGTTGTGGGGTCATTTTTTGATCATCACCACTCTTACGTCCGCCGGAACGAGTAAATTGCTCATCCAGTTTTGCCAACATTTGCTTCTGTTGTTTCTCTAAAACCTCTAGTCGAGCCTCTGCCCCTAAACGCGCACGGTGCAAAGCAGTTGCATCTTGGTTCATTGTTTTGCCGCCGCCTTGTAAATCAGCTTGGGCTAATTTATTGGCCTCCTTCGGCGGCGTTTTAGTGCTGGCATTTACCAACACAACGCTCAGGGGGGTGTTAAGGCGACGATTCTCAACTTCTCCAATTCCCCAGCGTATCGAGAGAAAAATAATATGAATGAGAAGCGATACACAAAGGGCTAGACGAAATGGGTGGCGTCGCCAAGCAGTTTGAAAATAAAGTATTCCCTTATTTAATGTTTTAGGCATCACGAATCCTGCAGATTTAATCTGGGCTACCATCTTCTGCAGCGCTAACTTCAGGCACCTCGACTTTAGCTTCAATTTCCAATACCCTGACGGCGGCACTTAACTGCAATAGATCGATATCTTCCAAGACTACCTCAGCACGGGTCATCCGCGGATGACTTGCCAACTCCGGTATAGGCAAATGGAGCGGCACCAGCTCGAGTCGAGACATTCCTTCCTTTAAATGACGAACGTGTACATTTTTTGATTCACCATCTTGAATAGCCCAACGCAAACACCAATACTTCTCCAATCTATCTTGATACTCACCGTAAGTTTGATAACAAGACTCAAAATCTGCCGCAATCCCCATCAAAGTGGCATCTCGAGGCGGAAAAGGTGCGACCATCTTTGCAGTCACACCATGTTTAGCCAGGGCAATCAATTGCCATTGGTTTACCAAATCAGAGTAACGACGTAGAGGTGATGTACACCATGCGTAGTAATCCAAGCCTAAGCCTTCATGAGGACCCGGGGTGGTTTGCATACGGGTGCGTAGAGGCCCCCAACCCTTTTGGGTTCTGAATAAGCCAGGCAAACCATGATCAGCTAACAGCTGCCCTGAGGCGCTATTACAGAAAATCATCCATTCCGCAACGATCGTATCGAGAATCGATCCGCGCTGACGGGGCTCAATCTCGACGCGCTGGACCCCATTCACATCCTGAATCTGGAAATGAAAATCTCTTGCTAAAGCGTTGGGATCAATGAGACCTAACTGCTCTGGGCGAAGGCCATTAGCCACTCGCTTTTCTTGACGTCCAGCATGCAGATGTTTAGCCGCTTTCCATAAAATGGCGAGCTCTTTACGATATGGATAAGCCGCACCCTCATCCAGCAAGCTATCTTCGCTAACAAGGTGTTCAATATTCTCTAAACGCAAATTAGCTGCCATTGGCACCATCTCAGCACGCATTTGCAGGGAATCCCTGTTCGCAACCCCTTCTGGATCGACATCAACATAAATCGATAAGGCCGGCCTCGAAGCACCTGCATCCAAAGAGAATTGCTCAATGACCGAGTCAGGCAACATCGTGATTTTGTCACCTGGGAAATATACGGTAGACATACGAGTACGCGCTACCTGATCAAGTGAGTCATCTTTGGTAATCGCTAAGCCGGGGGCAGCAATATGAACACCAATGCGATGAACTCCTTCTCCCAAATCAGTTACTGATAAAGCATCATCAATCTCTGTTGTACCCGAGTCATCAATTGAGAAAGCTTTCACGTCTGCGAGTGGCAGATCTGCAATGGCAGCAGCGTAAGCAGATTGATCAACCCCAATGCCCTGACTATGCGCAGCGCCATTGGGGAAGTGTGCTTTCAGAAACATGCCTTGGTGATAAGCCAGGGGCGAAAGAATTGCACCGCACCGAATCATCAACTGCGCCGGAGATTCACCAGTCTCAGCGCATGCGGCTAACAATGCTTTATACGCAGTGGTATTTTTATCCGGTGAAAACAATAATTGCTGAGAAGAAGATTTGAGCACTTCCGGGAAAGTGCCGGCAACCAATTCTTGTTGCCATGCAGACTGCTGCTCCAATTCTTTTTGTTTGCGCTCAAGCGCAGCTAAGCCGGCCTGCAGTTGCTCTAGGGGCGCCCTCTGAAAGCGGCCACGCCCCTTGCGACGAAAAAATACTGGGGCTCCTTGCAAAGCAATTGCTAAAGAGACTTGCTGCGGGATAGTTGCTTGTGCGCCAAAATATTCATGAGAAACATCGACCAAACCAAACTCTTTATCTGGAGCGCAATCCCACAGTAACTGCAAATCGATATTCTGAGATAAAGCAGTGGCCTCGTCCATCACGGCTTGAGGCTCAGGCTTTTCAAAGCGGAGCCAAACTTCCTTTGCTTTGAGTTTGATCTTCTTTCCAGAAAGACTAGTGGCCTGCCAAGACTCGGCATCACCTGTGCCCGATGCAGACTGCACTGCGGCAATCTTAATATCGCCACCTTCTTCGTATAAAAGATTCATACTCAGAGGGAAATTCCGCCGCTAGCCTCTAATGCAACTCCATTGACATAGCTAGCTTCATCGCTGGCTAAGAATAAATAGACATTGGCCATTTCTTCTGGAGTGCCAAGGCGGCCAAGCCAACTTCGCCTCTCAATATCTTGCAGAATATTTTCAGGCATTGCTTTAACCATTTCGGTAGCAATAAAGCCGGGGCAGACTGCATTCACTCGAATACCTTTGGGGCCCAACTCTCGAGCCCAAGTCTTGGTAAAGCCAATCACCCCAAATTTGGTGGCTGAATAATTGGTTTGACCAAAGTTACCGTAAATACCAACTACACTAGATGCATTCACAATCGCACCTGATTTAGCCTCTAGCATATGCGGAACAATTATCTGCGTGCAATTGAAAACACCCTTCAAATTGACATCAATTACAGAGTCAAATTGCGCCTCTGTCATCTTCACCAGACGGGCATCTTGTGTAATACCAGCGTTATTAATCAAGATATCTATACGGCCGTGTTTTTGCATCACCTGATCCACAACCGCCTGAATACTGGCACGATCAGTCACGTTCATGGCATAAGCTTCTGCCTTCGGAATTTGTGCGGCAGCGCCTTTTACAGACTCTAAATTCATATCCGCAACGATTGTGATTGCGCCTTCTCCCGCAAAGCGCTGAGCAGTAGCGAAGCCAATCCCTTTAGCGCCACCCGTGATAATTGCTACTTTGTCTTTTAATCTGTCACCCATTTTTTACTTTCTTTTTCTATTGGCCTGCAATAGCTTTTAATAGTTTTTGATGCACGCCACCAAATCCGCCATTACTCATCACCAAGACATGATCCCCAGGCCTTACTTCTTTTGCAAGCACACCTACTAAAACATCAAGGTCATCAAAAGCAAATGCTTTGCCCTGCTCTTTCATATTGAGCGGAGATAAGACCTCTGCCAAGTCCCAACCTAGAGACTCCTTACCAGTATTGGCACCATAGGCAAAAACTTTATCCACCTGCTCCAAGCTGCCAGGTAACTGAGCCTTCATCACCCCAAGCTTCATCGTATTAGAGCGAGGTTCCAAGACAGCCAAGATGCGGCTCTTACCAACGCGACGACGTAAACCATCCACAGTTGTCGTAATGGCAGTTGGATGATGCGCAAAATCGTCATAGATAGTGATGTCATTTACAACACCGACGGTCTCGAGGCGTCGTTTGACATTCTTAAATTCTGCCAGGGCGCGAGCAGAATCTGCCGGGGGAATACCAACGTGGCTTGCCGATGCAATTGCTGCAAGAGCATTTAATTGGTTATGACGACCCATTATTCCGGAGTCTACAGCCCAATGCACTTTTGCGACTTCTTTACCGGATCTGTGGACAATAAACCCATCGCCCTCTTGAGAAATAAATGACCATTCGTTACTAGTAGCATGACCAAAACACTCTACTGGCGCCCAGGCACCCTTTGTAATCACACTCGCTAGGGCAGGCTCTTCACCATTCACCACCAACAAACCTTCGCTCGGGACCGTGCGAACTAAATGATGAAACTGGGTTTCAATGGCCGCTAGATCAGCAAAAATATCGGCGTGATCAAACTCCAAGTTATTTAGCAAGGCAGTGCGCGGTCTGTAGTGGACAAACTTACTGCGCTTATCAAAGAATGCGGTGTCATATTCATCGGCCTCGATCACAAAATATTTGCTCTCACCTAAACGTGCAGATACCGGGAAATTCAGCGGCACTCCGCCAATCAAATAGCCAGGCTTATAGCCATTAAATTCAAGTATCCAGGTGAGCATGGCTGATGTTGTTGTCTTACCGTGTGTGCCAGCAACCGCCAAAACATGTCGGCCATATAAAACTTGCTCGCCCAACCACTGCGGCCCAGAAGTATAAGGGAGTCCTTGATTGAGAATAGCCTCCATTAGTGGATTGCCACGAGAGACCACGTTGCCGATAACAAATAAATCAGGCATCGTCTCAAACTGCAATAATTGATCCGGTGAAAATCCTTCAATCAATTCGATGCCTTGAGCCTCAAGTTGAGTACTCATTGGTGGATACACATTAGCATCACAACCAGTTACACGGTGACCGGCTTGCCGAGCGATTGCGGCAATCCCGCCCATGAAAGTACCGCAGATGCCTAAGATATGTATATGCATCTACGAATTTTAGCGAAGGAGTTGCAATGAACCGAAGACAATTACTGATCATCTGCGGAATCAGTCTCATAGCCTTGCTTGGCGGCGTCTTCACTTCCCAATGGATTTCGCAAACTGGCTTAGCCAGTGAACCATCCGTTAAGGCCTTTTTTGCGAACCCTTGGCAAAGTCCAGATGGAAAAACAGCCAATACTGCGCAATGGCGAGGGAAAATCCTAGTAGTTAACTTTTGGGCCTCCTGGTGCCCTCCCTGTGTTGAAGAAATGCCGGCCTTAGACCAGCTTCAGCGGGAATATATGCAGCAAAATGTAGTATTTGTCGGCATCGGCATCGATTCACCCTCTAATATTCGAGAATTTCTGGAAAAGACCCCTGTAAGCTACCCTATTCTCATTGGCGGCCTGGTAGGCAGCAGTCTCTCCAAGCAAATGGGAAATACTCAAGGTGCACTCCCTTACACCGTAATCATTAATAGCAAAGGTAAATCTACTTTTACTAAATTAGGAAAGATAAACGAAGAAGAGCTCAGAAAAGCAATTAAGTCTGCTTTATAGGCCATCTTATTGATTTTCTGTAATGATACCCCTTCTCTTTATTGCATAGAAAATAGGCAATAAATCGAATTTGTTTCAGTAACTTCATCTAAAAACCCCAAAAATTCGCTTTTTTAGACGCCTAGGAAGGTATACTTCGGGCATAACATGTGAAGCAATTAACATCTAACTGCCTCTAAAAACAGGGATCTATGTCGAAAAAAGCTTCAATTCTCGTAATTCAGGGCCCAAATCTCAACCTATTAGGCACTCGTGAACCAGAGGTTTATGGAAAAACTACGCTTGAAGACATTCACCAAAAGCTAGAAGATTTAGCCAAAGCTGAGTCTGTAAACCTCAGCACCTACCAAAGCAACCATGAAGGCGAGCTAATTGACCGCATTCAAAAAGCCAAACTAGATGGGGTTGATTTCATCATCATTAACCCAGGCGCCTTTACCCACACTAGCGTTGCCCTACGGGATGTTTTAGCTGGGGTAGCCATTCCCTTTGTGGAAATTCATTTATCCAATATTCATCAGCGCGAAGAGTTTCGTAAGCACTCCTATTTATCTGACATTGCTACGGGAGTAATTTGTGGTTTAGGCGCTATTGGTTATGAATTAGCGCTCAAAGCAGCCATTACCCATTTACAAAAATAATTCTATTCAAAGTATTAGATGAGAGGAAGCACTCGTATGGATCTGAGAAAACTAAAAACCTTGATCGACCTAGTTTCTGAATCAGGCATTTCTGAGTTAGAGGTGAACGAAGGTGAAGACCGTGTCCGCATCGTAAATGCTGGCTCTTCAGCCCCTGCTGGACAAACAGTTTATGCAAACCCGGCGCCCATTCATGCTGCTCAAACTGCCCCTACAGCAGTTGCGGGAGTAGGAGCGGTAGCTGAAGCGCCTGCCACTGAAACTGGCTCTGTTGCGCGCTCACCAATGGTGGGTACTTTCTATCGTGCCCCAAATCCAGAATCCCCAAATTTTGTAAGCATTGGTGACACTGTAAAAGTAGGCCAAACCCTTTGCATTATTGAAGCCATGAAATTGCTCAATGAAATTGAGTCAGAGTATGCCGGTGTCGTGAGAGAAATTCTTTGCGAAAACGGTCAAGGCGTTGAATTTGATCAACCACTTTTCATCATTGCTTAATTCTTTAAGCCCTCTAGTCCATCTTTACCTAACTTAGAGCCTACATGTTCGATAAGATTCTGATCGCCAATCGGGGGGAAATTGCTCTCCGAATCCAACGTGCTTGCCGCGAATTGGGAATTAAAACTGTAGTGGTGTATTCCACTGCAGATAAAGAAGCTAAATATGTGAAGCTTGCTGATGAAGCGGTGTGTATTGGTCCAGCGCCTTCCCCACTCAGTTATCTCAACATGCCGGCCATTATTTCTGCAGCTGAGGTGACTGATGCCGAAGCAATTCACCCTGGCTATGGTTTTCTTTCCGAGAATGCTGACTTTGCTGAACGGGTTGAGAAATCAGGCTTCGCCTTCATAGGTCCGACTGCAGCATCGATTCGGCTCATGGGTGACAAAGTTTCTGCGAAACGCGCCATGATTAAAGCAGGCGTCCCTTGCGTTCCTGGCTCTGAGGGTGCACTGCCGGATGATCCAAAAGAAATTATTGCTGCCGCAAAAAAGGTTGGCTATCCGGTCATCATTAAAGCTGCCGGTGGTGGTGGTGGTCGCGGCATGCGAGTTGTGCATACCGAAGCAGCCCTGATCAACGCAGTAAACATGACTCGTGAAGAAGCAGGCCGCGCTTTTGGTAATCCAGAAGTCTATATGGAGAAGTTTCTAGAAAAACCCCGGCACGTAGAGATTCAAATTCTGGCCGATACCCATGGCAATGCGATTTGGTTAGGCGAACGTGATTGCTCGATGCAACGTCGCCATCAAAAAGTCATTGAAGAAGCTCCAGCGCCTGGCATTGATCGCCGCTTGATTGCAAAAATTGGTGAGCGCTGCGCAGAAGCCTGCCGAAAAATTGCTTATCGTGGCGCAGGAACCTTCGAATTCCTCTATGAGAATGGTGAATTCTTCTTCATTGAGATGAATACCCGAGTTCAAGTTGAACATCCAGTGACTGAAATGATTACCGGCGTAGACATTGTTCAAGAACAGATTCGGATTGCAGCTGGCCTCAAATTAAATTACCGCCAGAAGGATATTGTGTTCCGTGGTCATGCAATCGAATGTCGCCTAAATGCTGAGGATCCATTTAAATTCACGCCAAGCCCAGGCAAAATTGGCTCATTCCATATGCCAGGCGGCCCCGGAATTCGTGTCGACTCTCATGCCTATAGCGGTTATGTAGTTCCTTCGAACTATGACTCCATGATTGGTAAATTGATTTCTTATGGCAACACTCGCGAACAAGCGATCCGCCGCATGCAAATAGCCCTTTCAGAAATGGTCATTGACGGCATCACTACCAATGTGCCCCTCCATCGCGAATTGATGTTGGACCCTAATTTCATCGAAGGCGGTACCAGTATTCATTACCTTGAGCATCGCTTGGAAGAGCAAGCTGCAAGTCGCGGAAAATCTTAATTCATGCGAGCACCTCATGTCTTATCGTGAACTGGTCTTCACGGTAGCTGCTGAAACTGCTGAATCCTTAGGTGATGTTCTGCTTGAGCTGGGGGCACTTTCTGTCACGGTAGAAGATGATGCAGCTGGTGGACATGATGAAAACCCGCTTTATGGAGAACCTGGTCTATCGCCAGAAATTCAGGCTTGGGATAGATCTGCTGTTACAGCCCTTTTCAATCCAGACATCGACGCCTCAGCTAGCGCAGAATTTATTCCTGAGTTACTTGATTCCCTGAAAGAAGCTGGCTTCAATCTTACAGCCCCTCAAGAAAAAATCGTTGAAGAACAAGATTGGGTAAGGCTCACTCAAAGCCAATTTGCACCTATTCAGATTGGTAAGCGCATTTGGGTTGTGCCATCTTGGCATGAAGCTCCCTCCGATCCAGATGCGATTTGCTTAGCTGTAGATCCAGGCCTTGCCTTTGGCACGGGCAGTCACCCCACCACCCATCTATGCTTACTTTGGCTTGAAGAACATCAGGGCCTACAACAACAAAGTCTTTTGGATTACGGTTGTGGGTCTGGCATTCTCGCGATTGCAGCTGCAAAACTCGGTTGCAATCCAGTCGTAGGCACTGATATTGATCCTCAAGCAATGATTGCCGCCCGCAGTAATGCGCAAATTAATCACACCGTAATTCAGTTTGTTTTGCCAAACGAAAACGCCCCTCAGCTTGCTGCAGAAACAAAATATGACATCGTGATGGCCAATATCTTAGCCAACCCACTACAAGTTCTGGCGCCAGCATTGGTAAACAAAATGCGCCCAGGCGGACAGATTGTTTTATCCGGCGTACTTGCGCGCCAAGCTGATGAAGTAATCTCAACCTACAGTCAATGGCTGACCCTTACCGTTTGGAAAGAGAGTGATGGCTGGGTTTGCTTGCATGGGGCCCTGAGTCAAGACAAGCAGAATGTCAGCAAAGCTGATATTGCTGCACCTGCTGAAAAAAAAAGAACTAAGTTAGCCCTACAGCTCTGCTTTTTTGCCCTGCTACTTGTATTTGGTGAGCATCTTTCTAGAAATTCTTTACTGCCTACATTAGCACCACGTGTTGATGGCACATCACATTCGTTTGCTGTCAGTGCATTTTCTGTTTTGCAGCGTGTTGATCAAAAATTATGTCACGCACTAGGCTGCGTAAATCGCCCTGTACGCGATTTTGCAGCTTGGAAAATAATCTCAGCCACGCTATCACCTGAAAGTGCAGGAGAGGGGCTTAAAAGCGGCGTAAATCAATCATTACTGCAAGTTGAAATACAAAATCGTCTCGCAATAGCTGTTTTACCCCCAAATTTAGAAATTTCTCTCACTGATGCAGAAGAATCTGAGATCCAATCAATTCAAATAAGCCCAAAAGAATGGTTGCCTATTGCTTGGCAAGAATCTCATTCTGATTTTTTGCGGACAGGCATCCCCTCAGGCGAGCAGATTCAGTCCGAGTTACCAATTTCCTTGCCACAGAATGCTGCTGGCTATCGCGTCAGAGTCTTTTACCCCTAAGCAACTCACTGATTTCACTTTTTCTTTATTCTCATCCTTAATTCCTATTCATTTTTTACAGAAAGCAATTTATGGCTAGCTTGATCTGCGGCTCTATCGCCTATGACACCATCATGAACTTTGAAGGCAAATTTGCCGACCAAATCCTGCCTGAGCAGATTCATATTCTGAATGTGGCCTTCTTAGTACCAACCATGCGCCGAGAATTCGGTGGCTGCGCAGGTAATATCGCCTACAACCTCAAGATCTTAGGTGGTGACCCGATCATCATGGCAACGGTTGGCGGTGATGCCTCTCCCTATATGAGCCGTCTTGAGCAGCTGAAGATTGATGCTAGCCACATACGTCAAATTGACCAAGCCTTCACGGCGCAGGCGATGATTACAACCGATCAAGCCAATAATCAGATTACTGCCTTTCATCCAGGTGCAATGGGTGAATCCCATCTCAACCAAGTTTCTGCAGTACTTGCAGAGCGCAGTAAAAACTCTAAGGGCGCAGCCAAATTTGGCATCGTCGCTCCAGATGGTCGTCAAGGCATGTGGGAGCACTGCCATCAATTAGCAGAAGCCAACATTCCATTTATTTTTGATCCAGGCCAAGGTCTGCCGATGTTTAACGGTCCAGAACTACTGGAGTTGGTTGATATTGCAAGTTATCTGGCTGTAAATGACTATGAAGGCGAAATGCTTTCACAAAGAACCGGGCTGAGCCTAGCCAAGGTAGCTGAGCGAGTAAAGGCCTTGATTGTCACCAAAGGTGCTGAGGGTGCTGACATCTATTCTGATGGTAAGTGCATCTCCATTCCATCCGTACCAGCGACAAAGGTAGTTGACCCAACCGGATGTGGTGATGCTTTTCGTGGTGGCTTACTTTTTGGACTCGAAAATGGCATGGACTGGGAAACAACCGGTCGCCTAGCCAGTTTGATGGGCTCAATCAAAATTACCCATCAGGGACCACAAAATCATCAATTAAGCCAGGCTCAGATTGCTGAGCAATTTAAAACTGCTTTTGGCTTTAGTTACTAAGCGCAATCTAAAATCGCTCAGCAATAAAAAAGGGGTCTCGTTAGAGACCCCTTTTGGTAACACCCGTCTGATTAAGGACGTGTGCCAGTTGGGAAGGGCCAAGCAGCAGCAGATGTTGCTAGAGCAGCTTTCTTAGCCACGGGCTTTTTTACAGCAGAGCCCGCTTTCTTCGCAGCAGGCTTACTTACTTTTTTTTTGCTACGCGTTTTTTAGCAGCTGGACGCTTCTTAGCGGCTGGCTTTTTAGCGGCAGCTTTTTTAGCAGCTGGGCGCTTCTTAGCAGCAGGACGCTTCTTAGCAGCTACTTTTTTAGCAGCAGGCTTCTTAGCAGCTACTTTTTTCTTCGCAGCAGGACGCTTCTTAGCAGCTACTTTTTTAGCAGCAGGCTTCTTAGCAGCTACTTTTTTCTTCGCAGCTGGTTTCTTTGCAGCAGGTTTTTTCTTGGCGATTGCCATAGTCATACTCCTTCACGTGAGGATTGATACAAACTACCGATTAAGAAGACCCGACCACTCATTTCCGCCTGGTTTTGCAACCAATTAGATCTGACGAGCGAGCCATTCATCGGCGCGCGGCTTGATGCTAAGTGCTGCACGCTAATGAATCCTGGAAAAAAAGCCGCAGCCCCAAAGGGCAACGGCTTCTTAAATGTGGTGGAAAAAATAGAGAGAATAGCTCTGGCACCCTTGAGTAAGGGTTTTCGGATTTGAGTCTGTTTCTGCTGACTTCTTAAACTGTCCAACCGTCTAATCTCCTATTTAGCCAGTTGTGCGCTTACTAATTACTTTACTACTCCCAACTTAGCGCACCACCGGTCTGATACTCAATAACGCGTGTCTCAAAAAAGTTTCGTTCTTTTTTCAGATCAATCATTTCTGACATCCATGGAAATGGATTCTCTTCATTTGGGAACATCGCGTCAAGTCCTATTTGCAAACATCTGCGATTACAAATGTATCTTAGGTAACCTTTGAACATTGGAGCGTTCAATCCGAGCACTCCTCGAGGCATCGTATCTTCGGCATAACGGTACTCTAATTCGACTGCTTTTTCAAAGATAGATTTAATCTCGTCTTTGAACGCGGAAGTCCATAACTGCGGGTTCTCCAGCTTGATTTGGTTAATCAAATCGATGCCAAAATTGCAGTGCATTGACTCGTCACGAAGGATGTATTGATACTGCTCAGCAGCACCCGTCATTTTGTTTTGACGACCCATTGCAAGTATTTGCGTAAAACCAACATAAAAGAACAAACCTTCCATCACACAAGCAAAAACGATGAGTGAACGAAGCAACATTTGGTCAGCTTCTAGCGTGCCAGTCTTGAAATTTGGGTCTGTCAACACGTTAATAAACGGAATTAAGAATTGGTCTTTGGCGCGAATAGACTCAATTTCGTTGTACGCATTGAAGATTTCGCTCTGATCTAAACCTAAAGATTCGACAATATATTGGTACGCATGAGTATGAATCGCCTCTTCAAAAGCCTGACGCAATAGGTATTGACGGCACTCTGGAGCAGTAATGTGGCGATAAGTACCCAAAACAATATTATTTGCCGCCAAAGAATCAGCAGTGGTAAAGAAACCCAGATTGCGTTTGATGATGCGACGCTCATCTTCAGTCAAACCATTAGGATCCTTCCAAAGCGCGATATCGCGGTTCATATTGATCTCTTGTGGCATCCAATGGTTTGCACATCCAGCCAAATATTTTTCCCAAGCCCACTTATATTTAAATGGCACCAGTTGATTTACATCAGTCTTGGCATTAATCACGCGCTTATCAGCCGCGTTTACACGCAATGCTGCGCCACCAGCTAAGTTAGCGGCTTCTACCGGCGCAGACGCGACAGTTTGCGGTGCCATTGCCACTTGATCTGGCTGTGGACGTTGTGGCTCCACTGCAACCGGCTGCGGTGGAACACCAGCTTTCGCTAACGCTGGAGCAACTTCCTCATCCCAATTCAACATAACTTTCTCCTAAATTCTTTTATTTCTGACCAATAAGCAAATTGCTTATTGGCATGCTTCACATTCTTCAAAGCCGGCGTCGCCAGGGCGCATAGTACAAACTGGACCGTCTGCCTCAACCGCACCACCAGCACCTGCTGCCGCAGCTGCATCTGTACCGTTTACGCCGCCGCCACTTGAAACTGAGTTCAATTGACCGCTAGCAACAGTTGATTTCTCAACGTGAGTTGCAGCCATAGTGCGGAGGTAATACGTTGTCTTCAGGCCGCGCAACCATGCCAACTTGTAGGTGTCATCCAATTTCTTACCAGATGCGCCGCCCATATAGATATTCAATGACTGAGCCTGGTCAATCCACTTCTGACGACGAGAGGCAGCTTCAACCAACCAGCTTGGCTCCACTTCAAAGGCGGTCGCATATAAATCACGCAAGTCTTGTGGAATACGATCAATCTTAGATAGAGTACCGTCAAAGTACTTCAAATCAGCAATCATGACTTCATCCCAAAGGCCGCGATCCTTCAAATCACGCACCAAGTACTCGTTTACCACGGTGAACTCACCAGAAAGATTCGATTTCACGAACAAATTTTGGAAAGTAGGTTCGATACAGGCGGAAACGCCAATGATGTTTGAAATCGTTGCTGTTGGTGCAATCGCTACGCAATTAGAGTTGCGCATTCCGTGCTGTTTGATGCGTGCACGCAAACCGCTCCAATCCATGGTTGAGGAGTTATCTACCTCAACATAGCCGCCACGCTCTTGCGCTAATAGCGCTACTGAGTCTTGCGGAAGGATGCCACGATCCCACAAGGAACCTTTATAGGTACTATAAACGCCACGCTCTTCAGCCAATTCGCATGAAGCCTGATATGCGTAGTAGCAAACCGCTTCCATAGAGGAGTCGGCGAACTTTACCGCCTCATCGCTAGCGTAAGGAATTCGCTGCATATGCAAGCAATCCTGGAAGCCCATAATGCCCATGCCAACGGGACGATGCTTCAAATTGGAATTACGGGCCTTAGCAACTGCGTAATAGTTAATATCAATCACGTTGTCCAGCATGCGCATAGCAGTACGAACAGTCTTCTGAAGCTTCTCATGGTCCAAAATCATCTTGCCGTTAGCGTCAGTCGTCATGTGTGCTGTCAAGTTCACGGAACCCAAGTTACAAACAGCAATCTCTTCCTCATTAGTGTTGAGGGTAATTTCAGTACACAGGTTGGACGAGTGAACCACGCCAACGTGCTGCTGTGGGCTACGAATATTGCAAGGATCTTTGAAAGTAATCCATGGGTGGCCTGTTTCAAACAGCATACCCAGCATCTTGCGCCATAACTGTTGCGCCGGAATTCTGCGGAATGGTTTTAACTCGCCACGGTCAGCTTTTTGTTCATAGGCAACATAAGCCTCTTCAAATGCTTTGCCGTACTTGTCATGCAAGTCAGGAGTGTTGGATGGGGAGAACAGAGTCCAATCGCCGTTTTCCATAACACGCTTCATGAACAAGTCAGGAATCCAGTTAGAGGTATTCATATCATGCGTACGGCGACGGTCGTCACCAGTGTTCTTGCGCAACTCTAAGAACTCTTCAACATCTAGATGCCATGTTTCCAAGTAGGCACAAACTGCACCCTTACGCTTTCCGCCTTGGTTAACAGCTACCGCAGTGTCATTAACTACCTTCAAGAATGGCACAACGCCTTGTGATTTACCGTTAGTACCTTTGATATGGCTACCTAGGGCGCGGACGTTAGTCCAGTCATTGCCCAAGCCACCAGCGAACTTGGATAACAGAGCATTTTCTTTCAAGGCTTCGTAAATGCCATCGAGATCATCTTCGACCGTTGTCAAGTAGCAGCTAGAAAGCTGTGGGCGAGTTGTTGCTGAATTAAATAGAGTTGGTGTGCTAGACATGAAATCAAATGTAGAGAGGATTTCATAGAACTCAATCGCACGGCGCTCACGGTCCATCTCATTTAAAGCCAAGCCCATCGCCACTCGCATAAAGAAAGCCTGCGGCATTTCAATGCGACGCTCTTCAATATGCAAGAAATAACGGTCATACAACGTTTGCAAACCGAGGTAGTTGAACTGCAAGTCGCGGCTCGCGTTTAAGGCTGCAGCCAAGCGCGGTAAGTCAAACTCACGCATACGTGGGTCTAACAACTCCGCAGAAATACCTTCATTGATGTACTTGGCAAAGTAAGTGCCGTATTCAGTCTGTGTATCGCCTTGCAATACCTCTTTACCAAAAATCTCTTTACGGATCACGTGCATCAAGATACGAGCTGTCACCTGACTATATGCAGGATCCTTCTCGATCAAGGTACGGGATGCCAAGATGGCAGAGTCATACACTTGCGCCATTGGTACGCCGTCGTACAAATTCTTAATGGTTTCAGTAATGATTGGTGTAGCATCAATCTGATTACCCAAACCTTCGCAAGCTGCCTCAATCACAGTGCGCAAAGCAGCCATGTCAAGCCACTTCTCGACGCCGTTATCGGTAACCTTGATGCCAGACTCACCGGCTTGATTGGCCACTTGAGTATCTTGCGAGGCTACTTGCTGAGCAGCACGCTCTTGGTTGCGCTTTTCGCGGTAAAGAACATAGGCACGAGCAACGTTGTGCTCACCACTGCGCATTAAAGCCAATTCAACCTGGTCTTGAATATCTTCAATGTGGAAAGTGCCACCATTTGGGCGACTACGCAATAAAGCACGCACCACTGAATGTGTTAGTTGCTCGACTTGCTCGCGCACACGTGCAGATGCCGCTCCTTGGCCACCATTCACTGCTAAAAATGCCTTAGTTACAGCAATCGCAATCTTAGATGGCTCAAATGCAACAACAGAACCATTGCGGCGAATAATCTTGTAGTCAGACAACTGGGTTGCCTGGCTGCCGCCAACACCACCCGCCACAAAACCGGCAGAAGGGGTCTGATTAATTGCCCCCGCAGGACTGATTCCTGGGTTATTTGCTCCAGGTGTTTGGCCTGCTGTCTGTGGATTTGCGTATGTCATGTTATTCCTGCGTCTATATATGGTGATTTGGACAAAATACCGTTAAAAAACAATGGGGTATTGCTACATTCAAACACTACATCTAGTGTCTCGAAGTGCATTTGATACTAAGTATAGGGAAATATTTAGTCTTTGGTAAGCTTTTTCTGACTATTGCTTATTAGTATTTTTACTAAGTTTTACAATAATTTAGGGGTCATTTTGGTGCGGAATTTTTAGCCCTTTTTAGCTAAAGGCTAAAAAAGTGAGCGTATGCTCACATACAAAGATTTGAACTAACGAGAAACTACGCCATACGGTATTTTTTCTTCCGAAATACCTGTCTCTTTTTGGAACTTTCCCCAATCAAAATATTTTCCAGGATCTGTTTTTCGCCCCGGGGAAATGTCGCTATGTCCTGCAAATTGCAAATTTGGATAAGTCCGTAGCAATTTCTGCACAAGTCCTGCTAATGCTGTGTATTGAGCATCTTCAAATGGCGTCTCTCCATCACCCTCCAACTCAACGCCAATCGAAAAATCATTACATCTTTCTCTACCCATGAAGGAGGATGCGCCAGCGTGCCACGCCCTCTCCCCAGCAGAAACAAACTGAATCAGCTCGCCAGATCGCGTAATTAGAAAATGACTTGAGACTTTTTGTTCGGCAATCTCTGCAAAATAGGGATGTGCGTTTGGATCTAATGTGTTTTGGAAAAAGTTGATGATGTGTTGATTAGATGCACGACTTTGAAATTCGCCAGGCGGCAGACTAATGTGATGAATTACCAGTAACTCAGGAGCCACTCCTTCTGGCCTTGGGTCCTTATTTGGGGAAACATGTCTACTGGCGACGCCAACCCAGCCATGAGGATCCAATACATCAAGATGCTGTTTTGAACAATAAAACCGGCCATCATGAAGAATTGCATCAGATTGCGGTAGATGTACTTTGCAATGCTGGCATTGAATCATTGTCTTGGGCTCAGTGAGCGTCTGATCATTACCAGTCCTGGGGCTGCTTGATTGCTCCCGATCAAATTTGGCTTGCTTTTTTCCCTTAAGCCACAAATAGAAGAGGCCCGCTCCGGCAAGTAGTAAAAGCCACTTAATCAAAGGTCATACTCTCTGAAGAATCACTTCCAACACAAAACGGCTACCGACATAAGCGAGAAGCAAAGCGGTGTATGCGCTCAATACCCAACGAATCGCAGCCCTGCCGCGCAATCCAACCCTCCAACGCGCAATGAGTAAACCTGCAAACAAGAACCAAGAAATCAGCGCAAAAATAGTTTTGTGATCAAAAACAAAAGGCTTGCCAAATAAGGCTTGAGAAAATAGCAGGCCTGAAAACACTGTCAGGCTTAACAGGGCAAAGCCAACGTAGAGCAAATTAAATAATAGGCTTTCCATTGTCATCAATGGAGGTAACTCCTCCAACCAGTGAGCAAGACGGCTATTGGGAACAATAGCTAACTGGCGATGTAGTGCTCGGTCCTGAACACTCATTAACATGGCATGCATCGCAGCCAAACTGAGCAAGCCTACAGAAATCGTTGCCACTATGAAGTGACCTTTGAACCAAGGGTCCGATACTGCTTTAGGTGAAATTAATGTCCCAGGGAATAAATTGGGCAACATAGTACAAACAAGGGCAAATAACAAAGCCATCCAGCGCAAACTGGAGATTGGCAAAAACCAAGACTGGAACCAGTAAAAAGCAAGGCCAACCCAGGCAATCAGTGATAGGTCCTGGGCAAACCCAAAAACAAATCCTTGGGAAGTAAAGACTGAGTCATGAAGTTCAATGGCATGAACCAGCAAAACCAAGAAAATACCCGCCTGCACAAGCCCAGAAAATAAAGGCGACTCTATGCTGCCTCTAGCTCTCGAGCCCAAAATCAGCAAAAGGAGCAAGTAAAGCACAGATGGGAGCCATCCCGAACTTGAGTAACCTAAAATATCCATCTAGAAAGTCTAATCCATAAATGCTAGAGAACCTTACCGACCGCTTATCCCGCGTTGTTAAAACAATGCGGGGGCAAGCCCGCCTAACTGAAGCCAACACCGCAGAAATGCTGCGGGAGATCCGCCTGGCCCTATTGGAGGCTGACGTAGCGCTCCCAGTAGTCAAGTCTTTGCTCGAGCAAATTAAATTTAAAGCCCTTGGCGAAGAAGTGGTTGGCAGCCTTAGTCCAGGACAAGCTTTAGTTGGCGTAGTACAGCATGAACTCGCCCAAGTCATGATGGGCGACACCAGTCAAAGTGGCGAACTCAATTTAGCCACCCAGCCTCCAGCAGTGATTTTGATGGCGGGGTTGCAGGGCGCAGGCAAAACAACCTCTGTTGGCAAGCTAGCTAAGTGGCTCCAAGAAAAGAAAAAGAAGAAAGTTCTTACAGTTTCTTGCGACGTCTATCGGCCAGCCGCCATCGAACAACTTGAAACGGTTACCAAGCAGGTTGGTGCGGAATTTTTCCCAAGCAATGTCAATCAAAAACCAAACGACATTGCTCTCGCAGCTTTTGATTGGGCACGCCGTCATTATTTTGATGTGGTCTTAGTCGATACCGCAGGTCGCTTAGGCATTGACGAAGCACTCATGCAAGAAATTAAAACGTTGCATGCAAGCCTGAATCCAATCGAAACCTTGTTTGTAGTGGACGCCATGCTCGGTCAAGATGCTGTTAATACTGCTAAAGCCTTCCATGAAGCGCTACCACTGACTGGCGTGATTCTTACCAAGCTAGACGGCGACTCACGCGGTGGTGCCGCCCTTTCAGTGCGTCAAGTGACTGGCGTGCCACTCAAATTTATTGGCGTAGCTGAAAAAATGGATGGTCTTGAGGCCTTTGATGCCGAGCGCATGGCCAATCGTATTTTGGGTATGGGCGACATTCTGGCCTTGGTGGAACAAGCGCAGCAGCATGTTGATGTTGCTAAAGCTGAAAAGTTAGCAAGCAAGATCTCTAAAGGTGGATTTGATCTAGGAGACTTTCGCGATCAACTCATGCAAATGCAAAAAATGGGTGGCATGGCAAGCTTGATGGATAAATTACCCAGCCAGGTTACTCAAGCAGCTTCCAAAACAAATCTTAGTAATGCCGACAAACAAACAACCCGTATGCGCGGCATTATCGACAGTATGACGCCACGTGAACGTAGCAAACCAGAGCTACTCAAAGCCAGTCGCAAGCGACGTATTGCGGCAGGTGCCGGTGTAGAAGTACAAGAAGTGAATCGCCTACTTGCTCAGTTTGAGCAAATGCAAACCATGATGAAACAATTTAAGGGTGGGAAGATGGCTCGCACCATGGCAAGTATGGCCGCAAAGGGAGCCGCCAAAGGTATTGGCGGGCTCTTTAAAAAATAAACTAATTCAGTGCTACGAAAAAATTATTGAATTAAGTTCTTCGCAGTTTGAACGGCAGCGATGACTACTGCTTTGATATCCGCTAGCGGAATATTTTGAGACTCAGCATCAATGCGCCCTTTAAATTCCACTTCAGCATTGGCTAAGCCGCGATCACCAACCACAACGCGGAACGGTGCACCAATGAGCTCCCAATCTGCAAACATCGCACCTGGACGCTCATTGCGATCATCCAGAATCACATCGACACCAGCAGCGCGCAATTCATCATACAGTTGATCACATACAGCCTTCACTGCTTCTGACTTGTCATAACCCATTGGGCAAATCACTACTTCAAATGGTGCCATGGAAATGGGCCAAATAATGCCCTTCTCATCGTGCCCCTGTTCAATTGCTGCGCCAAGCAGGCGAGTTACACCAATGCCATAACAACCCATCACCATCGGCTGTGCCTTGCCTTGTTGATCGAGATAGGTGCAGCCCATTGCTTCTGAGTAACGTGTGCCCAATTGGAATACGTGACCAACCTCGATACCACGGCAAATATCCACTACACCTTTGCCATCTGGAGAAGGATCGCCAATCACTGCATTACGAATATCCAACACTAAAGGCTCTGGTAAATCACGCCCCCAATTCACACCAGTTAAATGGTAGCCAGCATCATTGGCGCCACAAACAAAATCAGACATATTGGCAACCGTGCGATCTGCCACTACGGTGACATCAGCACTCACGCCAACAGGGCCTAAATAGCCTGCAGGCGCATTGCATGCTTGTTTGATTTCTACTTCAGTAGCAAAACGTGACTCAGCCATGCCAGGAATCTTGCTGGCTTTGACTTCATTGAGTTCGTGGTCGCCGCGCACCAAAAGCATAAAGAGTTTGACAGGGCCTTTTTCTTGATCTGCTGCAAACAATAAAGTCTTTACCGTCTTTTGTAATGGCAGATTGAGAAACTGGGCGACATCAGCACAAGTACTCTTATTAGGCGTAGAAACTTTAGCTATTGCGGCACTTGCTGCATCTCTTATTGCTGTCAATGCTAGAGATTCGGCAGCCTCTAAATTTGCTGCGTAGTCAGAGTTAGGGCAATACACAATGGCATCTTCACCCGTATCAGCAATCACATGAAACTCTTGGCTACCAGATCCACCAATTGCGCCATTATCGGCGGTGACCGCGCGGAACTTCAAACCCATACGCTGAAAGATACGGGTGTAAGCATCAAACATAATTTGATAAGACTTTTTCAATCCTTCGGTATCGCGATCAAATGAGTAAGCATCTTTCATGCTGAACTCACGACCACGCATAATGCCAAAACGCGGGCGGCGCTCATCACGGAATTTTGTTTGGATCTGATAGAAATTAATTGGCAACTGTTTGTAACTCTTAATCTCATTGCGAGCTAAATCAGTAATCACCTCTTCAGAGGTTGGCTGAATTAAGAAATCTCTATCATGACGATCTTTAATGCGCAGTAATTCAGGGCCCATTTTTTCCCAACGACCCGTCTCTTGCCATAATTCTGCGGGCTGGATCATTGGCATGAGTAATTCAATCGCGCCAGCACGATTCATTTCTTCGCGAATGATGTTTTCGACCTTGCGAATCACCTTCAAACCGAGCGGCAAATAGTTATAAATGCCTGCGCTGAGCTTGCGAATTAAACCTGCTCGCACCATCAGCTTGTGCGAAACCACTTCAGCGTCAGAGGGCGCTTCTTTTAGGGTGGCGAGAAATGATTGCGATGCTTTCATGTATAGATATAATCAAATCATTGATTTTAAAGGATTTGAGGCACGATCATGCTTGACCGTGAAGGGTATCGCCCCAATGTCGGCATTGTCCTCCTTAATAGCCGTAACGAGGTTTTCTGGGGAAAACGCGTTGGGCAGCATTCGTGGCAGTTCCCACAGGGTGGGATTCAGCATGGTGAAAGCCCTGAACAGGCAATGTACCGCGAATTGCATGAGGAAGTTGGCTTGCTACCAGAACATGTCCAAATTATTGGACGGACTAGGGATTGGCTTCGTTATGACGTCCCCGAGGAATACTTGCGCCGTCAACATGCCACGCGCGTTCACCGTAACGCTTACCGCGGTCAAAAACAGATTTGGTTTCTCTTGCGCTTAGTAGGCTTAGATAGCGATATTCAGCTACGCGCCTCAGATCACCCAGAGTTTGATGCCTGGCGATGGGTTCCCTTCTGGATTCAGTTAGATGCTGTCATTGACTTCAAACGCGAGGTTTATGAGTTAGCCCTTTCAGAACTCGCCCGCTATCTTTCCAGAGGGTTACGCCTACAACAACTAGCCTGGGGGACCCCGCTAGATCTAATTCAATCTTTTTACGCCGGCGACGACGATCAAAACAATACATCTACTAAATCGGATAATGAAAAATGAATGCTACATTCCGCAAAATAAGCGCCTATGCGATTAGCATTACTATCAGCGCAAGCTTGCTAGCTTGCGCAGGTGACCCACTAGAAAGTGGTTTAGATCCATTTGCGCCCATGGTATTTAAGGAGGGCACAACCACAATGCCTTTGAACCCTCCGAATAAATCTACTCTACAGTCCTTTTATGTTTCTGAACGCTCAGTATTTAAATTCGCCATAGATACTGACTCCATCTTGATCGGTAAAGATGGGGTTACACGCTATATCGTAGTAGTGAGTAATCCAAGCGGTGAGCAGCAGGCCCAATACGAAGGTATTCGCTGTGACTCATTTCAGTGGCGCCTATACGGAACGCTTGAGAATGGAATCTGGAAAGAAAATCCCTTATCCACTTGGCAAACAATTCAAAGCAAAGTGCCGAATCGCTATCAGGCAGCTCTGGCACAAGGTGCTTTTTGTAACTTCACCACCCAAGAGAAGAGCATGAATGCGATTCTGAAGGCCTTAAATCCAAGCAATTTTACCGGCGGGACTCAGCCCAGCAACTCATTTGGAGTGATAGCGAACTAGCTATTTTCAGTGGAAGATAAATGCGTGCCAATTTTCTCGCCGGCTAAGAGGCGAGTAAGTACATTGGGCTCACGACCAGACGCAATCACAGTCGATGTATCAGTTTGAGCGGCAATTTTTGCAGCCAGTACTTTAGTTAACATGCCGCCCTTGCTCAATTCACTTGCGGCGCCACCAGCCATTTTCTCCAAAGCAGGATCACCTGCAATAGCATGTGTTAGCAAGGTAGCGTCAGCGTTCTGACGAGGATCAGCAGTATATAAACCACCTTGATCAGTCAAGATCACTAGCAAATCGGCATGAATTAAATTACTGACTAAGGCAGCGAGACTATCGTTATCGCCGAACTTAATTTCATCAGTAACTACAGTATCGTTTTCATTGATGATCGGAACGACACCCAGCTTTAACAAGGTGTCTAAGGTTGCCTTAGCATTCGCATGACGCTCTGGATCTGCCAAGTCAGCATTAGTCAACAAAATCTGTGCGCTGCGTAAGTTAAAACGCGCAAAACAACTTTCATAAACCTGGACTAAGCCCATTTGGCCAACTGCAGCAGCAGCCTGAAGTTGATGAATTTCCTGTGGGCGCTTGGTCCATCCTAAACGCTGCATTCCCTCAGCGATAGCCCCTGAGCTCACCATCAACACTTCATGACCAGTCTTTAATAAAGCAGCCATTTGCTCAGCCCACATCCCAATCGCAGCATGATCCAAACCCTCACCATTATTGGTGACAAGGCTAGAGCCTACTTTAACAACGATACGTTTAGTTTCTTTGGCGTTCATAACAAATAAGAATCTGAATGAATACTTTAATCGGGTTTTTTATCTTCTAACTGATCTTTGTAGCGAGGATCTTGGGCGCGCTCGTCTTGCTCATCACGATCACGACGCACAGAATCCAAATAATCTTGCAGGGCATAACAAAGCTTATCGCAGCCAAGTCCAGTTAAAGCGGAGATCTCAAACATGGGGCCTTTCCACTTAAACTTTTTCACAAAGTCTGCAACAACCTTTTTACGATCCTCTTCAGGAATCATATCCACTTTATTGAGCACTAGCCAACGTGGCTTCTCAACTAAAGCCTCATCGTACTTGCGCAGCTCATTCACAATCGCGTTTGCATCCGCCACAGGGTCGACATTCTCATCAAAAGGTGCAATATCAACCAAATGCAATAGCACGCCTGTACGTTGTAGATGTCGCAAGAAACGATGGCCTAAGCCAGCACCTTCAGCAGCACCCTCAATCAAACCCGGAATATCCGCAATCACAAAGCTGCGCTCATTACCCACACGAACCACACCTAAATTAGGATGCAGAGTTGTAAATGGATAGTCGGCAATCTTTGGTCGCGCATTTGAAACAGCTGTAATCAAAGTAGATTTACCAGCGTTAGGCATGCCGAGCAAACCAACATCAGCCAACACTTTGAGTTCCAATTTCAATTTACGACGCTCACCTGGCTTGCCATTCGTTTTCTGACGTGGCGCTCTATTGGTACTGCTCTTAAAGTGAATATTTCCCCAACCGCCTACGCCCCCTTGCGCAAGACATAGGCGCTCACCATGGGTTGTTAAGTCAGCAATCGGCTCACCCGTTTCGTAATCAGCAATGATCGTACCAACCGGCATACGTAATTCGATATCGTCGCCTGCGCGACCATAGCAATCAGCACCACGACCAGGTTCACCATTTTTTGCAGTGTGTGTTTTAGCGTAACGGTAATCAATTAGAGTATTGATATTGCGATCAGCAACGGCCCATACACTTCCACCTTTGCCGCCATCACCGCCGTCAGGCCCGCCAAATTCAATGAACTTTTCACGGCGCATAGAGGCACTCCCGGCACCACCTTGGCCGGCTATGACTTCAATACGCGCTTCGTCTATAAATTTCATGAATAAAAAAGGCCTCGCTTAGCGAGGCCTGTTCCTAAGAGTTAAATTCGGAATAAATCTGAATCAAACGAGTCTCAGTCAGGCGCCTTATGAACGAGGCAAGACTGAAACTTGGGCCTTCTTCAAAGCACCCTTAACGCCGAATTCCACTTGGCCGTCAATTAAGGCAAACAAAGTGTGATCTTTACCAATACCAACGTTTACACCAGGATGAACCTTAGTGCCACGTTGACGAATGATGATGCTGCCAGCATTAATCTGCTCGCCGCCAAATACCTTAACGCCTAAGCGTTTCGATTCTGAGTCGCGGCCATTTCGTGTTGAGCCGCCGCCTTTTTTCTGTGCCATATCTTTCTCCTACCCTGAATTAGGCTTTAATCGTGTTGATCAAAATTTCAGTGAAATTCTGACGATGGCCTTGGTGCTTTTGGTAATGCTTGCGACGGCGCATCTTAAAGATTGTCACTTTATCGTGACGTCCCTGGGAGACGACAGTGGCCATCACAGCTGCACCATTAACCAATGGATCACCTAATTTCAGTGAAGCGCCTTCGCCAACGGCGAGGACTTGGTCAAGAGTGATTTCGCTGCCGATTTCCGCTGGTATCTGTTCTATTTTCAATTTTTCGCCTGCAGCAACTTTATACTGTTTGCCACCGGTTTTTATGACCGCGTACATGGTTTGAAACCTCAATTAATATTTACATTTAAGCCAATCCACCCTGGATAAGCTAAGCCCATTATTATATCTTGCATGTCGAGCACTGTCAAAATCAATGACTTAAGCCAAATCCTGGCCCCAATTGCCTTAGATTTCAAGGCCTTAGATGGAGTGATTCGCCATCGTTTAGCCTCAAAAGTAGCCTTAATTGACCAAATCTCCACATACATCATCCAAGCTGGTGGAAAACGGGTCAGACCAGCCCTATTAATGCTAGTAGCTAAAGCTCTAGCTGACGGGAAAGAGACCGCGCACACCCTAGAAATGGCCGCTGTAGTGGAATTTATCCATACCGCCACCCTCCTCCACGACGATGTGGTCGATGAATCCACCCTCAGAAGAGGCCGAGAAACCGCAAATGCGGCTTTTGGGAATGCAGCCAGCGTTTTAGTGGGTGATTTTCTGTATTCCCGGGCATTTCAAATGATGGTTGCTCCAAATGACCTGCGAGTCATGCAAATTCTGTCAGACGCCACCAATACGATTGCCGAAGGTGAAGTGCTGCAGCTCTTAAATATGAACGATCCTGAAGTGGATGAAGCAAGCTATTTGCAAGTTATTCGCTACAAGACTGCCAAACTATTTGAAGCGTCAACCGAGCTGGGCGCAATTTTGGCAAATGGATCTGACGTTCGGCGCGAGCAAGCTGCCGCGTTTGGTCGTCACATTGGCACCGCATTTCAACTCATGGATGATTTATTGGATTACACGGCCAATGCTGAGCAGATGGGCAAGAACGCTGGCGATGATTTACGTGAAGGTAAACCGACGCTACCGCTCATCTACTTATTAGAAAATGGCAGCAATGAAGAACGTCTTCTAGTTCGTGCCGCCATTGAACAAAATCAAGATTTACCAGATGACGTATTCGCACAAATCTTAAGAGCCGTGCAAACTTCTGGCGCATTGGATTACACCCAGGCTGCCGCCAAACGTGAAGCAGATTTAGCTCTGGCCTGCATTCAAGACTTTCCAGCTAACGAGGCTTCATCAGCATTGCATGCCTTGTGCGAATACTCTCTGTCGCGCCAAACTTAAAACCTATTAAGCTCCCACGCTGTTCACTCTGAGTTCACGCGCAGTAATGCGCGCCTGTTCCGCCTCTGCACTTAAGCGCGCAATCTCTCCAGGAGATAGCTTTTCTAGATTCGAGTAATCGAACTTCCAAGAGGGGTTAGAAGACCAAATTAGTGGTGACTGTAATGTCGTGCGTGGCGCAGGAGCGTTTTCTAAAAGGCTTAGCGCTAATTCAAAATTGAGCTCACGAGAACTTGGATCATTTGGCTTTGCTGCTGCATTTCCCAATGGAAAATCGCTAAATAAAAATCTCGGCACACCGCAATACTCAACAATATCTTTTGCAGCTCCCATGATGACTGTAGAAATACCGTTTATCTCTAGATATCGCGCCAACAAACTTTGGCTCTGATGACATATCGGGCAATTTGGAATTAATACCGCAACATCAACTTTGTCAATACGCAGCATTTCCAAAATGAGAGGCGCATCTATTTCCAAAGTATGACGCTGACTTCGATTGGTTGGCAAACCATACAAGTTCGACGATAGAGTCTTCACCCTTCCGGACTGAGCTGCTTGCTTAGCGACCTCTAAGGGAAGCCAACAATTGCTATCTTCCATATTGGCATTTTTACGATCAATGCCTACGTGAGCAATTCTTAAATCGATATCAGGGTTGATTGGTTTTTGATATGGCTGATAGAACTTTGCAGCAGCATTATAAGAAGCGCCCTGACCCTGCGGACCTTTATCAGCATCAAAGGGCACTGCCGTCGTAATCAGCCCCAAGACTGATTGATTGAGTGGTTTCTTGAGCGGGGAAAATGGCACATCGATGTAATGCGCCCAAACATAAGGGTTCTCATAACCTAAACCGAGGTAATAGCTTCGAGTCCGCTCGATATAGCGAATGGGCTGATCCATTTCTGGAGCAAATGCGAGTTCAGAAGTCTTCGACATCAATACGTCCCTGTAAGATATTGCTTATCAAATATTTACTTCTCAGGAACTCATTATGGCTCAGTGGCTTAGATTTCAGCACCAAGGTAAAAGTGGCTTAGGACAAGTGCAAGGCGACCAAATCGCGGTGTACTCAGGAGACTTATTTCAGAATCCAAAACCTACTGGCGAAACACTTCAATTAGCAGATGTCGTCATTGACATACCATGCACCCCATCCAAGATGGTTGCAATGGTCGACAACTTTCACGCTCTCGTTGCCAAGCTAGAACACGCTATACCTGCTGAGCCTTTGTACTTTCTAAAGGGGAACAATTCTTTCCTGGCAGCGAACCAAGTCATTCGCACACCCAAGTCCTATTCAGGAAAAGTCGTTTATGAGGGGGAACTTGGCATCGTGATTGGCCAACGAATCCATGAAGCAGATGAATCTGAAGCAGCGAAAGCCATCTTTGGATATACCTGCATTAACGATGTCACTGCCATTGAAATTCTCAATCGCGACCCTGGCTACGCACAGTGGACTCGCTCCAAGAGCTTTAATACCTTCGGCGTCTTTGGCCCCTACATCACCACTGATGTTGACCCAAGTAAATTGACCATTAAAACCATTCTCAATGATCAAGAGCGCCAAAACTATCCAGTAGCGGATATGATTTTCCCGCCAGCAAAATTGGTAAGCCTCATTTCACAAGATATCCCTTTAGAGCCGGGCGACATCATTGCCTGTGGAACTTCAGTGGGCGTTGGCTCAATGAAACCTGGCAGCAATGTCAGCATCATGATTGAGGGCGTTGGCCAATTAGATAATCGCTTCGAATAAATTGGCTGCTACACAACAAAAATCCTTGCTATGCTGAGTAGCAAGGATTTTTTAATACTAAAAAACTGGTTTAGTTTTAAGCCTAGTAGCCAGATACCGATGGCAATGCCAAGCTCCCTTTAGAAGCCTGCACGTTTTCATCTAAATACTTTGTCAAAGCAAAGACGGTATTCAAACAAGGTGTAGGTGTTTGAGTAATCTTGCCAAGCTCAATTACTGAGCCCAAGAGCGCATCGATCTCTAAGCTACGACCGGCCTCCAAGTCCTGCAACATTGAAGTCTTGTGCTTGCCGACTTTTTCAGCGCCAGCAATGCGACGCTCAATATCAACCCGAAAAGTAACGCCAAGCTTTTCTGCAATGGTTTGCGCTTCTGCCATCATGTTGCGCGCTAACTCTTTAGTCAATGGGTATTGGCAAATGCCTTCCAAGGTTCCATGAGTTAAAGAGCTGATTGGGTTGAAAGTCATGTTGCCCCAAAGCTTGAGCCAGATCTCAGAGCGAATGTCATCAAGGATTGGTGATTTAAACCCAGCCGCACCCATCATCTCTGACACCTTCAGGATGCGCTCGGTAGATTTGCCATCTAACTCACCCAATGGAAAACGATTGCCCTCAACGTGACGAATCACTCCAGGGGCTTGGGTAAAGGTTGCTGGATATACAACGCAACCAATAATGTTATTTGGATTAATTGCCTTCTTCGCAACGCCGCCAGCATCAACAGTTTCAACTGAATGATCTTGATACTCCCCGCCAAGCTTTTGGAAATACCACCATGGAATACCATTTTGCATTGGAATCAAAATAGTCTCTGGCCCCATAATGGCAGCTAAGTCATCAATGATTGGTTCAACTTGATGTGCTTTTACAGCCAAAATGACTACATCCGGTGTTTCAGCATCTGTAATTTTTTCGACTGCTTTGACTTCAGCAACTAAAGGTTCTGGCTGGTCATTCATAATCAACGCCAAACCACGTTCTTTAATAGCAGCTAGAGTTGCACCACGCGCCACGACCGTTACTTCATTACCCGCTCGCGCCAACATGACAGCGAGATAGCCACCAATGGCGCCACCTCCACCAATTACACAGATTTTCATAGGAACTCCATAAGAACAATAATTTTTGAATTAATGTCATATTAGAGGAGAATATTTTGCAGTGCAACAATTTATATTGCCTAATTTTTAGGCGAAATAAGCCTTAAACTGCTTTAAGTAGATCTTTGGGCACTAAGCTACCCAAGATCATGCCTGCAAGACTGGCAAATAAACCTGCCAACTGAGGCGGCAAAATACTATTTGGAGCCAGAATTTCGCAACTAATCCAAATCGTCAGGCCGCAGATCACTGCCAGTAAGCCGCCCAAAGAGTTAGCTCTGGGCCAATACACCCCAAACGCCAGCGGGACAAATGCTGCCACCAAAGTTACCTTGTAGGCACTCTCAACCATCTTAAAAATAGAGAGCTCAGAATTTACAGCAAAGAAAGTGACCACCACTGCAAAACATAAAACAGTGATGCGCATGATTTTTAGCAAATCATGATCCGTTAGGTGCTTAAAAAATCCTCGAACGATATTCTCCGCAAAAGTTACGGAAGGTGCGAGTAAGGTTGCACTCGCACAGCTCTTAATCGCTGAGAGTAAAGCGCCGAAGAACATCACCTGCGCAATGATCGGCGCATGATTCAGAATCAGCTTTGGCAAAATCATCTGCGGATCAGTATCCAAATACTCCTTAACCAAGTCCGGATTAATGAGGGTTGCTGAATAAGCCAAATACATTGGTACGAAAGCAAAAATAAAGTAAAGAACGCCGCCCAAGATTGCAGCCTGCACAGCAATATTCACATTCTTAGAAGAGGTAATGCGCTGAAAAACGTCTTGCTGGGGAATGGATCCAAGCATCATGGTGCACAGAGCGGCAACAAACCCCAGGATGGAAGCAAGGTTCATATCGGGCCAGAAGTTGCTAAATTGACCAGCAGCTGCCGCATGCTCAATCACAACCCCGATACCACCGGTTTGCATGGTCATTTCTCCGCCGATATACAGCATACCAATCACAATAATGATCATCTGAATGAAATCCGTAATCGCTACAGACCACATACCGCCAAATAAGGTGTAGATCAACACACTAGCGGCACCGATCATCATGCCGCCCGTTTGAGAAATCGCTCCTTCAGACACCACATTGAATACTAGGCCCAAGGCTTTAATTTGAGCAGCCACCCAGCCCAAATAAGAAACCACAATACAAAGGGTTACCAGGACTTCAACAGTACGTCCGTATTTCTCGCGAAAGAAATCGCCAATCGTCAGCATCCGACGGTTATAAAGATGGCGTGCAAAAAAGAGGCCCACCAAAATGAGACAGAGGGAGGATCCAAAGGGATCAGAAACCACTCCGCCCAAACCTTCTTTAAGAAAAGTAGCTGGAATACCTAGAACAGTCTCAGAGCCAAACCAGGTAGCAAATACAGTGGCTGTAACAATTGGAAGCGGAAGGCTATGGCCAGCAGCAGCAAAGTCGGCCGTATTTTTTACACGTAGAGCAGCCCACAAGCCAATGCCGACAGATATAACCCAGTAAATGATGACGAACCAAATCAGCACGCCCGATTTCTCCCTGAAGAATTTGGTGAAATTATATGGCCTTGTCACTTTTGTTAGTAAGGGAATAAGTACCAATTTAGAGCATGCCACTCTGACATAATTCAAGGGTGAATTCACCCCAAATGAGCCTGAGCGAAAACCCAAGCACTGACCTGGCTTATCAAAAAGCCATTTTGGGCTCAGTCTCTCGCACCTTTGCCTTAACCATTCCACTTTTAACTCCCATCATTGAAAAAGTAGTGGGCAACACTTATCTGCTCTGCCGCATTGTTGACACCATTGAAGATGCAGCCGATTTAAACCCAGAGACCAAGCAAAGACTTTCTCAATTATTTTTAGATGCTGTCCTTGAGAAAGGGTCAGTAGAATCTTTTGTAAAGCCCTGCCTTGAAGCGCTCCACCATTACGGTAACCAAGATGAGTTAGACCTCATTGCCCATACCCCAACTGTTTTACGAATTTTGCATACCTGCTCGAAGGATGATCAAGCAGCAGTGAGTCGCTGCGTCTCCATCATGTCAGAGGGCATGTCCCATTTCCACGGGAAACAAACTCAAGCGGGCCTAAAAGATTTGCCGGAGTTTGAGAAATATTGCTATGTGGTTGCGGGTGTAGTGGGAGAGCTCTTGACGACTATTTTTAGCAATCACTCGTCTGCATTTGCAAAGAGTATCAAGGGCCACGAGGACCTCGCTATTGCCTTCGGTCAAGCCTTGCAGATGACCAACATTCTTAAAGACTCCCCTGAAGATCACGCCCGTGGTGTATCTTGGAAGCCAGCCGATATGAGTCAAAAAGCACTTTTAAAGATCTCCTATGAAAAGCTGCAAGACTCCTTAAGGTACATTTTCTTGATTCCAAAAGAGGAGCTTGGAATGCGGCGTTTTTGTTTCTTAGCCTTTGGCTTAGCTGTCATGACACTCTCAAAGATTGCAAAGCAGAAAGAATTTAGCAACAAAGAGGAAGTAAAGCTCTCCAGAAATACCGTGATTGCTTTTTATGCCTTTACTCAATTCGCAGTGAAAAGTGATGCCCTAATGAGGACTTTCTTTGACATCTCGTCTAGCGCTTTAAGAAAAACTATCTGAACTTACAGCGCTCCTTCATGCTGTAAAAGCCATAGCTTGATTTGACGATAAAGTCCCGGCGAATTTTCTTTCATGAAACCACCAATTCCTTGTGCAGAAACCACCCGGTGACAGGGCGCTATTAATGGGTAGGGATTTGCACCACACGCTGTCCCCACTGCACGCGGGCCACTCTTAATCTTGCTAGCAATCTCACCGTAGGTTTTTGTTTTGCCAACGGGTATTGTCTGAATATTTCTCCAGACCTTTTGCTGATGCTCGGTACCTGAGGACTTAATGGGCAAATCAAACTCATGATGTGGATTCTGAAAGTAGGCCTTGAGCTGCTTTTCAGCCTCTTTTGCCAGTTGATTTTGGGGGCTTACTAAGGTCGCAGAAGCCGGTAGATACTCAATCCCCGACAACATCAAACTTCCCTCAACCATTTCAGTCCAAATGCCTAAGCGCCCAAAAGGGGCTGCAATCACGCAGTATTGCGCGCTATCTGAGGAAACTTGTTTTTTAACTGGGGCCATAGAAAGCAATTCTCACATAATTAAACGCCAAAGACGACGCGGGTTTCTTCCGTATCTATAGCTTGTGAAATGCCACTTTGCTATATTGATTCATCCTTACTTTTTGCAGGCAGACCTCATGGACACTTTTTTTGACGATTGGCCCTTTTATGGCCAAGTTGCTCTGGTCCTATTTTTACTCGCACTTTCTGGCTTTTTCTCAATGGCAGAAACCAGTATGCTTTCCGCTAATCGCCATCGCCTACGCGCCATGGCAACGAGTGGTAATGCGGGGGCAGCCTTAGCAGAGCGACTCCTTAAACGCATTGATTCGCTTTTGTCGGTGCTTTTAATTTCCAACAATCTCATTAATACCATCCTGCCCATTTTGGTGACGGGAATTGCTTTACATATCTTCGGAGATAGTGGCCTCGTACTATCTATTGCAACTTTAGTCGTTGCTTTGCTCATCATTATTTTTAGTGAAATCACCCCGAAAGTCATCGGGGCAGCTTTTCCAGAAAAAATTGCATCTCGAGTGGGCTGGTTTATTCTGCCGCTGACTTTTTTCCTAAAGCCACTGCTCTGGTTTATCAATAGCTTTGTATCCGGCCTGATGAAGGTCTCTGGGCTGCAATCCTCCTCTGATAGCAGAACCATGAGTAAAGAGGAGCTTCGCAGCTTAGTTTTAGAGTCCAATCGCTTTGTTTCAAACCATCATCGCAATATCTTGCTCAATTTATTCAACCTAGAAAATATTACGGTTGACGATGTGATGACCCCCCGATCGAAAATTGAAGTTCTTGACCTCTCACGACCAATTGAAGAGGTAATTCAACAATTAGAAACCTGCTATCACAATAAGCTTCCAGTTTGTGACGGCGATTCTGAGCGCATCGTAGGCATCCTGTCTGTCAAAAAAACTTTATCTCTGCTGGGTGATACAGACCTGAAGCATGAGGACTTTCAATCCTTATTAAATGAGCCTTATTTCATTCCAAGCGGCACCCCTGTCTTACAGCAGATGCAATTCTTCCAGGACAACCAGCAGCGCCTAAGCCTAGTTGTCAACGAGTATGGCGAAGTCCTTGGTCTAGTCACCTTCGAAGATATTGTGGAGGAGCTCATTGGTGAGTTCACCACTTCTTTTTCCAATTTATCAACTGACCCTCATTGGCTAGCTGATGGTACTTATCTGGCGAGTGGCACTGCATCGCTAAGAGATCTTAATCGCCTTCTCAACCTCAACTTGCCTTTGGATGGTCCTCGCACTTTAAATGGCCTCATCCTTGAAAAGCTCGAAGCAATTCCCGATCATGACGTCAGTTTAAAAATTGCAGGAATTGTGATGGAGATCGTGCAATTTGATGAGCAGGGAGTAAAGACTGTAAAACTGTATCAACCTGCCCTCACTCAAGAGCAAGATTGAGTAACACCCATGATGACTCACTCATTATTCGCACCTGGCATGAAATCGCAGTTAATGCGCTTGAATCTAGGGCGAGTGATGTTCATATTGAAGCCGCTTCCCAGGGTACTTTAGTCCGCATTCGAGTAGACGGCCTGCTACAAATCCAGGCCCAATTTGGGATTGAACTTCACGAACGCTTAATCACTCGCATCAAAATATTGGCACGGCTCGATATTGCAGAGAAACGTCTTCCCCAAGATGGACGACTCTTAATTGGCTATGATTTTTCCAAGCCAAATATTGACTGCCGAGTATCGATACTCCCCACTCTCTATGGTGAAAAGGCTGTTGTGCGGATTTTGCCTAGTTGCATCAATGATCTGGCTATCGATCAAATTGGCTTGCATCCAGAGCAACTAACCATTTTCCAAGATGCTCTCAATCAAACAAATGGCTTGATATTGGTTACGGGACCAACTGGTAGCGGTAAAACCAGAACTCTGTATAGCTGCTTACGCGCCCTAAATCAAAGTCACCGAAACCTGTGCTCCATAGAGGATCCCATTGAGATTCGTCTACCTGGAATAAATCAAGTCGCCTATCACCCTCGCTCAGGTTTAGATTTCTCCACGATTATTCGCGCGCTCTTACGACAGGATCCGGATGTCATCATGATTGGTGAAATTCGGGATAGTGCTACCGCCCAGATCGCCATACAGGCCGCGCAAACTGGTCATCTTGTCCTGAGCACATTACATACTCGCAATGCTAGAGGCGCTTTAATCAGACTGAAAAGTTTAGGGCTTGACCAAGAATCACTGGAATCTTGTTTGCGCACAATCAGCTCGCAACGCTTGATTCGAAAAATATGTCGGCAATGCCAAGGTCAAGCTAAACATAAAGTGACCCCGTGTGCCGCTTGCAAAGGTAGCGGACGTCATGGTCGTATCGGAGTGCATGAAGTATTAGGTGTGCAACACTTATTTGACTCATCCTTAAAGCCCCTCACCATGCATGAGGCTGGGCTTCGATATGTAAAAGAGGGCTTGATTAGAGAGTCTGACCTAGAGAGCGAGGTCGGCACATGGCACTAAGCAAATCAGATCAACTGACATTCGCTCAGCAGCTCTTATCGCTTTTAAGCGCTGGTCTTGCACTCTTAAATGCGATGGAACTTATTCTAGCGTCTGCCCCCAAGCACTGGCAGATCTGCTTGGCTAATTTATGCGCCCAGCTCAGGCGGGGAGAGGGCTTTTCTCAAGCATTGGTGGCGCAGAGAAACCAATTTTCTGCGGAATTTATTAATCTTATTCGGGTCAGTGAGCGCACCGGTAATATTGAATTGGCACTAGAAACGATTTGTCGACAACTGGAAGCGCAAATTGAATTACGCCGCAAAATCCAGCAAGCGCTTAGCTATCCCATCATCACCCTTGCCAGCTCTGTTCTGCTGATTCTGGTCATGATGATTTGGGTTGTGCCGGTATTTAAGGACGTCTTCGCCCACTTTCAGGCTGAATTACCAGCGCCCACAAAAGTGCTCATACAAATATCGACTGTCATTGAACACTTCTACCTGGAAATGACTGGCCTCTTCATTGTTAGCGTTGGATTATTTTTATTCGCTTGGCTAAAAATACCTCGCCTACAGAAAACATGTGATGAACTGAGTTTTCAGATTCCCGTTTTGGGTAAATTATTTCGCCTGGCAACGCTGACCCACTGGTGCAGGACTTTCGGGCATTTATTAGACTCAGGCTTGGCACTTCCTGACGCGCTCCGGGTGACGGCGCAATCCTCTAACCATTGGCTTAGCCACGATTTAAGCGCAGAAATCTTTAAACACCTCACTAGAGGCTGGCCACTAGGTGATGCACTAATTCGTGCTGACCCTAAACATGTCTTATTTGATATTGAAACTTTGCAATTACTCCGAATCGCCTCAGAAAGCGGCTCTCTTCCAATAATGCTGAGCAAACGAGCCCATACCTTAGGCTCCCAACTGAGCAACCGCCTGAATACTTTGAGTCAAAGCTTAGAGCCCTTGCTCATTATCTTTGTTGGGGTTGTAATCGGCAGTTTTGTCATAATCCTATATCTCCCAATCTTTAATCTAGGACAGATTGTCTAATGGGCTCTCCAGAAGTTGTCGACCTTATTCGGGTTTTGCTGATCCTGATATTGGCTTACTTGGCCTATATCGATCTACGAACTTTCCGGCTACCCGACTTCATCACTCTTCCGCTGATCTTCACTGGTCTTTGCTTCAATAGCTTCCCGGCCCTGCAGTTTGTAAGTCTTCAAGAATCGATCTTTGGCAGCCTACTTGGCTACCTACTGTTATGGCTATTGAATCGCCTATATCGATATATCAAGAAACAAGATGGGATTGGCATGGGTGATGCCAAGCTTCTCGCTGCGCTCAGTGCTTGGCTGGGATGGGCAAGCCTGCCAAGTACCCTGCTCATAGCTTCTATAACCGGAATCATTGGCGGCATAGTATGGCTACGATTTAATCAGAAGAATCATGAGACGCCCTTTCCTTTTGGCCCATTTCTGATCTTTGCTGGCATCATTGAGTTGTTATGGCCACAGTTCCTCCAAAACCTACTGCTGAGCAATCTGACTTAAGCGCACTAAAGGGGCATATACCCCTTATTGGCCTAACCGGTGGCATTGGATCCGGGAAAACTACTGTAAGCGACTTACTGGCCAAACTAGGCGCAGGCATTGTGGACAGCGACCTCATTGCCCATCAAGTTACCGCATCCAATGGACCAGCCATTGCACTAATCGAGGAACAATTTGGCCCAGGCTTTATTACAGTCAATGGGGCGCTCAACAGAGACAAGATGCGTGCTCTCGTTTTTGCAAAGCCTGAGGCCAGAAAATCCCTGGAGGCGATTACTCACCCGCTCATTCGCCAAGAGACCATCAGACAGGCCTTGCAGCTCAGCAAAGATGGTGCGCCCTACCTAGTCTTTGTCGCACCTCTACTCATTGAGTCCGGCTCCTGGTTAAGTTTGATAGATCGCTTGGTAGTGGTGGACACCCCGGAAGAGATTCAGATTAAAAGAGTGATGCAGCGCAGCAATTTAGCCAGAGAGGAGCTACAAGGAATTCTCGCGGCCCAAGCCAGTCGCCACGAACGTCTCAAGCATGCCGATATGGTGATTGAAAACCAGGGAACTCTTAGGGACTTAGAATCAGAAGTAGCAAGCTTGCACCAAGAAATCTTGCAGATTCAGAAAGATCAGCTCAGTTCGTCATAGAATATGGGCTTGTGATTGTCTACGAATACCCATTTAACGAATTAGTTCGAAGCATGCTTCGACTGGAGTATTTGTTCGCCCGCTTCAATCACTTTCTTCGCTCAGACGATCCAGAGCTTCACCATAATGCAATCTCTATTTTGTTTGATCTAGGAGACATTGGCGCCAGGGGTGACATCAAATCACTATTGCTCAAAGAATTCGAGCGCCAAAAATATGCTCTCAATGGTCTCAAATCATCACAAAAAGTAGATCAAGAAGCGCTATCCCAAACTCTTACTGAAATTGACTCTGTTGCCAGCGGAATTAATCACTCCACCGGTAGGCCTAACTCAGCTATTGCCGAGAGTGAATGGTTAAATGCGATTCGCACACGCCTCAATATTCCTGGTGGAACTAGTCCAATTGATTTACCTAGTTATCACGCTTGGAAAAATAGTCCCTCAATTGAGCGGCGCAAACTTTTAGAAAATTACGTAAACCCGCTTTTGCCATGGCAAGAGGCATGCCAATTATTTTTGCGTCTATTGCGTCAATCTGGCGAAGCAAAAGATGTGCTTGCTCACAATGGTTCATTTCAGCAAGCGCCCTCCGGCAAGGTATACCAATTAATGCGAATTACATTAGAAGATGACACCTTCTTCTCAGAAATCAGCGCCAATAAATATCTGCTTTCAGTACGCTTCTTAAAGGCTGATCGGGATAAAAAAGCGCAAACTGTTAATGCGGATGTGCCATTTAAACTGACACTCTGTCAGCTCTAAGCCAAAGACCTTCTAAGGCACTCCAGCATTGGCCAAGCAGCCGGCAGCAGAGGCTCAACACTCGGTGCTTCAGCACCAATGGACTCCCAAGATAAGGCTTGTCCCTCGCACCCCATTGGAGTGCCTGTCCAATTGCGGATGATGCTGACATATAAGCGAACATAAGCATGCGGATAGTCGTGCTCTAAAATAGTTAATTCTTCGCTAGCCTCAATATCAATACCCAGCTCTTCCTGTAGCTCACGTCTCAGAGCCTGAAAAACAGTTTCACCTTTTTCGACTTTTCCACCCGGCACTTCCCAGTAGCCCGCATATGGTTTTCCTGCGGGTCTTTGACCTAAAAGATAGCGATTCTCAGAATCAATCAATATTCCCGCAGCAACAACAGTGACAGGGCGATTTATTTCATTCATAGAAATAAATCAGATTAGGCATGAGTGCCCGCCCAATGCTTTGCAAATTGCCAAGCAACCCGGCCGGAACGTGAACCGCGCTCTAGCGCCCAAACTAATGCCTCTGCACGAGCAGCTTCAATTTGTACCGTACTTAAACCAAAATGGTTTAACCAATGTGCAACGATAGCCAGGTACTCATCTTGCTTGGGTGGATAAAACGAAAGCCACAACCCAAAGCGCTCAGATAAGGAAATTTTTTCCTCCACCACTTCGCCCGGATGAATTTCCCCATCATCACCATGAACATAACCTTCGTTATCTTTCATGTACTCAGGTAATAAATGACGTCGATTTGAGGTGGCATAAATCAAAATATTGTCTACCTGAGCAGAAACTGAACCGTCTAGGGCGGATTTCATGGCTTTATAGCCAGATTCCCCATCCTCAAAAGAAAGATCATCGCAAAAGATGATGAAACGCTCAGGACGCTCGGCCAAAAGGTCAGTGATATCTGCCAAGTCAGCCAAATGCTCTTTTTCAACCTCCACCAAACGCAGGCCTTTACTGGCAAACTCGTGAAGGCTAGCCTTGATCAATGATGATTTACCAGTTCCCCTAGCACCAGTCAGCAAAATATTATTTGCTGGTTTTTTTTGGATGAAATTTTGGGTGTTGTCCCGGATGGCATCGCGTTGACGGTCAATATTCTTTAGATCTTGGAAGGTAATGTCTGAGACATGCTTCACAGGCTGCAAGAAGCCAATGCTGCCAAAAATACTATCGCGGCGGCGCCATCTAAATGCAGTCGACGATTTCCACTGCTCATCACTTAAAGGCTTCGGTAAAAAGGTTTCAAGATGACTTAAGAGTCGGTCTAATTTTTCATTCATCTATCCAAAAACCTTTATGAGCGATAGTCCGCATTAATTGAAACGTAATCATGGGATAGATCGCAAGTCCACATAGTTTGAACTGCATTACCACGGCCCAAATCAATCTTGACGGTAATTTCTGAAGCCTGCATCACTCTCTGACCATCGGCCTCTTGATAGCTGGGATTTCGACCCCCATCCTTAGCAACCCAAACATCTCCAAGCCACATCTGCACACGACCTACGTCTAAATCCGCAATGCCTGCATAACCAATCGCCGCCAAAATACGGCCCAAGTTTGGATCGCTAGCAAAGAAAGCGGTTTTCACTAAAGGTGAGTGAGCGACGGCCTTGGCAACTAAACGGCACTCCTCCTGAGTCTTACCGCCAACAACTTCAATGGTCATAAACTTGGTGGCGCCTTCACCATCACGCACAATCATTTGCGCTAACTTTCTGGCAAGCGCAATTAAAGCATCGCGCACCAATACGTAATTGGGCTCAGCTGCCGACTTGATCTGCACTGCAGACTGGCCAGTCGCCATGATGATGAAAGAATCATTGGTTGAGGTATCGCCATCAATCGTGATTGCATTAAAAGACAGGTCAGCAATCTCACGAGTGAGATTGCCCAATAAGCCTGGAGCAAAACCAGCATCAGTGGCAATGAAACCCAACATGGTTGCCATATTTGGATGAATCATGCCTGCGCCTTTACAGATACCAGTAATCACAACTGGTCCCGCTGGCGTTGGTACTGTGATTGAAGTTGCCTTAGGCTGGGTATCGGTGGTCATGATTGCTTCTGCAGCATCAAACCAGTTATCCCCTCCTAAATTGGAGACCGCCTTAGGTAAAGCAGTAATAATTTTTTCTACCGGCAATGGCTCCAAAATTACCCCAGTTGAAAACGGCAGAATTTGTTCTGGATGAATCTTGAGTTCTTTCGCTAATGCAGCACATGTCTCTAAGGCATGCTTCATGCCTGGTTCACCGGTACCAGCATTGGCATTGCCAGTATTAACAACTAAAGCCCGAATTTCTCCATTGCGACCCTCTTGCGCCAAATGTTCACGACAAACCTGAACAGGTGCAGCGCAAAAGCGATTTAAAGTAAATACGCCGGCAACCTGAGATCCAGGAGCCAATGTCATGACCAATAAATCTTTGCGATTTTTTTTCTTGATGCCAGCTTCAGCGATGCCCATCTCAAAACCTTTAACCGGCTTAAGATCTGCTTTTTGAGGGAGAGGTAGATTAACTGTCATAGTTTGACAATTGTAGATGAGGGTTTAAAGGGTTGCTCACTCGCGCCCCGTTTAAACAACTACTAACTTAAGGCGCCGCAGCAATTTTTATATTTTTTACCGCTGCCACAGGTGCAAGGATCATTGCGACCAACCTTAGGACCAGTTCGCATCGGCGCTGGAATAACCTCAATCGGAGCGCCGCGATCACCTGTTGAGCCAGCCACCTCTTTATCAGGATCCGCATGTTGATATTGGACATCCGCCAATTTAGCCAAGTCATCATTCATGGATTCAGCTGCTTCGTCCAACTCGCTAGCGCTTCTGATCTTCACAGTCATGATGCTTTTCACAACATCATTCTTAATAATGCTTAGTAACTCGCCATACAACTCAAAAGCTTCACGGCGGTACTCTTGCTTGGGATCTTTTTGGGCATAGCCACGTAGATGAATACCTTGACGTAAATGATCTAAGGCTGCCAAATGCTCACGCCAATGGGTATCAAGGCTGTAAAGCAGAACAGAACGCTCAAATCCTGCAAAAGACTCGCGGCCTGATAGCCCCACCTTAGCATCGTAAGCATCTTTAGCTGCTTGCAGTACTCGATCAACAATCTCTGTATCGTCAACCGTCTCGGCACCTTCAACCCAAGCACGCAAATCGACAGTCAAACCCCAGTCACTTGCCAAGACATTCTCGAGTCCAGCCAAGTCCCATTGCTCTTCCATGGACTCAAGAGGAACATAAAGAGAACAAACAGAACGCAAAACATCTTCACGTAAATTGGCAATTAAATCGCCAATATCTTTGCTTTCAAGAACTTCATTTCTTAAGCGATATGTTTCCTTACGTTGATCGTTGGCAACGTCGTCATACTCCAATAACTGTTTACGAATATCAAAGTTACGGCCTTCAACCTTACGCTGAGCCGACTCAATCGATCGAGTCACCATACCAGCTTCAATTGGCTCGCCATCAGGCATCTTTAAGCGCTCCATGACGGCGCGCAAACGATCGCCAGCAAAAATACGCAAGAGTGAATCATCCAAAGAAAGATAGAAACGAGATGAACCTGGATCACCCTGACGGCCTGAGCGGCCTCTTAACTGGTTATCAATACGGCGACTCTCATGACGCTCGGTACCAATAATGTGTAAACCACCCGCAGCTAAAACATGGTCATGAAGACCTTGCCACTCGTCTTGCAACGCTCTAATCTTGCTGGATTTTTCTGCATCAGAAAGCGCGAAGTCCGCCTCAATCAAAGCGGATTGTTTGGCTACATTACCGCCAAGCACAATGTCTGTTCCACGGCCAGCCATATTGGTGGCAATGGTGATCATTTTTGGACGACCGGCTTGCGCAATAATTTCAGCCTCACGTGCATGCTGTTTTGCATTAAGTACTTGGTGAGGTAATTTGCGCTTATCTAATAAACCAGCAATCAACTCAGAGTTTTCAATTGAAGTAGTGCCTACCAGAACTGGCTGACCGCGCTCGTAGCAATCTTCAATATCTTTAACAACGGCGTCATAACGCTCGCGAGATGACTTAAAGATTTGATCTTGACGATCTTTGCGCTGGCTAATTCTGTTGGGAGGCATCACCACCGTTTCAAGGTTGTAGATTTCCTTGAACTCATATGCTTCAGTATCAGCGGTACCTGTCATGCCAGACAATTTGCCATACATGCGGAAGTAGTTTTGGAAAGTAATTGTGGCTAGAGTTTGATTCTCATTCTGAATCGGCACACCTTCTTTAGCCTCTACTGCTTGATGCAAGCCATCAGACCAGCGACGACCTTGCATTAATCGTCCCGTGAATTCATCAACAATGATGACTTCTTTATTTTGCACAACGTAGTGCTGGTCACGGTTATAGAGACAATGCGCACGTAATGCCGCATAAACGTGATGCATCAAAGTAATATTTTGTGGAGCATACAAAGAAGCGCCATCATTTAAGGCACCCAACTGCACCAGGATTTCCTCGGCTTTGTCGTGACCCTGCTCCGTTAAATAAACCTGTTGCGACTTTTCATCCACCCAATAATCGCCAGGCTTCTCAACGCCAGTACCGTCCGTTTTTTCTTCACCGATTTGACGCTCTAAGTAAGAAGGGAGTGCATTGATTTTGATATACAGATCAGTGTGATCCTCAGCTTGACCAGAAATGATCAGTGGTGTGCGCGCCTCATCAATCAGAATTGAGTCGACCTCATCAACAATCGCATAGGCTAAGCCGCGCTGCACACGTTGATCCAAGTCTTGGACCATATTGTCACGCAGATAATCAAAGCCGAACTCATTATTAGTGCCGTAAGTAATATCTGCAGCATAAGCCTCTTGTTTTGTCTTGTGATCCATCTGAGATAGATTCACGCCGACTTGCATACCTAAGAAGTTATATAAGGTTGACATCCACTCAGCATCGCGCTGAGCCAAATAATCATTTACTGTAACGACATGAACGCCTTTACCAGTCAAGGCATTTAAATAGACTGGCAAGGTTGCTGTTAAGGTTTTTCCTTCACCAGTTCCCATCTCGGCAATCTTTCCTTGATGTAAAGCCAAGCCGCCCATGATCTGCGCATCAAAGTGACGCATCTTCATCACTCGAACGCTAGCTTCCCGGACTACGGCAAATGCTTCTGCAGCCATATCCTCCAGAGACTCCTCTGCAGCAAGGCGAGATTTAAACTCAGCCGTTTTGGCAGCAAGAGCGGCATCATCCAAAGATTGCAGGCTGGCCTCAAAGGCGCCAACCTTGGCAACGACTTTGCGATACTGTTTTAAGAGGCGGTCGTTACGACTGCCGACCAGGGTTTTAAGAAGACCGATTACCATGGGATATTGAAGAAAATGAAGTCCTTGAGTTTATCACCCGCAACCCCATTTTTTATGAACTTTGCCCGCAAACCTTCTCGCAATCAAACAGCCCATGACTGGCTTGAATACCTGCGGGAGTCAAATGGTCTTGGGGGCATTTTGGCCAAGACAGAAGATCTGGCCAAAATAAAGGCGAAGCTCCATACGGCCTTGGAATGCCTGGATTTAGGTCACTTGAGTCCAAAAATTGAGGCGGGATGGCGCTCGGGAGCCCAAGATGAGCTTTTTTTACTAGTCAGTAGCGCCAGTATTGCTACCCGCTTACAGCAAACTTTACCTAGTTTAATCAATGAGTTAGGAAATATTGGGCTTCATTGCAAGGTGATTAAAGTCAAAGTTAAACCTGCCAGCCCCGACTGGGAAGTTAAACCAAGACAAAATCCCAAAAATGCAGCTCCTAAAGGTTTAAATGCAGTGGCACAAAAGTCTTGGCAAGACCTCTCAGAAAAACTTCCGCCAGACTCTGAACTGCGTAAGGCGGTTGAACGCCTCCTGCAAAATAAAACCAAATAAGCTGCTGGATTTTTTATGCCGCCCTAGAAAAAGAGGGGTTGGCTTTCTTGAGAATAAGCCCCAGGGGCTTTAGTTTCTGCAAAAGATTCTATTGCATAAGCACTTGGGTCTTCCAGTAGTTTGCGTAAAAGTGCGTTATTAAGAGCGTGGCCAGATTTTTCAGCCACATATGCACCCACAATAGGATGACCCACTAAATATAAATCACCGATGGCATCCAAAATTTTGTGGCGCACAAACTCATCTTCGTAGCGCAACTCTTCATTATTCAAGATGCGGTGCTCATCCAAAACAATTGCATTATCTAAACTACCGCCACGAGCTAGGCCCATTTCACGCAAAGCCTCTACTTCATGCGCAAAACCAAAGGTACGCGCGCGACCAATTTCGCTGCGGTAAGCATGCTCTGCAAAATCCACAATGAAACGTTGTCCAGTCTTATCAACCGCAGGATGTTTAAAGTCGATTGTAAAATCTAACTTGAACCCGAAGAAAGGTTCTAAGCGTGCGAGCTTATCGCCCTCACGCACTTCAACTACCTTCTTAATCACAACAAACTGACGTGGCGCAGCTTGTTCGATAATCCCAGCAGATTCAATTAAAAATAAAAAAGAGGCAGCGCTACCATCCATGATGGGCACTTCTTCGCCATCAAGCTCTATTAATAGGTTATCTAAACCCAAGCCTGCGCAAGCCGATAGTAAATGCTCAACCGTGGAAACTCGCACGCCGTCCTTTTGGATAACGGATGCAAGCCTGGTATCACATACAGCCAAAGCAGTTGCAGGAACAACAGACTGCTCTGGCGTATCAACTCGCACAAACTGAACCCCTGAATTTACTGGCGCCGGCTTAATAGAAATCGTCACCTTACGACCAGAATGCAACCCAATGCCAACAGTTTTCACTGGAGTGGCAATGGTTCTTTGTTTCATCATGGTGATATCTCTAAATTCAGGGGGTATTCGTTGCTTGATTAACTCAAATTACAGTTTTTTCAGAATTGAGGCCGCGTCACTCACCTCAAATTTACCAGGAGCCTCGCGATCCAAAGATTTCACTACACCATCCTCAACAATCATGGCATAGCGGTCTGAGCGCACACCAAAACCACGAGCAGTTAGATCCAACTCTATTCCCATCTTCTTGGTAAATTCTGCACTACCATCACCCATCATACGAATCTTTTTCCCAACTTTTTGATCGCGTCCCCAAGCACCCATTACAAATGGATCATTTACGGATATACACCAAATTTCATCAATGCCTTTTGCTTTAATTGCATCGTAGTGCTCAACATATCCTGGCACGTGCTTTGCAGAACAAGTTGGCGTAAATGCACCAGGCAATGCAAAGATAACAATTTTTTTGCCAGCTACAAGCCTCTCAACTTCAAAGGCATTTGGCCCCAAGGAGCAGCCTTCGCTCTCTTCATCAAAAAATTCATAAAGAGTAGCGTTAGGTAATTTTTGTCCTACAGAAATCATGACATCTCCAATAAGTAATTGTTAGTAAGCATGCCAACGCAAGCGCGGGATTCGTCGTCCGGAGGGGCGCCGCGCTGGCATTTTGCAATTACCTATTGTATTGAGCTTTACTTAGTCTGCTTGCTTACGTAAAAAGGCTGGAATTTCATAGTAATCAGCCCCTTTATCCAACATGGATTTAGCCTGAGGAGAGCTATCTGCACCTAAAGTAGGTGCAGGAGTCGCCTCACGGGAGCTACGAAATACCCGTGGCAAATCATATTGGCTGTAATCAACACTGCTGCTAGCTGCTGGTTGAGCTGCAATCGATGGAGTACTGCCAGATCCAGTCAAGGCCATACCTGAACTAGTGCTGAGAGCAGAATCCAGGCCTACTTTGCTCATGGCAGCAGATGCGCTAGCAGGGGCAAAAGTATTGAGATCTGCCATGGTTGGCATTGCATCACTAGTACCAGTAGCCTGTCTCCAAACCACTTCCGGCTGATTTGCTTTACGGGCTAGAGGATTATTCAAGCCAGTAGCAACCACAGTTACACGCAACGCATCACCTAAGCTCTCGTCATACACGGTACCGAAGATCACGGTTGCATCATCAGCAGCATAGCCACGGATCGCAGCCATTACTTCACGTGTTTCAGATAACTTTAAGGAGCGGCTAGCAGTAATATTTACCAACACGCCACGTGCTCCTGATAAATCAACGCCCTCTAGCAGCGGAGATGCAACTGCAGCTTCAGCAGCTAAACGTGCGCGATCCATGCCGGAAACAGTGGCCGTTCCCATCATGGCTTTACCTTGCTCACCCATAACGGTCTTTACATCCTCAAAGTCAACGTTGATCAAACCTTGAACATTGATAATTTCTGCAATACCAGAGACTGCGTTATGCAATACATCATCTGCACAAGCAAAAGCCTTATCAAACTCGGCATCCTCACCCATCACCTCAAAGAGTTTTTCATTGAGAACCACAATCAATGAATCTACATAGGACTCGAGTTCGGCCGCTCCATTCTCGGCCACTTTCAAACGCTTCACACCTTCAAAATCAAATGGCTTGCTAATGACGCCTACGGTCAAAATGCCCATTTCTTTTGCTACTTGAGCAATGATGGGGGCTGCCCCCGTGCCAGTACCACCACCCATACCCGCAGTGATGAATACCATATGCGCACCTTGTAATGTATCTGCAATGCGTGCACGCGCTTGCTCAGCAGAGGCTGCGCCGATTTCTGGTTTGGCACCAGCACCTAATCCGCTAGAACCCAGTTGCAAATTCACAGATGCCTCAGAGCGCTGTAAAGCGCCAGCATCGGTGTTCATGCAAATGAACTCTACACCGTTAACGCCACGACGGATCATATGCTGGACAGCATTACCGCCAGCGCCACCGACTCCAACCACTTTAATAATGGTCTTGCCAGCTGTTTCTTGATCTAACATTTCAAATTCCATATACCCTCCTAGGTAAATTACTTACTACATTGACGACGACGAAAAAACTCAAAAATTTCCTGCAAACCATTCCTTCATGCGCGACATGACTCCTTGCAACGCGCCTGATTGAGAAACACGACGACCACGCAAGAACTGTGCTTGACCTTCCATAAGTAAACCAATGCTGGTTGCATACCTGGGGCTACGCAATACTTCATGTAAGTGGCCACGATATTCTGGAGTGCCAATTCGGGCCGGCCTTAAGAAAACCTGCTCGGCTAACTCAACCATCCCTGGCATTAAGGCTGTGCCACCAGTCAGAACAATTCCAGAAGAAACCATATCTTCATAGCCAGAATCACGCACAACCCCTCTAACTAAAGTAAAGAGTTCCTCAACCCTGGGCTCGATCACCGCAGCTAAAGCCTGCTTAGACATTGGACGTGGGTCACGATCACCCATGCCAGGGACGTCTATCATGGCGGTTGGATCGGCCATTTCTTGACGCGCAATTCCATGAGCAATCTTTAAATCTTCGGCATCAATGGTTGGCGTACGCAATGCCATTGCAATATCGTTAGTAATTTGGTCGCCCGCAATTGGAATCACTGCTGTATGGCGAATCGATCCTTGGCAGTAGATAGCAATATCTGTAGTACCTCCACCAATATCGACTAAGACAACCCCGAGCTCTTTTTCATCATCAGTAAGTACAGCTAAACTTGATGCTAAAGGCTGCAGAATTAAGTCATTCACCTCGAGACCGCAACGGCGCACACACTTCACAATATTTTGTGCCGCACTTACGGCACCAGTCACAATGTGAACCTTTACCTCCAAGCGCAAACCACTCATTCCAATAGGCTCACGCACATCTTCCTGGCCATCGATGATGAATTCTTGAATAAGAATGTGCAAAATTTGTTGGTCTGTTGGAATATTGATCGCTTTAGCAGTCTCCAGCACACGCTCAACGTCACCAGCGCTCACCTCTTTATCGCGGATGGCAACCATACCGCTCGAGTTGAAACTCACAATGTGATTTCCAGCAATCCCTGTAAAGACCTGAACAATCTGACGGTCAGCCATCACTTCAGCCTCTTCCAAAGCCTTTTGAATCGACTGGACAGTTGCCTCAATGTTAACGACGACACCCTTCTTTAGCCCCTTAGATGCCGTTTGGCCAACGCCAACCACATTGAATTGCCCGTCAGGACCTAGCTCTGCAACCAAGGCTACTACCTTGGATGTGCCAATGTCTAAACCTACCAGTAGGTCGCGATTATCTTTACTCATTCACATTCCTCATTGCTTCAGCTCACTTTTTTTGCCGTCTACATCACTCTTCTTCAAACTTGCAGATGCAAGATGAACTGCAAAACCATTTGCATAACGTAGATCGACTGCATCGACTCGGTTAGCCCATTTCTCTTGCACTTGCGGCCAATACTTAAATAGACGTGCCACACGTTCTTCCGTTAAATTCCTATCAGAGCTCTCTTCATCGCGTCCAAATTCCACCTTCATGCCGTTCGACAGCTTGACATGCCATGCATAGCGCTCAGTCAAGGCCAAACTCACCACCTCAGTATTCCAGGGCTTAAACCAGTTATTTGCTTTTTCGTAAAGACTCATCACCTCTTTACTAGCATCATCAGGGCCCGAAAAATCCAACAAGCGCTTGTCGTCAACTAACTCCGAAACGCGACCAGCAAATAGCTCACCATGTGTATTCACCAAGGTATTACTACCATCGCCGCCCCAAGTAGCAAATGGCTTTTGCTCTTCAATATTTACAACCAAACCATTAGGCCAAACTCGACGAACATTAGCGTGGCGTACCCACGGCATACTCTCAAAGCCACGTTTTACATCCTCTAAACGCACACTAAAGAAATTGCCTTGCACGGTTTCTATTACCTGACGCTTCACGAGAGACTTATTAATATGATTTAGCGTTTGACCAGCAACGGGCTCAACCTGAATTTGCTTCAAAGTGAAGACAGGTCTCTGACTTAACCAGCCCAAAACCCCAACCACCATCATCACAGTGAAGCAGCGGATTAAGAAGCGGCTAAGCTTTTGCATCCGCTCTGGATAGTTCCACAGTGGTGACATGATGACGGAGAAAATATCTCCAAACCGGTCTAAAAGAGTGTTCATGCAGCAGCACTCTCTTTTTGTTGCAAAGTTTGGATCAGTAGCCACAACACTAAATCTGCATAAGCCACTCCAGCAGCCTTAGCTGCCATCGGCACTAATGAATGGGAGGTCATCCCTGGAGAAGTATTCATCTCTAGTAAGTAAGGCTTACCAGTTTTTTGATCAAGCATCACATCAGCACGACCCCACGTGCGACAACCTAATGCTTTATAAGCAGCTAAAGCCAACTCTTGAACGCGCTCATTGACTTCAGAGGCAAGTCCAGTTGGACATAAGTACTGGGTTTCATCTGAAAAGTACTTGTTATGGAAGTCGTAATTCGCCTGTGGCGGAATAATTTTGATCACAGGTAATGCTTCAGCTGTATCGCCCTGGCCCACTAATGGACAAGTTAACTCATCACCCACAATGCAGGTCTCAGCGATTACTTTTTTATCCATTCCTGCGGCGAGTTGGTAAGCAGCAGGTAATTCATCTACAGACTTCACTTTGGTTAAGCCAAGCGAAGAACCTTCGTGCGCTGGCTTCACAATCAAAGGTAAGCCCAACTTCTTCACCACTGCATTCCAATCACTTCCTGCAGTAAGTTCTTCAAAATCTGGGGTAGATAAGCCATTGCTTAGCCAAATTTGTTTAGTCGCAATCTTGTCAATTGCTAAAGCAGAAGCTAATACACCGCTACCGGTATATGGCAGATTTAACAACTCCAACAAACCTTGGATAGTGCCATCCTCACCATAGCGACCATGTAGAGAGATGAATACGCGATCAAATTTTTCTTTTACTAGCTCTGTTGGGCAACGTAAACCTGGATCAAAACTATGCGCATCCACACCCTTGGAAAGTAAAGCTTCCAAAACACCATTGCCTGACATTAGGGAAATCTCACGCTCACCAGAGCGTCCACCCAATAAAATGCCAACACGCCCAAGTGATTTCACATCCAGCCTAGATAACTGGTACTTCACGCGATCACCCCACATGCCGAGGTTTGCATCTACCTTAGACACTCTTTGCCTCCGCTAAGGTATGAGGTAGCGCAGAGATTGATCCCGCACCCATCGTGATTAGAACGTCACCATCTTTTAATACTTGAGATAACTTCTCTGGCATTTCGGCAACGTTTACTGCAAAGACCACCGCAGCAGAATTGAGAGTGCCTTTTGTATGCCTGTCTTCTGCAAGTGCAGCTTTCATTAAACTCTTACCATCCGCACCAGGAATCTTTGCCTCTCCAGCGGGATAAACCTCAGTTAATACCAAGGCATCAAAGTTTCTGAGGACTTGCACAAACTCTCCAAAACAATCACGCGTTCTAGTAAACCGATGTGGTTGAAAGGCTAGTACCAGACGGCGGTCTGGGAATGCGCCCCGAGCAGCAGACAAAGTTGCGGCCATCTCTACTGGGTGGTGCCCATAATCATCAATCAGCGTGAAGCTTCCCCCGGAAGCCAGGGAAATCTCACCATGTCGCTGGAAACGACGACCCACACCGCTAAATTCAGAGAGTGCTTTTGTAATTGCTTCATCACCAACTCCTAACTCTGTAGCAATACCAATTGCAGCCAAGGCATTTTGCACATTGTGCAAACCTGGTAAATTTAGCGTCACATTTAGTGGGCCCGGTTTAGCACCGTGTCTACGAACGGTACGGCGATCCACCGTAAAGTGCATACGAGTACCGTCGGCACGCACATTACTCGCCCGAATATCCGCATCATCAGAAAGTCCGTAACGCAAGATGGGTTGAGATACAAATGGAATAATGTCACGTACATTAGTATCGTCAATACATAACACTGCTACACCATAAAACGGCATGCGCTGAATAAATTGTACAAAGGCTTGTTTCAATCTCGCCATATCGTGTTGATAGGTATCCATATGGTCAGCATCAATATTGGTGACCACTTCCATTGCTGGGAAAAGTTGCAAGAAAGAGGCATCAGATTCGTCGGCTTCAACGACGATGAAATCACCACGGCCCAAACGGGCATTAGCGCCAGCAGAATTCAGCTTTCCACCAATGACAAAAGTAGGATCTAAACCACCCTCAGCAAGTACTGACGCAACCAAACTGGTTGTAGTGGTCTTACCATGTGTGCCAGCAATAGCGATGCCTTGTTTTAAGCGCATCAACTCACCTAACATCACCGCCCGCTGAATCACCGGAATCTTTGCAGCACGTGCCGCCAGCACTTCAGGATTGTTTCCAGCGACAGCAGTGGAAATAACCACCGCTTCTGCAGTGCCAATATTTTTAGGATCATGCCCAATATGAATCACTGCACCCAATTCCCGCAGACGCTTTGTTACTGGGCCTTCGGCTAAATCAGAACCAGATACTTGATAGCCCAAGTTCAATAAGACCTCAGCGATACCGCTCATACCGGCACCGCCAATACCGATGAAATGGATTTGTTGAACGATATGCTTCATACGCCTACCCCCGCACAATCTGCGCAAACCTCAGCTACTCGTTGAGTCGCATGTGGTTTAGCCAAAGCATGTGCACGCAAAGCCATATCTCTTAGGTCCGCACGGTTAAAGTTTTGAATCATTGACGCTAAATCCTGAGGGTTGAGGTATTGCTGGGGCAATAAAATCGCAGCATCTGCATCAGCTAAAAATTTTGCATTAGCAGTTTGATGATCGTCAATTGCGTATGGAAAAGGAATTAAGCAAGAAGCAACGCCGCAGGCTGCTAACTCTGAAACCGTCATAGCGCCAGCGCGACAAATCACGAGATCTGCCTGTGCATATGCAGATGGCATATCGTCAATAAAGGGAAGCACATCAGCTTCAACGCCCAAGTCGGTATAGCGCTTCTGCAAATCGGCTAAATGCTTATCGCCCGCTTGATGAATCACCCTAGGGCGTGCATCTTTAGAAATCAATGCCAAAGCCGCAGGCATACTTTCATTTAAAGCGGCTGCACCCAGACTACCGCCCACCACCAATATAGACAAAGGCCCTTGACGCTGTTCGTAGCGCAAAGCGGGCGCTGGAATGTGCTCAAACTCTTCACGAATAGGATTGCCTACCCACTCAGCATGCACCATCGTATTTGGAAAGCCAGTCAATGTGCGCATTGCAATTTTAGTAAGCGCGCGATTTGCGCTACCTGCTACAGAATTTGATTCATGTAGCACTAAGGGGCGCTTTAATAACTTACTTACCAAGCCACCTGGAAAAGTAATGTAACCGCCCATACCCAAGACCACAGAAGGTTTTATGCGACGCATGATCTTCCAGCTTTGAAAGCAAGCACGCATTAAATTGATGGGCAACATCAACTTGGCCTTAAGACCCTTGCCGCGCAAACCACCAAACTCAACGGCTTCAAATGGAAAATCGCAAGACTTCACTAGTCGGTATTCCATGCCACTTTGGTTACCCAACCATGACACATTCCAACCGCAGATACGCAAATATTCAGCAACAGCAAGTCCTGGGAAAATATGCCCACCAGTACCACCAGCCATCACCAAAATAGAAGGTCTTGTCACAACTTCCCTCCGCGCATCAAAATACGATTCTCATAATCAATCCGCAGCAACATTGCAATCGCCACAACGTTCATCAAAATTCCGGAGCCACCGTAACTCACTAATGGCAATGTCAACCCCTTGGTTGGCAATAAACCGAGATTCACGCCCATATTGATAAAGGCTTGCCAGCCGATCCAAATTGCCACACCCTTAGCAGCAAGACCGGCAAAACTGCGATCTAATTGCAGTGCAGTACGGCCAATTAAGAACGCGCGTCGTACGATCCAATAAAACAAGAAGATCATCACAACTACACCAACGAAGCCTAGCTCCTCACCAATTACTGCCATGATGAAGTCGGTATGCGCCTCAGGTAAGTAATGCAATTTCTCTACGCTGCCACCCAGTCCAGTACCAAACCATTCCCCACGACCAAAAGCCATTAAGGAATGAGTTAACTGATAACCCTTATTTGCAGCGTTATCTACCTGCCATGGATCCATGAAGGCGAGCATGCGGCCACGACGGAATGGTGAAAGTGCAATCATCGTTGCACCACTCATCAAACCCACGGCAATCAAGCCCCCAAAGAGCTTGGCATTAATACCGCCCAAGAACAGGATGCCAAATGCAATAAATGCCACCACTACAAATGCGCCCATGTCTGGCTCGGCCATCAGAAGACAGCCAACCAATGCAACGGCTACACCCATTGGCAACATGCCCTTAACAAAGGAGTGCAAATACTCTTGACGTTGCACGGTGTAGCTTGCAGCAAAAATGACAGCTGCAAATTTCATTAACTCAGATGGTTGAAAATTCATTAAGCCGAGCGGAATCCAACGCTTTGCCCCATTCACACCCTTACCGATACCAGGAATCAGAACTGCGATCAATAGCAAGACGGTAAATCCAAAAATCAATGGAGAATAGCGATCCCATATCTTGGTTGGAATCTTGAAAGTCCAAATACCCACCCCTGCAGCAATCGCCAAAGAAATCAGGTGACGAATTAAGAAAAAATTACTACTGTAATTCGCGTACTTAGGTCCATCAGCCAAAGTAATTGAAGCGGAATACACCATTACCAAGCCAATCAACATTAAAGAAAGAACTGCCCATACGAGCAATTGATCGTATTCCATCATGCGTGAGCGAGTTTGCTCTACTCCAGATACAGCATCTCTCAAGCCAGTTCGGAAGTTATCAATACCCCCCCTTGAAAAATTCCAGAAGCGATCTAAGCCTAAGCGATTTTGAGGGAAAAATTTGTCTTTTAGATTCACGCTTGAGCCTCCTCAAAACGCATTCCCAACTCTTCAACCTCACCAATAAATACTTGGGCACGGGCAATATAATCTTGAAACTGGTCAAAGCTCGCGCAAGCGGGAGAGAGTATTACCAAATCTCCAGACTGAGCTTGTTGTGCCGCAGCCTTAACAGCGGTTTCCAAGTTACCACTGATCGTGCATGGAATGTCCTTGCCTATGGCCTCACCAATGGCAGCACCATCTTTGCCAATCAAGAAAACGCCTTTAACAAATCGTAAAGCAGGTTCGCGCAAGGGACTAAAGTCCTGCCCCTTGCCATCGCCGCCCGCGATTAACCAAATTCTCTTACCGGATTCATTGCTACCTAAGCCATTAAGAGCGGCTACAGTAGCCCCCACATTAGTCCCTTTGCTGTCATCGACATATTCAACATCATTCACAATCGCAATACTCTGAACACGATGAGGCTCGCCATGGTAATCACGCAAACCATGCAGAAGAACATTCATTGGTAAATTGGCAGCTCTCGCCAATGCCAGCGCAGCCAGTGCATTCAATGCATTGTGACGACCACGAATTCTCAACGCATCAGCAGGAATTAAACGCTTCAAGCGGAGCGGCTCGCTGTCTTCAATCACCGCAGATTTACGACGACGTTTTGGTTTAGGCTCAACATCCTCGTCTACCTCAGCCCATACCAGCCAGTCAATTCCGCCAGCACGCAAGTCATGCTCAATACCAAAGGCACCCTGCTCATCTGGACTATTAGAGCCAAAAGTCACAATCGATTTTTCTATTTTTTGATCATCAGAAATTAAATTCATCACTAAAGAGTCATCACGATTCAAAATACAAATTGTGTCGGGGCCAAATATCCTGGCCTTTGCATCTCCATATGCCTGCATATCACCATGCCAGTCCAAATGATCTTGGGTGATATTGAGTACGGTAGCTGCAGTTGCATTAAGGGTATGCGTATAAACCAATTGGAAGCTAGACAACTCAAGGACCCAGATATCCGGCATATCTTCAATTTGGTCTGCAGCGCTCAAGCAACTCATTAACTTATCTAATGCAGCAGGACTAATATTTCCAGCTACGGCAACCTTTTTCCCGGCACGCTCACAGAGTTGTCCTGTTAATGCAGTGGTAGTTGTTTTTCCATTCGTGCCGGTAATCGCCAACACTGCTGCTTCATGGTTTGATTCAGCTGCCTGCGCCATGCGAGTTAATGCCGCAATTGCGCGAGCAAAGAACTCGATTTCGCTCCAAACATCAATTCTGGCTTTTCTAGCCTTCACTAAAAATGATTGAGTGGGCTCCTGTAGCGGGGATAAACCAGGACTAACGCCGATAACATCAATATCTACTAACAATTCATCGACTAATGGTCCGAATTGAATATCTTTCAGTCCGGCCATTTTTAATTCATCAAGCCAAGCATTTTGGCGTTCAGAAAATTTAGACTGCTCACGGGTGTCTATTAGACGAACAGCCGCGCCATTACCCAGGCACCACTTCGCCATAGCAACTCCAGACTCGCCCAGACCCATAATCAAAAAACGATGCGGCGCTTGGTAGCCCGCATCTTCTATGAAGGCTGGATTAGCAAAAGTGTTTTCTATATTCAACATATTTATTCTTGGGCTCACCGCAATTTCAGGCTAGATAAGCCAATCAATACCAATAGGATGGTGATGATCCAGAAACGCACAACCACCTGTGTCTCTTTCCAACCGCCTAATTCAAAATGGTGATGGAGTGGCGCCATACGAAAAATACGGCGACCCTCACCATAATATTTTTTCGTCAATTTGAACCAAAACACCTGCAGCATTACTGAGACAGTTTCTGCAACAAAGATTCCACCCATCACAAAAAGCACAATTTCTTGACGCACAATAACTGCGATCGTCCCAAGTGCGCCCCCTAGAGCAAGTGCACCAACGTCACCCATAAATACTTGCGCTGGATGTGTGTTGTACCAAAGGAAGGCTAAACCTGCTCCACCCATGGCACCACAAAAAATCATCAATTCCCCAGCGCCTGGGATATAGGGAAACAATAAATATTTGGCATAGATTGCATTACCCATTACATAAGCAAATGCGCCTAACGCAGCTCCTACCAAAATGACAGGCATGATCACCAAGCCATCTAGTCCATCAGTGAGATTTACAGCATTACTGCTGCCCACAATGACTAAATAACTTAAGATGATGAAGCCCATCATGCCAAGGGGATAGCTAACCTCTTTAATGAAGGGTAAGAGTAAATTTGTTTTTGCTGGAAGATCTAAAGCAAAGCCACCTTTCAGCCATTCGTAAAAAAGTTGTAGGACTTTAAGATTATTCACCTCTGAGACTGAGAATGCCAAATAGATCGCTGCAAATAATCCAATCAAAGTTTGCCAAAAGAATTTTTCTCTGGAAGCCATTCCTTTAGGATCTTTGCGAGCCACCTTGCGATAGTCATCTACCCAGCCAATTGCACCAAATCCGAAAGTGACGATCATCACAATCCAGATAAAGCGATTGCTGAGATCTGCCCACAAGATACAAGAGACGAAAATACCAATCAAAATCAGCACGCCGCCCATAGTTGGTGTGCCAGATTTAACTAAATGGGTTTGTGGTCCATCAGTACGAACGGCTTGACCCATCTTCAAAGCAGTCAATTTACGAATCACCCAAGGACCGGCGGCTAAACCAATCAACAAGGCAGTTACCGTTGCCATGACCGCCCTAAATGTGATGTAGTTAAAGACTCGGAAGAAGCCAAAATCATCTTGCAGCCATTGCGCCAAAATTAAGAGCATGTTTTAGCCTCCTCTAACAAGGCTTGCACTACCCGCTCCATATGCATAAAACGTGAACCCTTAACCAAAATATTTAAATGCTCATCGCTACCAGTCGACTGGGCATGTAATGCATCTCTCAACTGCTCGATAAGACCACCCATTTCAGAAAAATGTTTTGCGCTAGCGGCAGGTAAGCCATTTTTCCGAACCTCATCAAAACCTTTAATGGCAAATTGACATTGCTCGCCCAAAGCAAATAATTGATTAACTCCTTGCTCGGCAGCGTAGGCACCAACCTCGCGATGAAATTGAGGGCCTTGATTACCGACCTCGCCCATATCGCCTAAAACTAACCATGACATATTGCCTGACTGCTTTAGAGTATCAATTGCTGCTCTTACTGAGTCTGGATTAGCGTTATAGCTGTCATCAATTAAAGTGTGCTTGGGATTAATCTTCTTGGCCTGCATACGGCCATCAACAGGTGAGAATGATTCAAGACCCTGTTTAATTTTCTCTAAACTCACACCTGCTGCTATGGCAACAGCACTAGCAGCCAATGCGTTACGTGCATTGTGACTGCCCAATGTATTGAGCTGGACCTCTATAGAGCCGAGTTCAGTTTGTACCTGTACGTGACCATTGCTTAATAAATGTCCCATCACTGCAGCCTGTGATTTTGAGTGGCCTGACATTAAAATAAAATCGATTACCTTGCGGCCAGCAGCTGCTTCGTGCCAGACACTTGTAAACTCTGAATCCGCTGGGAAAACTGCAATGCCGTCTTTAGGTAATGCACGAATTGCATCAGAGTGCTCTTGCGCAACTGCAGCTACAGTAGTCATAAACTCTTGATGCTCACGCTGTGCGTTATTAATCAATGCAATATTGGGCTTCGCAATATCGGCCAGGTGAGCAGTTTCACCAGGGTGATTTATGCCAAGCTCAACCACAGCAAGCAGATCTGCTGAACGCAGCTTTAATAGGGTCAGGGGCAAGCCAATATCATTATTCAGATTACCTATAGTCACCAAGGTATGTTCTTGACCAACTGCTGCTTTAAAAATAGAGGCAATCATCTCTTTTACAGTGGTCTTACCATTACTGCCAGTCACCAGTGCTAATGGAATTGGATGATTGCTACGCCAGGCTTTTGCCAATAAACCCAGCCCAATGCGAGTATCGGCAACGCAAACAGCAGGCAGATCCTTAGGGCACTTATCTTGATCACTAATAAGCGCTCCCGTTGCGCCTGCCCTAGCAACATCAGATAAAAAATCATGTGCATCAAAGCGCTCACCCGCCAGGGCAACGAATAACTCTTCGGGATCAATCTGGCGGCTATCTGTGCCAATTCTTAAAATATTTGATAACCGAGCATCTTGTGCGGAAATATTGATCAAAGCACTTCCAGGCAACATTGCATGGACTTGGGCAAGTGTTGTCATAACAGACATCAGACTATGCCTCCAGCAGCCAAGCGAATATGTTCCTGGTCAGAGAAATCAAATTTCTTGCCATTAATTTCTTGGGTATTTTCATGACCCTTCCCCGCTACTAATACGACATCTTGAGATGCGGCATTGCGCACAGCGGCCATGATCGCTGCGGCACGGTCAACAACCATTTGCACATTTGAATTTTCCCGGCTGATTCCGCCACGGATCATTTCCATGATTGCTAGCGGCTCTTCAGATCTTGGGTTATCACTAGTAATAATGACTTGATCAGCGTATTGCTGAGCTACCGCACCCATTTGAGGGCGTTTACCAATATCACGCTCGCCACCACAACCAAATACACACCATACTTTTCCGCCGCGCTGGCCTGCAATGGGACGCAAAGCCTGCAATGTCTTTTGAAGTGCATCAGGGGTATGGGCGTAATCAACCACAACCAGCAAACCCTCTGATTTTTGCTGTTTACCTACTTGAATGAATTCCATACGTCCAAGTACCGGACGCAATTGACTGACTTGCTTGCTTGCTTCATCACAAGTCAACCCTTGGGTTAGCAATACCGCCCATACCGCAAGCGCATTACTTAAATTGAATTCACCTAATAAAGGAATATATAAGCCATTACTTCCAACCCCCTCATACGTGAACACGGAGTCGTATCCCGCACCATTTAACGCACTATCTTTTGCATAAACGCGATGCAGACGATCGCCAAATTTTTCAAAGCCCTCAAGGACGTTTTGGTTGATTGTGTATGCCCAAACGCTAACGTCGCCTTTGGCTAAAAGCTTACTTGCAATCTCCCGCCCAAATGGATCATCTAAATTAATGACGGCATGCTCAAGCCCCGCGAGTTGAAATAGTTTCGCCTTGGCTTCTGCATAATTAGCCATGCTGCCGTGATAGTCCAAATGATCTTGCGTTAGATTTGTAAGCACAGCGCAATTCAGTCGAGTGCCAGCTAGTCGATTCTGATCCAAGGCATGTGATGACACTTCCATTGCCACCTGCTTGGCACCAGCATTGAGTAATTCTTTAAGTTGGGTTTGTAACTTTGGCGCATCTGGAGTGGTATATCCGGTTTGCACCAAAGAACCTGGGAAGCCGGTGCCTAAGGTACCCAAGACTGCTGTTCGATGATTTGGCTCATCCAAAGCCTGAGTAAGCCACTGTGTAATGCTGGTTTTGCCATTGGTGCCCGTTACACCAATTAACTTTAATTGTTTACTTGGGTATCCGTACCATTGCGCAGATAACTCACCAACTTTTGCCGCGAGGTTTTCAACCGCAATGCATTGTGGGTGATCTGCATATTGATTATCAAGACCTGCGGGGTCGAATACGACCGCTGCTGCACCGTTCCCTAGTGCGGCATGGATAAATTGACGGCCATCCCTTAATGCATTGCCATGGCCGACTGGGTAGGCAAAAAAGATATCGCCAGACTGGATCTGGCGACTATCCGCACTTACCTTAGCAGTGCTATTTGCTAAGGTGTGCAAATGGTCAATCAGATCATTGGGTTCTATATTCAACGCCGCCCTCATCTTTTCAGAACCACCTGCTGCGTCTGTACATTTGCAGTACGAATCTCTTCGGGACCCTTATCTTGCAAAACCATTTGCTTCGCTTTACTGTCGGGTGAAACATTAAGAGTGTTTAATGTTTCACTAACAATCGTTGAAAACACTGGTGCAGCAACATCACCGCCATAGTGACTTCCACTAGTTGGCTCATCAATCATCACTGCAACCACAATGCGAGGCGCGCTAATGGGTGCTAAGCCAGCAAAGTAAGCGCGATACTTATTGCCATAACTTTTACCCACTAATTTATGTGCAGTACCAGTCTTGCCGCCAACCCGAAAACCATCAGCCTGCGCTTTAATTGCCGTACCCCCTGGCTCGGTAACAGTTTCAAGCATGGTGCGCATTTCAATTGCAGTTTTAGCAGAGAGCACTCTTGTGCCCGGCTTGAATTCAGGACTACGCTCAATAGTGAGCGGCACCAACTCACCATCACGCGCAAAAATTGTGTAAGCCCGCGCCACCTGGAAGAGGGAAGCTGAAATTCCATAACCGAATGCAATTCGTGCTTGATCAGTTGGAGTCCACTTCTTAAATGGATGCACAGTCCCAGCTACAGCTCCCGGAAATCCAATTTTTGGCACTTGCCCAAGACCGACGGCACTATAAAAATCCCACATCTCTTCTGCGGTGAGATTATTCATTGCAATTTTTGCGGTACCGATATTGCTTGATTTTTGAATTACCTCGGTTACAGATAAATTTGTACTAGGGTGAGTGTCTGTAATTGGCTTTGGTCCAACAAGATACTTAGCGCCAATTACCATATTGGTATTGGGCTTAATCGCACCTTTTTCTAAAGCAATTGCAATGGTTAATGGTTTGATTGTTGAGCCAGGCTCAAAGGTATCGGTCAATACCCGATTTCGTAACTGCTCGCCATTGAGATATTTGCGCTGATTGGGGTTATAGCTAGGGTAATTAGCTAATGCCAAAATTTCGCCAGTTTGAGTATCTAGAACTACGGCACCGCCTGCTTTTGCATGATGCTCCTCAACAGCACTTTTAACGGCGTTATAAGCCAAATACTGTATTTTGCTATCGATAGAAAGATTTAAATCTTTGCCATTTTGAGGCAACTGCAAGATGGCCATCTCTTCAACTACACGTCCTAATCGGTCAACCACCACACGTCTTTGCCCGGGATGGCCAGCAAGCTCTTTCTCTCTAGAAAGCTCCATTCCTTCTTGGCCGCGATCTTCGACGTTTGTAAAACCAACTACGTGAGCCATCGCCTCGCCTTCAGGATAAAAGCGACGATATTCATTATTCAATCCAATGCCTGGAATTTCTAATAGCTTAATTTGTTGCGCAACTGCCGGCTCGACCTGTCGCTTTAAGAAGATTTGCTTGCGATCTTCTTTCAACTTCTTTCGCAAATCCGATTCGCTCATTTGCAATAAGCTGGCAAGCTTGCGCACCTTGTCTGCTGACAAATCATCGGGGACTGTATCGTTATAGGCAATCACAGACTTTGCCTCCAAACTAGTAGCAATCACCTGGCCATTACGATCCAAGATTTTTCCACGACTTGCTGGCAACTCCAATTCACGCTGAGTTCCCCGCACTCCCTTAGCTTCATAAAAGGCATTTCCCGGACCTTGAATCCAAAAAGCACGCAATAGGAGAAGCATAAAAACAAAGAACAAAAGGAAGAGCATCAAGCGTGACCGCCACATGGGCAGACGCAACACTAAATTTGGTGTCGTAGAAAAACCAACCGACCTCATTTAGCCTCCTTTAAATACAAAGTACGTTCAGGAGAAATTGGGGACATGCGCAATTGATTACGCGCAACATCACGTATACGGGCAGACTTCGAAAGATTGCGTTGCTCGTACTCCAAGCGCAACCAATCTTGATTTAATTTACGCTCTTCAATGAGCGCGCGCTCTTGGGCAACAAATAATATACGCGTGCGTTGCTGCGCTGCCACTAGCGATAAGGCACAAATTAATAACAAAGCAAGCAAAGTCAGAGTAGCGCGATTCATGCTAAGGCCCCTACTCGTTTTTCTGCAACGCGCATGATGGCAGAGCGAGCACGTGGGTTTTCTAATATTTCTGCGTCACTTGGTTTCACGCGTCCAATAATTTCTAGAGCACTTTGTGGTAAGTCCTTTTCGCGCACTGGCAAGCCACGAGGCACCTCAACTTTTGCATGTGCCTGCAGAAACTGTTTCACAATACGATCTTCTAGCGAATGAAAACTAATCACCGCAAGTCTTGCGCCCGGCTTCAATAAGTTCAACGCGGCTTTTAAGCCAAGTTCTAAATCTTCTAATTCGCGATTAATAAAAATACGCAATGCCTGAAAAGTTCTTGTAGCAGGATCTTGCCCAGCTTCGCGTGTGCGCACTATGCTAGCAACTAAACTTGCTAATTGAGTCGTAGTTTTTGGGGACAATCCTTCTTCTCGCTTTGCCACAATGGCTTTAGCGATCTGAAATGCAAAACGTTCTTCTCCGTAAGTCTTAATCACGTGCGTGATTTCCTCCTGCGGCGCCTGCTCCAGCCACTCTGCTGCCGTCATTCCCTGATCCGTATTCATCCGCATATCTAGCGGACCTTCGCGACGAAAGGAGAAGCCTCGGTGTGCCTCGTCCACCTGGGGTGAACTGATTCCTAAGTCCAATAAAATTCCATCGACTGTTTCCGCTGATGCATACTGATCCATGCACGCAAAGCTGTCGTGCACGATAGTTAAACGTGGATCGCTGATACTCTGCGCGACAGCAATCGCGTCTAAATCCTTGTCGAAAGAAATCATACGAGCCGATGGAGGCAGCTGCTTGAGCAAAGCTTGCGTATGACCACCGCGCCCAAAAGTCCCATCGATTAGCAGAATATTGTTTGCTATGTTTTGTTTTTGAATGAGCGGCCCACTGATCAGCGCTGTCACCGCCTCGGCCAGCAACACTGGGCGATGAGTTATGTTCATAGCACCCTGTCATTAAAAATTAAATTGCTTGAGCGCTTCAGGCATACCTAATGCAATCGCCGCCTGTTCTTTCGCAGCATATGTTGCTGCATCCCACAACTCCAAGTGACTGCCCATGCCGAGCAAGATCACCTCTTTTTCAATTCCTGCTGCTGCACGTAATTCCGGACTCACCAAAATTCGACCGGCATTATCCAAATCGATCTCTGCAGCATTGCCGAGAAAAATTCTGCGCCACCAATGCGCATCCATAGGAAGTTGTGCAACCCTTGCTCTAAAGCCTTCCCATTCCGGCCTTGGAAATAGCAAAAGACAACCATCTGGATGTTTTGTGAGCGTAAGGCGGCCCTCGCCTTGAACCATCAAGGCGTCACGATGCTTGGCCGGAACTGACATTCGGCCTTTTGCATCTAAATTGAGAGCTGACGCACCTTGAAACACCATTTACCCCACTTTTTCACACTTCCTCCCACTTTAGAGGATCGCAATAGGGGGGTCAAGTGTTTTAAGGGATTTTTTTGGGAAATTCTCTAATGTTTACAAACACTTAGCGTCATGTGTTCAGAAGATAGTGATAATAAAATAGCTACTTGAAACAATGGCTTGGAAAATATACTTAAGAATAGGTCTTAGCTATATGACTAGATAATTCCTCAATATACTGTATTTAAAAACAGTAGCAATAAGAAAATATGTCAAAAGTTAATACAAACTTAAATTCTGGGATTAGCTTAAGCCAACTCCCTAATATCAATGTCAAATTTTGTAAGCAGTTGTTGTCATCGCCTGGGATATTGCTTGCATGATTTTTTGAATTGGCTCAGGTAAAGCCACCCCACCAGCATGCAGAGCTGCTTGCCCATGCTCAATTTCATCAATCCGCATTTGATCAACAATTGCACGTGAACGATGATCATCTTCGGGTAATTTTTTGAGATGACTTTCTAAATGATTCTCAACTTGTTTTTCAGTTTCAGCAACAAAGCCTAAACTCCACTGATCACCTGCTAAGCCTGCTGCCATGCCGATCAAAAAGGATCCTGCATACCAAAATGGATTGAGATAGCTGGTGTGCGAACCAAGCTCTTTAAGACGAGTTTCACACCACGCCAAGTGATCCATTTCTTCTTGACCAGAGCGCTCAAGCATGTCTTGAATATCTGAATTTCTTGCAACTAATTTTTGCGATTGATACAAAGCTTGCGCACAAACTTCGCCAACATGATTAACGCGCATTAAACCCGCTGCATGTTTTCGTTGCTCAGAATCTAATGCACTATTTGCACCAGATTCTGAACCGGGAGTGGGTCTTTGAGCACTCGCTCCACCCACGACTGAACGAAGCGCGGTATCAAACTCAATAATGAAGCGGTCGATTAGCGCCATAGGCCGGAAAATTAGACTAAAACCTCAGCTTTACGGCTTTGCTTAGTCTTTAATCCCAGCTCTGCCAATAGCTCACGGTCCTCTTCCGCCTCTGGATTGCCGGTAGTGAGTAATTGCTCGCCATAGAAAATAGAATTCGCGCCAGCCAAGAAGCACATTGCCTGAACGGCCCGTCCAAGCGCTTGACGACCAGCAGATAAGCGCACACGGGCCTTAGGCATGGTGATGCGCGCAACTGCAATGGTTCTCACAAATTCAAGCGGGTCTAAAGGCTTCTGGTCTGCCAAGGGTGTACCTGCAATAGGTACCAGATGGTTGATAGGTACGGACTCAGGATAAGGACTTAAATTAGCCAAGCGGGCAAGGAAGGCCGCCCTTTGCTCACGCGACTCACCCATTCCGACAATCCCACCACAGCAAACAGACATACCGGCAGCACGCACATTGGAAATCGTATCAAGCCGATCTTGATAGCCGCGCGTAGAAATCACTGAGCGATAAAAATCTTCGCTGGTATCAAGGTTATGGTTGTAAAAATCCAGGCCGGCCTCTTGTAATGCCTGGGCTTGATCAGCCTCCAACATGCCTAAGGTGGCACAAGTTTCAAGCCCTAGAGCCTTTACACCCTTAATCATCGCTGCCACCTTTTCAATGTCGCGATCTTTGGGCTCGCGCCATGCAGCGCCCACACAGAAACGATTTGAACCGGCTGCTTTTGCAGCCCTAGCAGCTTCCAAAACCTCTGCCAAGCCCATCAGTTTCTCGGCCTTAACGTCGGTGTCATAGCGAGCAGCTTGCGGACAGTAGCCGCAATCCTCAGGGCAGCCACCGGTCTTAATGGACAACAAAGTAGCCAACTCCACATCACCCTCAGGGAAATTGACCTTATGAGTCTCTTGAGCTTGTAGCATTAATTCATTGAAAGGCATCGCAAAGAGTGCCTCGATCTGGGTAACAGTCCAATCGCCAGAGGCATCAACCTCTTTACGTAAATTAGCCTTAGATTTAACTAAGGTAAGCGGTTTTTCAGCAGTTTGGGCGTCCAACATAGGCAAATTCCAGAAAATAGATCAATTCAAGGCATAAACATAACAGATACATGCCGGAAATTGGAAAAACTAGTGGTCAAATATCAAACATGAAGGTTATTACTGATTTAAATCAACCCACTCTCGTTGATCGTAGCCTGACTGCCGTTTGGCACCCCTGCACTCAGATGAAACATCATGAGTCTTTTCCGCTGATTGCCATCACAAAAGGGCGGGGTCCATGGCTATATGACGAAAAAGGCAATGCTCTACTTGATTGCATTAGCTCCTGGTGGACCAATTTATTTGGCCACTCCAACCCACAGATTAATCAAGCAATAACGAATCAGTTAGAAAAAATTGAGCATGTCATGCTGGCTGGGTTTACGCATCCACCGGTTGTAGAGCTTTCCGAAAAACTCTCCACGCTCACGGGTGGAAATTTAGGTCATGTCTTTTATGCCTCCGATGGTGCGTCTGCAGTCGAGATTGCCTTAAAAATGAGTCATCATTTTTGGCAACTTAATGGCAAACCCAAAAAGAAAAAGTTTGTTTGCCTAGAGAATGGCTATCACGGAGAAACACTTGGCGCATTAGCCGTAACCGATGTTGCTATTTTTCGTGAAGCATATGGCTCACTCTTGCAAGATGTGTATACCGTCACATCACCTGATGCGCGCAAAGCAAAATCTGGTGAGAGCGCAATAGATGTTGCAAAACATGCTGCGGCAGAACTAGAAAAATTATTCAAAGAAGAACATCAACATATTGCTGCAATCATCATCGAGCCACTAGTGCAATGTGCAGGGCAAATGGCAATGTATTCACCAGAATATCTTCGCTTAGTAAGAGACTTATGCAATCGCTATGAGGTGCATTTCATAGCTGACGAGATAGCAGTAGGATGTGGGCGCAGTGGCAAGTTTTTTGCCTGTGAGCATGCCAGTATTTGGCCTGACTTTTTAACCTTATCCAAAGGCATCAGTGGTGGCTATCTTCCCCTCTCGCTATGCATGACCACCGATACGATTTACTATACTTTTTATAGTGATAAAACACAACAGGGCTTCTTGCATTCGCATTCATACACCGGAAACCCACTAGCATGTGCAGCAGCACTAGCCTGCTTAAAGATTTTCGAAGTTGAACATGTTTTAGAAAAAAATATTGCTCGCTCGCAAGATTTAGAGAATGCATTTAGATGGGCAAAAACCGATTCTCGAATAGAGTATTGGCGCCAACAAGGAATGATTTTAGCCTTCGATATTAAAAATGAATACCTTAAGAATGCAAGCATCTTCCCTCGCGAATTATTTGCCAAAGGCATGGAAGAGGGCGTTCTCATCAGGCCCATTGGCAATACGATTTATGTAATGCCCCCATACATCCTATCTACCGAAGAAACCATGCAAATGGGTCAAGCTATCAGACGTGCAATCGAAAAGATACTCACATGACCAGTGCATTTAATGCCCTAAAACTTGCGCAAGAGCAAATTGCAGATTTAGATTTGCAATTACTAAAACGAAAATTGCGCATTACCGAATCCCCCTGCGATACCGATGTAACCATTAGCAATAGGCAGCTTAAGGCCTTTTGTAGCAATGACTATCTTGGGCTTGCCAATCACCCAGACCTCATTAAAGCGCTAGCGCAGGGTGGTGAAAAATATGGGGTAGGTAGCGGCGCTTCGCATTTAATCAGTGGTCATAGCGCTGCGCATGAGTTTCTTGAAAAGCAGCTGGCTTCTTTTCAAGAAAAACACATTCCCAATGCTCGCGCCTTATTCTTTAGTACTGGCTACCTTGCCAACCTAACAGCCATAACGGGCCTTGCTAGACTTGCCCAGCGTGGCGATCTGAGTATTTATTCGGCGAAGCTGAATCACGCATCACTGATTGATGGCGTTCGCTTGGCTAGCGCACAAACCAATGCCGTAGTTCACTTGTTTGATCACACTCAGCTTACTTCTTTAACTGATACTCTTAAAAAAGATACTAAGTCTCTCAAGCTGATTGTGGCAGATGGAGTCTTTAGTATGGATGGTGATCTGGCGCCTGTTAAAGAGTTACTTCATATAGCAGAGCAATATGATGCCTTATTGATGGTAGATGACGCACATGGTTTTGGGGTACTTGGCAAACAGGGTCATGGCATCCTGGAGCAAGAGGGCATTCAATCTGATCGCATTATTTATATTGGGACTTTAGGTAAAGCTGCCGGAGTAAGCGGTGCTTTTATTTGTGCACAAGATTCTTTTATTGAATGGCTGATTCAAAAGGGTAGGCCTTATATCTACAGCACTGCAACCCCGCCCGCTATTGCGCATACCTTACTTAAAAGTCTTGAAATCATCGAAAGCGATGAGGGTGCAAAGCGTCGCGCGCAACTATGTGACCTCATTACCATTTGGCAAGATGAAATGACCTTCTCAGATTGGAAAAAAGTTTCTTCTTGTACACCAATTCAGCCGGTCATTTTGGGCGGCAACGCTACTGCACTCTTGGCGGCAAAGTTATTAGATGAAGCGGGTTACTGGATTCCGGCAATTCGTCCGCCAACAGTACCGCTTGGCAGTGCTCGTTTACGGATTACCTTTTCAGCAAACCATAGCGTTAATGAATTACGCAAACTCATCATGACTCTGAAAAGGATCGAGCAGCAAGTGAGTGAGAAAGTAAGTCATGACTAAACTAACCGGCTACTTTGTAGTAGGCACTGACACTGAGGTTGGAAAAACGCTTATTAGTGGTGCACTCATTCTCAAGCTACGCAAGCAAGGTAAGCAAGCTATCGGTTTTAAACCTGTAGCTGCTGGCACATATCAAAGTGCCAATGGCGATCTTCTCAACGAGGATCTAGAAACTTTACGCATTGCTTCCCAACTTGCGCCTGGCCAATTAAATTTATGCCCTTATGTTTTAGACGTGCCAGTTGCACCCCATCTGGCCGCGGCAAATACGGGCACTACTCTTGACCTTAATACGATTATTCGAGCACTTAGTGAGGTTCAAAAACACAGCGATTGCATTATTGTGGAAGGGGCCGGTGGATTCTTAATTCCCTTGAATGAGCATGAAGATCTAGGCAATTTTGCGCAACAAATTGACCTACCAATCATCTTGGTAGTTGGTATGAAATTAGGTTGCATTAATCACGCCCTTCTTACCCAAGAGGCGATCAAAGCTCGTGGCTTAAAAATTGCAGGATGGGTTGCCAATTCCTTATCGAGCGAGATGCCTCTTCTAAAAGAAAATATCGCTACTTTGCAAAAAAAAATGGATGTGCCTTTTTTAGGATTGATTCCCTCTTTGCCAAAAGCGCTTCTAAAATTAAATAACAACCCTTATTCAATAGAAGCCCTTGATTTTGCTGCACAGCACATCCAAATAATGAGCAATTAAAGTCCCTATGGCAAGCCCTAGAGTGCAACTAATGGGACTTTCAGATAAGATGAAGGAATGCATTTACCCTCTGAAATCCTTGATTCTGCAGAAGCTATTCAAGACATTCGTCGCAATATTCATGCTCATCCTGAATTACGCTTCGAAGAGAATCGCACAGCCGATTTAGTTGCAGAAGCACTTTCTAGCTGGGGGATTACTGTTTATCGAGGCATGGGCAAAACAGGTGTTGTCGGTCGCCTAGACGGTGAATTGGGTTCTGGAAAAATGATTGGCTTGCGTGCCGACATGGATGCACTGCCATTACAAGAACATAATCATTTTGAGCATACCTCACGCAACGCTGGAAAAATGCATGCCTGCGGTCATGATGGTCACACTGCAATGCTTTTAGGGGCAGCGCAGTATTTATCAAATCATCGCGATTTCAAAGGCAGCGTTATTTTTATATTCCAGCCTGCTGAAGAAGGTGGCGCTGGTGCTAATGAAATGATTAAAGATGGACTCTTTAAACAATTTCCCTGCAATGCTGTTTTCGGTTTACACAATTGGCCAGGCTTAGCCGAAGGACACTTTGGCGTGACCTCAGGCCCGATGATGGCCTCTAGCAATACTTTTGAAATTACCATTACAGGCAAAGGTGGTCACGCCGCGCTTCCTCACAATAGCGCTGACCCGCTACTCACTGGAGCGCAAGTGGTGTTGGCACTGCAAAGCATCATTACTCGCAATAAGCGCCCTGTTGATGCGGCTGTGTTATCGGTCACACAGTTTCATGCGGGGGAAACCAGTAATGTAATTCCTGACAGCGCTTTTATCGGCGGGACCATCAGAACATTTACCTTAGAAGTACTCAATTTAATGGAGCAACGCCTGCGGGAGATTACCCAAAATATTGCAAGTGCATTTGATTGCCAAGTAGACATTACTTTCTCCAGAAACTATCCACCATTAATCAATCATGATGCCGAGGTTCAATTTGCTAGTGAGGTGATGAGCGAATTGGTGGGCAAACAAAACGTCAATACCCATATTGATCCGACAATGGGCGCAGAAGACTTTGCTTTTATGTTGCTTGAGAAACCGGGTTGCTATGTGTTTCTGGGCAATGGGGACGGTGATCATCGGGCCGTTGGCCATGGCATGGGCCCATGCCATCTTCACAACCCCTCTTACGACTTTAATGATGCCTTGATTCCAATAGGCGTGAGCTATTGGGTAAAACTAGCGCAACGCTACCTCGAGAAAACCTAGATCTCTCGCGAAATCTTTACATTTAAGAGTTGGTAAATTTAGCTGGGCGTTTTTCTATAAATGCAGCCATACCTTCTTTTTGATCATTCGTTCCAAAACAAGCATGGAACAAGCGACGCTCAAAATGAATGCCTTCTGAGAGCGTGGTTTCGTAAGCAGTATTCACCGCTTCTTTCACCATCATCGATGTTAGTAGCGGCATATCAGCAATCTCTTTAGCGATGGCTTTCACTTCCTTCATTAAATCTGCTTTTGGAAAAATACGTGACACCAAGCCAGAGCGCTCAGCCTCTGCGGCATCCATCATGCGCCCGGTCAGGGCCAAATCCATCGCTTTGGCTTTCGATACCGCGCGAGGCAAGCGTTGTGTGCCACCAGCGCCAGGAATGATTCCTAACTTCACTTCGGGTTGTGCAAACTTGGCGTTATCGGCAGCCATAATGGTGTCGCACATCATCGCCAGCTCACAGCCACCGCCAAGCGCATAGCCAGAGACTGCCGCAATTACTGGCTTACGAACTTTTCTAATCTCTTCCCAGTTGCGAGTAATAAAGTCACCGCGATAGACTTCCTGCAAACCATACTTAGCCATAAATGCAATATCAGCACCAGCAGCAAACGCTTTCTCACTACCAGTAATGATGATGCAGCCAACATTGTCATCAGCATCAAAACCAAGCAAAGCAGCGCCTAGCTCATCCATTAATTGATCATTTAATGCATTGAGAACCTCAGGACGATTTAAGGTAATGATGGCAACTTTGCCATCCACTTCAGTCAAAATTGTTTTGTAGCTCATCAATTTCTTTCTCTTCAATATCCGTCAATTAACGTGGTAACAATAACCACATCTTGCCATTTTGTTTCATACGCCCTGCGGTTTCTCCTGCGGCCTCACCCGAACCCCAATAATAATCAGCCCTGACGCCACCTACAATCGCTTTACCAGTATCTTGTGCCATCACGAGCTTTTGCAAGGATTGATTACTTAAAGGCTTAGTAGTAGCCAAAAATACAGGTGCGCCCAATGGCAGAGCTTGTAAATCAACTGCAATGCTGCGTTCACCTGTTAATGGAACACCAAGTGCGCCATTAGGGCCTAGATCAGCATCAACATTGCTAGGCAACTCTTTAAAGAAAACAAAACGTGGATTAGCATTGAGCATTTCATTCACTCGATCTGGATTACGCTTAGCCCACTGAGAAATGCCCTGCATGGTGGCCTCACTGCGAGTAATCTCTTTGCGATCTAATAACCATTGTGCAAATGATTTAAAAGGCTGCTCATTAGTACCAGCAAAACCTAAACGCAATACGCGACCATCTTGCAGGCGAATTTTTCCTGAGCCCTGAATCTGCATAGATGCAGCAGCAACAGGATCTTGTACCCACGCGATTTCAGACCCTTGCAAAATCCCTGAGCTCATGAGTTCAGCTCGTGTTGGCCCTGGATTCGGTTTTGATTTTTTCCAAGCATTCGGATAGGCATAGAGCGGCACGCTGTAAGTGCTAGTGCGGGTTTGCGACCCATTCATTACTGGCTCGTAGTAACCCGTAATTAAACCTGTTTCGCTTCCAGCGCTATTGCGAATTTCATAAGCCTGGAAATTGCTTTCAAAATATGAGCGAATCGCTTGAGTATCACGAGCTGATACGTTAGCAGTTTGCGCACACACCTGGCGCCAATTCACCTCTCCGCTTCGCTTACGTAATGCATCACAACTTTTTAACCACGCCGGCCAAGCTTGTGACAAGTCATCATCTTGCCAACCGGGTAAAGCTTGCCAAGAAACTACATTAAAGCTAGCTATTGATGAGCTATAAGACGAGGGAGCTGCTCCAGAGCTGCTAGATCGATAGCCGGCGCTTCTGGTGGGTGGTGTCGAGCATCCAGCAACTAGGCTCGTAATCAGAATAGCGAATACACTTACTTCAAATAATTTAAATTTAGAAATCATGATCGCCAATTTACTCGATGAATACCCAATGCTGCTCTTTGTCATTGAAGGGGCTATTGCTTTGGGGCTATTGCTATTTATTGTCCTATGGACGGGCAAAGGGAAAAAATAGTTTTTCCAAGCCCCCCCTAATGGAGGGTTCGGGGCATCACCAGAGCAAATTCAGGGATTGGCGCCTGAAAAATCTGTGCTTCCTCGGTAACGCAAAAATATTCGCCTCGCATGGTTCCTGCTGGAGTGGGTAAAGTGGCCCAGCTGGTGTACTCAAATTGCTCCCCAGCGCGCAATAACGGTTGTTGCCCAACTACCCCTAAGCCACGGACCTCTTGGACATCATTATCCCCATCCGTGATGAACCAATGGCGGGCAATCAACTGAATACTGGCCGGACCAGTATTGCGAATGGTAACCGTATAAGCAAAGGCAAATTGGCGGTTATCGGGGTCAGATTGCTCTGGAAGGTACTGGGCTTTGACCGTAATGCTCATTTCATGGGGATTCATCCTCGAATTCTGCTCCATCCCAAGGCCAACTGCAAGCTAGAATCTAGGGATGGAAAGCCAAAAATCATCCTCAAATCGTGAATTCTTCATTGCCCCCTCCATTCTGTCGGCTGACTTTGCCTGCTTAGGCAAAGAAGTTCAGGATGTTCTTGCGGCCGGTGCTGATTGGATTCACTTTGACGTGATGGATAACCACTACGTTCCTAACCTCACTATTGGTCCATTAGTTTGTGAGGCGATTCGTCCGCACACCTTAAAAAATGGCAAGCCTGCAGTGATTGATGTTCACCTCATGATTGAGCCCGTAGATCGCATCGTGCCCGATTTTGCAAAAGCTGGCGCTAATTTAATTAGCTTTCATCCCGAGGCTAGCCCGCACGTGAACCGCACGCTGAATTTAATTCGTGATCAAGGGTGTCAAGCAGGTCTCGTACTTAACCCTGCAACGCCACTAGATCATTTAGATCACACCTTGGAATTGCTCGACTTAGTTCTGCTCATGTCTGTCAATCCAGGCTTTGGTGGTCAATCCTTCATTCCAAGCACTCTTCATAAGATTGAACAAGTTCGCGTACGTTTAGATCGCTATGAAGCAGAAACAGGTCGCCATATTCGCCTTGAAGTTGATGGTGGAATCAAAGTGGATAATATTGCGCAAGTTGCCCAAGCAGGTGCCGATACTTTTGTTGCTGGGTCAGCTATTTTTGGAAAAGAAAATTACGCTCAAGTGATTGAGGCAATGCGCGCTGAGTTAGGAAAGACTGGGAAATCCTAATGCAGCGCGAAGAATTTAATGCCCTAGCAAAGCAGGGTTTCAATCGCATTCCCCTTGTGAAAGAGGTTCTTGCGGACTTAGAAACACCACTCTCGCTTTACGTCAAAATAAGTCAAGCGTTTGGCAAGAAAAACACTTACCTTTTGGAATCAGTTTTGGGAGGCGAGCGCTTTGGCCGCTTCTCGTTTATTGGCTTACCTGCCAAGACTATTGTCAGAACGGTTGGCACTCCAACTTCACCGTTAAATGAAGTGCTTACTGATGGCAAAGTAGTTGAGACCAATACTGATAATCCACTAGATTTTGTAGATGCTTATTTCAAACGTTTTAAGGTTGCAGTTCAACCAGGTCTACCTCGTTTTTGTGGTGGTCTTGCTGGTTACTTTGGTTATGACACCGTTCGCTATATCGAAGCGCGTCTAGCGAAACATGATTTACCGGATGAACTCGGCGTGCCCGACATTCAACTCATGCTAACCGAAGAGTTAGCTGTGATTGATAACGTCGCTGGAAAGATTTACTTCATTGTTTATGCCGATCCAAGCATTCCTGATGGCTTTGAAAAAGCACAAGATCGCTTAAAAGAATTACTCACTTGTCTTAGTAAACTGGCGAATATGCCTGCATCATTGCCAAGTGCAAAAACTGATCTAATTCGTAAATTTAAGGCTGCGGATTTTGAAGATGCAGTTCGTAAAACCAAAGAATATATTTTGGCTGGTGACTGCATGCAGGTTGTGATTGGCCAACGAATTAGCAAACCATTTACTGACTCACCATTAGCTCTCTACAGAGCGCTCCGCTCACTGAATCCTTCGCCCTATATGTATTTCTATGATTTTGGTGATATGCAAATTGTGGGCTCATCTCCAGAAATTCTGGTTCGTCAAGAAAAACGTGCCGCAGAAAAAATTGTGACGATTCGCCCACTTGCCGGCACCCGTCCACGAGGTGCTAACCCAGAAGAAGATGAGCGCTTAGCCAAAGAATTGCTTGCAGACCCAAAGGAAATTGCCGAACACGTCATGCTGATTGATCTTGCTCGCAATGATGTTGGCAGAATTGCCAAAACGGGATCTGTCAAAGTCACCGATTCCATGTCGATTGAAAAATATTCTCATGTGCAGCACATTGTGAGTTCAGTAGAAGGCGATCTTTTAGAGAACATGAGCAATATGGATGTCTTACGAGCCACCTTCCCAGCAGGAACGCTTTCTGGTGCGCCTAAAATTCGTGCCATGGAAATTATTGACGAAATGGAAATTGTGAAACGTGGCGTTTATGGCGGCGCAGTAGGTTATCTATCCTTCTCAGGGGACATGGATGTGGCAATCGCCATTCGTACTGGAGTGATTCGTGAGGGCATGCTACATTCCCAAGCAGGTGCCGGTGTTGTGGCTGACTCAGATCCTACTGCCGAATGGAAAGAAACTGAAGCCAAGGCACGCGCAGTTCTAAGCGCCGCAGAATTGGTACAAGGAGGACTCGATGCTCCTAATGATTGATAACTACGATTCTTTTACTTATAACCTCGTGCAGTATTTTGCTGAGTTAGGTGAAGAGGTCAAAGTACTTCGCAATGATGAAATCGCGGTAGAAGACATTGCGAAGCTCAACCCGGCGCGTATTTGCATCTCTCCTGGGCCATGCAGCCCAGCTGAAGCTGGCATATCAGTGGCGACCATCAAATGCTACGCAGGACAGATTCCGATTCTCGGTGTATGTCTTGGACATCAAGCGATTGGTGAAGCTTTTGGCGGAAAGGTCATTCGTGCGCAGAAAGTCATGCACGGTAAGACTGACTCAATTCACCACACGGGTGTGGGTGTCTTCAAAAACTTACCGGATCCGTTCAAAGTTACTCGCTATCACTCACTCGCTATTGAAAAGAGTTCCTTACCAGCGATGCTAGAGGTAACTGCCACATCTTCTGATGGAGAGATCATGGGTGTGCGCCATCGCGAACTCGCTGTTCAAGGCGTGCAATTCCATCCTGAGTCCATTCTTTCTGAGCATGGTCATGCACTGCTCAAGAATTTCTTACTGAATAAGTAAACAGCACTATGCCAATTACTCCACAAGAAGCACTACAACGCTGCATCGAACATCGCGAACTCTTTCATGATGAAATGACTGCAATGATGCGACTCATCATGAGTGGCGAAATGTCGCCTGAATTAGTTGCCGGGCTATTAGTAGCTCTGCGTACTAAAAAAGAGACTGTTGGAGAAATTGCTGCTGCTGCACAAGTCATGCGTGAATTTGCAACCCCAGTTAAGGTGGAAGATCGCACACATCTAGTTGACGTTGTGGGTACAGGGGGCGATGGCGCGCATACCTTCAATATTTCCACTGCAGCGATGTTTGTTGCTGCAGCCGCTGGAGCCAAAATTGCTAAGCACGGTAATCGTAGCGTGAGCAGTAAATCTGGTAGCGCTGATGTACTTGAAGCTCTGGGTGTAAATCTAGGACTTTCCGCAGATCAAGTTGCCAAATGTATTGCCACTGTAGGTGCCGGCTTTATGTTTGCGCCCAACCATCACCCAGCCATGAAAAACGTGGTGCCCATTCGTAAGCAATTGGGTGTACGGACGATTTTTAATATCTTGGGGCCACTTACCAATCCTGCTGATGCAAAACGAATCTTGATGGGCGTATTTCATCCTGATCTTGTTGGCATTCAAGCCCATGTGCTGCAAGCCTTAGGCATGGAACACGCCCTGGTGGTTTATGGTTGCGATGGCCTCGATGAGATCTCCCTAGAGGGTTCTACTCTTGTGGGTGAACTTAAGAATGGTGTTGTCCGCGAATATGAAATCCACCCTAAAGACTTTGGATTGAATACCGCCCTCACGAATAGCTTCAAAGTAGCCAATGCGGAAGAATCAAAACAAATCGTATTGGATGTAATCGATAACAAACCAGGCGCGGCGAGTGATATTGTGTGCCTCAATGCAGGCGCAACTCTTTATGTTGCCGGTGTCGCTAAAGATATCGCTTCTGGGGTAGAAATGGCCAAAGCTGCAATTTCATCTGGGGCCGCACGCAAGAAGCTAGACGCATTTGTTGCAGCAAGCCAATCTAAATGAAACCCATGAGCGACATTCTCGATAAAATTGTTGCAACCAAGAAGATTGAGATTGCAAACAACCTTAGGCAGGTCTCACTTGGGAACCAACGTGATATTGCCGAATTCAATAACAAAGATGCTCAGCTAAAGCCGCGTGGCTTTATTGCCTCAATTGAACAAAAAATCGCTGCCGGCAAAGCTGGCGTGATTACCGAAATCAAAAAAGCGAGTCCCAGCAAAGGAATTCTTCGAGAAAATTTTAAACCCGCAGAAATTGCTCAGTCTTATGAAAAGCATGGCGCCGCCTGTTTATCAGTGCTTACTGATATTGAATACTTTCAAGGCTGCAATGCCTATCTCCAAGAAGCCAGATCTGCTTGCAGCATTCCAGTACTTCGTAAAGATTTCACCATAGATCCATATCAAGTTTATGAGGCGCGTGCAATTGGTGCAGATGCAATTCTCTTAATCGCCGCCTGCTTAGAGATGAATCAAATGAAGGAGCTTGAGGCTTGCGCTCACGAACTCGGCCTAGATGTTTTAGTTGAAGTCCACAATGCGCCAGAACTAGAGCAAGCACTACAGCTTAAAACGCCTTTACTTGGCATCAATAACCGGAATCTCAAGACATTCGAGGTAACACTACAAACCACGCTCTCACTTCTAGCCATGGTTCCAAAAAATAAGACTTTGGTAACTGAATCAGGGATATTGGGCCGTACTGATGTGCAACTGATGCGCAACAATCAAATCAATGCATTCTTAGTTGGTGAAGCATTTATGCGAGCAGCCGATCCAGGAGCAGCTCTTCGCGAGTTATTTTTCTAAGCTACTTTAAGCAAGCTAGAGAATGCATTGATTATGAATGCTTTTTATAACTAATTTCGTTTGAAAAAGTGATGCTTAGGGAATATACTAGCCCTATAGCTAATAGCCCTTAAACTGGATTAAATACTAATAAATTATGGCCATACCGAAGCCCTCATCTTATCTTCGCTTTCTCAATTTAATCGATGCTTTAGATCGAATTAACCCCGGCAAGAAACTCGATGCCATTGAAGAAAACTTATTAGATAAGATTGTTAACTGCGCACATTCAAAAACCCCTCTATTAGTGGGTGATTTAATTTCACTTTCAGATCTGGGTTCTCAAGCAACATTACATGGCCGCTTGAAAAACCTGAGTGCTATGGGCTACATCAAAATGGCATCAAATGCTGATGGGCGCAAGAAGGAGGTAGTGCCAACAAAGTTGGCCCTCAAGCGCTACGAAGAAATTTCGAAATGTCTTGAGAAGGCAGTGAAGTCGGCTTAAGTTTATTTAAGTTCCAATAAAAAAGCCCTTATTGAAAGGGCTTTTTTATTAGTCAAAGATATATCGACTGCTTAAACATTGAACAAGAAGTTCAATACGTCCCCATCCTTAACAACATATTCCTTGCCTTCAGCGCGCATCTTGCCAGCCTCTTTAGCTCCAGCCTCACCCTTAAATTGAATGAAGTCATCATAAGCAATAGTTTGCGCACGAATGAAGCCGCGCTCAAAGTCTGTATGAATAACGCCAGCAGCCTGCGGCGCAGTATCGCCTTGATGAATAGTCCAGGCGCGCACTTCTTTAACCCCGGCTGTAAAGTAAGTTTGCAAACCAAGCAATGAGTAGCCAGCACGAATAACGCGATCTAAGCCAGGCTCCTCCATGCCCAGGTCAGCCAAGAATTCTGTTTTATCGACATCATCCAAATCAGCAATCTCTGCCTCAATTGCCGCACAAACAGCAACCACCGGAGCCTTTTCTTTTGCGGCGTGTTGCTTTACTGCTTCAAGATGTGGATTATTAGTAAAGCCATCTTCCTTGACGTTTGCAACATACATTGCTGGTTTAGCAGTGATTAAACACAATGGCTTAATCAATAGAAGCTCTTCCTCGCTCAAATTCAGACTCCGCACTGGTAGCGCTAAATCAAGGTGAGCCTGGACTTTAGTAAGGACTGCAACCAAGGCTGCTGCCTCTTTGTCGTTACCAGACTTGGCAGCCTTACTAGAACGATTGAGTGTTTTCTCAACTGTTGCTAAATCTGATAGTGCCAATTCCGTATCGATCACACCAATATCGGCGATAGGGTCAATCTTGCCTGCGACGTGAATCACATTCGGATCCTCAAAGCAACGAACCACATGGGTAATTGCATCCGTTTCTCGAATATTGGCTAAAAATTGATTTCCGAGACCCTCACCTTTGGAGGCACCAGCTACCAAACCTGCAATATCGACAAACTCGACTGCGGCAGGCAGGATGCGCTCAGGCTTCACAATCTCAGCCAAGGCGGCGAGACGGGGGTCAGGAACCTCAACTACGCCTACATTGGGCTCAATCGTGCAGAAAGGATAGTTTTCCGCTGCGATTCCAGCTTTGGTAAGCGCGTTAAAGAGGGTAGATTTGCCGACGTTAGGCAGGCCGACGATGCCACATTTCAAAGACATAGCATTATTGTAAAGGGCCTGGTTTCGATATCATCGAGTTATGTCAGAAGTTTACGCAAATAGCCCACCAAATTCCCCTACGCATTCGGCTAAAACCCGTTCTGTAGACGTTGTCGTAGTTGGCGGAGGTATTGCTGGCAAGGCCTGCGCGCTGGGCTTAGCCCAGCTTGGCCTCAAAACCATTGAAATCGCACCTGATCTTGGTCAGGCCACGCCAAGCCCTCAGGGCCATCAATGGGGTCAACGTATCTATGCTTTTTCGCCCAGCAGCCAAAAACTGTTGGCTCATTTACAAATTTGGGATGCGCTAGATCATAGTCGCATGCAGTCAGTGCGCGATATGCGTATCTACGGTGACCGTGGTGAAAAAGATGATCAACTTCACCTGTCTGCCTTCGAAGCAGGTACTCCGCAATTAGCCTGGATTGGCGAATCTAACCTCATTGAACACACGCTCGATCAAGCATCCCGTTTTCAAAATAAGTTGGAGCGCATTAGTGATGCTATTGAAAGACTAGAAGTTGATGCTGATGGCGGTACGCTACATCTAAAAAATGGTGAGGCCATTCGTGCACAACTCATTATTGCTGCTGATGGCGCCAACTCTCCTATTCGGGCATCACTTGGCATCACTACCAGCGAAGAGAGCTACTCCCAAAGCGCTGTAGTTGCCAACTGGAATTGCACTTACCCTCATCTTGAAACAGCCTTTCAGTGGTTCTTGCCCGGCGGCGATATTGTGGCGATGCTCCCCTTGCCCGGCAAGCAAGTATCAATGGTGTGGTCAACCTCCCCTGAGCATGCGATAGATTTATTAAACCTAGATCAAATCCAATGGCAAGAGCGATTTAGCTCGATTGCGAACGGCGCCATTGGCAAACAATTAGGTGAGCTCACCCTCAACTCGACCCCGGCGGCCCATCCGCTAAGGAAGATTCAGGCTAAACGGTTTATTGGTCCAGAAGTAACGCCTAAAGTTATCCTTATTGGCGATGCGGCTCATGTGATGCACCCCCTGGCAGGGCAAGGCCTCAACTTGGGCTTGCGCGATGTTGCTGTCTTACTCAACATTCTTGGTAAACGCGAATCTTTCCGCTCACCAAGCGATGCAGTATTACTGCGTCGCTACGAGCGTCAACGCCAAGGCGATACGAGCGCACTCTTGTGGGTCACTGACAAACTCAAGAAACTATTTTCTGCAAGCAGCAATACTGAACGACAACTACGTAACTGGGGCCTTGGCTTAGTTAATAAAAGCCATTTTATTAAACAGCGCCTCATTGAACGCGCTCTAGGAGACATTGATTTTGATTAACTTGTTATCAGCACTAGCTTTTATCTCCTCCATCCTCCTCTTCACTGGTTCTGCGAATGCACAAGTTGAACAGCAAATCAAAATGGAGATACAAAAAAAGCTGGGTACAAATGTAAAAGTGAGAGGCGTGTCAGCAGCGCCAGTTCCAGGCTTGTATGAGGTATTGGTTGGTAATGAAGTTTTTTATACGGATGCCTCTGGGAAATATTTAATTCAGGGTGAAATCATTGAATTAGCGACTGGCAAAAATATTACTGAGCAAAGGCAGGCTGATATAAATCGCATTAAGTGGACTGACTTAAATCAAGCTAACGCTATCAAAACTGTGCGCGGTAATGGCAGCCGTCAGCTAGCTGTATTTTCGGATCCTAATTGTGGCTACTGCAAGCGTTTAGAAAAATCCCTGCAACAATTGGATAACGTTACCGTATATACCTACCTCGTTCCCATCCTGTCGCCCGACTCAGCCCAAAAATCAAAACAAATTTGGTGCTCATCAGATCCATACAAGGCATACATCGACTGGATGATTAACGGCATCAGCCCAAGTGGTAAAACTGATTGCGCTACTCCACTTGATAAGAATGTCGTTTTTGCAAAAACCTATGGCATCACAGGAACACCCACTCTTTTCTTTACTGACGGCAGCCGCTTCCCTGGCGCAGTTCAGATTGGTGATATTGAAAAGAAATTGAGTTCACTGAAATAAACATCATGAATACAGCAGATCTTCCAGAAATTCAATACACCGTATGGCCGGCAGACCTTCATGGTCATCGCTACCAAGTGAAGCTGCACATTGTGAATCCTGACCCAGAAGGGCAGATATTGCAGATGCCAACATGGATTCCGGGAAGCTATTTGATTCGAGACTTTAGTAAGCAGATTGAATCGATTGAGGCCTATTCAGTGAGTACAAAGAAAAAGCTTCCTCTAGACAGACTCAATAACGATCAGTGGCGCTTACCAAAAGAAAATAGTGCAATTGAAGTGATCACGACGGTATATGCCTATGATTCCTCCGTACGCGCTGCTTATCTTGATACTGAACGCGGGTTCTTCAACGCAAGCAGCCTATGTCTTGAGGTCATAGGTCAAAATAATACGCCTTGCTCGCTTGCTATTGCGCCACCAGACGCCAGCTTTCCAGAGCATTGGTCAGTGCAAACAGGTTTAAGGGAAGCGAAAACCGACGAGCGTGGATTTGGTTTTTACCTTGCACAGAATTATGATGACCTTCTTGATCACCCCGTTGCCATGGGTGAATTTCAGATGGTTCGCTGGGAATCAAATGGCATTCCACACAGTATGGCGATTCAGGGATGCATTAATACAATTGACGCAAAGCGCCTTGCACAAGACTTGCAAGCTATTTGTTCTTGCACGATTAATTTATTTGACCCCAAAACCCATCAAGCTCCATTTGCAAACTATCTCTTTCTAGTCAATACATTACTGAATGGCTATGGTGGACTTGAACATCGCAACAGCACAGCACTACTATGCCGCCGCGACCAGATTCCGCAACAAGATGCACCGCTTGATGAAACCGTCTATCGTGAGTTTTTAGGTTTATGTAGTCATGAATATTTTCATGCCTGGTTAGTCAAGCGCATTCAGCCAAGAGCATTTCAGCCTTATGATTTAAGCAAGCGCAATCACACTGGTTTGCTTTGGCTGTTTGAGGGCTTTACTAGTTACTATGATGATCTCCAGCTATTACGCAGTAAACGCATTGATCTCAAAACTTATTTAGGGCTAGTTTCTAATAATTGGAATAGCATCCTTCGTGGTCCGGGAAGACATAAACAGAGCCTGACAGATAGCTCATTTGACGCCTGGACCAAGTATTACCAAGCCGATGAAAACACCCCTAATGCAGTAGTGAGTTACTACAGTAAGGGCGCCCTATTTGCGCTAGGTCTGGACCTACAAATTCGGACCTTCTCAAAAAATAAGAAATCACTAGATGACCTCATGCGTTTAATTTGGCAAAGACATGGCGTCACACTCGACGGTATTGCCGAGGATGGCTTAGATAGTTTGGTTGATGAATTACTTGGGGTTGGTTTTTTGAAAACCTGGACCGACATGAAAGCACGCTATATTTTTGGCACAGAAGATATTCCAATTCAGAAATGGATCACCTCTAAGTTAATTGCAGTAAAACAAAAAACGCACTCCAAATTAGAGAAGATCAAGCTGCAGCTTGGAATGCGACATTCCGATACCAATGGATGGCTAAAAGTAACGCATGTCTTGGATGGCGGAGCCGGACAGTTAGCGGGCCTGGCACCTGGTGATCTTCTTGCTAGTATCAATGGTCAACGCGTCACCAATACACGCCTAGATAAGATTCTTGCTGGCCTTACTGAAACGCAAAATATTCACTTTTGCTTCTATCGCGATGATTTAGAACATGAGCGCATCGCAAGCTTGCACGCAAGTCAACTACCTACGCAATATGAGCTCATCGCCAATAGCGCGAACTCTTAATTTCATAGATGTCCACTTTTTCTAAAGACGACATTCCGGGAGATTGGCGCAAATTACTGGGTGATTATTTTGACTCTACCGCCTGGCAAGAATTAGAAACCAATTTACAAGTCGCCCTTGATGTAGATCCAAAAATCATCCGGCCAGAGCCGAGTCATTTTTTTCGAGCATTTGAATTGACTCCCGTTCAATCTGTTAAGGCTGTGATTCTGGGGCAAGATCCTTATCACTCACCGGGCCTTGCTCAGGGATTGGCGTTCTCAATTCCCGCTAGTATCCCTATTAACTCTCGAGAATTTCCAAGCTCCTTACGCAACATTAGCAAAGCACTTGCTCTTGAGGGATTTGGTCACCTACCCAATGGTGATCTCCATGCCTGGGCAAAGCAAGGAGTGCTGCTTCTCAATACAGCCTTAAGTGTGAGATTAGGTGAGGCAGGTAGCCACGCTAACCTTGGCTGGAAGAGTTTGATCGATCGACTCATTTCTGCTTTGGCTGCACAGAGGCCGCAATTAGTTTGGATGCTCTGGGGCGGACACGCACAATCTAAATTACCGTTGATTGAATCTGGTATCGATCAATTCATTTTGCAGTCTTCCCACCCCTCTGGTTTAGGTGTTTACAAAACAGACAAGCCTTTTTTAGAGCCAGGGGCAAGAGCTAGCTGCGGGCATTTCAGCAAAACCAATAAATGGCTTAGGGAGCTGGGTAAAAAAGAAATTATTTGGGTTGGTGGAGCACCCCAGACAGACCTATTTGGCAAAAGCTGAGTAGATGCACCCCACCAGGCAAGAGGCAAAAATGGCACTTAGCCACTCCAACATCTGGCCAGGCTGAAAAAATCCCAAGTACTGGCCTAGGTATGAGCTCAGCAAGGCAGATATAAAGCCCATAAGCACCGCCAACAGAAGCTTTACCAGATTTGGCCCACTGGCTTGGCCTGGGTAAAAGATCCAGGCAGAAGCCCCAGAAACACCTCCAATTAGCAGAAAAGCTAAAAACCCCATTGATACCTCCATTAATGCCGTCATCAAATCTATAATCGCCATTATGAAGTTGTTGACACTCGGCATCAATCATCACACAGCGCCGGTCGCCATTCGGGAAAAGGTCGCCTTCGACCCTGAATTTCTTCAAGAAGCGTTGCATGATTTACGCCAACATTTGCTTGGCGCGAATCAGGCCGGGCTGCCAGAAGCTACGATTTTATCAACCTGTAACCGCACTGAGGTGTACTGCGCGGCAAATGATGCCAGCGCTGCCGACCTCCTTCATGAAGCCACTTTTGATTGGCTTGCTAAAACTCAACAGCTAGCTCCAAGTAGCCTTCAACCTCATATTTATTCCTTGCCACAATCTGATGCGGTTCGCCATGCTTTTAGAGTTGCTTGTGGATTAGATTCTATGGTGATTGGCGAAACTCAGATTTTGGGTCAAATGAAAGATGCGGTTCGCACTGCAAATGATGCAGGCGTGTTGGGAACCTATCTCAATCAACTTTTTCAGAAAACATTTGCTGTTGCTAAAGAGGTTCGTGGCTCTACTGAAATTGGCACGCATTCAATTTCAATGGCCGCTGCATCTGTTCGCCTTGCGGAGCGCATTTTTGAAAAGATTGCTGATCAGCGCATTTTATTTATTGGTGCTGGGGACATGATCAGCTTATGTGCTACACACTTTGTAGCACATAAGCCCAAAAATGTTGCAATTGCTAACCGGACTATTGAACGCGGCCAAGAATTGGCAGACTCCATCTCTGCGCAAGCTATAGAAGCCGAATCATTCAAACTCTCTGAGCTTCCAGGGCGTCTACATGAATTCGACATTATTGTTTCCAGTACTGCCTCATCTTTACCTATCATTGGTTTAGGCATGGTGGAGAGCGCTCTTAAACAGCGCCGCCATAAACCGATGGTGATGATAGATCTTGCGGTTCCCCGTGACTTTGAGCCAGAAATCTCACGACTAGATGATGTGTATCTCTACACTGTAGATGACCTCGGCGTCATGATTCAGACTGGCGCTAATTTACGTCAAGCTGCGGTAAGTCAAGCTGAAGCCATCATTGAAGATCGCGTTGGCAACTTTATGCATTGGATGCAAGGACGCAATGCCGTGCCCATCATTCAGGATATTCAGCTGCAGGGTGAACGCTTAAGACAGCTTGAATTAGAACGTGCCATGAAACGCTTAATGCGTGGCGATGATCCACAAGAAGTACTGAATGCAATGGCTCAGGGATTAACCAACAAATTCTTGCATGGTTCTCTTCATGCATTACAACACTCCAATGGCGCTGAGCGTGATGCTCTGATTAAGCTCTTACCCAAACTATTTGCCTCACACACTAAGCCAGAAGATCATTAGATGAAGCCCAGCATGCGGGCTAAGCTAGATCATCTAGACACGCGCTTAGCCGAACTTAACTCCCTTTTAACCTCCGAAGAAGCCACCAAGGATATGGATGCTTATAGGAAGCTCACGCGCGAACATTCTGATATTGCTTCGGTTGTTGAGCAATTTGGTCTATACAAGCAAGCCGAGGCAGACGCACAAGCAGCAGAGGAAATGCGCAAAGATCCTGAAATGAAGGATTTTGCTGACGAAGAACAAAAGCAGGCTTTAGCTACCATGGAAGAGCTTGCGGGAGCCCTACAAAAACTCTTATTACCAAAAGACGTGAACGATGAGCGAAATGTCTTCTTAGAAATTAGAGCAGGCACTGGTGGCGATGAAAGTGCGCTGTTTGCAGGCGACTTATTGCGCATGTATACCCGCTTTGCAGAACGCCAAGGCTGGAAAGTAGAAGTAGTTAGTGCCGCCGAATCTGATTTGGGTGGTTATAAAGAGGTTGTGCTTCGCTTAGTTGGCCAAGCAGTGTACTCACGGCTGAAATTTGAGTCAGGCGGCCACCGCGTGCAACGCGTTCCCCAGACAGAAACTCAAGGACGCATTCACACATCAGCTTGTACTGTGGCGGTGATGCCAGAAGCAGATGAATTGGAAGCGGTAAAAATTAATCCCGCAGAGTTACGTATCGACACTTTCCGCGCCTCTGGTGCGGGTGGTCAGCACATCAACAAAACCGATTCTGCAGTTCGTATCACCCACTTACCGACTGGTACTGTAGTGGAGTGTCAAGATGACCGTAGCCAACATCGTAATCGTGAGCAGGCAATGAAGGTACTTGTGTCACGAATTATGGATGCACGCGAACGAGAGAAGCATCAGCTAGAGGCGCAAACCAGGAAATCCTTAATTGGCTCGGGCGATCGCAGTGATCGCATTCGCACCTATAACTTCCCACAAGGAAGAATTACCGATCACCGCATCAATCTGACGCTCTATAAGATAGATGCCATGATGGATGGGGATATTGATGATCTCTGCAATGCATTGGCATCTGAACACCAAGCAGAATTGCTTGCAGCACTGGGTGACAACTAAATCTGTGAGTGAAGATTTAAGCCTACGCTCCTTGCTGAGGGCCTCAGCACTTGCCCCTAATGAAGCCAAAATTTTGATGGCCTACATTCTTGAAAAGCACTACCAACTTCCACGCTCTGCCTTACTATCGCACGATGATTTAGGGCTTAATAGCCAGGCACTGGATGAGTGGAAGAGATTTGAGTCTAAGAGACTTCAGGGTGAACCGATTGCCTACCTTGTTGGCAAAAAAGGTTTTTACAATATCGAGTTATCTGTTGCTCCAGGTGTTCTAATACCGCGCCCTGAAACCGAGCTTCTGGTTGAAATTGGTCTGCGAGAAATTAAACGCTTGCAGGGTTCAGCATCAGTATTAGATTTAGGAACGGGGTCTGGAGCCATTGCTCTAGCAGTCGCACATTCAGCCCCTCATGTATTAGTAACAGCCGCCGATCATTCAACCGAAGCTTTAGCTATTGCAAAAACCAATACCATACTTTTAGGTCTTGAAACTCAAGTTCAATTAATTGAGGGTAACTGGTATGAGGCTTTAAGTGATGAGAATCGCTTTGACATCATTCTGAGCAACCCACCCTATATCAACAGCCAAGATCCCCACTTAAAACAAGGTGACTTGCGCTTTGAGCCCATCTCGGCTCTTACCGATCACGCTGGTGGACTGAGCTGCCTAAAAACAATTATTGATGGCGCTAAAGATCATCTCAATCTCAATGGCTTAATCGCTGTTGAACATGGCTTTGATCAATCGGATGCTGTCCTTGATCTGATGAAATCCGTTGGTCTATGTGATATTCAAACGCATTTAGATTTAGCGGGACATCGCCGAGTCGCCTCCGGTAGAAATTCAGGCGGGTAATGAGGCTTTAAATAACCTTTTTCCGCATATAGTCTTAAAATCTACCCAAGAGAATTGCAAACCCTTTTTACAGAATTACTGCTCGTTAAGAAAGAATTTATGGATACACAAGCCCAAATCAAAGAAATCGTTACCAGCCACCCAGTTGTACTCTTTATGAAGGGAACGGCGCAGTTTCCTCAGTGCGGCTTCTCTGGTAATGCTATCAATATCTTACGCGCTAGCGGTGTTGAAAAACTCCATACCGTGAACGTATTAGAAGATGCCGAAATCCGCCAAGGTATTAAGGAATATGCTAATTGGCCAACGATTCCTCAGCTCTATATCAATGGTGAGTTCATTGGCGGCTCAGATATCCTGACTGAAATGTTCCAGTCTGGTGAGCTGCAAAAATTAGTCAAGGCTTAAGTCTCTTCCATTTGCCCGTGACTTTTGATCTAAGCTCACTTCTGCTGTTTGGCCTGCCATTTGCTTTATGTGCAGGCCTTTTGGTTTATGCGCTGAACTTACGCTCTGCTCTAGCACGAACAGAGCAGCAAGCCCAAACGGAAGCAGCTCTTGCGATTGGTCTGCGGACAGAACGTGACCAAGCCCTACAAAATGCTATTCGACTTGAAGCAGAGTTAGACTCTGAGCGCAAACAGGGACTCGGAAGAATCGAGTCTCTCAATGAGGCCAAAGAGGCCCTCACAAACCAGTTTAAGAATCTAGCTAATGATATTTTAGAAGACAAGTCTAAGCGCTTTACCGAGCAAAATGCAGCAAGCCTAGATGCGTTACTAAAGCCACTACAAACTAAGCTTACTGAGTTTAAAGAGCAGGTAAGCACCTCTTATGGCAACGAGGCTCGCGAACGCTTTGCCCTTAAGAGCGAGATCGAGCGCTTAGCCAATCTCAATCTACGCATGTCTGATGAAACACGTTCTTTAACTCAAGCCCTTAAAGGCGATTCAAAAGTGCAGGGCAATTGGGGCGAGCTTGTTCTTGAGTCAATCCTCGAATCTTCTGGCCTACGCAAGGGTGAAGAGTATGTTGTGCAAGATAGTCATACTCAATCCGATGGATCTCGTCTTCAGCCTGACGTTGTCATTAAACTTCCTGAAGGCAGAAGTCTCGTGGTTGATAGCAAGGTATCCATTACTGCTTATGCAAGACATGCTGAGACTACTGATCCAGCTGTGGCAGAGCAAGAATTGGCAGCACACATCCAATCATTACGCCAACATATTCAAGGCCTTTCTGGAAAGAACTACAGCTCGCTATATGGCACTGGCTCAGTCGATTTTGTCTTGATGTTTGTGCCAATTGAGCCGGCATTTTTATTGGCACTAAAGACTGCGCCCAATCTCTATCAAGAAGCTTTAGCCAAAAATATCGTTTTGGTTTGCCCAAGCACTTTAATGGCAACCTTACGGACTGTGGCTCATTTATGGAGACAGGATCAACAAAACCGTAATGCACTTGAAATTGCAAAACAATGTGGCAATCTGTACGACAAGTTTGTGGGTTTTGTAGAGGATTTAGAGAAGCTTGGGCAACGTTTAGATCAAGCCCAAACCAGTTATCACGACGCCTTTAATAAACTGAAGTCTGGTAAAGGCAATCTCATTCGCTCTGCTGAGAAGGTTCGCGAGCTAGGCGTCAAGCCTAGCAAAAATTTATCCATGCCATTGATTGAATCTTCTGCAGATTCTGAATAAATCGCTATAAAGCAAAGCCCCGCCTAGTTCTGACCAAGCGGGGCCTTATTGAAAACCTACCTCTAAATCTGGACTTAATTAAGCAGATTTACGTGCACGTGATGCGGGTGTGGCAGATTTCTTAACCTGTGAGATTTGACCTTGCACGGCGTCGATTGCTTGATCAGCAGTTTTTTCTGCAGTAGCAAAAGCTTCTTTGCTAGCAGCGCGGAACTGTTCAAAGCCTTGCAACGCGCTACCGTAGACAGTCTTGAAGGAAGATAGAAATACGTCGGAGCCAGCAGGTGCATTAGCGGCAACAGTATTAATCCAATCCTGGAAACCATCTTGCAAATGGTCGATGCTTGCATCAACTACGTTTGCAAATTCTTTATTGCCGTCACGCAATACTTTAGCTACCCTCTTTTGATAGGCAACCGCTTGATCGCCGGCAGCTTGTAATGTGTCAGCATTGAGAAGTTCGGTCACTTCTTTTGGATCTTTAGCTGTCAAAACTTGTTGAATACCGTCTTGAGCATTTACCAAAACATCTTTAGAGGCTGCATAGTTCAATTCAGCTAATTTTTGAGCGTTTTCCAAAGCAGCTTCGCTTAAAGAAAAGGAAGCCTCGAGGCCTTTGCTATTAATTTGGGACAATTTAGCGGCGATTTGGTCTTGGTTCATGTATTTCTCCATAAATTAAGTGGTAAAACTAGTTCATTGGGTGCGCGATTTAGGGATCAGAAAAGTTTCGATACCCCAAATACTGCACTGCACCATCAAACTGTAACTGAACGAAAATGACAAATCAAGAACTTTTTGCTGCTTTGCAACAAATATTTTATAAAAAGAATTAAATTGAATAAAATCAATAACTTAAAAAAATTACAAGATTCTCATTCTTACCGAAAAATAGCGATTGCCGCCTGTTTTGGAACTTTTTTAGAGTGGTATGACTTTCTGACTTTTGCTACATTAGCGGTTGTTTTTGCCCCTCTCTTCTTCCCTTCCAGCGACCCAAGCGCAGGCCTATTAGCAAGCCTCGCCACTTTTGGCGTTGGGATGATAGTTCGCCCCATCGGTGCCGCCATTTTTGGCTCTATGGGCGATCGTATTGGTCGCAAACCAGTATTTATGATCACGATTGCCTTGATGGGATTTGCAACTGTTTGCGTCGGCCTCCTACCTACCTATGCCCAAGTTGGAATCTGGGCGCCAATTTTGCTAGTTGCTTTGCGCTTACTTCAGGGCTTATCTGCCGGTGGTGAAATTGGTGGCAGCGCCGTATACCTAACCGAACATGCCGGCAACGAACACAGGGGATTCAAGACTAGCTTTCTACAACTAATGGGCCCACTTGGAATTCTGTTTTCTACTTTGCAAATCGCACTTCTGCGAAGTTATCTCTCGCCAGAAGAATTCCAGGAATGGGGGTGGCGAGTGCCCTTTTGGATTTCTATTTTATTGTTGCTCATTGCATGTAAAGCGCGCATGGCGCTGGAGGAAACACCTGTATTTTTGGAGCTCAGTAAATGCAATCAAAAAACGGAGAATCCATTACTTAGTAATTTTCGAGATCCGGAAACACGCAAGCGAATGTTTTTACTTTTCTTCTGCATCTCTGCTGGTGGAGCCGTACTATTTTTCTGCGTACAGGTTTACACAGCAATCTTTTTAAAGACTTCAGCCAAACTACCAGCGGTGCTAGTAGACCAACTAAGTATTTATGCAACCTTAGCTTTGTTCCCGCTAACACTTTTTGCTGGCTGGCTTTCGGATAAAGTGGGGCGAAAGCCAGTTGTAATCGGCGGACTTTTGTTGGGTGCAATTTTCATTCGACCCGCATTCCAAGTGCTGCAATCTTTAAGTGAAGAATATCTTATGGCGCCTGATGTCAACGGCTCAGTTATCTTGATCGGGCTGCTTTTAATTTGTTTATCTTTAGCGCTTGCATTGGTTGTTGGCCCACAAACCGCACTTCTAGCAGAGCTATTTCCAGCTAAAACTCGCAATAGTGCTGCAACCCTCCCTCACAACCTTGCAGCAGGCTGGATAGGCGGACTTCTACCACTAATTGTGACCTGGTTGAATCAAATATGGGGGGGTGATTTAGCTGGACTTTGGTATCCAACAATCTTTTTAACAGGCGCAGCGATTGTTGCACTTCTATATTTACCTGAGACCAATAAAGTCAACTTGAATCTCTAGAGCACTAAAAGGAAAAAGCCTCTAAGACTTTTGTCTTAGAGGCTTGAAGTATTTGGTGCCCCTTGTCCGACTCGAACAGACCACCTACTGATTACAAATCAGTTGCTCTACCAGATGAGCTAAAGGGGCAACGTGAATATTTTAGCCTATTTCACAATCTTCAAGGAAGGCCGGCTAGTTTTAGGCTTTTCAGGGGGGGCATCTGATGAATCTGCAATATGCAAGTCACGCGCCTGCTTAGGGTCAAATGGAAAAGACATTCCCTGTCCATTTTCCCGAGCGTAAATAGCCAAAACATGGCTCACCGGAACCATAATCTTTCTTGGAATACCCCCAAAACGCGCCTGAAAGCTAATCCAATCGTTCTCCATCTGCAATTGATGGCACGCCTCCAAGGCGAGATTTAAAACGATCTCATCATTCTTGACAAACTCCATAGGCACCTCAACCCTGGTATCCACAAACACCGCTATAAACGGCGTAAAACCAAAATCCGTGCACCACTGATGTAGAGCACGGATTAGATAGGGTTTATTACTTGGAACGTCAGGCATGCCAACTGAAATGAACCGCTAGGACTGCTTAGCGGCGCATTACCTTTTCTGAAGGGGTCAAAGCCTCAATATAAGCCGGTCTGCTGAAAATACGCTCAGCGTATTTCAACAGAGCTGCAGCATTGCGAGAAAGATCAATGCCGTAGTGCTCAAGACGCCATAACAATGGAGCAATCGCGACATCCAGCATGGAGAATTCATCGCCAAGCATGTACTTATTCTTAACGAAAATTGGAGCTAATTGAGTCAAGCGATCACGAATCGCTAAACGCGCTTTCTCATGAGTCTTTTCAGCGGCTTTGCCTTTTTCATTTTCCAATGCGGCAACATGAACAAACAACTCTTTCTCGAAATTAAACAAGAATAGGCGTGCACGTGCGCGAGCTACAGGATCAGGCGGCATTAATTGTGGATGAGGAAAACGCTCATCAATATACTCATTGATGATGTTAGATTCATACAAAATTAAATCGCGTTCAACCAAGATCGGAACTTGGCCATAGGGATTCATTACCGAAATGTCTTCTGGCTTGTTGAACAAGTCAACATCGCGGATTTCAAAATCCATGCCTTTTTCAAAAAGCACCAAACGGCAGCGTTGCGAGAATGGGCAATTAGTACCCGAGTACAACACCATCATAAATTTATTTCCTTAAATTTCTACTTCATACAACAAACGCACAACAGCGTTAAATCTTTCACTTACGAGCCCCAGCTACAGGGCCCATCAAATTCAATTAGTGAATATCTTTCCAGTAAGCCTTATTTAAGCGCCACGCTAAGAGTGTAAAGATCGCTAAAAACAAAAGCACTACAACACCAAGACGCTTACGCTCAAGCTGAACTGGCTCGGCCATCCAAGACATGAAGGCAACTAAATCAGCGATATTGTCGTCATACTCTTGCGACTTCATGGTACCTGGGGTCAACTGCTCAAAGCCCACGAATACCTTTTCCATTCTGCCTTCATCATGCGGGTCTTTATGCTCTTCAAACTTTGCCGCACGCTCACCCTGTAACTGCCATAGTACATGGGGCATGCCTACGTTTGGATAGACCATATTATTCCAACCGGTTTGAGTAGAGTCGTCTTTATAGAAAGTGCGGAAGTAGGTGTAGAGCCAATCCGTTCCACGGGCACGAGCCTCAACAGAGAGGTCTGGCGGCGTCTTACCAAAGAAAGCCTTGCCTTCTTTTGGCGTCATTGCGATAGTCATCAAATCGCCAACCTTAGCATCAGTAAGAATTAGGTTGTCTTTAATTTGCTGGTCGGTCAAGCCAATATCGCGCAAGCGGTTGTAACGCATGCTAGAAGCTGCATGGCAGTTTAAGCAGTAGTTCACAAAAATCTTTGCGCCATTTTGCAAAGAAGCATTACTGCTGACGCGGTCTGGAGCCTTATCCAAAGGAAAGCCGCCTTCATTTGCATCGGCAGCAACCGCAAAGCCAAGGGCGGCAACGAATACTGTTGCCTGGCAGACGCCCATCAATGTTTGAAGAATTCGTTTCATACTAGTTCCTAATGTCTTTTTACCAATATCAGAGGCGTGAATTAATGAGCCTCAAAAGTAACGCGGGTTGGAACTGGCTTGAAAGTACCAAGTTTGCTCCAGAATGGCATTGCTAAGAAGAAGCCCAGGTAGTAGATAGTACAAATCTGAGAAATCTTTTCAAATACCGGTGATGGCGGCTGAATTCCCAAGTAACCCAAGATCACAAAACTGACCACAAACACGCCATAAATATATTTATGGAACTGTGGGCGATAGCGTATGGATTTAACAGGAGAATGATCAAGCCAAGGCAAGAAGAACATGATCACGACCGAACCGCCCATGATCACTACGCCCCAGAACTTCGCATCAAACAAATAGAAGCCGCCAGCCAATACCACTGCAATGGCAGCACAAACACCTTTGATCTTGATGTCTTTGCTGCTCTTAGCAAACATTCCAAGAATGACTGCTAAGAAAATCCAAAGTGGTAACAAGAAGTTTGAAGTGGTCGCACGCAACATTGAGTAGAACGGCGTGAAATACCAAACAGGCGCTATATGCGATGGCGTTACAAATGGGTTTGCCGGTATGAAGTTATTGGCTTCTAGGAAATATCCACCCATTTCCGGGGCAAAAAATACAACACAAGCAAATACCATCAAGAAGCCGCCCAGATACATCACATCATGAACGCTGTAATAGGGGTGAAATGGAATGCCGTCAACAGGATGCCCGTTAGCATCGAGTGTATTTTTAATTTCAACACCGTCTGGATTATTTGAACCAACTTCATGCAAAGCAAGAATATGAGCCGCAACCAAACCAATCAATACCAATGGAATTGCAATCACGTGGAATGCAAAGAAGCGGTTCAGAGTTGCATCACCCACGACATAATCACCGCGCAACCAAAGGGATAGGTCTGGACCAATGAATGGAATTGCGGAGAATAAGTTCACAATTACCTGAGCGCCCCAGTAGGACATTTGACCCCATGGGAGTAAGTAACCGAAAAATGCTTCGCCCATTAAGCACAAGAAGATTGCACAACCAAAGATCCAAATGAGCTCACGTGGCTTGCGATAAGAACCGTATATCAAGCCGCGGAACATATGCATGTAAACAACTACGAAAAACATCGAAGCGCCGGTGGAATGCATGTAACGAATCAACCAGCCAAAAGGAACTTCGCGCATGATGTACTCAACGGACTCAAACGCCTTGGCGGCATCAGGCTTGTAGTTCATGGTTAAGAAAATACCGGTAAGTATCTGGTTTACCAACACTACGATAGCTAATGCGCCAAAAATGTAGAAAAAATTAAGATTCTTGGGAGCGTAATACTCACTCATGTGACGCTTAAAAGCTTCTGTTACCGGTAGACGTGAGTCAACCCATGCCATCAGCTTTTGAGCCGCAGAGGCGTCCGCTGGAACTTGTTTTTCTTGAAATGCCATTTATCTCTCCTTAGGCCTTCTTATCATCGCCAACCAGAATCTTGGTATCGCTCAAATACATATGTGGCGGAACTTCAAGATTATCTGGGGCTGGTTTATTTTTATAGACACGACCTGCCATATCAAAGGTAGAGCCGTGGCAAGGGCACAGGAAACCTCCTGGCCAGGTATTTGGCAAAGAGGGTTGTGCACCCGCTTCAAATTTAGGCGTTGGAGAGCAGCCCAAGTGAGTGCAGATACCAACCACTACCAAGTACTCAGGCTTGATTGAGCGCCATTGGTTTTGGGCATAAGGAGGCGTAAATTGAGATGGATCACGCAATGAATCTGGGTCAGCCAATTCGCTATCAATTTTTGACAATTCGGCGACCTGCTCTGGGGTGCGACGAACAACCCACACTGGCTTGCCGCGCCATTCAACCATGCGCATTTCATCTGGCTTCATGCCAGTAATATCAATCTCGACAGCGGCACCAGCGGCTTTAGCACGCTCAGAAGGCTCAAAACTGTCTACAAAAGGGTAAAGGGCTGCGGCTGCACCTACGCCCCCAACTGCCGAAGTGGCGATCAGCCAATTACGGCGATCCTTATCCATACTGGGCTTGTCACTCATTTACAAAATTCCTAGAAAGGGTATTTATGGGTGGAAATTGCTTAAAGGTAGGATTTTAAAGTAAAAAGTGGGGTAAGCAAGAAAGTTATGGGGTTAATCAGGTTCTAAACAAAAAGTGGGGTTTAAATGAGCGTTTTAAAGGAATTTCGGGACTTTGCCGTAAAGGGCAATGTCATTGATTTGGCAGTGGGCGTGATCATCGGCGGAGCCTTCGGGAAAATTGTCGATTCGCTGGTAAATGACATTGTTATGCCGGTTATTTCGACCCTTTTGGGGGGGCATATCGACTTTACAAACCTATTTGTCGTCCTGGGCCATATTCCAGATGGGGTGCCCAGAACCTTCGATGCCCTCAAAAAGGCTGGGGTGCCCATTTTTGCCTATGGCAATTTCATCACCATTTCAATTAATTTCATTTTGTTAGCCTTTGTGATTTTTCAAATGGTGAAGATCGTCAACAAGATTCGCATAATGGATACACCACCACCGCCAACTCCAGAAGATGTTGTATTGCTACGCGAGATTCGCGACAGCCTCAAAAAATAACCTCGCAAAGAAAACCAAAAAATGTTTAATCGCCTATGGTTACTTTTTGCACAAACGGTAACTATCCTTCTTGCTGCATGGTTTATCGTTATTACCCTAAAACCAAGTTGGATATCTGATGAAGGCTTCGAGGCGATAGTCGACAGCGTTACATTAAAAGAGGACTCATATGACAGCAGCACTCTAAGTCCTGGCTCGTATCACGATGCAGTCAAAAAATCGATGCCAGCTGTTGTCAATATCTTTACTAGCAAGACTTCTGTAAAGACAAAAGCGCGCAAAGGCAATAAACAAAATCCTGCCGACCCTTTATTTAAATTCTTTTTTGGTGATCAGCCACCAGACGAGGAGCCCAGCTCCAGCCTGGGCTCCGGGGTTCTGGTAAGTCCAGAAGGAATCATCCTCACCAACCATCACGTCATTCATGATGCGGATGATATTGATGTAGCTCTTTCTGATGGTCGCAAAGTTAAAGCAAAAATAATTGGTAGCGATCCAGAAACAGATATTGCCGTTTTGAAAATTGACCCTAAACAATTGCCGACTCCAATTACCCTTGGAAAAATTGAATCTGTCCATGTAGGTGATGTTGTACTGGCTATTGGCAATCCATTTGGCGTTGGCCAAACAGTAACCTCTGGCATAGTTTCTGCGATGGGGCGTGACCATGTCGGCATTAATACATTCGAAAATTTTATCCAAACAGATGCTGCAATTAATCCAGGAAATTCTGGTGGCGCACTCATTGATACACGCGGCAATCTGATAGGAATTAATACTGCAATTTTCTCTAACAATGGTGGATCCATGGGCATTGGCTTTGCAATTCCAGTAAATCTTGTAAAACAGATTATGGAGTCCATTATTGGCAACGGAAGCGTTACAAGAGGTTGGATAGGCGTTGAACCTCAGAATCTATCTAAAGAGCTTGCAGAATCAATGGGGCTTTCCCCCAAAATACAAGGAGTATTGCTCTCAGGGATTCTAAAAGGAGGCCCGGCAGACCGAGCAGGAGCAAAGCCTGGAGATGTCCTAACCGCGGTTGATGGACAGCAAATTAAAGATGTACGGGAGTTACTCAGCAGAGTTTCTGTACTCAAGCCTGGATCGGAAGCAACACTCAGCACACAACGTAAGGACAAAGCATTAGAACTTAAAGTGCAGATTGGCAAAAGGCCAAAACCTAAAGCCATCAATTAATCACTGAATATGCTGATTAGACTAGCTCGATATTCTCGGGATCCTTACCATCGAGATATCGTGAGTACATTATTTGAAATGCCCTCTCAATGTTTTTGGTGGTTTGGGGAGAATCAAAAAGTGGCGCAGACATCCTATTGGCCTCTATCTTTTTTCTGATGCATTGCAATTTTGATCTATGGGTCGCCAACTCCACGGCAAACTCTTCATATTCACCAATCGAATAAGTAATAAGCTCCGGCAAATCTATCGCCTTCAAAATACTTCCCGCCATTCTGCTAGGAAAAGATTTTCCAGATCGCGTAAGTACTGGCAGGCCGGACCACAAGGCATCACTTGCAGTGGTCCCCGCGTTATAGGGGAAGGTATCCAAAAATAAATCTGCTAGCCTATATCTCGCCAAATATTCGGGTACGGGTAAAACCCCACTAAATATTAGCCTAGACGGATCCACACCTCTGAACTCAGCCTCCCTGCGAAGATTCTCTGCAATCCACCTATTCGACTCATATAACCACAAAACACTACCATCAACCCTCTTGAGAATCCGACACCAACTAGAAAAAACCTCCGGATTAATCTTGTAACTATTATTAAAGCTGCAAAATATAAAGCCCTCATCTGGCAAATTAAATTGAGCACGCGTAAATTTACTATTGGCTATAACTCTTTGACGATCATTGATTTGGTAACCCTGAGGTAGGTAGGCAATCTTTTCAGAGAAAAACTTTTGACTTTCAATTGGGATTACATTGTGATCTGCAAAAATGTAATCCATACATGAGGATCCAAGAGTTCCTAAATACCCAAGGTAACTTACTTGAACTGGGGCAACCCGCTTCTCAAACACTCCGATGCGGGCCTTATCCGTGTACCCTCCCAAATCTACGGCAATATCAATTCCCTTAGATTTAGCAAGGGAGATTACTTCATCATCAGAAAGACTAAGGATATCAATGAACTCATCAAAAGATTTCATTAATCGAAGTCTTTGTTCATCATTGGTTTTGAAGCCAGATGAAAATGCATATATTTCAAAAATATCTTTATCGTGCAACTCGTACAGTTCAGCAGTTAAATGCGTTACCGGATGGTTCTGAAAATCAGCAGAAAAATAAGCAACTCTAATTTTTTTATTTTTCTGCTGATTGAGCTCTCGAATATGTGGAGATCCGTGCGGCCTAGATTGGGCATAAATTTCAGCTGCTCGCTGCTGAAGATATGGGTCATCTACTAAACTCAAAAAATTCAGAGGATGAATTATTCTCTGTCCATTGCTAACGTTATTCTTTAATCTTTCAAGATCTTTTTCATAGTTTGCCCAAAAGCCTATCTGCATCTTTCCGTGAATTATGTGGCCAAAAATAAAATCTACATCCGGCTGAAGTGCATGAGCTTTCTCAAGTAATGCAATTCCTTCATCATATTTACCAGCCTGATTCAGATTCAAACCCAGATTTATAAGAGGCCGAGCAAATTGAGGGTCGAGGCTTAATGACTTTCTGTAACATAAATTTGCCTTTTCGAAGTCAAATAACTCTTCATGAAGGCACCCGATGTTGTAAAACAATTCGCTAGAATTACCATTTAATTTAGCTGCTAAAGTGTACTTTTCTATAGCTTCTTTTTTCCTACCCGTAAATGCATATGCAGTAGCTAAATCATGCAGCACCTCAAAAGAGTGTGGTTGAATCGCTAGCGCTCTCTCTAGGGGGTTAATAGCCTCATCTGGAGAGCTATTAAGCAATAATGCTCCATACTCGTATAGTGCAGTTAATGAGGCGTCAGGGCTACCTACGACCTCTCTTAATAACTGCCGAGCATGAAGCTCATCACCTTTGCTGCCATAAACATACGCCAGCAACTCCTTGGCAGCTATATTTTCATGCTCTATATCTAGCACTTCTAACAATAATTTTCCAGCGGCCTCCAATTGCCCCTCCTGGAAAGTTTGCGTTGCACGCGATAGTAGCGCTTGGATTTTGGAGGCCATTTGCTTCGAATTGTCTTTACCCGATGATTTTCAAACTTAATTTTAGGCGCTAAATTAGGATTAACATAAAAAAACCCGCTACATTTCTGTAGCGGGTTTTGATGCTTCGCAACTAATTATTACTAGCTTACGCTAGCAGTAAATTAGAAAGTATGACGCAAGCCTAAAGCGTAGGCGTTGCTGTTATAGCTTGTTGGGTTGCCATTCGTAGTCCATGACTGGTTACGAGTGTATTGCTGACCATAGATCGCATACAAGTTTGTACGCTTGCTCAACCAGTAATTGGAACCCAGTTGGAAAGCGCCGAAACCAGCGGCATTGCTACCTGTTCCTGCGGTATTAACAACAAATGCATTGCTACCAGTGTATGCATTAGAAACAGTCAACTTACCCATACCGCCACTTGCCCAAGCTTCAATAGCTGGAGTAACAAAAGAACGAATACCGATCTGCTGTGCGGTACGTGCAACGTAGTTATTTGGATTGTTCACATCCATAGTCTTACGATTTACGTACTGTACATAGGCCTTCAAGATACCAAAGTCATAAGTAGCAGCATAGTATTGCTGGTTATCTTTAGCATTAGTACCTGCCGCTGAGTTTCCACCGAAACCGTTTTGGATTGGGTTTCCTGATGTGTAAAGTTGATTAGTTCCAGTTTGTGTGTACGGAGCCTTATCAGTGAACTGTTGGAAGTTAGCAGTTACCAATAATTTTTGCCAGTTGTAGTTTGCGCCCAAACCAAAACCGCTGTGGTTTGTAGAGCCACCGGAAATAGTAGTGTTGTTACCAGATACAGTAGTACTCTGGTTAGCGTTTTGATTATTCAACAAGTAGAACGCGTTAGCCTGAAAGCCAGCAAACGTGTCTGACTGAAGAGTCAACATGTTATTGCCACGAACTGTGTAAGAAGTATTGTTCTGGTTACCAGCATATTGCCATGAACCAGCAGTAGTGGTGCCTGTACCACCAGCTACTGAAACGCCGGCAGTAATCTTGTCATAAATAACGTTACCCATCATGTTGTTTTGAGCGCCAGGATCTGATGCCGCAACAGCGTTATGAATAGTTGTGTACTGTGTACCAAAAGCGAAGGAACCGATGCCGTTCTTTTTCAAGCCAGCAAATGTTTGACGGTTAGCTGATGTTGAAGAAGAAATTGCGTTTTGTACGTTTGGAGTAATTGCAGTTTCAATAGTGAAGAATGCAGACAAACCGCCGCCCAAATCTTCAGTACCCTTGAAACCCAAACGTGATGTGCTTTCAGCTGCGTCAGCAAATGCGCTTGCTGTGTTTCTTGAAACAGTACCAGTATTTACGGCAGTGTTGTTGGCAATGCGGTTGTTAGAACCAACGTAGCCAACGTCCATTACACCGTAAACGGTTACGCTGGACTGAGCTTGAGCAGCAGATGCAAAAGCACCTAAAGCTGCAACTGCTAATAGCGATTTTTTCATTCTTTAAATCTCCAAAAATTAAAAGTAATGCCCGATAAGACTGGGACCAATGAATTTTGCTGGTTTTGTCCTTCTAGACTGAGGGTAAGGGTATTTAGGAGCTCTTTTTGCTTGTCAAAAGGTAGTTTTTTGGCTTTCTTCGTTGTATCTCGGCAACAAGGGTTTTGATTTCTGTCTTTTAGGGCTTCTAGATGACAAAATTGTCATATGGCAAGTCGCGAATTCCTAAAAATCCTCAGTTCTGCCCGCTTAGGTGATGTATTGGCGCAACAAAAATTAGCGGAAGCCTACATGACTGGGGCATTTAAAACCCCCATTCAACCCGGCAATGCACTGATTTGGCTAGAAAAATCTTATTTTTCTATTAAAAATCAAGCACTTGATGACCAACACTCAATAACTTACGAAATTTCTGAACTTTTCACACAAGTGGCCAATATTCCATTGGCAGAGACGTTTAATAGCCCTGCCTTTGGATTCGGCTGGGCTTCATTTTGGCAATTGGCAGAAAAAACTGCTCAAGATAAATCCAGCCTTGCGGCGAAGTGGCAGCTAGCCAATCTTTTAATAAATCCAACTTACCAAGAAACTCAATCACAGTTGGTTGACTGGATAAACAAATCAACGACAGTCCCTGCACTTGAACAGATCATTAATCTAGATTTCGCAGACCTGCAAAAATTGGCTCGGGACTACCTACAAGAACTTTCTGAAATAGATTCTCCATTCACAGTCTCTGCAAAAGAACTGCTGATTAAATTACAACCAAAAAATGAAGTGCTATCTTCTTTATGGAATGCGTGGCTCGACAAGCAAGATGAAGAAGCTTTACTGCAAGCTGCCGAGCACGGGTTGACCATTGCAAAACTGACATTAGGTCTGCGCCTTGCACAACTAGATGGCAGCGATACTAAGTCAAATGCCTCTCTTAAGAAAGCGGCGCACTGGTTGGAGCTCGCAGCTAAAGATGGTGATCGCGATGCTTGGTATGTACTTGGTGAAATTTATCGCCGTCCACAATTTTCTGGCTACAACGCCGCAGAAAGTGATCGCTGCTTTGATCGTGCTGCCGATCTTGGTCACGCAGAAGCCCAGTTGCGGAAAGGCGCCAATCTTTGGCGCAAACGTGAAAAGTCCGAAGAAAAAGTGCGCGGCTTGCAAGCGTCGTATTGGGTATGGCAGGCACACCAACAAGGCGTAGCAGAAGCAAAAGAATTACTCAGCAAAATTTTAGAGAGCTGCCCCAATATCAAATCCAATGAGTGGTTTGAACTGGCGCAATATGCTGAACACGCTATCAACCATCATGCTGAACATAAATTGGATGAAGATTGGCTGCTCTTATGCCACCGCATCGTCATCGCCAATCAATTTAATTTCAGCAAAGCAGAATTGCTACTCTGCGACGTAGGTCAGCTGCAACATGAGCACTGTGTAGTGGTTGATATTCGCTGGGAACTCCCAAAGATCTTGCCGCGACTCATTCAGATTGAAACAATTCAGCAGCGTCGCGCCTTATTAGCAGCAGGTAAAGCATTTGCTGGTTCTGATTTAGAGATAGAAGGTAACTTACGCCAAAGACGTTACCATTTTGATCGCGTTACCAATTGGCTAATAGCTACTTTTTCTAAGGGCTCTAAAAATCAAGCCGATGCTGAGCTGGCTTGATCTTCTTTGCTAGCCCCATCATCGGCAGGCTTGGGCACATAAAAGCGCGCAACCAATAGGCCTAACTCATAAAGTAAGGTCATCGGAACAGCCAGCAGCAGTTGTGAGAGTACGTCGGGTGGCGTAACGACTGCAGAGATCACAAAGGCGCCCACAATCACATAGGGACGGATCTCTTTCAACTTGGCCAAAGGCACCATGCCCATGCGCACTAAGACAACTACCACTACAGGCACTTCAAAAGTAATACCAAAGGCCAAAAAGGTATTCATAGCAAAGCTGAGATATTTATCGATATCAGTGGACATCTCTGCACCCAGCGGTGCGTTATAGCTGGCCATGAAATTAAACACGGTCGGAAATACCAAAAAATAGGCAAATGCCATGCCGAAGATAAATAAGCTATAGCTACTTACAACCAATGGAATTACCAATTTGCGCTCATGCATGTACAAGCCTGGCGCAATAAAGGCCCACAACTGATACATGACTACTGGCAATGCAATGATGAAGGCAACGAGCATAGTGACCTTCATGGGCACAAAGAAAGATCCCGTGACATCCGTCACGATCATCTTGCCGCCCACCGGTAATGAATCTAGCAGTGGCTGTGAAAACAAATGGAAAATATCTGGCGCCCAATACACCAGGCAAACAAACACAACAATAATTGCTATAGCAGATTTGATGACACGATCACGCAACTCAAATAAATGCGAAAGAAAAGATTCTTGCAAACCTGAATCTTCAGTGGAATTATTTTCTGACATGCGAAAGTATTTTTATTCTGGCTTTATTTATTTGATACTGCTGTGATGAAAGCGCTTCATTCTGGCAGCACCCGATTGAACGCGTGTCCGCACACCTGCCGAGCGCTTGAACCAGATTGGTCTAGCCGCACGTCTGACGCCCCAGCTATTGCGACCTTGACGCTTAGTCTTATCCCACACGGCTCTCTCATCAAGTGGCAATTTCTCAAAACTGGTTTCAAAAATATCAGCCTGATCACTGAGGTGGGTATTAGCCTCTTGAACGGTTGAATGAATACTGTTCTCAACCTCCTTGAGAGCGGATGCACTTTCTTCGCGGAACTTTTTAAATTCCTCAACTTCCATCTGGCGATTCACCTCGGATTTAATGTCGGCCATATAACGCTGTGCACGACCAAATAAATTCCCCGCCATACGGGCAATTTTTGGTAGGCGCTCTGGGCCCACTACGACTAAAGCAACTACTGCGATAAGCGCAAGTTTTGAAACCCCAAGATCAATCATTTCAGCAGTCTTCTATAAACCACATGGGTTTCTATTGCGCCATCAGGAATCACTTGTTGAGGTCTTTGGCTTGCACGTCAACAGTCTTTTCTCCTGTTGCACTACTTTGCTGAATTTGTTCCTTAGGCTCTTCGGATGTCTTCATACCATCTTTAAAGCCTTTTACAGCGCCGCCTAGATCTTGGCCGATATTACGCAATTTCTTGGTACCAAATACCAACATCACGATGACCAAAACAATTAACCAATGCCAAATGCTAAATGAGCCCATCTTAAATCTCCTTGGATTATTTTTTCCAGGGGCGCGGACCGCCCATCACATGCAAATGCAAGTGATAAACCTCCTGCCCTCCATCGACACCATTATTCACCATTAACCTAAAGCCGCCATCCTTACCAGGACGGCAACCTTGCTCTTTGGCAAGACGCGGCGCTAATTCCATCATTCTACCCAGCAAAGGGGCATCAATGCTTTCTGCCGACTCCAGCATAGGGATATGTTTTTTGGGAATCATTAGAAAATGCACTGGTGCGGCTGGATTAATATCCTTGAAGGCATAGATTTCCTCATCCTCATAAACCTTCTGGGATGGAATTAAGCCTTGTGAAATCTTGCAAAACAGGCAGTTTGGATCGTGTGACATGCCTATTTATTCCTTACCCGATGCTTTTCTGGCTGCCTTCTCTTCTATCCCCGATGTTCCTAAGCGACGATCTAACTCTGCAATAACGTCTTCTGGCCGCAAGTTAAATTGCGACAAGGCAATGAGACAGTGAAACCACAGGTCTGCCATTTCAGCCACTAACAGCTTTTGCTGCTCGGCGGCCAAGTTGGAGTTACGAGCATCTTTAGCAGCCATGACTGCCTCAGTTGCTTCTTCACCAATTTTCTTCAGAATTCCGTCATCGCCCTTTGAGAAAAGCAAAGCTGTATAGGAAGTCTTGGGGTCAGCTTGTCCCGCCTTAAACGCATCACGACGTTGATCTACAACATCGGCTAAATGCGCGAATGCAGAATCTAAATTAGAGGGTTTATTGGTTGAACAAGTCATTGCTTCATTTTATGTGTTTTATCAAGCAGGTCTACTTTTTGGATTCATCAACCCAAGCAGATTTAGCAGAGTCCCATTGCAAAAAGAAACAGCTGTGCTCTCCGGTATGACAAGCGATTCCATCCTTTTGCTCAACCATCAATAAGATCGTATCGCCATCGCAATCTAGGCGAATTTCTTTTACCTTTTGAGTGTGACCAGATTCTTCGCCTTTATGCCAAAGCTTTTGCCGAGAGCGTGTCCAGTAAATCGCCTCGCCTAAACGCAGGGTAGCTAATAAGGCATCGCGATTCATCCAGGCCATCATCAAGATATCTTTACTGCCGACTTCTTGTGTGATTACTGGAACTAAACCTTGCTCATTCCATGCCACAGCATCAAGCCAAGCGCCGGCTTGTAACAACTGGGCAGGGGTGAAGGTGCTCTTGAGATTGCTCATGCCCTAACTTTACAGCGAATCTAGAAATACAGCCTAAATACGAACGGGAATTCCTTGGGCCGCCATATATTCTTTTGCCTGCCCTACGGTGTACTCACCATAATGAAAAATGCTGGCTGCCAACACGGCATCGGCATGGCCTTTAGTAATCCCATCGACTAAATGCTGTAAATTGCCAACGCCACCCGATGCGATCACCGGCACAGATACTGCATCGCTCACGGCCGCAGTTAAGGCTAAATCAAAACCGTCTTTACTACCGTCACGATTCATGCTGGTCAGCAAAATTTCACCGGCACCACGTTTGGCAACCTCGCTGGCCCACTCGACCACATCAATTCCAGTAGCTGTTCTGCCGCCATGGGTAAAGACCTCCCAATTGCCAGCAGCAGTTTGTTTGGCGTCAATTGCGACCACAATGCATTGGGAGCCGTAATAAGCGGCAGCATCAGAAACTAAATCTGGGTTAGCAACTGCAGAGGAATTCATGCTGACTTTATCTGCGCCAGCATTGAGCAGGCGACGCACATCAGCGACTGCGCGTACACCCCCACCAACAGTTAAAGGAATAAATACCTGAGAAGCAACATCTTCAATGATGTGCAAAATAAGATCACGGCCATCGGATGTAGCAGTGATATCTAAGAAAGTAAGTTCGTCAGCACCCTGGGTGTCATAACGTTTAGCGATTTCCACAGGATCGCCTGCATCGCGCAAACCAAGGAAGTTAACACCCTTAACAACCCGCCCTGCAGTGACATCGAGGCAAGGAATGATTCGCTTCGTTAACACTAGATAATTTTCTTTGCGTACTGGAGGGTTAACTCGTCTGCATATTTTTGAGCGGCCGCAAGATCAAGATCTCCAGCATAGATAGAGCGACCTGCAATAACACCCATGACACCCTCTTCTTCCGCCTTGCAGAGTGCTTCGATATCTTTATTATTCGAGAGGCCGCCACTCGCAATGACTGGAATACGAATAGCCTGAGCGAGCTTAATGGTGGCCTCAATATTGACACCCTTGAGCATGCCATCACGACCAATGTCGGTATAGATGATCGCCTCAACACCCCAGTCTTCAAACTTCTTAGCAAGATCAATCACTTCATGTCCGGTGATCTTGCTCCAACCATCTGTAGCCACCTTGCCGTCACGTGCATCTAAGCCGACCATGACATGGCCAGGAAATGCAGTGCATGCGTCTTGTACAAAACCAGGATTCTTCACTGCGGCAGTGCCAATGATCACAGTACTAATGCCATCATCCAATAAACGCTCAATTGTTTCAAGATCACGAATGCCGCCACCCAATTGCACAGGAATCTCATCGCCAACTGCTTTAAGAATCGATTTGATGGCAGATTCGTTTTTAAGCTTGCCTGCAAATGCGCCATTAAGATCGACTAGATGTAAACGACGCGCGCCTTTACTAATCCAGTGTGCAGCCATGGCACCAGGATCCTCAGAGAAAACCGTGGCTTTATCCATATCGCCTTGTTCAAGTCGAACGCAGTGGCCGTCTTTGAGATCAATTGCAGGAATCAGCAGCATAACTAAAGGTTAAAAGTATTAAGGTTGCCAAGAAACAAAATTTTGGTAAAGCTTTAATCCGTATTCTGCACTTTTTTCTGGATGAAATTGTGTAGCAAAAATATTATCTCGCGCAACTGCAGAAGTAAACCAATCGCCGTACTCGGTAGAGCCTGCAATATCTTCTTTGCATTGCGGCACAACATAGTAGCTATGGACGAAATAAAAACTCGTAAGATCAGGAATACCGCTCCACAAGGGGTGTTTAGAGTCTTGACGCACCTGGTTCCAACCCATATGTGGCACTTTATAAGCAGAACCATCAGCCTGCTTTTTACCAGCCAACTCAAAACGGCGAACTTCGCCGGGAATCAAGCCTAAACACGGAGTCCACTGATTCTGCTTTGTTGTTCGCACTTCAGCGCTTTGATCAAAAAGCATTTGCTCCCCTACACACACTCCGAGTAGGGGCTTGTTTTTTGATGCCTCTAATAGGGCCCCCAATAAACCAGACTCTGCGAGATGCTTCATGCAATCTGGCATTGCACCTTGACCGGGCAAAACAACACGATTTGCAGAACGAATTTCTTCAGGATTGTGGGCAATTAATACATTGTCATCCGGAGCTACATGATGAAATGCTTGATATACAGAACGGAGATTACCCATTCCATAATCAACGATCGCAATAGTTTGCGCCAATTTAGCTTATCTTTCGCTGTTGTCTGCAGAGCAACTATGGGGTGTCTAAATTAGAGACTGCCTTTAGTTGAAGGAACGGCACCAGATGCCCGTGAATCAATCGCTACAGCCATGCGTAAAGCGCGGCCAAAAGCCTTGAACACAGTTTCAATTTGATGGTGCGCATTGATGCCACGCAGATTATCAATGTGCAAAGTCACTCCCGCGTGATTTACAAAACCACGGAAGAACTCAATGCTAAGATCAACATCAAAGTCGCCTACCCGGGCACGAGTAAATGGCACGTTGAATTCCAATCCTGGGCGGCCAGAAAAATCAATAACGACACGCGAGAGGGTTTCATCCAAAGGCACATAGGAATGGCCATAACGGGTAATACCCGCTTTATCGCCTACCGCCTTAGCAAAGGCCTGACCCAAGGTAATTCCTACATCTTCTACGGTGTGGTGATCATCGATATGGGTATCGCCATTTGCGACTACTTTGAGGTCAATCATGCCGTGACGGGCAATCTGATCCAACATATGATCTAGAAAAGGAACACCAGAGGCCAGCTCAGCCTTACCAGTACCATCTAAATTGATGGAAATTTGAATTTTGGTTTCCGAAGTGTTTCGGGTAACGTCGGCTTGCCGCATGCTTCATTGCGCCGCGAGGCGAAGTGTTGATTGAAGCCTCATAATATCATTCCTAGAAGAGAAATAAATGCAGTTATTGCTTCACTTTTATTCTGATTTTTGAGCTGAGTACCCTAATGAGCCGTTTTTGGAGCCCCGTTGTTCAAACCTTAACCCCTTATGTCCCGGGGGAGCAGCCTCAAATGCAGCGGCTGGTAAAACTCAACACGAACGAAAGCCCATATGGTCCCTCGCCCAAGGCTCTTGCCGCGATTGAGGCACAGAACAACGAAGATTTACGCCTTTATCCTGATCCAGAGGGCGCTGCGCTTAAACAGGCTATTGCTAAATTACATGGTCTGAACCCAAAGCAAGTGTTTTTAGGAAACGGCTCTGATGAAGTCTTAGCCCATGTTTTTGCAGGCCTTCTCAAACATAACAAGCCAGTTCACTTTCCCGACATCACTTATAGCTTCTACCCTGTCTACTGCAAACTATTTGGTATTGAATACAAAATGGTGCCGCTAGCAAATAGTTTTGAAATCGAGATCGCTGACTACAGTGCTCCAAATGGTGGAATTATTTTCCCCAACCCAAATGCGCCTACTGGTCGATCTATTCCCCGTTCTGAAATCGAATCCTTACTCGCTCGAAACAAAGACTCTGTCGTGGTGATTGATGAAGCGTATGTCGATTACGGTACAGAGTCTTGCATTCCGCTATTGCGTGGTGACGCTTGCCCAGAAAATCTTCTAATCGTTCATACCCTTTCTAAGTCACGCGCACTTGCTGGTTTGCGCGTTGGTTTTGCAGTTGGGCACCCCGTCTTGATAGAAGGTTTAGAGCGCGTCAAAAATAGCTTCAACTCCTACCCCCTGGGTCGCCTTGCACAAGCAGGTGCCATTGCTGCCATCGATGATCAAGCCCACCTTGAGCAAACCTCTAAGAAGGTTATACAAACACGCACTAAGTTAGTGAGCGAGCTAAATGCTTTAGGCTTTGAAACGCTGCCGTCAACTGCAAACTTCATCTTTACCCGGCATCCTCAGCATGCTGGCGCAACGCTTTATCAAGCCTTGCGAGATCGCGGTATCATCGTGCGCCACTTTAAGTTACCACGCATAGAAGATTTCTTGCGCATTACGATTGGCACGGATGTACAAAGCGGCGAACTCGTCGCCACTTTAAAAGAAATTCTAGCTTAATTTAATTCGAGTTTATTTTCAAAATGCGTCTGGATTTATTTCTTCAGACGCATTTCAGCTGCACGCGCATGGGCCTGCAAGCCTTCGCCGTGGGCCAGAGTACTGGCAACTGATCCTAGAGTCTGAGCACCGGCCTCACTCACTTCGATCATGCTAGAGCGCTTAATAAAATCGTACACGCCTAATGGCGATGAGAAACGGGCTGTGCGGGCTGTTGGTAAGACGTGATTCGGTCCAGCGCAGTAATCCCCAAGGGACTCACTGGTGTATTTACCCATAAAGATCGCACCGGCATGACGAATTTTCTCTGCCCACTTGCGAGGATCGGCCGCGCAAATTTCTAAATGCTCTGCGGCGATCGCATTGGCGATTTCGCAAGCTTCACTCATATCCCTGACCTGAACGAGGAGTGCGCGATTAGTCAAAGACGCCTCAATTACTTTAGCTCTTGGCATCTCGGGAAGAAGCTTATTCATACTGGCTTGCACTTGTTCAATAAACGCAGCATCTGGACAAAGCAAAATAGACTGGGCCTGCTCATCGTGCTCTGCTTGAGAAAACAGATCCATCGCAATCCAATCGGGATTAGTTGAGCCATCACAAAGGACCAAAATTTCTGAAGGGCCCGCAATCATGTCGATGCCGACAATCCCAAATACTCTGCGCTTAGCTGCAGCAACATAGGCATTACCCGGACCAACAATCTTATCTACCGATGGGATAGTCTCAGTGCCATAGGCCAACGCACCAACTGCCTGCGCCCCACCAATCGTAAAGACACGATCTACACCTGCCAAATAGGCAGCAGCCAATACCAATGGATTGCGTGCGCCCTCGGGCGTTGGCACAACCATGATGACTTGCTCAACGCCAGCCACTTTCGCCGGAATGGCATTCATCAAAACAGATGATGGGTATGCAGCCTTACCGCCGGGAACATAAATTCCAACCCGATCGAGTGCAGTCACTTTTTGGCCTAAGCGGGTACCATCTGCCTCTTCATATTCCCAGGAGTGACAACCCGCTTCAATCTTTTGTTTTTCGTGATATGCGCGCACTCGTTGTGCGGCAATATCCAATGCACTCTTTTGCTCTGCTGATAAAGACCGATAAGCCTGCTCTAAGTCTTTAGAGAGAATCTCTAACTCAGAAACGCTAGCAACATTTAAACGATCAAATTGATTGGTGAAGTCCAAGACTGCTGCATCACCCCTCCCCTTGATTGCTAAAAGAATCTTAGCGACGGCAGCATCAATTGCCTCATCGTCAGCCATAGGCAGCGAAAGGCTGGAGAGCAAGATTTCTTTAAAACCCGTATCTTGGCTATTGAGGCGCTTGACTTTGATTTGTGCAGACATTTCAGTAGGAAACAATATTGCGTTTTACTTCAGCAACTCAAAAATAGGTTGCAGCTGAGCGCGTTTGCGTTTGTATGAAGCTTGGTTCACCACTAGGCGCGCACTGATATCCGCAATTGGCTCGACTTCAACCAAGCCATTCGCCTTAAGCGTGTTGCCCGTTGAAACTAAATCCACAATCGCATCTGCTAAACCTACAAGCGGGGCCAACTCCATAGAACCATAAAGCTGAATCGTATCGATATGCACACCCTTATTAGCAAAGTGTTCGCGTGCACAGTTAAGGTACTTCGTAGCCACCTTTAAACGGGAGCCCTGCTTCACTGCTGCTGCATAGTCAAAGCCTTCACGCACAGCAACCGACATGCGGCACTTAGCGATATTGAGATCGTATGGGACGTAAAGACCGTCGGTCCCTTTTTCCATCAGCACATCTAAACCTGCGACTCCGAAATCAGCACCCCCAAATTGCACATAGGTAGGCACATCCGAGGCACGCACAATGATCAAACGTACATCCGGATTTGAGGTCTCAATAATGAGTTTGCGCGACTTTTCTGGATCTTCCTTCGGCACAATGCCGACCTTGGATAGGATCTCTGCAGTTTCTTCGAAGATGCGCCCCTTGGAGAGAGCTAAAGTCAATTTCATGGACCAATTATCCATCAGGCTTACTTTATGCGCTCAATCTTTGCGCCCAATAGTGTCAATTTCTGCTCCATGCGGTCATAGCCACGATCTAAATGGTAGATCCGGTCAACCTGAGTTTCACCCTGAGCCGCTAAGCCAGCAATCACTAAACTAGCGGAGGCGCGCAGATCAGTCGCCATCACAATTGCGCCCGAGAGCTTTTCTACGCCCTGCGCAATTGCAGTATTTCCCTCAATCGCGATGTCAGCGCCCAAGCGATTTAACTCTTGAACGTGCATAAAACGATTTTCAAAAATTGTTTCAGTAATCGTTGAGCTACCTGCTGCGACAGCATTTACAGCCATCAATTGCGCCTGCATATCCGTTGGGAAGGCCGGGTACTCTGAGGTACGAAAACTCACAGCCTTGGGGCGACTCTGCATCGATGCCTTAATCCAATCAGGGCCAACCTCCATTTGTAAGCCAGCGTCTTTTAATTTCACCATCACTGCATCTAGTGTGTCAGGGCGGCAATGCTTCACAAGCACTTCGCCACCGGCAGCAGCAACCGCGCACAGGAATGTGCCTGCCTCAATACGATCTGGAATGACTGAATGCTCAGCGCCATGAAGTTTTTCAACACCCTCAATTACTAAACGGTCAGTGCCAATCCCAGAAATCTTTGCGCCCATCTTCACTAACAACTCAGCAAGATCGCCAACTTCTGGTTCGCGGGCCGCATTTTCGAGAATCGTTGTGCCTGAGGCTAAGGTCGCAGCCATCAATAAATTTTCTGTGCCCGTTACGGTAATCATATCGGTCAAAATCGATGCACCCTTTAGGCGATCTGTTGGTGGCCTTGTCTCAGCTTGAATATAACCACTCTGAATCTTGATGCTTACACCCATAGCCTTTAGGCCCTTGATGTGCTGATCTACAGGGCGAGCGCCAATAGCACAACCTCCCGGCAAAGAAACCTTAGCACTATGCATTCTGGCTAAAAGTGGACCTAGAACCAAAATGGAAGCGCGCATGGTTTTCACCATCTCATACGTTGCTTCTGAACTCTTAATCACCGCTGCGCTTAGCACTAAATGACTGCGATCATTCGCATCAGGAAAATTGATGGTGACACCAATTTCTTGCAAGAGTTTGAGCATCGTGCGCACGTCCTGCAAATCTGGGACGTTACGTAGCACCACTGGTTGATCAGTTAGCAAACATGCGCAAAGAATTGGCAAAGCCGCATTTTTAGCCCCCGCGATCACTACCTCACCTTTGAGGGGTGTGCCGCCAACCATTCGTAATTTATCCATGAAACGATTCCACTAGAGACTTATTGAGTTCTGTTATTAATATTTTAGGTGGCGGAGTTTTGAGCAAACTCTTCTGGGGTAAATACTTTCATCGATAAAGCATGTACCTCTGCTTTCATGCGATCACCCATAGCACCATATACCAATTGGTGACGCTGCACCAAACGCTTGCCCTCAAATTCTGGGCTAACAATGGTTGCAAAGAAATGCTGGCCATCGCCTTCGACTTGAATATGGGTGCAGACAATTCCCTGCTGAATGTAGCCCTCAATTTGTTCTGGGGTTGGCAACATACTTCTCTCCTAATAAAACTAAATAGTGCAAATCATTAATGGCGGAGCTTGTAGCCCTTTTGTAACAGGCGCAAAGCAATCACTGAAACGACAATAAAGAAGCAAGCAACGATTGCCAAACTATTCCACGGAGAAATATCAGAAATCCCGAAGAAGCCGTAACGGAAACCATCAATCATGTAAAAGAATGGGTTGAAATGGGACACCGCCTGCCATGCTGGCGGAAGAGAATGAATTGAGTAGAAAACACCTGACAACATGGTGGCGGGCATGATGATGAAATTTTGAAAAGCAGCCAGTTGATCGTATTTATCGGCCCAGATGCCAGCAATCAATCCTAAACTACCTAAAATAGCAGCACCCAAAAATGCAAAAGTCAAAATCCACAATGGGAACTCTATTGCTGGCAAGCCATACCAAGCGGTAATCAAAAACACGCCGAAGCCCACCACTACACCACGAAATACAGCCGCCAAAATATAAGCTGCATAGAATTCAAAATGGCTCAAGGGGGCAAGCAAAACGAATACCAAGTTACCCGTAACCTTAGACTGTATTAAGGATGAGGAGGTATTTGCAAACGCGTTTTGCAAAACGCTCATCATGACCAAGCCGGGTATTAGAAATGCCGTGTAACTTAGACGGCCATACACTTCTCTGCCTTCGAGTACATGACCAAAAATCATGAGGTACAAAATGGCCGTTAATACTGGAGCAGCTACAGTCTGAAATCCGACTTTATAAAAGCGCAGTATTTCCTTGCGCAACAATGTTGGAAAACCACTGCCGTACTCTAAGGAATGTCTACTTAGCCCATGCTTCACAAAGCACCTCCGGACATAATATTGACAAAGACCTCTTCCAAATCTGTCTTACCTTCGCCATCTTTTTTTACTGAACCATAACGAGTCAACAGGTTGGCAGTGGTATCTAAGGCAACAATCTTGCCTTGCTTAAGCATGGCAATGCGCTGACATAAGGCTTCTGCCTCTTCTAGGTAATGGGTAGTCAACACAATTGTGTGGCCATCTTGATTGAGTCGGCTAATAAATTGCCATAGAGACTGGCGCAACTCCACATCTACGCCAGCAGTAGGCTCATCCAAAATAATCACTGGTGGCCTGTGTACCAATGCCTGAGCAACTAAGACGCGACGCTTCATACCACCAGACAATGAGCGCATATTGCTATCTGCTTTTGCTGTGAGATCAAGGTTTGCAATGATCTCGTCGATCCAGTCATCGTTATGACGAATACCAAAATAACCCGATTGAAAACGCAAGGTTTCACGAACAGTAAAGAAAGGATCAAATACCAATTCTTGAGGAACAACGCCCAACATGCGGCGAGCCTCACGAAATGCCCTCTGAACATCTGCGCCCATAATGGCTGCATGACCCTTGCTTGGAGTAACCAAGCCTGCCAAGATAGAAATCAGGGTAGTTTTACCAGCACCATTGGGGCCGAGTAAGCCAAAGAATTCACCCGGCTCAATGGCCAAAGAAACATCATCCAGAGCCTGAAGTGCTCCGTAATATTTAGATATATTTTTAATTGAGATTGCTGGATGCATGCTGTTACAAGCCTAGCAATGCAGATACACCGTAGACACTGGCCAAGACTTTTAACTTTTCAGGGGCATGCTCAATAACAAGGGAGCGTCCATCAGCCTGTAATTTCTTTTGCCATGCCAATAGAACAGTTAATACAGTGGAATCAAAATCTTTTAGTGAATCGCAATCAATTGCTCGTAGATTAGGCAAATTTAATAAGCCTTCTTTTTCAAGCTGCAGGGCATTTTCCTGCGTTACTGTCTTAGGCAAAGAAAAAGTCATTGTCAAATGTCTAAATGAATCTTGCTATTAATTTGTTGGCTTAGCGCTAGCCAACTGCTTATTGCGATCTTGCAAGAACTTTACGAGACCATCAATTCCATTTTGGCTAATTTGGTTTGAAAACTGATTTCGATAAGCCTCAACCAACCAAACACCCATGATGTTCATGTCATAGACTTTCCAGCCCTTCTCTGTTTTCTCAAGGCGGTAATCCAAGGGCACTGGGTCTCCACGACCAAGGACAACGGTTTTGACAACCACTTCCTTATCGTCAGGGGCGGCACGAAGCGCCTTGAATTGCACAGTTTGGTCACGCAATTGACTCAAGGCACCAGAATATGTGCGAATCAAGAGATTTTTAAATTCCATCACCAATTGGTTCTGTTGTTCAGGGCTTGCTTTTTTCCAATTAGGACCCATTGCCATTTCTGTTGTACGACGCATATCTGTAAACGGAACAATTTTCTTCTCAACCAAGTCCACAATCTTTGGAATATTGCCCTTCTGAATATCAGGGTCAGCCTTCACAGAAGCCATGACATCGGTCACCACCATTTTGATTAAGGCGTCTGGAGCAGTCGCTTGATCAGGGGTTTGAGCAAAAACTGCGCCAGAAATAAGAAGCAAGCCTGCTACCAAATGCTGGGAAATTATTTTGTAACTTTTCATATACACCTGTCTCACTATTTATTCGTATGGATTCTGGTAAACCGGCATCGTAGGCTCTTCATCATCTCGCCCTTCATTAATCTGATACTGACGACGCTGAATGTAAGCATCACGCATAAAGCTGTATTTATCTATTGCAGCCCCATCCAATAAATCACCAGCTTCGTAATAGGTATTGCGAGCATTCACTACACGTAACCCAGTAAGGCTGTTACGCAAACCCACTGGATGGATGTATTTGAAGAAGTAATCCGTCTCCAAGTCGGCAACGGTACCGAAGGTATCGCGTACGTTACTAGGCCCAAAGAATGGCAACACTACATATGGGCCAGCAGGAACACCCCAGACGCCAAAGGTTTGACCCCAGTCTTCCTTATGTTTATCTAAACCGCCCGGAGTGGCCATATCAATAAAACCGCCCAAACCAAAGGTGGTGTTGACGACGACGCGCATCAAATCATTAAAGGCATAGTCAGGCTTACCCTGCAACATGTTTTGCAAAGCTGTGTAGATATCGTTGTAGTTGCTGAAGAAGTTGTAAATACCTTCGCGGACAAATTCAGGCAAAACGAAACGATAGCCAGCAACTACTGGCTTCAAGACATAGGCATCCAGCCCCTCGTTAAATTCAAAGACCGAACGATTAAAGGGCTCCCAAGGATCTTGTGGTGAGCGCTCAACGCCTGCGGGTATTGAGGCACAGCCTACTAGGACTGTAGCCAAGCCCAGTAATGCTAGGCGCTTAAGCTTATGCTGCAGACCACAGGGCCATAAATTCATTTTGCCGCGCCCTTATCTTGACCGCTATCTGCAGCCTTGTTGTAAAGGAATTGACTAATAAGGTTTTCTAAAACAATCGCCGATTGAGTCTGGGAAATTTTTTCACCATCCGCCAAAAAGTCATCTGAGCCACCCGCTTCTAAGCCGATGTATTGCTCACCCAATAATCCTGAAGTCAAAATTTTGGCCGCAGAATCTGTGGGGAACTTATAAGACTCTTCAATGGTCATCACGACAGTTGCTTGATAGGTTTTATCATCAAAAGAAATATTGGCAATACGACCAACTACCACGCCAGCACTCTTCACGGGCGCACGAGGCTTTAAACCACCGATATTGTCAAAGCGTGCAGAAATTTTGTAAGTTGGTGCAAATGACACTGCATTCATATTGCCAACCTTTAGTGCAAGAAATAAAGCTGCCAACAAACCAATGGCAACAAAAATTCCTACCCAAATATCAATTGCACTTTTTCTCATAAGAGCCCCAGTTTATTCTTTCTAGTTCGAGAACATCATTGCGGTTAGCAGGAAATCCAATGCTAAAACCGATAAAGAGGAAATCACCACCGTCCGAGTGGTGGCTTGTGATACGCCCTCAGGCGTAGGCTTCGCTTCATAGCCTTGATAAAGGGCAATAAAGGTCACTGCTACACCAAAGACCATGCTTTTGATTAGGCCATTGCCAATATCTGAAAAGAGGTCTACTCCACCCTGCATCTGAGACCAAAAGGCCCCAGAATCAACGCCAATCAAGGGGACGCCAACAAAATAGCCCCCCATCACGCCTACCGCGGTAAAAATCGTTGCCAAAATTGGCATGGAAATAATGCCAGCCCAAAGCCGAGGGGCAATCACCCGACCCAATGGGTCAACCGCCATCATTTCCATTGCACTGAGCTGTTCGCCAGCCTTCATCAAACCAATTTCTGCGGTCAATGAAGTCCCAGCACGACCAGCAAACAATAGAGCAGTAATCACTGGGCCTAATTCACGAGTCAAGGAAAGTGCCACCAATAAACCCAATGCCTGCTCTGAGCCATACCGATTTAAGGTGTAGTAACCCTGCAATCCCAGCACGAATCCCACAAATAAACCGGAAACCGCAATGATCACAAAAGAGTGATTACCAACAAATAGGATTTGATCTACGACTAACCGAGGTCTTTTGAGCAAAAATCCCGAACGCAAAATCACTGCTACAAACATTCTCGCTGCAAGACCAAGGCTACTTAAGTTACGGCGAACAAAAAATCCAAGGTCACCGAATAAATCGAGAATTTTATGAAGGGCAACCATTAAACGCTGACCCCAAAATCTTCTGCCAAGCTTTGGCCTGGATAATGGAAGGGTACGGGACCATCAGGTGCTGCATCCAAAAACTGCCTCACAAATGGATCTGTAGAGCGACTTAATTCATCCGGCGTACCTTGCGCACCAATGCGGCCATTCGCAATAAAATACACATAGTCAGCAATTTCAAAAGTTTCTTCAACATCGTGGGTAACCAGTAAACTCGTGGCTCCCAGGGCGTTATTAAGATCCCGTATCAAGCGTGCGGTAATTCCCAGGGAAATTGGATCTAAGCCTGCAAAGGGCTCGTCATACATGATGAGCGGAGGATCTAAAGCGATGGCGCGCGCAAGTGCAACACGTCTCGCCATGCCACCAGAAATTTGTGATGGCATTAAATCACGGGCGCCGCGCAACCCGACTGCATTTAACTTCATCAATACTAAGGAGCGCAAAAGGGCTTCGCTTAGATCGGTGTGCTCACGCAAAGGAAAGGCGACATTTTCAAAAACACTGAGATCGGTAAATAATGCGCCAAACTGAAATAGCATGCCCATGCGGCGGCGAGCAGCCATTAATTGATCGCTATTCATCTTGCCAATATCTTTACCTTCAAACAATACTTGGCCAGATTGAGCAGTAAATTGACCGCCGATTAAACGCAGAATAGTAGTTTTTCCGCAGCCTGATCCTCCCATGACCGCGACTACTTGGCCGCGACGAAACTCCATATTGAGGCCCGACAAAATCTGTCGCTCACCTGGCGCATAGGAAAAGTCCACATCCTGAATAGAAACGACAACTTCGCCTACTGATTGCGTGCTTGGATCCAAAGAGTTTAGGTAGACAGTGTTCATATCCCCGATATTATCGGGGTAAAACAGATGACCCCATTAAATACTCATCTACTGCCTGAGCACATTGACGCCCCTCACGAATTGCCCAAACCACCAAAGACTGTCCGCGACGCATATCACCAGCTGCAAACACCTTTGGAATGTTGGTTTGGTAAGCATTTTGGCCATCTACTGTAGCTTTGGCATTACCACGGGCATCTTTTTCAACACCAAAAGCATTGAGAACCTGTTGCACTGGAGATACGAATCCCATTGCCAACAGTACTAAATCTGCCTTGATCTCAAATTCAGAGTTGGGAACTTCAGCCATCTTGCCGTCTTTCCATTCCAAACGGACACCAATCAGCTTTTCTACTTTGCCGTTTTTACCCTCAAAACGCTTTGTGCCTACCGACCAGTCACGATCACAGCCCTCTTCATGGGAAGAAGAAGTGCGCAATTTTGTTGGCCAATAAGGCCATACCAAAGGCTTGTTCTCCACTTCCGGAGGCTGTGGGAGCAATTCAAACTGGGTAATTTTTGTAGCGCCATGGCGGTTCGATGTGCCAACGCAATCTGAACCAGTGTCGCCACCACCTATGACTACAACATGTTTATCAGAAGCACGAATTTCATTTTTGAAGTCGCCAGCATTCTCTTTATTTTGCGGAATCAAAAACTCCAATGCATAGTGCACACCCGCCAACTCCCGACCTGGAACAGGTAAATCGCGTGGCTGCTCTGCGCCGCCGGTAATGACTACCGCATCAAAATCCTTCATTAATTGCTCAGGCGAAACGGTTTTTGTGGAGTAATTTTTTACTTCGGCGCCCATGGCTTCTTTGCCGACAAAAACACCCGTTTCAAATTTCACGCCTTCAGCTTGCATTTGTTCCACGCGACGATCGATCAACCACTTTTCCATTTTGAAATCAGGAATACCGTAGCGAAGCAAACCGCCAACACGGTCATTCTTCTCAAATACAGTCACATCATGACCAACACGCGCCAATTGCTGAGCGGCTGCCATACCTGCAGGGCCGCCACCAACGATAGCGATTTTTTTACCGGTCTTAGTTTTGGATAGCTGAGGCTTAACCCAACCATTCTCCCAGCCCTTATCAATAATCGCATGCTCTATGGATTTAATTCCAACCGCATCATTGTTAATACCGAGGGTGCAAGCAGCCTCGCAAGGCGCCGGACAAATACGACCAGTGAACTCTGGGAAATTATTGGTTGATTGCAAAACATCTAAAGCATTCTTCCAGTCGTTATGAAATACCAAATCGTTGAAGTCAGGAATGATGTTGTTAACCGGGCAGCCGTTATTACAGAACGGAATGCCACAATCCATACAGCGAGCACCCTGAACTTTTGCTTCTTCATCAGTTAATGCGGCAACGAACTCTTTGTAATGGTGGAGACGTTTAACGGGCGCTTCGTATGTTTCATCGACGCGCTCAAACTCCATAAAACCAGTGACCTTACCCATATCTAATCCTTAGTATCTTTTCTTAATATCCGTATTAATTAAGCGGCGACAGCTTTATTTTGTGCCTTATCCCATAACTCACCTAGAGCACGTTTGTACTCAGTTGGGAGGACTTTTACAAAACGGCCACGGGCATTTTCCCAATCGGCTAATAGCGCTTTAGCACGCTCTGAACCGGTGTAACGGAAATGACGCTCGATTAAGCCCTTCAAAATTTGCTCGTCTGTTAAACGTTCGCCACCATCTTTTACATCAACTGGGGCATGCCACTCAGACTGAGGCATCTTGGCAATTTGCTCTGCTGAAGGCAGTACTTTCTCTAAGCTTGCCATGCTGGTATTGCAGCGCTTATCGAACATACCATCTTCGTCATATACATAAGCGATGCCACCGCTCATACCAGCAGCAAAGTTACGGCCAGTTGAGCCGAGCACAACCACAGTTCCACCTGTCATGTATTCACAGCCGTGGTCTCCAGTACCTTCTACAACCGTAGTGGCTCCAGAATTACGCACTGCAAAACGCTCGCCAGCAACTCCATTAAAGAAGGCATCACCAGCAATCGCACCATATAAAACAGTATTGCCAACAATGATGTTCTGAGCTGTATCACCACGGAACTCGTGAGGAGCACGGACAATCACGCGTCCGCCAGATAAGCCCTTGCCAACATAGTCATTGCCATCACCAACCAAATCCAAAGTGATGCCACGCGCCAAGAAGGCCGCGAAGCTCTGGCCAGCAGTGCCATTCAATTGAATATGGATAGTGTCGTCAGGCAAGCCAGCATGACCGTAACGCTGCGCCACTTCGCCAGAGAGCATTGCACCCACAGTGCGGTTTACGTTCTTCACTGGAACGATGAATGACACTTTCTCGCCACGCTCTAAAGCAGGCTCACTCTTCTCAATCAGGATATTGTCGAGAGCACTTGCCAAGCCGTGTTCTTGTGTCAATACTTGATACCGCGGCACCTCTGCAGCTACTTGTGGCGCAGCAAAGATCTTGCTGAAATCCAAGCCATGAACCTTCCAGTTCTCAATGCCTTTGCGGGTATCTAACAAATCAACGCGACCGATCAAGTCATCAAACTTACGAATACCCAATTGCGCCATGATCTCTCGAGCCTCTTCAGCAATGAAGAAGAAGAAATTCACAACATGCTCTGGCTTGCCAGAAAACTTCTTACGCAGTTCTGGGTCTTGAGTAGCAACGCCTACAGGGCAGGTATTCAAATGACACTTGCGCATCATGATGCAACCTTCAACCACTAATGGGGCAGTTGCAAAACCAAATTCGTCTGCACCTAACAATGCGCCGATGACAACGTCACGACCAGTCTTCATTTGACCGTCAGCCTGCACACGAATGCGGCTACGCAAACCATTCAGAACCAAGGTTTGTTGGGTTTCAGCCAAACCGAGTTCCCATGGTGAACCAGCATGCTTAATAGAAGATAGTGGTGATGCGCCAGTACCGCCATCATGGCCAGCAATTACAACGTGGTCTGCTTTTGCCTTCGCAACACCAGCTGCAACCGTACCAACACCAACTTCAGATACCAACTTGACAGATACATCTGCTTTTGGATTGACGTTCTTTAGGTCATGAATCAATTGTGCAATATCTTCAATTGAGTAAATATCGTGGTGTGGAGGAGGAGAAATCAAACCCACTCCTGGCACGGAGAAGCGCAATTTACCAATGTAATCGGATACTTTTCCGCCCGGCAATTGACCGCCTTCACCTGGCTTAGCACCTTGTGCCATCTTGATCTGAATTTGATCAGCAGAGCGCAAATATTCAGTGGTTACACCAAAACGACCAGATGCAACTTGTTTAATTTTTGAACGCAAGGAGTCACCATCCAATAATGGAATATTCGCCTCAACAACATCGCTACCCAAAACACTTGCCAGGGTTTCACCCTTCTTGATTGGAATACCTTTGAGTTCATTCACATAGCGGTTTGGATCTTCGCCGCCCTCGCCAGTATTGGACTTACCGCCAATACGGTTCATTGCAATGGCCAAAGTAGCATGTGCTTCAGTAGAAATTGAGCCCAAAGACATTGCGCCCGTAGCAAAACGTTTCACGATTTCTTTTGCAGACTCCACTTCATCCAATGGAATTGCTTTTGCTGGATCAATCTTGAACTCAAACAAGCCACGCAAAGTCATTTGGCGTTTAGTTTGGTCATTGATGATGTTGGCGTACTCTTTATAGGTCTGGTAGCCCTTCTCTGCACCAATGCGAGTGGAATGCTGCAATTTCGCAATTGTGTCCGGTGTCCACATATGGTTCTCACCACGGATACGGAAAGCATACTCACCACCAGCATCAAGCATGTTGGTTAATACCGGGTCATTGCTAAACGCGGCGGCATGCATACGCAAAGCTTCTTCAGCCACTTCAAATACACCAATACCACCTACGTTAGATGGGGTGCCCTTGAAATACTGATTAATGATTTCGTGGTTCAGTCCAATTGCTTCAAAAATCTGAGAGCCGGTATAAGACATATAGGTAGAGATGCCCATCTTGGACATGACCTTTTGCAAACCTTTACCAACCGCCTTAATGAAATTCTTAACGGCCTTCTCACTAGACAAATCACCTGACAAGCCTTTAGCCATTTCGGTCAAAGTTTCCATGGCGAGGTATGGGTGAATGGCTTCAGCGCCGTAACCTGCCAAGAGTGCAAAGTGATGTGTCTCACGTGCGCTACCAGTTTCAACAACGAGACCTACGCTAGTACGTAATCCTTTTTCAACCAAATGTTGATGAATTGCAGAGGTCGCCAATAAAGCTGGGATAGCAACATGTTTCTCATCCACTTGACGATCGCTGACGATCAAAATGTTGTAGCAGGAGCGCACTGCATCCGCCGCTTCTGCACACAAAGATGCCAAGCGTGCTTCGATGCCAGCCTTACCCCATGCTGCTGGGTAGCAAATATCTAATTCGTATGAGCGGAACTTGCCGTTGGTGTAGTGACCAATATGACGAATCTTCGTGATGTCATCAAAATCTAAAATTGGCTGACTCACTTCCAAGCGCATTGGAGGATTAATGTTGTTGGTGTCTAACAAGTTTGGCTTTGGTCCGATAAAGGAGACCAAAGACATCACCATGTTTTCGCGGATTGGATCAATCGGAGGATTGGTGACCTGTGCAAATAACTGCTTGAAGTAGTTATAAAGAGGCTTATTTTTATTTGAGAGAACAGCCAGGGGACTATCGTTACCCATTGAACCAATAGCTTCTTCGCCATTCATAGCCATTGGAGCCATGAGGTACTTGATGTCCTCTTGGGTGTAGCCAAATGCCTGTTGGCGATCTAATAATTTAGCCGCTGGACGAATTGTGGTTTTTTCATCTATCAAGTCCGCTTTGCTGGCATCAACTTCATCCAGCTTGACGCGAACTGCATCGATCCAACTCTTATAAGGCTTCGCTTTTGATACAGCATTCTTGAGCTCAACATCATCAATGATGCGACCTTGTTCCATGTCGATCATAAACATCTTGCCTGGCTGCAAACGCCATTTCTGAACAATTTTATTTTCAGGAATTGGCAATACACCAGCCTCTGAGCCCATGATGACCAAGTCATCATCAGTTACGTAGTAACGCGCAGGACGTAAACCATTTCGATCTAAGGTTGCGCCAATTTGACGACCGTCAGTAAAGGCCATTGCTGCTGGACCGTCCCACGGCTCCATCATCGCCGCATGATATTCATAGAAAGCACGGCGATTGTCATCCATCAACGCATGCTGTTCCCAGGCCTCAGGAATCATCATCATCATGGCTTGTGCCAATGGATAGCCAGACATCACCAACAACTCTAAGCAGTTATCGAAGCAAGCAGTGTCAGATTGACCCGGATAAATGAGTGGCCACAATTTTTTCAAATCATCACCTAGCACTGGAGAGCTGATTGCTCCCTCTCGTGCATTCACCCAATTGACGTTACCCTTAACAGTATTGATCTCGCCGTTGTGCGCAATCATGCGATATGGATGGGCCAATTCCCATGCAGGGAAAGTATTGGTAGAAAACCGTTGATGCACTAATGCAAGTGCTGATACTGTGCGCTTATCTTGTAGATCTTGGTAATATGCGCCCACTTGGTTCGCTAAAAGCAAACCCTTATAAACAATGGTTCTCGCAGACATTGAAGCAACGAAATATTCTTTACCGTGCTTCAAATGCAAATCCTGAATTGCATGGCTTGCCGTTTTACGTATGACATATAACTTACGCTCAAGAGCGTCTGTTGTCATGATGTCGCGGCCACGGCCAATAAAAATTTGACGAATGAATGGCTCTGTCATTTGCACTGTTGGAGACATCGGCAATTTCACGTCAACCGGTACATCTCTCCAACCCAAAACAACCTGACCTTCTAAACGTACAGTGCGTTCTAATTCTTGTTCGCAAGCTAAACGGGACGCATGCTCTTTTGGCAAGAAAATCATGCCGACGCCATATTCACCGAGCGGCGGTAATGTCACACCTTGCTTTGCCATTTCCTCGCGATACAAAGTATCTGGAATCTGTATCAAAATACCAGCGCCATCACCCATTAACGGATCAGCACCGACCGCACCCCGGTGATCTAAGTTCTCCAGAATCTGCAAGCCTTGAGCAACAATCTCGTGGGATTTCTTACCCTTGATGTGCGCTACGAATCCTACGCCGCAAGCATCATGCTCATTACGGGGGTCATATAGACCTTGAGCAATTGGGCGAAGATCAGAATTAAATTGTGTAGTCATAGTGTTTCCGAGTGGCATCAATGGCCTGATTACTTTTGGAGGATCAAATATAGGTGAATACCCATACCGATGCAATAGAAATAAAATGTGTCTGTCCCATTTTTTAACTAACCGCACCAAAATGAATTATTTAAATAGGGACAGAGTCATTCAGAAGTCAAGCAGAGGCACAGCAGAAAGAATCTAAGTAATTGAATTTATTGAGTTAATTTTTCTAGGGCGTCCACGGTATCGAATTTTAGCAATATCTGGATTTTCCTTAAAAAGCTTGTTTGCGTAGATATCACTTACCCAAGGCTTAGATCGAAGCAAGGATTCGGTGATCTGTCGGTCTTCCCAGTGAGGTGCACCATCCTTGACAAACTCTGCCCATTTCATTTGCCTCTCAAAAGGGGTGTTTCCGAGCTTCCAAAAAACCTGATGATCCACCAGCCATGGATCCGCCTTACCGCCGATATGGGTGGCAAAGCTAGTCCACCCTGAATTTTGAGGACTTGATTCATAGCCAGCCCTCACCGGGTTCAGTTCAATGTAGCGCATACAACGCAAAAAATAATCCGGGTCAATCAAGGAAGAGCGATAGCGGCCCTCCCAAATTGTTCCCGACCGGTGGTGTTGTTGATTGAAGTACTGCGCATAGCGCCTACCTAGAGATTGCATTGTTTTAGCAAGTGAATCTTCATATTGTGGCGTCATCAGCAAATGCACATGGTTAGGCATTAAGGCAAATGCATGGACTGCACAGGCAAATTGTCTTGCCGCTTCTCGCAACCACTCCAAATAAATGTGACGATCTTCTGGGTTAAAAAAAAGAGTTTCTCGATTATTGCCGCGCACCATGACATGCATTGCTTGGCCAGGTATTACAGTGCGCGCTTGCCGAGCCATGTTGAAAACGAACTATTGCAGTTCGCGTGGGCCACCGCTACGAGAAAAGTCAGGAATAAACCAGTCTCCATCGGATTGTGTCACACCCTCTGGAACCACGCGGGACTCCTGCGGCACATCCCTCAGAGCTACTGACATATAGGATATCCACATTGGCAAGGCAAGACCGCCACCAGTCTCACGATCACCCAGGCTGGCCGGCTTATCAAAACCAATCCAAGCGATCGCAACTACTTTTGGGTTGTATCCAGCAAACCAAGCATCATGTGAATCATTGGTAGTACCAGTCTTTCCGGCAATATCATTACGACTGAGCTTAGCTCTAGCAGATGCTGCAGTGCCTGTCTTAGTAACCTCTTGCAACATACTGTCCATTACAAAAGCAGTGCGGGCATCCAAAACACGATTGGCGCCGTCACCAACACGGGCAGGCTTTGCCTCGAACAAAACTGTTCCTTTGGAGTCAACCATCTTATCGATCAAGAAGGGGTCAACGCGGTAGCCACCATTTGCAAATACGCTATAGGCCGACGCCATTTGCAATGGCGTCACCGAACCTGCACCCAAAGCCATTGTCAAATAAGGTGGGTGTTTTTCAGGCTCAAAGCCAAAACGCTGAATATATTCTTGTGCATAAGAAGGGCCAATCGCACGAATAATGCGAACAGAAACTAAGTTCTTCGATTTAGCCAAAGCATTGCGCAATCGCATCATGCCCTCATATTTACCATCGTAGTTTTTTGGCTCCCAAGCTTGACTTCCGGTCTCCATGCTGCCAATCGATAAAGGCGCATCATTCACCATGGTGCTTGGCGTAAAGCCTTTTTCAATTGCCGCTGCATAGATGAAAGGCTTAAAGGATGAGCCTGGCTGACGCAGCGCTTGAGTCACGTGATTGAATTGATTGCGACGGAAGTCAAAGCCACCTACCAAGGACAAGATCGCGCCGGTCTCTGCATTCATTGAGACGAAAGCTGCTTCGACTTGAGGCAATTGTGCTAACTTCCAAACCCCACCATCCAAAAGCAATCTCACGACAGCGCCTGGACGTAAGCGTTTTTTAGGCTGGGTGCTATCAGTGATCGATGCCGATGCTAATTTCATACCTTCACCCTTCAAGGTAATCGTATCGCCCGTAGCAATCATGACTTGCATTTCTTTTGGCTTTACATCCAGCACAACCCCTGATTGCAAATCATCCAACTGTGGGTAAGCAAGTAAAGCCTCATCAATGGCACGCTGACGCTTCACCCGATCCTCAGGAAGGTCGATAAAACCCTCTGGACCACGATAAGCATGACGCAGATCATACTCAAAAATACCGCGACGGACTGCCTTATAGGCAGCATCTTGATCTGCTTTTAAGATTGTTGTGTAAACATCTATTCCTTGCGAGTAAATGGCCTCACCGTATTGAGTAAACAAAAGCTGACGCACCATTTCTGCTGGGAAATCCGCGCGCACCGCAAATTCATTGCCAAGGCCGCGAATATGCAACTCCTCAACCATGGCTTTTTGATAGTTTTCCGATGAAATGTACCCTAGATCCCGCATGCGCTGCAAAATATATTCTTGACGAATTTTGGCGCGACGGAAATTGCTTACAGGGTTATATGCCGAGGGAGCCTTAGGTAAGCCAGCCAACATTGCAGACTCAGCAATCGTGATGTCTTTTAATTCTTTACCAAAATAAATCTGGGCTGCACTTGAAAAGCCATAGGCCCTTTGCCCTAAGAAAATTTGATTCATGTAAATTTCAAGAATCTTGTCTTTTGTTAGCTGAGACTCAATTTCCCAGGCCAACAACACTTCATAGATTTTTCGACTAAAAGTTTTCTCATTGCTCAAAAAGAAGTTTCGCGCTACTTGCATGGTGATGGTTGAAGCACCCTGAGATAAATGCCCACGCAAATTAGTCAGGGCGGCCCTCAAAATGCCTACATAGTCGACTCCGCCATGAGAGTAGAAGCGATCATCCTCAATAGCTAGAACAGCATTGCGCATGCTAAGCGGTATTTCGTCCAAAGGAATAACCTTACGGCGCTCTTCGCCAAACTCACCAATCAATACCTTATCTGCCGTATAAATCCGGAGTGGTGTTTTTGGGTTGTAGTCTGTTAATGCCGAAATTTTCGGTAAGTTCGGTTTTGCTACCAAAAAGGCATAACCCATTAAAAGCATTACTACCAAGGCAAATGCCACGCCAATAATTAGCATGGCCTTCACTAAGGGATTGCTAGAAGATTTACGAGGTGAGCCAGGCCCTACTCGTGGATGCCGTGGACTTCTGTCGAACTGACGGACTGGTCGCTGGTTTTGTGGCGGCTTATCTTTTGGTGGGAGGGCCATAAGCTCAAATTATAGGGTGCTTGGGTAATTTTCTTAAAAGCTCCAAAACCCTTGTTTTTGGGTTTTTTAACTGATCTTTCCCGACATAAGGTTCAAACCATGCTGATGGCAATCCATTGCTTAAGTATAAAAAATATGGTGATGCCATCCCGCCATATTTCCCCCCGTTCTTTCGATGAAATCTTGAGTGAGCTTGGTGACGATCCAGCTATTCCTGATCCAAACGGAATCCGCAAAACAAGCTCCCCAAAAATCGATCGCCCCGAGCATCAAAACCAGAATAATGGGCAGCCAAAACTGGAGGATTTAAAAAATTTAATCCCGCCCATTCAAGTGCATAAATTAGGGGGTGCTTTCGCTTTAGGGTTATGCGCAATCGCTGTTGGCATAGCGTTATTAATGGCCTATGAGTCCCTAAAAAGAAGTTCTGAAGTCCTAGCTCAAGACTCCCCTAAGGAGATATCTGAACTCAAAAAAGCGTTTGCCCTATTGCGCACTGATCTGGAACGTGATCAAGATGATCTATATGAAGTAATAGAATTAATAGAAGTAAGTATTCACTCATTAAAGGAAAATAAGCCAATCAGCAGGGCTGTTGCTAAGCCCAAGACCCATCCTCATGAGTCAGAACTTCGACGCTGGCGTTATTTAGGGGTAAGTCAAATGGGTGGCGCCCACCAAGGGTTTTTCCAAGCCGGTAGGAGCAACGCGATGTTTGAAACAGGTGCGCTCGTTTTGGGCGATTGGCGATTGACGCAGCTTGAAAAAGACTTTGCTGCTTTCACCCACCCTCAGGGCAAAACTGTCATTCTCAGACCCTCCAAATCCGAATGAAACAAAGCCTAAAACACATGAATAAACAAATAAGAAAATTCGGCTTTTGTATTAGTCTTTTACTCACTTTTTTAGTTGACCCCACTCAGGCAAACATGCCTAAACAAAATTTAGTGGATGCTCCCATTAGTCTGCAATTTACCGATATTGAAGTCGTCGAACTTTTACAGATCCTTGCCAAGCTTGGCAACACTAACTTTTTATTGAGCGAATCGATCAAAGGGAGAATTACTGTTGAGCTCAAGAATACCCCGTGGCAAACAGCGCTTCACTCGATTCTGGCGAGCAGGGGGCTGCGGCTAGTTCGCAACGGGGATATTTACTGGATCGGCCCCCATGCAGAAATTGCTGCATTCCAAAAGCATCGGCGTGAAGATGCCGCTCTGCCCTTTGGTGGCGACCATATTAATAGTCCAAGACAAATCCTCATAGAGGCCCGCATTGTAGAAGCAGATGAGCGCTTTGCCCGCGAGCTGGGAGTCAAGCTTGGTTACCAAGCAAACTCTTTAGGCATTAGCCCAGATAAAAAACTATCTAGTAATGTTGATTTGGGTGGGTCGGGATTAAGCGGCTTTAATCCAGCAACAGTCGCCGCAACTCTCGTTTCAAAAAGCGGGAGCCGTCTTTTGCAAATGGAGCTATCTGCCCTTGAGTCCGACGGTCAAGGCAAGATCCTCTCCAATCCACGCATCATGACCGGAGATCAGGTAAAAGCTACGATCGAGCAAGGTACTGAGCTCCCCTATCAAACCACCTCCCAAAGTGGCAGCAAATTGCAATTTCGGAAGGCAAATTTACGTTTAGAGGTTTTGCCAAAAATTCATCCTGATGGAAAGATCTCCATGCTGGTTGGCATCAACAAAGACACCATTGGCATGAAAACTGAACAAGGGTACGCAATTGATACGAAAAGCCTGAGTTCTGAGGTTACCGTTGAAAACGGTGGCACAGCCATCATTGGGGGCATTTTTCAAACCACAGAACGAGAGGATGAAGTCAAAGTGCCTTTACTGGGAGATATTCCGCTCATTGGCCACTTATTTCGCCATAAATCTAAATTACAAGATAAAACCGAACTACTGGTCTTCCTAACCCCTACCGTTCTCGACAAACCCTAATAAAATCGAAGGGTGAACTCTTCGAAAAACAATATCTTTCTAATCGGCCTCATGGGCGCCGGAAAGTCAACGGTCGGAAAAGTGTTGGCCAAAAAATTAGGGCGCCGCTTTTTAGATGCCGATCATGTGATTGAAGAACGCTGTGGTGTAAAGATTCCGGTTATCTTTGAAATGGAAGGTGAAGAAGGGTTTCGCAAACGCGAGGCTCAAGCCATTCGAGAAATTACCAGCGAACATGACATTGTTCTTGCCACCGGAGGCGGAGCAGTTTTGCTTCCTGAAAATCGTCAAGCCCTCAGCGAATACGGTACCGTGATTTATCTACATGCAAATCCAACCGAGCTTTGGCATCGCACCAAGGGTAGTGAAGGACGCCCCCTACTTCGCAATGGTGACGCTAAAAAAGTTCTAGAAAATTTATATATCATTCGCGACCCGCTTTATCGCGAAATTGCTGATCACGTTATTGAAACTGGCAAGCCCAGCGTCAATCAACTGGTCAACACCCTAATCATGCAACTTGAACTCTCCGCTTGAAAACTATAATGAAAACACTTGAAGTTGATCTTGGCAACCGCAGCTATCCAATCTACATTGGCACCGACCTGATTGATCAGCCCAGCTTATTTTCTGCCTGCGAAAAAGCAACTTCAATTTATATCGTTACTAATACTACGGTTGCGCCACTCTATGCTGCACGCCTTTCTAAGACCATAGAAATATTCGGAAAACCTGTCAGGACGATTACTCTGCCTGATGGGGAGTCATACAAAGACTGGAAAAATCTGCAGCTTATTTTTGATGATCTTTTGAAGTTTGGTGCCGATCGCCAAACCATGTTGATAGCCTTAGGCGGTGGCGTGATTGGAGATATGACGGGCTTTGCTGCGGCCAGTTTTATGCGAGGCATTCGATTCATTCAAGTTCCCACTACTTTGCTAGCCCAGGTTGATTCTTCGGTTGGAGGGAAGACTGGTATCAATCATCCTTTGGGCAAGAACATGATTGGGGCTTTTCATCAACCTGTAGCCGTCATTGCAGATCTCAACACGCTCAAGACTTTGCCCCCCAGAGAGCTCTCGGCTGGGCTTGCTGAAGTAGTGAAACACGGTGCAATTGCTGATGCTCAATTTTTAGATTGGATCGAAGCAAATGCATCGGCTTTACTTGCTTGCGATACCGATGCAATGGGTCACGCAGTACTTCGTTCATGCGAAATTAAATCCACAGTAGTCTCTGCCGATGAACGAGAGGGCGGCATTCGTGCAACCCTCAACTTTGGCCACACCTTTGGACATGCAATAGAGGCTGGCATGGGTTACGGGGAATGGCTACATGGCGAGGCCGTTGGCTGCGGTATGGTGATGGGCGCTGATTTATCTTGTCGCTTAAGCCTCATCAGTAAAGCGGAGCTGGAGCGCCTCACAAAAATTATCAAGTCAATGAACTTGCCAACCATTCCACCAAAATTTGGCGCAGAACGCTATATGGAACTAATGCAGGTTGATAAGAAAACTGAGGGCGGCCAAATTCGCTATGTGCTCTTGGAAAAAATGGGTAAGGCTCAAATCAAGAGCGTGCCTGATATCCAGGTAATCGAAACCTTGGCCGCTACTGGCGCAGTCTAAGGATTAAGCAATCCAATCTTGACCGCTTGACCAGCTTGTACGCTGGCGAAATCAGTCAAATCACTCAGCAATTCTTTGCCGGTTTTGGTATCAAGCCACAAAGGCTTAGCTAGGGTTCCTGACCATCGGTAGTGATAGCCGCCAGACTTAGCTGCCACCCAAATTTCATGCAAAGGTGGCTGCGTATTGACCACAATCACGCTTTTATCCCGAAAGCGGATAGTGATGACGTTGCCCCCCTGGCGCTCCACATCCAAATCGAGATCCAGTTCATCGTCAGCGGCTTCTAAAGCCACCTCAATAGACTGCAATAAATTGCTGCCCAGTTGATGAAACTGCTTGTCATCAATGGTTTCCACGCTCAAATTATTTGGATTCATACCCGAGTCCTGCATGCTATATTCAATCATTCGTTTTAGAGACATTCATGATAGCGATTCTCAATAGAGCCCTCTGTATTGCCCTCCTAATAGCCCTTGCTGGATGTGGGGTTAGGGGTCCTCTATTTATTCCAAATGTGCCAAATGTGCCGCCAGCCCCAACGGAGCCGGAACCAAAAGGCAAGCTCTATCCACCACAAACTCCTGCTGATACCAGCAATTCATCATCGGCCAAGTAATGACAAGTAAGGCAATTCCACTTCCCAAATTATCTGGATTTACTGAGCGTGAAGGTCATTGGTATGCCGAAGAAATTCCGCTTGCAGACTTAGCAAAAGAATTTGGTACGCCGCTTTATATCTACAGCAAAAAGGCGCTGACTGAGGCCTACCAGGCCTATGACAAGGCTTGCATTGATAGCAATGGCAAGCGCCGTGCACGCGTGCATTACGCCATGAAAGCCAATAGTAATTTGGCGGTGATTGATTGCTTCAAAAAACTCGGTGCGGGATTTGACTTAGTGAGTGGTGGTGAATTAGCTCGTGCTCTCGCGATTGGCGCCGATCCTAGAAGTCTCGTATTCGCCGGCGTTGGTAAATCTGCTGTTGAAATCGCCTCTGCGCTTCAGGTTGGAGTGAAGTGTATCAATGTGGAATCCATTGCCGAGCTTCACAATATCAATCGTGTCGCAAGCAAATTGAACTGCCGCGCTCCAATTTCTTTGCGCGTTAATCCAGATGTCGATGCGCAAACACACCCTTACATTTCTACCGGCTTAAAAGGAAATAAATTTGGCATTGCCTATCACGAGGTTTTAAAAACTTATCGTGAAGCTAGCCAACTCTCACAGATTGATGTGGTTGGAATTGACTGCCATATTGGCTCCCAAATTACCACGACCGCGCCCTACCTAGACGCCTTAGATAAAGTCTTAGATTTAGTCGAGATCCTCAAGAAAGAAGGCATTGTGATTCATCATCTTGATCTGGGTGGCGGCCTCGGAATCTCCTATGGCGATGAAATACCTCCTGACATTACTGAGTTCACCAATACTCTTTTGAACCATGTAGCAGATAGAGGTTTTGCTCATCTAGATGTTGTTCTTGAGCCAGGCAGATCCTTGGTAGGCAATGCCGGCGTACTGCTCACCACTGTTGAGTACCTCAAACCTGGTCTCGAGAAAAACTTCTGCATTGTTGATGCTGCCATGACTGAACTGATGCGCCCAGCCTTATATGAAGCGCATCATGGCATTGTTCCTGTTGAAACCAAAGAGGCTAAGAGCTTGACCTACGATGTTGTTGGGCCTGTCTGTGAATCTGGTGATTGGCTTGGTAGAGATCGCAAACTTGCAGTGGAGGAGGGTGATCTTCTAGCAATTCTTTCTGCTGGCGCTTATGGTTTTGTGATGGCATCGAACTACAACACTCGCCCAAAACCAGCAGAGATTATGGTTGATGGCAAAAGTGCTTATGTCATTCGTGCCCGTGAAAAAACATCAGACCTGTTTTCAAGCGAAACAATGCTGCCAAACTAATTTCCGAAAAGTAGAAGCAAATAAAAAGCCCGCTTCATGAGCGGGCTTTTTATTGAAACTCAGAATTTGTTAATGCAAGCCAGCGATGTAGTCGGCAACAGCTTTCATTTCTTTATCAGAAAGTTTGGTCGCAATCGTTGTCATTTGGCTACTATTTTTACGAACGCCTTCACGGAACGCAAGCAGCTGTGCATTTGTGTAATCAGCCCATTGGCCACCTAACAATGGGTATTGAGCAGGAATACCAGCGCCTGTAGGGCTATGGCAAGCAGCACAAGCTGGAACGCCCTTGGCAGCAATACCACCGCGGTAAATACTTTGACCCAGCTCAATCGTTTCTTTGTTTTGTGCAACGCCTTGTGAGATCACTTGCTTAGACAAGAAGGCAGAAATGTTTTGCATATCTTGTTCTGTCAATGTTGCAGCCATACCCATCATGATTGGGTTAGCACGAGTGCCTTCTTTAAAATTCTTCAATTGCTTAGTGGTATATGCGGCGTGTTGCGCAGATAACTTAGGCCATGTACTAACTGCGCTTTGGCCTTTCGGGCCATGGCAAGTAATACAAGCGGTTACACCACGGGTCGCGTCTCCATTGGAGTAAAGAGCCTCACCAGCAGCCGGATCAGCCTTTGGTTTGCCTGGCACTGCAGCCTTGGCTTCAACTGCTGGAGCCATTGGAGCGGCATCAGAAGCAATGGCAGCCCCAGAAATACCAATCAGAGCGAAAATAGAAAGAACCGCAAAACCAGCACGTAAGCCAGTTAATTTGGAGATTTGGGAGCTTTGACGCATTATGTTTACCTTGGCAAAAATTCCTAAAAGTGTTTGGGCCCTGCATTTACAACCTTTTTACCCAACACCATGAGATATTTCATGATTTTGCGTGATTTTACAATAGCTTCAGGACATGTCTAAACTCTTTCAAGCCCGATTTGCCACCACAGTCAATGACACCCATTGTCTGCCTGCCACGCCCCTGCGTGAGGCAGCCTTTGCTGGCCGCTCAAATGCTGGCAAATCCAGTGCTATTAACGTCCTTTGCAATCAGAAAAGGCTCGCTTTTGCCAGTAAAACGCCTGGTCGCACCCAACATATCAACTATTTTGGCCTTTTCGCTAAAGATGACCTTTTAGCCTATTTGGTGGACTTGCCAGGCTACGGCTATGCCGCTGTTAACCATGAAACCAAATACCACTGGAATAGCCTTCTAAGCGACTATTTGCAAGAGCGGGAACAATTGGTCGGCATGGTCCTGATTGTGGATGCCCGGCGCGGGATTACCGACCTAGATGAGCAAATGATTCAGTGGTTTGTGCCAACTGGCAAGCCAATCCACATTTTGCTGAGTAAATGCGACAAATTGAATAAAAGCGAATGCAAACACGCTCTTGAGGCTGTTAAGAAGCAACTGCAGCAATATGATCCAGCATTACCTGATGGCACGGGCGACTCCAAGCAACTTACGGCACAATTATTTTCAAGTACAAAACGTATTGGCCTTGAAGAGGCAGATAATTTAATTATTAAATGGCTATTTGAAGCAGAAACTCATGAAGATGACATCACCAGCTAACTCGTTGCTTAATTTTCCGGGGCATCGCCCTCGCCGCATGCGTCGTGATGAGTGGTCACGTCGCCTCATGCAAGAGAATTCTGTTTCAGCAAGCGATCTGATTTACCCTGTTTTCTTGCTCGAAGGCGAAGGCAAATCAGAAAGTGTTGCCTCAATGCCTGGCGTGAGTCGCATGTCCCTAGATTTACTCTTTCCAGTTGCGCAAGAGTGCGTGGATCTAGGGATTCCTGTATTAGCATTATTTCCAGTCATTAATGCAGCATTAAAAACTCCAGACGGCAAAGAAGCCTCTAATCCTAAAGGACTCATTCCTGCTGCAGTCCGCGAACTCAAAAAACGCTTCCCCAATTTAGGCATCATGACAGACGTTGCGCTTGACCCGTACACAAGCCATGGTCAAGATGGGGTGCTTGATGATCAAGGTCGCATCCTCAATGATGAGACGACTGTAATATTGGTTCAGCAAGCGATTACTCAGGCTGAGGCCGGCGTCGATATCGTTGCACCATCAGACATGATGGATGGACGCATTGGAAAAATTCGTGAAGCGCTCGAACAAAAGCAATTGATTCATACGCGCATCATGGCTTATTCAGCCAAATACGCCTCTGCGTTTTATGGCCCCTTTAGAGATGCAGTAGGTTCAGCAAAGAACCTAGGCAAGGCTGATAAAAAAACCTATCAAATGGATTGTGCTAATAGCGACGAGGCTTTACGGGAGATTGCTCTGGATATTAGCGAAGGTGCTGATATGGTCATGGTCAAGCCAGGTATGCCCTATTTAGACATCGTGCGCAGAGTTAGGGAAGAGTTTAATTACCCCACTTATGCTTATCAAGTAAGCGGTGAATATGCCATGCTTAAAGCAGCCGCACAAAATGGTTGGCTCGATCACGATGCCGTCATGATGGAGTCATTGCTAGCATTTAAACGTGCAGGTGCTGATGGTATTCTCACTTACTTCGCACTTGAAGCGGCAAGACTCATTCAGTCAAGCAAGTAAAACATCCTTGAATTGATCGCCAACTCTGATTTCACCAGAGTCTAAAACTTGAGCCCTAATACCGCCTCTATTTTTAAAGGCAGAAATAAAATTGGGCTTCCCACTTAGGCTTGCCGGGCGCTCGCAAGGAACGCATAACTCTGTAGCTCTTAGCCTAATTGAGCCCAGAAAAAATTCTTTCCCAACTAACTGATTGAGATCTTCTGGGCTGATGCCCTCTATAACGATATTTCTTCTTGCTTCACTTGAAAGATATGTTTTTAATCCACTCGCTACTAACTCTTCGTTAGCAGATTCAATACCTGTAAGTGCGATAAGAGAGATATCTCTGATCTTTGCCGGGATTGAGCCTGAGAATGCGCCAATACCCAGAGCATATCTATCTCCCTCAATACCAACTCCAGCGGTAAGCCTTGCGCTATCCCTTTTACTCATGAGATGACCAGCCTGGGAAGCAATATAAATCGAGTGTATTTTAAACATCGTCATTATTTCCGCAGTAATTTTTGCAAGCGCTCAATAAAACGCTGAGGTGGCATATAGCCAATCACGCGTTGATCCGCCTGCTCTTGCGAATTTAGATTAAAGATCAGAATACCTGGCGGCCCAAACAGCCCATAGCGCTTTAGCAGTGCTTGATTTTCTTGGCTATTTGCAGTCACATCAGCTTGCAGCAAAACAAATTGTTTTAATGTCTCGCTGACTTCTGGATTAGCAAAAGTATTTACCTCCATCTCCTTACAGCTGATGCACCAATCCGCATAGAAATCGAGCAAGACTAATTTGTGATCTTGCTTAGCTTTGATTAGCTGTGCATCCAACTCTGCTAGCGAATAAATTACTACAAAAGACAAGTCGCCGACTTGATGGATTTTTTGTCCATTCACTGTTTTTACAGACCCAGCAGGCTCATTTTTTTGGATCAAAGGAGATGCGATCCAAGCAGCAGTAGCCACAAGTAAAACGCCCAAGGTGCGCTGTAGCCATATCATCCAAATGCCGGTCGACGGAATCAAAATGCGCGCTTCAATCGCAATAAAAAGAAGTGGCAGTCCCATTCCTAAGGCCATGACAAATAGCAATCCAGCCCCTAGGCTCATAGACCCTGTTTGGGCGATAAAGGCTAAAACACCCGCTAAGGGAGCTGTAATACAGGGGCTAGCAACCAAGGTGGAGATTCCGCCCAAGGCAAAGGCTCCAAGCACGCTACCCCCCCTTTGACGACCCGCCAACTTATCGACATGGTGATGCCATGAGCTTGGCAAGCGAAGCTGATAGAGGCCGAATAGACTGCCTGAGAGAGATAGCAGCAATAGGGCAAAGGCAGCTAATGCAACCGGGCTTTGCAAGGCCCTTTGTACGCTACCTCCAAGTGCCGCCATTAAGGTTCCCGCTAATGCATAGACCATAGCCATACCTAAAACATAAGAGAGCGCCAAAAGGCTTGCGCGTCCTTTAGAAATTGTTTTGCCACCTTGGGAACCGAAGATTACGCTCGACAAAATCGGGAGCATTGGTAACACGCAAGGCGTAAATGCCAAGGCCAGTCCCAATACAAAAAAGGCTAGGAATAAATACCCAGGAGCTGTGCTTTCTAGAAAACGACTAATCGCATTAATATCGTCTCGTTCACGCCATAAATCAGCCAAGCTAAATTCAACTGAAGCATTAACGCTAGCTTTTACACCATCCAATATTTCAGGTAGTGGCGCTGCCTTAACACCAGGCCCTGCTAATAAAAACTTCAAGGTCATGGGTGGATAACAAATGCCGGCTTCTGCGCATCCCTGCAGAGTCACCTCTGCATAGATAGGCTTACCTGTAATCGGCTTAACATCCAATAGCGCCATAAAGGGCTGCTTGTATATCTGCAATTTTTTCTGAAAAGTTTCATCGAACTTTTCAATACCAGACGGTAATGCAGGTCTTATATTATGTAGGTTTCCGGGCCGAGCACCAGCCTGGAATTTAAGGGATTCTTGGTAGATGTAATAGCCCTTGGCAGGAATCAATTCGATCTCAATTTGATTAGCATTTTCTAACCAAGAAGCTTCTACCCGAAATGCTTTCTCTGGGGGCAAAAAATCGGGTGCTGCAAATACTTGCCCAGAAAGCAAAATTAGTAGCGCAAAAATCTTCACCAGAAAAAAGTAAGCTCTCATTACCTCGAATTTACCTCAGAGCGGACCCACTGACCATACTGTTGCTCATATTGTTCTGGTGAAAATGCCAAAACCTCAGGTAAATCATACGGGTGACTTTCTTTAATAAACGCACAAATTTCTTCCCATTGATGCAATACCGTTTTGGCTGACAAGAGCACCTCTTGCTCTTCACAAATCTTTCCTTCCCACCGATAAACCGAATACAGCCCTTCGCTAATTTGGACACAGGCTGCGAGATGGGTCTCAACCAAGGCTTTAGCCAAAGCCGTGGCTGCCTCCATATTTGGAAGACTAGTAACAACTACTAATAGCTTATAAGAATTGACTGAGAGAGCTTGAGGCATACCATCTTTATAACTCGTAAATGAAAAAAGCCAGACCGAAGCCTGGCTTTCTTTTGCAAGCTAGAGACTTAAGCCTCTTCAGTTGCTGCTGTTTCTTCAACTTCTGGGCGATCTACCAACTCAACCAAAGCCATAGGCGCATTATCGCCATGACGGAAGCCAAACTTCAAAATACGAAGGTAGCCACCTGGACGTGTTGCATAACGTGGGCCGAGCTCTGTAAAGAGTTTGGTCACGATATCGCGATCACGAGTGCGGTTAAATGCCAAGCGCCGGTTTGCTAAGTTGTCTTTTTTACCCAAGGTAATTAAAGGCTCAACAACCATACGCAATTCTTTTGCTTTTGGCAAAGTGGTTTTAATTACTTCGTGCTCCAAAAGAGAATTGGACATATTGCGCAGCATCGCCAGGCGATGTGAAGATGTTCTGTTTAGTTTGCGTAAGCCGTTTCCGTGACGCATGATGCTTCCTTTCTAATTATTTCTCGAGGTTAGCTGGAGGCCAGCTTTCGAGTTTCATGCCAAGACTTAAGCCACGAGCAGCCAATACGTCTTTGATTTCATTCAAAGACTTACGACCCAAATTAGGCGTCTTCAACAATTCATTCTCTGTACGTTGAATCAAGTCACCGATGTAATAGATGTTCTCAGCCTTCAAGCAGTTTGCAGAGCGAACTGTGAGCTCGAGGTCATCTACTGGACGCATCAACATAGGATCAACCATTGAAGAGCGGCTTGGTGCTAAATCACCAGAAACTTCACTGCTTTCGAGAGCTGCGAATACAACCAACTGATCTACCAAGATACTAGCTGCTTGACGAATCGCTTCTTCAGGTGACAACACACCATTGGTTTCGATAGTCATAACGAGACGATCAAGGTCAGTACGTTGCTCAACACGAGCAGATTCAACAGCGTAACTAACACGGCTTACTGGGCTAAATGAGGCATCCAACACAATACGACCAATAATCTTAGTAGTCTCATCGTTGTATTGACGCACGTTACCTGGCACATAGCCACGACCTTTTTCAACCTTGATCTGCATATCCAGCTTGCCACCAGCAGACAAGTGAGCAATTACGTGGTCAGGGTTCATGATTTCTACATCGTGCGGAAGATCGATATCTTTTGCTGTAACGACGCCTGGGCCTTCTTTACGCAAATTGATCGTGACTTCATCACGTGACTGCAACTTAAATACGATACCTTTGAGGTTCAATAAAAGGTTTACTACATCCTCTTGAACGCCATCCAAAGTGGAGTACTCATGAACAACACCTGCAATTGCTACTTCAGTTGGCGCGTAACCAACCATTGAGGATAAGAGTACGCGACGTAATGCATTTCCGAGTGTGTGGCCATAGCCACGCTCGAACGGCTCCATAACAACCTTAGCTTGGTTGGCGGTAAGCGCTTCAACAGAAATAATTTTGGGCTTGAGCAAATTTGTTTGCATATTTTTTCCTTGAGAGTGCCTAATTAGCGTGAATACAATTCGACGATCAAACTTTCATTAATTTCGCCGCTGATATCTTCGCGGTCGGGCACTTGCTTAAATGTTCCTTCCAGCTTAGTTGCGTCAACTGAAACCCAGGTAACTGCAGACATTTGCTGAACTAAATTCAATGATTCTGTAATACGCGCTTGCTTCTTCGCTTTTTCACGAATTGCAACAACATCACCAGGCTTAACCTGAATAGATGGGATATTCACTGGACTACCATTGAGCAAAATTGCACAATGAGAAACCAACTGACGCGCTTCAGCACGGGTTGAACCAAAGCCCATGCGATAAACCACGTTGTCGAGACGTGACTCAAGCAACTGGAGCAATGTTTCACCAGTGTTGCCCTTACGACGCTCAGCTTCTGCGAAGTAACGGCGGAATTGACGCTCTAAAACGCCATAAATACGCTTAACCTTTTGCTTTTCACGCAATTGATTGCCGTAATCCGATGTTCTTGAGCCAGATGTACGACCATGTTGACCAGGCTTAGTATCTAACTTGCACTTGTCTGACAGGGCGCGACGTGCGCTCTTTAAAAATAAGTCGGTACCTTCCCGACGTGCTAATTTGGCCTTAGGCCCTAAGTAACGTGCCACGATGCTTTCCTTTCTTTGCCGCAGTCTTGCGACCGGCGGTGAGTTCACCCTTTAAATCAGATGAACAGTGGGCTTTTAATAAAAAACTACTAAAACTTGTACTGCCAACTTCCTAGCTTAGATACGACGACGCTTAGGAGGACGGCAACCATTGTGTGGAACTGGAGTGACGTCTTGAATCTCAGTGATCTTGATGCCCAAAGAGTTCAAAGCGCGAACTGCTGATTCACGACCTGGGCCCGGGCCCTTGATCTGAACTTCCAAATTCTTGATACCGCATTCAACTGCAGCTTTACCAGCAACTTCTGCAGCTACCTGAGCAGCAAAAGGTGTTGACTTACGCGAGCCCTTGAAGCCCTGGCCGCCAGAAGTTGCCCATGAAAGCGCATTTCCTTGACGATCAGTGATCGTAATGATGGTGTTATTAAAAGAAGCGTGAACGTGTGCAATACCGTCAGCAACGTTCTTTTTAACTTTCTTTCGAGTGCGCTGTGATGCGGCGGAAGCGGATTGTTGTTTTGCCATGTCAATAAACTTTCTTGATTATTTCTTCAGTTGCACGCCAGACTTGCGTGGGCCCTTACGGGTACGCGCATTAGTCTTAGTACGTTGACCACGTACAGGCAAGCCCTTGCGATGGCGTACGCCACGGTAGCAACCTAAGTCCATCAAACGCTTGATGCTCATAGTTACTTCACGACGAAGGTCACCTTCGGTAATGAACTTACCTACTTCATCACGTAACTTTTCCAAGTCAGCGTCAGTAAGATCTTTAACTTTTTTATTGATTGCAACACCCGTGGTTTGACAAATTTTGTTAGCACGAGTTGTGCCAATACCAAAAATTGCTGTTAAACCGATAACAGTATGTTGATGATTTGGGATGTTTACCCCAGCGATACGTGCCATGAGATTTCCTCTTAATTAACCAGATCAGCCTTGACGCTGCTTATGACGTGCGTCTGAAGAACAGATCACGCGCACAACGCGTTTGCGCTTAATGATCTTGCAATTTCTGCAAATACACTTAACGGATGCTAAAACTTTCATAACTCACCTCTTAAAAATAGGTACTACTTAATCTTTACTTCGCCCGGAATATGATTCTGGCGCGCGTCAGGTCGTAAGGAGTCATCTCCACCGTTACCTTATCTCCCGGCAAAATGCGAATGTAGTGCATCCGCATCTTTCCAGAAATGTGCCCAAGAACCACGTGTCCGTTTTCTAGCTTCACGCGAAACATCGCATTCGGCAAATTTTCTACAATCTCACCCGCCATCTGAATTACATCGTCTTTAGACATTCAGTTAGGCGCCCATCTTAAAGTTAGCTTTTTTCATCAAAGAACCGTACTGCTGCTGCATCACAAATGACTGAACTTGAGCCATAAAATCCATCGCAACAACAACAATAATCAACAATGAAGTACCGCCAAAATAGAACGGCACGTTGTACTTCAAGACTAAAAATTCTGGTAGCAAACAAACCAAAACCATGTAAATCGCACCAGCCAATGTCAAACGCACCAAGATCTTGTCGATATAGCGCGCTGTTTGATCACCCGGGCGAATACCTGGAACGAATGCACCACTCTTCTTCAAATTCTCAGCAGTCTCGCGGCTGTTAAACACCAAAGCGGTATAGAAGAAACAGAAGAAAATAATCGCTGCTGCGTACAAAATGGTGTACACAGGCTGACCTGGAGCTAAGGTTGCCGCCAAGTCCTTAATGATTCTGCTGACGATATTGCCTGGTTCGCCTGATGTGAACCAACCAGCAATCGTTGCAGGGAACAAAATAATGGATGAAGCAAAAATTGGGGGAATAACACCTGCCATATTTAGCTTCAATGGGAAATAAGAAGACTGGCCGCCATAAATCTTATTGCCAACCTGACGCTTAGCGTAGTTCACCAAGATACGGCGCTGACCACGCTCTACAAATACTACAAAATAAGTTACTGCTACGCAAATTACAACAATCAGCAATGCAGAAATGATATTCATCGAACCAGTACGAACTAGCTCTAATAAGCTTGCCAATGCATTCGGCAAGCCGGAAACGATACCGCCAAAAATGATGATGGAGATGCCGTTACCTAAACCGCGCTCAGTGATTTGTTCACCTAGCCACATCAAGAACATCGTGCCAGTGACCAAAGTCACTACGGTATTGAGTTCAAACATCAAACCTGGATTTACTACTAAGCCTGGCTGAGCTTGCAAAGCAACGGAGATTCCCAGTGCCTGGAAAGTTGCTAAAAATACTGTGCCATAACGGGTGTACTGAGTAATCTTACGTTGACCCGCTTGACCTTCTTTTTTCAAAGACTCTAATGAAGGCACAACGATAGTCATCAACTGCATGATGATCGATGCAGAAATATAGGGCATGATTCCCAGGGCAAATACAGTAAAGCGAGATAACGCGCCGCCTGAGAACAAGTTAAACATTCCCAAGATGCCGTCTTTTTGGCCAGCAAATAATTGTGCCAGTTGGTCTGGATCGATACCAGGAACTGGAATATGTGCACCTAAACGGAACACGAGCAAAGCCAACACCAAGAAAATCAAGCGTTGACGTAATTCGCCAAACTTGCCTCCTGCTGCAGTGCCTGTGTTATTGGTAGGTGCTAAAGCCATATTAAATAAAAGATCGATTAAGCCGCTTCAAGCAATTTGCCGCCAGCTGCTTCGATAGCTGCTTTTGCACCAGCAGTCGCTGTAATGCCCTTAAGGGTTACGGCAATCTTGAGTTCACCTGTCTTAACAACCTTAACAGCATTGATTTGCTCGCCAGCAAAACCATGTGCTTTCAAAACCAATAAGTCCACCTCTGGCAAATTGATTTTTGCTAGGTCGTTCAATGTAATTTGACCAACGTGACGACGTGTCAAAGATACGAAACCGCGTTTTGGCAAACGACGGTACATTGGCATCTGACCGCCCTCGAATCCAACCTTGTGGAAGCCGCCGGAACGGGATTTTTGACCTTTGTGACCACGGCCAGCAGTTTTGCCAAGACCAGAACCAATGCCGCGACCTACGCGACGACGGTTTTTCTTGGAGCCCTCTGCGGGCTTAAGTGTATTGAGTTCCATAATATTTGCCTATTTGCTTGCTAGTTAGCTAACAACTTTAACTAGATAAGAAACTTTATTAATCATGCCGCGAACAGCTGGAGTGTCTTCCAATTCAGAAACTGAATTGATACGACGAAGGCCTAAGCCTCGTACAGTTGCACGGTGGCTTTCGCGTGTACCGATCAAGCTGCGTACTAATTGCAGTTTGACTTTGGAGTTAGATGTTGTCATTTGTAGATTCCTAATCTTTTGGTCTTAGCCGAGAATCTCTTCAACTGACTTACCGCGCTTCGCAGCAATCTCAGCAGGAGTACTCATCTTGCTCAAACCATCAATGGTTGCACGAACCAAGTTGTACGGGTTTGTAGAGCCAAGTGACTTAGCAACCACGTTAGTTACACCCATTACGTCGAAAATTGCGCGCATTGGGCCGCCAGCAATAATTCCAGTACCGTCTTTAGCTGGTGAAATCAAAACGCGTGACGCGCCATGTTGACCAGTAACAGTGTGCTGCAAAGTACCTTTGCGCAAAGTTACTTTGATCATCTTGCGACGAGCTTCATCCATTGCTTTTTGAACAGCAACTGGAACTTCTTTTGATTTGCCTTTACCCATGCCGATGCGGCCATCGCCATCGCCAACAACAGTGAGTGCAGCGAAGCCGAGAATACGACCACCCTTAACCACCTTAGTTACACGGTTAACAGCGATCATCTTCTCGCGAAGACCATCATCACGCTCTTCGTTTTGCATCTTAGTTTGCATTTTTGCCATGTTTTTTCCTAAACCTTATTAGAACTTCAGGCCGGCTTCACGCGCAGCTTCAGCTAAGGCCTTAATACGGCCGTGGTAACGATGACCGGAACGATCAAATGCAACATCAACAATGCCTGCTTTAACAGCACGCTCAGCAACTAATTTGCCGATTTGTTTTGCCGCTTCAGCGTTGCCGCCGTTTTTGATCGCTTGGCGCAATTCTTTTTCCATTGTTGAAGCGGCTGCTACAACTTTGGTTCCGCATGGGCTATATACCTGTGCAGAAATGTGTGTGTTGCTACGGATAACTGTTAAGCGATTTGCCAATGCTTCGGCAATGCGAATACGAGTCTGCCGAGCGCGTCTTTGTCTGGATTCGTCTTTATTCATTTTCTAATCTCGCTTACTTCTTCTTAGTTTCTTTCAGATGCACAACCTCATCCACGTAGCGAACACCCTTGCCTTTGTATGGCTCTGGTGAACGGTATGCGCGAACTTCGGCTGCGACCTGGCCAACTTGCTGCTTGTTGGAACCTTTAATAATGATTTCGGTTTGCGATGGAGTCTCCGCCTTTACACCCTTTGGAAGGTTGTAAATAATGTCGTGTGAGAAACCCAACTGCAATTTCAATGTTTCACCTTGAGCTGCAGCACGATAGCCAACGCCTACCAGGCTGAGCTTGCGCTCAAAGCCAGTAGTTACGCCGACAACCATGTTGTTTACCAAAGCACGGGCTGTACCTGACTGTGCACCAGCTTCTGGTGAGTCGTTATTCAAAACAACTGTCAATACGCCATCTGCTTGTTTCAAACCAACAGAAGGGTGCAAGTTATGCGTCAAAGTACCCAATGGGCCTTTAACAGTCACGTTTGCACCATTGATATTGATTTCAGCGCCTTTAGGAACTGTAATTGGTGATTTACCTACGCGGGACATATTTCGCTCCTTAAGCTACGTAGCAAATAACTTCGCCGCCCACGCCTGTTGCACGTGCTTTACGGTCTGTCATTACGCCTTGAGGGGTTGAAATAATTGCAATGCCCAAGCCATTCATTACTTCTGGAATGTCATGACGGCCTTTATAGATACGTAAACTTGGCGTCGATACACGGTCAATACGCTCGATAACAGGACGGCCTGCATAGTATTTGAGATCAATGTGGAGCACTGGCTTAGCTGCTTCGCCTTTGATTTCAAAACTTTCGATATAGCCTTCATCTTGCAAAACTTTTGCGATGGCTACTTTAACTTTTGACGACGGCATTGTGACTAGTGGTTTCTGCACTGCTTGCGCATTGCGGATCCTGGTCAACATGTCGGCGATTGGATCGCTGATACTCATGAGTTCTCCTAATTCTTTCGCCGCTTACCAGCTGGCCTTGGTTAAACCGGGGATTTCGCCGCGGAAGGCGATTTCACGAATCTTGCTACGAGCCAAACCGAACTTACGGAATGTGCCACGTGGGCGACCGGTTAATGAACAACGATTTCTTTGACGAATCGGGCTTGCGTTACGTGGAAGTGCCTGTAGTTTCAAGCGAGCTTCGTAGCGCTCTTCATCGCTGCGTGATTGATCAGCAATGATTGCTTTCAGTTCGGCACGCTTTACAGCGTACTTCTCTACAGTTTTAGCGCGCTTATTCTCGCGCTCAATTAGGGATAGTTTTGCCACGTTAGCCTCTTAATTGCGGAAAGGGAATTTGAATGCTGCCAACAAAGCTTTTGCTTCTTCGTCGGTTTTAGCAGTCGTCGTAATACTGATGTTGAGGCCACGGAGGGCATCAATTTTGTCGTATTCGATTTCAGGGAAAATGATCTGTTCTTTAACGCCAATGTTGTAGTTACCACGGCCATCAAATGCTTTGCCAGAGATACCGCGGAAGTCACGTACGCGTGGCAATGCAACAGTAACGAAACGATCCAAGAATTCGTACATGCGTGAACCACGCAATGTCACCATGGCACCGATTGGGTAGCCTTGACGAATTTTGAATCCAGCAATCGCTTTTTTAGCTTTAGTTACTACTGGCTTTTGGCCCGCAACTTTAGTTAAATCACCCACTGCATTTTCGATAATTTTCTTGTCATTCACCGCATCGCCCAAGCCCATGTTCAGGGTAACCTTGGTGATACGTGGAACTTCCATTACCGACTTGTAACCAAACTTGGCAATCAAATCAGCAACAACTTTTTCTTGGTAGTGTTCTTGGAAACGTGTGCTCATAATTTCTCCGTGCCCCTTATGCGCTTAAAGTTGCGCCAGTGGTTTTGAGGAAACGCTGCTTTTTACCGTCAACGAGTTTGATACCAACACGTGATGGTTTGCCGTTACCGTCAACCACAGCCACATTAGAAATGTGAACAGGCATAGTCTTGTCAATCATGCCGCCGGTTACACCTGCAGCTGGGTTTGGCTTAACGCTCTTTTTATAAATATTTACGCCTTCGATCACTAATTTGTTCTCGAGAACGGCCGTTACAGTTCCTTGCTTGCCTTTATCGCGGCCAGTCAACAAAACTACGGAATCACCTTTACGAATCTTTTTCATATCAGCCTCTTAAATCACTTCGGGGGCGAGAGAAACGATCTTCATGAACTTCTCAGTACGCAATTCGCGTGTCACTGGTCCGAAGATACGTGTGCCAATTGGCTCTAACTTAGCGTTGAGCAATACCGCAGCGTTTGCATCGAACTTAATCAATGAACCGTCTGGACGGCGAACACCCTTAGCTGTTCTCACTACAACAGCGTTATAAATATCGCCTTTTTTTACACGGCCACGTGGAGCAGCTGACTTAACGCTGACTTTGATGACATCACCGATACTGGCGTAACGACGCTTAGAGCCGCCCAATACCTTGATGCACAAAACTTCACTGGCGCCTGTGTTATCGGCGACCTGCAATCTACTTTCGGTTTGTATCATTTCTAATCCCCAACTTATTGGCCAAAGGCAAACAGTCTTGGTTCCGTCTATGGGCTTTAACGAAAGTTAAAACCCGGAATTAATGAAAAACACTGATTCTCCAATAAAACCAGAGAAGCCTTCTATTCTACTACGTAAATCAGGGATTTGGGAAGAATCTTCACAAATCCCCTAAAAAATACCTTAAATACCCTTTGAACCCTCAACTAAACGGGTCACAACCCAAGATTTAGTACGTGAAATTGGCTTAGATTCAGCAATTTCAACGGTATCACCCATCTTGTATGTGCCAGCTTCGTCATGAGCATGGTACTTTTTGGACTGGCCAACATACTTACCAATCACTGGATGCTTAACTTGACGCTCAACTAACACCGTCACAGTTTTTTGCATTTTGTCGCTAACAACGCGGCCCACAAGGGTGCGGCGTAAGGGTTTAGATAATTCTGTCATAGCCCTTTTTCCTTATTTCTGTGTAGTCTTTTGGGTGATAAAAGTCTTTACACGAGCGATGTCGCGTTTAGTCTTACCCAATTGGCTGGTATTAGTGAGTTGCTGAGTGCCTTTTTGCATGCGGAGCTTAAAGTTAGTCTTTAAGAGCTCTGTCAATTCTGCGTTCAAGCCAGTCAGATCTTTAGCTGCTAATTCTTTATTTTTCATAATCTCTATCCCGATCAACCTAAGTGGCGAATCACGAAAGTGGTCTGCAAAGGTAATTTAGCGGCAGCAAGCTTGAAAGCTTCGCGCGCCAAAGTTTCATCCACACCATCCATCTCGTAAAGCACTTTGCCTGGTTGAATTTCAGCTACGTAGTACTCTGGGTTACCTTTACCGTTACCCATACGTACTTCAGCAGGTTTTTGTGAAATTGGCTTATCTGGGAAAATACGAATCCAGATACGACCACCACGTTTAATATGACGGGTCATTGCGCGTCGTGCCGACTCGATTTGACGAGCAGTTAAACGACCACGGCCAACGGCCTTCAATCCAAAGTCACCAAAGGCTACAGAGCTACCGCGTGTTGCCACGCCAGTGTTACGGCCTTTTTGTTCCTTACGATACTTACGACGCTTTGGTTGTAGCATGCTTACTCTCCTGACTTCTGCGTATCTGCGGCAGGTGCTTCGACCTTACGCACACGCTTTACTGCTGGTTTAGCAGCAACTAATGGCTTGTCAGTGCCAGCAGCTGGTTTACGAGCAGCTGTTTTGCTTGGAGCACGACGAGTTTTCTTTTCTTCGGCAGCTGGTTCTGTAGATGGAGCAGCTACTTGAGCTTCTGCACCACGACCCAATGTATCGCCTTTGTAAACCCAAACCTTTACGCCGATGATGCCGTAGGTTGTTTCAGCTTCTGATGTTGCGTAGTCAATGTCCGCCTTCAATGTATGAAGTGGAACACGACCTTCGCGGTACCATTCGCGACGAGCAATTTCTGCGCCGTTTAAACGACCGGATGACATGATCTTGATGCCTTGCGCGCCAAGACGCATTGCACTTTGCATTGCACGCTTCATTGCACGACGGAACATGATGCGCTTCTCTAACTGTTGAGTAATAGAGTCAGCAATCAATTGCGCATCAACTTCTGGCTTACGAATTTCTTCAATATTGACGTGAACTGGAACACCCATGCGCTTTTGTAATTCACGACGGAGAACTTCAATATCTTCGCCTTTTTTACCGATTACAACGCCTGGACGTGAGCTATAGATAGTGATGCGTGCATTCTTAGCAGGACGCTCGATCACTACTTTGCTAACAGATGCATTCTTCAACTTCTTCTTCAGATAGATGCGGACATCAACGTCCTCTTTCAGCATCTTTGCAAAATCAGTATTGTTTGCATACCAACGTGATGTCCAATTCTTCGTTACCGCGAGTCGGAATCCGGTTGGGTTTATCTTTTGTCCCATATCTTTCCTTAGTTACTCAAGGTCACGCTAATGTGACAAGTTTGTTTTTCGATTTGATTGCCACGGCCCTTAGCGCGCGCAGTGAAACGCTTCAAGGATGTACCTTTATCAACGATTACCGCCGATACCTTGAGCTCATCAATGTCGGCACCTTTATTGTGTTCAGCATTTGCAATCGCTGATTCAACTACTTTTTTCACAATGAAGGCAGCTTTCTTGGGGCTGAAATTCAAAATGTTTAATGCGCGTGCAATCGGCAAACCACGAATTTGGTCGGCGACCAAACGTGTCTTTTGCGCTGAAATGCGGGCGCTCTTGTGAGTAGCTTTAACTTCCATCATCATCCCCTTACTTCTTCACAACTTTCTTGTCAGCAGCGTGACCTTTGAAAGTACGGGTCAAGGCAAACTCGCCTAACTTATGACCCACCATGTTTTCTGATACATAAACCGGAACGTGTTGACGACCGTTGTGTACAGCAATTGTCAGACCGATAAAGTCTGGAAGAATTGTTGAACGGCGTGACCAAGTTTTGATCGGCTTCTTGTCTTTGTTGGCTTGTGCGACTTCAACTTTATTTACCAAGCTGGCTTCGCAAAATGGGCCTTTTTTAGCTGAACGTGTCATATCTATTTTTCCTTAATCGCTTAGCGCTTTTGACGGCGTTGAACGATCATCGATGTTGTACGCTTATTGCGACGTGTACGATAACCTTTGGTTGGAGTTCCCCATGGAGATACAGGTACGCGGCCTTCGCCAGTCTTACCTTCGCCACCACCGTGTGGGTGATCTACTGGGTTCATTGCCACACCGCGAACGGTTGGGCGGATACCACGCCAGCGGTTTGCACCAGCTTTACCAATCACGCGCAAGCTATGCTCTTCGTTACCAACTTCACCAATAGTAGCGCGGCACTCGATCAGAACACGGCGAACTTCACCGGAGCGCAAACGCACTTGAGCGTATACACCTTCACGAGCTAACAACACTGCTGAACCACCGGCGGAACGAGCAACTTGCGCACCTTTTCCTGGCAATAATTCAACACAGTGAATAGTGCTACCAACTGGAATATTGCGAATAGGCAAGTTATTACCAGATTTGATCGGTGCTTCGGAACCATTCATGATGGCTTGGCCAACAGTCATGCCTTTAGCAGCCGGAATGTAGCGACGCTCACCATCCACAAACACGATCAATGCAATATTTGCACTGCGGTTTGGATCGTATTCCAAGCGTTCTACTTTAGCTGGAATGCCATCTTTGTCGTTACGTTTGAAATCAACAACACGATAGTGATGCTTATGACCACCACCTTTATGACGGGTAGTGATGTGGCCATTATTGTTACGACCCGCTTTTTGAAACTGTGGCTCTACTAACGCTGCAAAAGGTTTACCTTTATGCAGGTCAGGATTGACCACCTTGACCATTGAGCGACGACCTGGTGAGGTCGGTTTTGTCTTCATCAAAGGCATGATTAATTCGCCTCCGCTTCAAAGTTAATTTCTTGACCTGGCTTCAAATTCACATAGGCCTTCTTAGTGTGGTCACGACGACCTTCAAAACGGCCATAGCGCTTAGGCTTACCCTTTTGATTCACGATTTGAACTGAGTCAACTTGCACTTTAAAGAGCAATTCAACTGCTTGTTTTACATCGAGCTTGTTAGCATCGCGAGCTACTTGGAACACTACTTGTTCGTTTTTCTCTGCAACCATAGTTGCTTTTTCAGAGATAACCGGTCCAAGCAGAACCTTCATTAGATTGTGATCGTTTTTACGGACTTGGCTCATTTCAGCAACTCCTCAATTTTTGCGATCGCAGCTTTGCTAACCAATACTTTTTTGTATTGAACCAAAGCTAATGGATCAGCATGCTGTGGCTCACATACAGCAACCTTATGCAAATTGCGTGATGCCAAGAACAAATTCTCGCTAACCTGATCAACGATGATCAAAACTGAATCCAAGCCCATTGCCTTAACTTTGTCAGCTAAAACTTTAGTCTTTGGAGCGTCAAGATTAAATTGATCAACAACATTCAAGCGACCTTCGCGAGCTAACTGAGACAAAATCGATCTCATACCAGCGCGGTACATTTTCTTGTTTACTTTTTGGCTGAAATTCTCTTCTGGGGAATTCGGGAATATACGACCACCTCCACGCCATAGCGGGGAAGAACTCATACCAGCACGTGCACGACCAGTGCCCTTTTGACGCCAAGGCTTCTTGGTTGTGTGCTTAACTTGCTCACGGTCTTTTTGTGCACGGTTTCCACTACGTGCATTTGCTTGGTATGCCACTACCACTTGGTGTACCAATGCTTCGTTATATTCGCGCTCGAATACTTCTGGCGAGGCTTGTACGCCTGCACCTAAAGTACCGTTGTCTTGGAGAAGCTTAAGTTCCATATTCGCTCTCCTTATTTCTTCTTCAACGGTGTCTTCACCGCTGGAGTAACAATAACTTTACCGCCCGGGGCGCCTGGTATAGCGCCTTTAACCATGATGAGATTACGTTCTGCATCAATGCGTGCGATGACTAAATTTTGAACTGTTTTGGTAACGTCACCAAGGTGGCCAGTCATGCGCTTACCTGGAAAAACACGACCCGGATCTTGCGCCATACCAATAGAGCCTGGTACGTTATGTGAGCGTGAGTTACCGTGGGATGCGCGACCAGAAGCGAAGTGATAACGCTTGATGGTACCGGCATAACCTTTACCAATAGAAACGCCTTGCACATCGACTTTTTGGCCAGCAGCGAAAGCAGCTTCAGCAGGAATAACTTGTCCTGGTGTCATTTCTGCAATTTTTGCTGCATCTAGTTTGAATTCATTAAGACCGTTACCAGCCATCACTCCTGCTTTAGCGAAGTGACCAGCCATTGCTTTGGTAACACGAGTTGCTCTACGTGTGCCATGTGCCAACTGGATAGCATCATAGCCATCAGTTGCCTGGGTCTTGATTTGAGCGACTCTGTTATCGCTCACGTCAATTACGGTTACAGGGATTGAATCCCCTTCGTCCGTAAATAGACGGGTCATGCCGACCTTGCGGCCGATTAAGCCTAAGCTCATATTCATGCTCCACGCCGACTTCGATTGGTCGGCAAAATTAATTTAAGTGATTTACAAGTAAAAGTACTTCTAAATCAATAACTTACAACGTTTTCAATGCTGATAAAGCCTAAAAATTCACCCAATTAATTGAGCGAAGCCTTTGATTCTATCCCGAAAACCCTGTCTTGACAAGCAAAAAGACTGGAAACAACAAATTATTGCAACTTAATTTCGACATCCACACCTGCAGGGAGGTCTAATTTCATCAAAGCATCTACAGTTTTCTCTGTAGGATCAACAATATCCATCAAACGAAGATGGGTACGGATCTCTAATTGATCACGAGATGTCTTGTTCACGTGTGGTGAACGCAAGATATCAAAACGCTCAATACGCGTTGGCAAAGGTACTGGACCCTTAACAACCGCACCAGTACGCTTAGCTGTATCAACGATTTCAGCCGCAGATTGGTCGATCAAACGGTAATCAAATGCTTTGAGGCGAATACGAATTTTTTGGTTTTGCATATTAATTCCAAAGAGCGTTGTGGTGCTGCCACGTTATACATCTAAAGAGCACGGTGACATCAGCAGCACTGATGTCACCGGTTAGCAAACCGCTAAATATTATTTACTTCTACTTCCTTAAGCCAAAATCTTTGCAACCACACCGGCGCCAACTGTACGGCCACCTTCACGGATCGCAAAACGTAAACCTTCTTCCATCGCGATAGGGGCGATGAGTTTTACGGTAATGGTTACGTTATCACCAGGCATGACCATTTCTTTGTCTTTTGGCAACTCGATTGAACCTGTTACGTCCGTTGTGCGGAAGTAGAACTGGGGACGATAGTTGTTAAAGAATGGTGTATGACGACCACCTTCATCTTTACCCAAGATGTAAACCTCGGCAGTAAAGTGAGTATGTGGGGTGATTGAACCAGGCTTGGCCAATACTTGGCCGCGCTCAACTTCTTCACGTTTTGTACCGCGCAACAAAATACCAACGTTGTCGCCTGCTTGACCTTGATCGAGCAATTTGCGGAACATTTCAACACCAGTACAAGTGGTTTTGAGTGTTGGCTTGATACCGATAATTTCGATCTCTTCACCAACCTTAACGATACCGCGCTCAATACGGCCTGTTACAACAGTACCGCGACCAGAGATCGAGAACACATCTTCTACTGGCATCAAGAACGCACCGTCAATAGCACGCTCTGGAGTTGGGATGTAGGTATCTAAAGCTTCAGCCAATTTCATAATGGCTTCTTTACCCAATGGGCCTTCGTCGCCTTCTAAAGCCAACTTAGCAGAACCTTGCACGATTGGTGTGTCATCGCCTGGGAAGTCATATTTAGAGAGAAGTTCACGAACTTCCATTTCAACGAGTTCTAACAATTCAGCATCATCAACCATGTCGCACTTGTTCAGAAACACCACGATGTAAGGAACACCAACTTGGCGTGCCAAGAGGATGTGCTCACGCGTTTGTGGCATTGGGCCATCAGCTGCAGAGCAAACCAAAATAGCGCCGTCCATCTGAGCAGCGCCAGTAATCATGTTCTTAACGTAGTCAGCATGTCCTGGGCAATCCACGTGAGCGTAGTGACGGTTTGCAGTCTCATACTCAACGTGCGCAGTATTAATCGTAATACCACGGGCTTTTTCTTCAGGAGCAGCATCGATCTGATCGTATGCTTTCGCTTCGCCACCAAATGCTTTTGAGAGCACGGTTGCAATTGCTGCTGTCAATGTAGTTTTACCATGGTCAACGTGACCGATGGTGCCTACGTTTACGTGCGGTTTTGTCCGCTCGAACTTTTCTTTTGCCATTTTTGTCTGCCTTCTTTAGCTAGTCAATATTCAAAATTAATGTGGATAAATTACTTCGCTTTAGCAGCCATAACTGCTTCAGCAACGTTCTTAGGTGCTTCGGAATAGTGCTTAAATTCCATGGTGTAGGTAGCGCGACCTTGGGTCAACGAGCGCAAGCCAGTTGAATAACCAAACATCTCTGCCAATGGCACTTCAGCACGAACGATCTTGCCGCCGCCTGGAATGTCATCCATACCCTGCAAAATACCACGACGTGATGAGAGGTCACCCATTACGTTGCCCATGAAATCTTCAGGTGTTTCTACTTCAACAGCCATCATTGGTTCAAGCAATACTGGCGCTGCTTTGCGCATACCGTCTTTAAATGCCATTGAACCCGCCATCTTAAATGCGTTTTCATTGGAGTCGACATCATGGTATGAACCGAAGAACAAAGTTGCTTTGATATCTACAACTGGATAACCAGCCAAAATACCAGAGTTCAATGTTTCACGAATTCCCTTTTCTACCGCAGGGATGTATTCGCGAGGCACAACACCGCCTTTGATAGCGTCAATGAATTCAAAACCTTTGCCTGGCTCTTGTGGCTCAAGCTTCAATACAACGTGACCGTATTGACCGCGACCACCAGATTGCTTAACAAATTTACCTTCGATTTCTTCGCAAACCTTACGAATCGTTTCGCGATAGGCAACTTGTGGCTTACCAACAGTTGCCTCAACACCAAACTCACGACGCATACGATCAACCAAAATTTCTAAGTGGAGCTCGCCCATTCCAGAAATAATGGTTTGGCCTGATTCTTCATCGGTCTTTACGCGGAATGATGGATCTTCTTGAGCCAAACGATTCAATGCAAGACCCATTTTTTCTTGGTCAGGCTTGGTCTTTGGTTCAACAGCCTGTGAGATCACCGGCTCTGGGAATACCATACGCTCTAAGATAACAATGCTATCTGGATCACATAATGTTTCGCCAGTAGTTGCGTCCTTTAAACCAACTGCTGCAGCAATATCACCTGCGTACACTTCTTTAATTTCTTCACGTTGGTTTGCATGCATTTGCAACAAACGACCAACACGCTCTTTCTTGCCCTTGATTGGGTTGTAGATCGTATCGCCAGACTTCATCACACCAGAATAAACACGGAAGAAAATAAGTTGCCCAACAAACGGATCAGTCATGATCTTAAATGCCAATGCAGAGAATTTCTCCGCATCATCAGCTTTACGTGTTGTAGGTGTGCCGTCTTCCAATTCACAGGGAACTGGTGGAACATCCAATGGAGATGGCAACAACTCAACCACCGCGTCCAACATCGCCTGAACACCTTTGTTTTTGAAAGCAGTTCCACACATCATAGGAATGATTTCGTTGGCAATCGTACGCTGACGCAATGCTGCTTTAATTTCTTCTTCAGTCAGCGCTTCGCCACCAAGATACTTTTCCATTAGCTCTTCTGAGCTTTCAGCGGCTGCTTCCACCAACTTCTCGCGCCACTCTTCAGCAGATGCTTGTAATTCAGCAGGAATTTCATCGTAGTTAAATTTAGTGCCTTGCGAAGCCTCATCCCAATAGATGGCCTTCATTTTGACCAAATCCACAACGCCTTTAAAGTTTTCTTCAGCGCCAATAGGAATTTGGATCAATATAGGATTTGCCTTCAAACGCAACTTCATCTGGTCATAGACCTTGAAGAAGTTCGCGCCAGTACGGTCCATTTTGTTTACGAAAGCTAAACGGGGAACTTGATACTTATTTGCTTGACGCCATACAGTTTCTGATTGTGGCTGAACGCCGCCAACTGCACAGTAAACCATGCAAGCACCATCCAAAACGCGCATTGAACGCTCAACTTCAATGGTGAAGTCTACGTGTCCTGGGGTATCAATAATGTTGATGCGGTGCTCAGCAAAATTACCGGCCATACCCTTCCAAAAGGTGGTGGTAGCTGCAGAAGTAATCGTGATGCCACGCTCTTGCTCTTGCTCCATCCAGTCCATGGTAGCTGCGCCATCATGTACTTCACCAATTTTGTGATTAACACCGGTGTAGAACAAAACGCGTTCTGTAGTTGTTGTCTTACCTGCGTCAATATGCGCAGAGATACCAATGTTGCGATATCTGTCGATGGGGGTTTTACGTGCCACTGTTGGTGCCTTTTCTTGACTATTTGATTAGAAGCGGAAATGTGAGAAAGCTTTGTTAGCTTCTGCCATACGGTGAACTTCTTCACGCTTCTTCATTGCTCCGCCGCGACCTTCTGCAGCTTCTAGTAATTCGTTGGCCAAACGTTGTGCCATGGATTTCTCGCCACGTTTTTTAGCAGCTTCACGAACCCAGCGCATTGCCAAGGCAGAACGACGAGATGGGCGAACTTCAACAGGAACTTGATAGTTGGCACCACCAACACGACGGCTTTTGACTTCAACCATTGGCTTAACATTGCCCATAGCTGTTGAGAAAATTTCGAGTGGTTCTTTGTTTGCTTTTTTCTCGATGTGATCAAAGGCACCGTAAACGATACGCTCTGCAACCGATTTCTTGCCGTCCAACATCAGGACGTTCATGAATTTAGCTACTTCTACATTGCCGAATTTTGGATCCGGCAAAATTTCCCGTTTGGGAACTTCACGACGACGTGGCATAACTACTCCTTCAGTTCAGTTAGGGATGATTCACATGAATCATCCGCTCCGGTTGCCCTACTATCTAAGAAGATTCCTAGACGGAACAACCACTTACTTGTCTTTTAAGTCCGACAAACGATGACTTACTACAAATACTTCAGCAAAAATCTATTGAAAGATTAAGCAGATTTCTTGGCGCGTTTAGCACCGTACTTGGAACGCGATTGCTTACGGTCTTTAACGCCCTGCAAGTCAAGTGAGCCACGAACGATGTGGTAACGAACACCTGGCAAATCCTTTACACGACCGCCACGAATCAACACTACTGAGTGTTCCTGGAGGTTATGGCCTTCACCACCAATGTATGAAATCACTTCAAAACCATTGGTTAAGCGAACTTTGGCTACCTTACGCAGCGCAGAGTTAGGCTTTTTAGGAGTAGTGGTGTACACACGTGTACAAACACCACGGCGCTGCGGACTGTTTTCCAGTGCAGGGCTCTTGCTTTTAACGATAAGCCTGGATCTTGGCTTGCGTATTAATTGATTAATTGTTGGCATAAAATAGCTCGGTTAGTACTTCTTTGTTGCTTTCTTCAAGAAAATCAATGACTTAGAGAATTTCTAGGTCAAAAAGACCCTCTTCTGAATCAGTAGAACTCAGCATTCTAGCTTGGCCAGCTCTTTCCGTCAACCAAATGAGGAAAAAACTGGCCATTTTTAGCCAGAATTACCAAATTAGCTTGGATCAGTCTCCCCACTAGGAGCAACGACTTCAGCCTCAATTTCTACAGGCATATTGGCCATTGCTTCCTCTTCGGCGGCAATCATTTGAGCGCGATCACGCTCAAATTGCTCCCTGACCTTGCGTGCACGGCGATAAGACAAGCCAGTACCAGCAGGGATCAGACGACCAATAATGACGTTTTCCTTAAGTCCACGGAGTGTATCGGTCTTGCCCATAATGGCGGCTTCGGTCAATACACGGGTAGTTTCTTGGAAAGAAGCCGCTGAAATGAAGCTATCGGTAGACAAGGACGCTTTAGTAATACCCAACAGCACGTTTTCGAACTGCGCCGGGCGCTTACCTGCAGCAATCACTAAATCGTTAGCGTCATACAGTTTTGAACGCTCAACTTGCTCACCAGTGATGTAGGCAGTATCGCCACCATCAGTAATTTGCACACGACGCAACATTTGACGCACGATCACTTCAATGTGCTTGTCATTGATCTTCACGCCTTGCAAACGGTAAACGTCTTGAACTTCATCAACAATGTAGATCGCTAACTCTTCAATACCGCGGAGAGTCAAGATGTCATGTGGATCAGCAGGGCCTTCCACAATCATCTCGCCCTTGTTCACAACTTGACCGTCATGAACGAGAACTTGCTTCTCTTTAGGAATCAAGAATTCATTGGCTTCGCCGTCCATATCGGTAATGACCAGACGTTGTTTGCCTTTGGTTTCTTTACCGAAGGAAACTGTTCCAGTCACTTTCGCCAAGACAGCTGCATCTTTTGGTGAGCGTGCTTCGAATAATTCTGCAACACGTGGCAAACCACCAGTAATGTCGCGAGTCTTCTGTGATTCGATTGGAATACGCGCCAATACTTCACCGACTTCAACTTTCTGACCATCTTTAACAGTAATCAAAGCGCCTACTTGGAGGCCAATGTTTACTGGGTGATCAGTACCGGCGATCATGACTTCATTACCCTTGTCATCAACTAAGTTGATCATTGGGCGAACGCCTTTGCTTGCAGCGGAACGACGCTTACCGTCAATCACCACCAAAGTAGAGAGGCCAGTAACTTCGTCAACCTGTTTAGCAACAGTGACGCCTTCTTCAACGTTGTCGAAGCGAGCGATACCAGCGTACTCAGAAATAATCGGACGTGTTAATGGATCCCATGTTGCTAAGCTTGCACCAGCCTTCACTGCTGCATCTTCTTTCAACAAGAGCGTTGCACCGTAAGGTACTTTATGACGCTCACGCTCACGACCATTCTCATCAACGATCAAGGCTTCGCCAGAGCGTGAAATCACGATCTGCTCACCCTTCGCGTTCTTCACAACACGCATCGTGCCGGAGAACTTCAAAGCACCGTTAGATTTGGCTTCAATATTGCTCGCAACCAAAGCACGAGACGCTGCACCACCGATGTGGAAGGTACGCATAGTCAACTGTGTGCCTGGCTCACCGATGGACTGAGCAGCGATCACGCCGACTGCTTCACCAACGTTTACCAAACCACCGCGACCTAAATCACGTCCGTAGCACTTAGCGCACAAGCCAAAGCGAGTTAAGCAAGACAATACTGTGCGAACTTTCACTTCATCGATACCCAATGCAACGATTTGATCAACGTGATCTTCATCAAGCAATGTGTCGTTAGGAACGATGACTTCTTGTGTATCAGGATGAACGATGTCACCGATGCATACACGGCCCAAAATACGGTCACGCAATGCTTCGATAATTTCGCCGCCTTCAACAAGCGCCTTCATGGTTACGCCATTGGTTGCGCCGCAATCATCTTCGATCACCACGAGATCTTGAGTAACGTCGCATAAACGACGCGTCAAGTAACCTGAGTTCGCTGTCTTCAACGCGGTATCAGCCAAACCTTTACGAGCACCGTGGGTTGAAATGAAGTATTGCAATACATTCAAACCTTCGCGGAAGTTCGCAGTAATTGGAGTTTCGATGATTGAGCCATCAGGCTTAGCCATCAAACCACGCATACCAGCCAACTGACGAATCTGCGCTGCAGATCCACGCGCACCAGAATCCGCCATCATGTAGATGGAGTTAAAGGATTCTTGACGTACAGTTTTACCGTTACGGTCGAGCACGTCAACGTGTGACAACTCATCCATCATCGCCTTACCAACTTGGTCGCCAGCGGCACCCCAAATATCAACCACGTTGTTATAACGCTCTTGATTGGTTACGAGACCAGACATAAACTGCTTGTCATACTCCTTAACCTTGGCAGAAGCCTCGGTGATGATGCGCTCTTTAGAGCTTGGAATCAACATATCGTCGATTGCAACCGAGATACCAGCATTCGTTGCCAAACGGAAACCAGACTGCAATAGGCGGTCAGCAAAAATCACTGTTTCACGAAGACCGCACTTGCGGAATGAAGTGTTGATCAAACGAGAGATTTCTTTTTTCTTCAAAGGCTTGTTAATTTCCTCGAAAGACATGCCTTTAGGCAAAATCTCAGACAAAATTGCACGGCCAACTGATGTTTGGTAAATCTTGGTCTTTTCAGCAAAACGGGCGTCGCCCTCTGCCTTCTTGTCCACAATCTCAAACTCAGTAATACGCACAGCAACACGAGAGGCCAATTCAACTTGACCAGCTTCGTATGCACGTACTACTTCAGTAATGTTAGCGAAGACCATGCCCTCGCCTTTACCGTTGATCTTGTCACGTGTAGCGTAGTACAGACCCAACACCACGTCCTGTGAAGGAACGATCGATGGTTCGCCGTTAGCTGGGAACAATACGTTGTTCGAAGCCAACATCAATGTACGTGCTTCCATTTGCGCTTCGAGCGACAAAGGAACGTGAACCGCCATTTGGTCACCGTCAAAGTCCGCGTTAAATGCCGCGCAAACTAATGGGTGCAATTGGATTGCTTTACCTTCAATCAGCATTGGCTCGAAAGCCTGAATACCAAGACGGTGCAATGTAGGCGCACGGTTCAACATGATTGGATGTTCACGAATCACTTCTTCGAGAATGTCCCAAACGATTGGAGTCTGGCTCTCAACTTCTTTCTTCGCAGCCTTAATCGTGGTTGCAATTCCTAAAGTTTCAAGCTTGTTAAAAATGAATGGCTTGAACAATTCCAAAGCCATCAATTTTGGTAAGCCGCACTGATGCAATTTCAATGTAGGGCCAACCACAATGACTGAACGACCAGAGTAGTCAACGCGTTTACCCAACAAGTTTTGACGGAAACGACCGCTCTTACCTTTAATCATCTCAGCCAAGGACTTGAGAGGACGCTTATTAGCGCCAGTCATAGCCTTGCCGCGACGACCGTTGTCGAGCAGTGAGTCAACCGCTTCTTGCAACATCCGTTTTTCGTTACGAACAATGATCTCTGGTGCGCGCAACTCTAACAAACGTTTTAAGCGGTTGTTACGGTTGATCACACGACGATAGAGGTCGTTCAAATCAGAAGTAGCAAAGCGGCCGCCATCCAATGGCACCAATGGGCGCAATTCAGGTGGCAACACTGGCAATACTTCCATGATCATCCAGTCAGGCTTAATACCTGAAGTCTGGAACGCCTCGAGCACTTTTAAGCGCTTAGCGTATTTCTTGATCTTGGCATCGCTACCAGTAGCTTTTAAATCAGCACGAATCGTTTCTACTTCACGATCGATATCAATCGAACGCAAGAGATCACGAATACCTTCCGCGCCCATGATGGCAGTAAACGCACCGTCACCATACTCTTCAGTTTTAGCAATATATTCGTCTTCAGACATAATCTGACCACGCTTCATCGCGCCTTCAGGAGTCATGCCAGCGTCAACCACTACATATGCTTCAAAGTAGAGAACGCGCTCGATATCACGCAATGTCATATCGAGAACCATACCCAAACGGGATGGCAATGACTTCAAGAACCAAATGTGCGCTACAGGGGCTGCCAACTCAATGTGGCCCATACGCTCACGACGTACCTTAGCGAGAGTAACTTCAACGCCGCACTTCTCGCAGATTACGCCACGGAACTTTAAACGCTTGTACTTACCGCATAAGCACTCGTAGTCTTTGGTTGGTCCAAAAATCTTGGCGCAGAACAACCCATCACGCTCGGGCTTAAAAGTCCGGTAGTTGATGGTTTCTGGTTTGCGTACTTCACCAAAAGACCATGAGCGAATTTTCTCAGGAGATGCGAGACCAATTTTGATGACATCAAACTGCTCTTCGCCCTGCGTTTGCTTAAATAAATCGAGCAATGCTTTCATATCAGTTGCGCTCCATGTCAATGTCAATACCCAACGAACGGATTTCTTTTACCAGCACGTTGAAGGATTCGGGCATGCCAGCATCAATCGTGTGCTCGCCCTTGACGATGTTTTCGTAAACCTTGGTACGGCCTGCGACGTCATCGGACTTCACTGTCAGCATTTCCTGCAAGACATATGAAGCACCGTATGCTTCGAGGGCCCAGACTTCCATCTCACCAAAGCGCTGACCACCGAACTGAGCTTTACCGCCCAATGGCTGTTGCGTTACCAAGGAGTAAGGTCCGGTTGAACGTGCGTGCATCTTGTCATCGACCAAATGGTGGAGTTTCAAGACGTGCATTACGCCAACAGTTACTGGGCGCTCAAATTGATCGCCAGTACGGCCGTCGCACAAAATCATTTGCTGACGTGAAGGAGTCATCTTCAAAGATTTAGCAACCTCTTCTGGATACGCCAACTCGAGCATGCGTCCGATTTCAGCTTCAGTAGCACCGTCAAACACTGGGGTAGCAAATGGCAAGCCTTGACGGAGATTCTCAGCCAAAACATTGATCTGCTCATCAGTGAAGTTGTCGATGTCTTCAATGCGGCCTGTTTCGTTATAAAGCTGCTTGAAGAACTTACGCAATTCAGTTTGCTTAGCATGCTCACGAACCATCTCATCGATGCGCTTACCAATACCTTGAGCCGCCCAACCTAAGTGGGTTTCCAAGATCTGGCCAACGTTCATACGGGAAGGAACGCCCAATGGGTTCAAGACGATGTCTACAGGGCGTCCGTCAGCCATAAATGGCATGTCTTCTGCTGGGGCGATTTTAGAAACCACACCCTTGTTACCGTGACGACCAGCCATCTTGTCCCCAGGCTGTAAGCGACGCTTAACAGCTAAGTACACCTTAACCATCTTCGTTACGCCAGGCTGTAAATCATCGCCCTGGGTAAGCTTGGTGCGCTTCTCTTCAAAAGCTTCGTCAAACTGTTTACGCTTCGCTTCAATAGAAGACTTAATCGCTTCAACTTGTGAAGCAATATCATCATCTGCTGGACGCACATCGAACCAATGGTATTTATCCAAATCGGCAAGGTATTCCTTATCAATCTTGGTGCCTTTAGCTAATTTCTTAGGGCCGCCATTGGCAACTTTGCCAATCAACAGTTTTTCTAAACGCATGAAGGCATCGCCTTCAACAATACGCAACTGGTCGTTTAAGTCCAAACGATAGCGCTGCAATTCTTCTTGAATAATGGCTTGTGCACGTGCATCGCGCTCAATGCCTTCACGGGTGAAGACTTGAACATCGATAACAGTACCGATCATTCCTGATGGAACGCGCAAAGAAGTATCTTTAACGTCAGATGCTTTTTCACCGAAGATCGCACGGAGGAGCTTCTCTTCAGGGGTGAGAGTCGTCTCGCCCTTTGGAGTTACCTTACCAACCAATACGTCGCCAGCTTCAACTTCAGCACCGATGTAAACAATACCGCTCTCATCCAAACGGGAGAGTTGTGACTCTGCCAAATTGGAAATATCGCGAGTAATTTCTTCTGAACCAAGCTTAGTGTCACGCGCAACAACCGACAACTCTTCAATATGAATAGAGGTGTAACGGTCATCAGCAACAACCTTCTCAGAGATCAAGATTGAATCTTCGAAGTTGTAACCGTTCCATGGCATAAATGCCACGGTCATGTTTTGACCTAAAGCCAATTCACCCAAATCGGTAGATGCGCCATCAGCAACTACGTCGCCGCGGACAACACGATCACCAGCTTGAACGATTGGACGTTGGTTAATGTTGGTATTTTGGTTTGAACGGGTGTATTTGATGAGGTTATAAATATCCACACCAACCTCACCGGCAGCTGTCTCATCATCGTTTACACGAATCACAACACGGTTAGCGTCAACATAATCAACGATACCGCCGCGGGATGCCAAAATAACAGTACCGGAGTCGACCGCAACAATACGCTCTAAGCCTGTACCAACCAATGGTTTATCTGGACGCAAGCAAGGAACTGCTTGACGCTGCATGTTCGCACCCATCAACGCACGGTTTGCATCATCGTGCTCTAAGAATGGAACAAGTGAAGCAGCGGCAGAAACGATCTGGCTAGGAGCAACGTCGATGAAATCGATGCGCTCTGGGCTAACCATCATGGTCTCACCAGCTTGACGCGCTGAAACCAACTCGTCGGCCAACTTGCCGCTCTTGTCGATTGTTGCGTTCGCCTGAGCAATCACATACTTTGCTTCCTCAATCGCAGAGAGGTAAACCACTTCATCGCTTACCTTGCTATTGGAAACCTTACGGTATGGAGTTTCTAGGAAACCATGCTCATTCAAGCGCGCAAATAACGCGAGTGAGTTGATCAAACCAATGTTTGGTCCTTCTGGAGTTTCGATTGGGCAAACACGTCCGTAATGGGTTGGATGCACGTCACGCACTTCGAAGCCTGCGCGCTCACGTGTCAAACCACCAGGGCCTAATGCAGAAATACGACGCTTGTGCGTAATCTCTGAAAGTGGATTGGTTTGGTCCATAAACTGGGACAACTGTGAAGAACCGAAGAACTCACGAATCGCAGAAGAGATTGGCTTGCTGTTAATCAAGTCATGCGGCATGAGATTTTCTGTTTCGGCTTGGCCGAGACGCTCTTTAACCGCACGCTCAACACGTGACAAACCGGCACGGAATTGATTCTCCGCTAACTCGCCAACGCAACGTACACGACGATTACCTAAGTGATCGATATCGTCCACTTCGCCTTTGCCGTTACGTAAATCTACGAGAGACTTAATGGTGTCAAGAATGTCTTCGTTTGACAGAACCATTGCGCCTTCCATTTCTGGACGGTTCAAACGGCTATTGACCTTCATACGGCCAACGCGTGATAGGTCGTAGGTATCTTCGCTATAGAACAAGCGTTGGAATAGGGCTTCAACAGCATCTTCTGTTGGAGGCTCACCAGGACGCATCATGCGATAGATGGCAATACGAGCAGCCATCTGATCGGCAGTTTCATCCGTACGCAATGTTTGAGATATGTACGCACCAGAATCCAAATCATTCGTGTAGATGGTTTCCAATTGCTTGATGCCTGCATCGCGCAATGTAGCCAACAACTCTTCAGTGATTTCATCATTAGCGTATGCCAAGATTTCACCAGAATCTGGATCAACAATATTGCGTGCAACTACGCGACCGATTAAATAGTCATCTGGTACAGCAATCGTTTTTGTCTTAGCAGCTTCAAGTTCGCGGATATGCTTTGCATTGATACGCTTGTCTTTCTGAATTACGACAACGCCATTTTTATCAAGCACATCAAAATTAGCCAGCTGACCACGCAAGCGCTCTGGAACAAATTCCATTGAGCCGCCGTTAGCAGTCAATGAGAAATGGTCAAAGTTAAAGAAGTTAGCAAGAATCTGTTCGTTGTTTAAACCAATTGCTTTGAGCAAAATGGTGACGGGCATCTTACGACGACGGTCAACTCGGAAATAGAGAATATCTTTTGGATCAAACTCGAAATCGAGCCATGAACCACGGTAAGGAATAATGCGTGCTGAGAACAGCAGCTTACCTGAGCTATGTGTCTTGCCCTTATCGTGCTCAAAGAACACGCCTGGGGAACGGTGCAACTGAGAAACGATCACGCGCTCGGTACCGTTAATTACAAAAGAACCGTTTTCTGTCATGAGTGGAATTTCACCCATGTAGACTTCGCTCTCTTTTACCTCTTTAACCTTAGTAGGCGCTTCGCGATCATAAATAATCAAGCGAACTTTTGCGCGTAAGGCAGAGTGGTATGTGTAACCACGCTGTTGACATTCTTTGACGTCAAATGGTGGCTGTGATAACTGGTAAGACACGTATTCCATACGTGCATAGCCGTTGTTAGACACAATTGGGAATGCTGATGTAAAGGCAGCTTGAAGTCCCTCAGTAAGGCGAGACATGGCCGGCTTTTCAGCCTGTAAAAATTTAGCGTAGGATTCCAGCTGCGTTGCGATCAGGTACGGAACCTGGTGGTTATTTACTCGCTTAGCAAAGCTTTTACGGACTCGCTTGCGTTCGGTGAAGCTATAGTTCATTTCATCTCCGAATTCAGCGACTGTACAAAGATTTGGCGATTGGCCACTACCAATCACTGGCGGACAACACTAAACCGTTTCGATTTAGTGCCCGACCAAACTTGCATTCTGCAGTCGTATCAGAAGGCAAACCCGATTTCAATCAGAAATGAAATCGGGTTTGACCACTAATGGTCAAACCCAACATAGCTAACGCTCCTTTTTGAGAAGCGCTAGCGGAGTTTGTATTACTTGAGTTCTGCTTTGGCGCCAGCTTCTTCAAGCTTCTTCTTAGCTTCTTCAGCTGTCTTCTTATCAACAGCTTCTTTGATTGGCTTTGGTGCGCCATCAACTAAGTCTTTAGCTTCTTTCAAGCCAAGGCCAGTAATTTCGCGAACAGCCTTAATTACTGAAACCTTGTTTGCGCCAGCTTCGAGCAAGTTCACAGTGAATTCTGTTTGCTCTTCAGCAGCAGCACCGCCACCGCCTGCACCAGCAGGACCAGCAACAGCCATCGCTGCAGCTGAAACGCCAAACTTCTCTTCGAACGCTTTAACCAAATCGTTCAAATCCATAACGGACATGCTACCTACTGCTTCAATGATTTCTTCTTTAGTAATCGCCATTTTTAGCTCCTAATACTTAAATAGTTAATCTGTCGCTTATTCAGCGGCAGGGGTTTCGTTTGCTTCTGTTCCAGCTTCTGGGGCTGCGGCTGCAGGCTCAGCGCTTGCTTCAGGTGCGGCTGCTTCAGCAACTACTTCTGCTGGGGCTGCTGCTTCTGCTACAGGTGCTGCCGATTCGGCTACCGGAGCGGGAGCTCCTTCTGCCTTTTGTGCTGCTACTGCGCCCAATACGCGAGCCATCGCAGAAACAGGTGCCAACATCACACCCAACAACTGAGATAACAACTCTTCGCGGCTTGGAATTGTTGCAAGCGCTTTTACACCTGCAACATCTAACAACTTGCCGTTATATAAGCCAGCTTTAATGACTAGCAAATCTTGAGTCTTAGCAAATCCCTGCAATACTTTTGCCGAAGCAATCGGATCAGCAGAGATGCCATAAATCAAGGGGCCAACCATCGAATCAGCAAGGGGCTCAAACTGTGTGCCTTGTGCAGCACGGCGCGCCAATGTGTTCTTCAAAACGCGAAGATATACACCTTGGTCACGTGCGCTAGCACGTAGCTTTGTCAACTGCTCTACTGGAATACCACGGTATTCAGCGAGCACGACAGTTTGGGCTCCAGCCAATTGAGCGCCGACATCAGCAACAATCGCTTTTTTGTCTTGTACATTCAAAGGCACGGTTTAACTCCATAAAAACCAACTGTTTCCAGTTGGGGTTACACACCAGCGTCTGATCATTTGTTCACAAAGTTCTTGTGAAAATCTTTTCAGGGTCGCCATCTGCGCTGGCTATTACTTTCGTAACGATTAAGAATTAACTCTGTACAAGCAACCAATTCACCAACGGTCTTTGATGTTCGACTCTCGCTCAAAGAGCAGGAGTCGACCCAAAGTTCTTTTTTGTTACAAGCTACCTATTGAGCTGCTTGTAACGATGCTTGGTCTACACGTACGCCTGCACCCATGGTGCTGCTTACGGCAACCTTCTTTAAATAAATACCCTTAGATGCAGGTGGCTTTGCTTTATTCAAAGCCTCAAGCAATGCGAGCAAGTTAGATTTCAATGCAGTTGGCTCAAATGAACGACGGCCAATGCTTGCATGCACGATGCCGGCTTTGTCCACACGGAACTGCACTTGACCTGCTTTCGCGTTCTTCACTGCAGTAGCAACATCAGGAGTAACTGTTCCCACTTTTGGGTTTGGCATCAAACCACGTGGGCCCAATACTTGACCTAAAGTGCCAACAATTTTCATTGTGTCTGGAGATGCAATCAAAATATCGAAATCAATTTTGCCGCCTTTAATTTGCTCAGCAAGCTCTTCCATGCCAACGATTTCCGCGCCAGCGGCTTTAGCTTGTTCAGCCTTCTCGCCTTGTGCAAAAACAGCCACGCGAACGTGCTTACCCGTACCAGCTGGAAGCACTACTGCGCCACGTACAACTTGGTCAGATTTCTTGGCATCAATGCCCAACTGAACAGCAACGTCGATAGACTCATCAAACTTAGCAGTTGCACACTCTTTAACGAGGTTCAATGCATCGTCTAATGAATAAAACTTATTGCGATCGACTTTAGATTGAATTACTTTTACGCGTTTAGATAACTTAGTCATGATTAGAGGCCTTCCACAGTGATGCCCATGGAACGGGCGCTGCCAGCGATTGTTCTTACAGCTGCGTCCATATCGGCTGCTGTCAAGTCTGGCATTTTTGCTTTAGCGATTTCTTCCGCTTGAGCACGAGTAATTTTTCCCACCTTATCGGTATGAGGACGTGGGGATCCTTTTTCGATCTTCGCAGCCTTCTTAATCATGATGGTTGCTGGGGGAGTCTTCATGATGAATGTGAAGCTCTTATCAGCGAACGCTGTAATCACGACTGGAATTGGCAGGCCAGGTTCCATGCTCTGAGTTTGAGCATTAAACGCCTTACAGAATTCCATAATATTGAGGCCACGTTGACCCAATGCTGGACCTACGGGTGGTGATGGATTTGCTTTACCTGCAGGGATCTGCAGTTTGATAAAGCCAATAATCTTCTTTGCCATGTGTGCTCCTTAAAGCGCGCCTAACCTCATTAGGAAAGACCGCCGTTGAGTAAACGCTTCGCTAGTTTTTGGCTTTCTAGCTCCGCTCCTCGGTTAATTACTAACCACTTAAAACTACTGCACTACAAACCAGGACTAAGTCCTTGTTTTTACATCTTTTCTACCTGACCGAACTCCAGCTCAACTGGGGTACCGCGGCCAAATATTGTAACAGAAACACGCAGTCTTGACTTCTCATAGTTAACTTCTTCGATGTTTCCGTTGAAATCAACAAATGGGCCTTCTTTAACGCGCACAATCTCACCCACCTCAAATAGGGTCTTAGGCTTCGGTTTATCCACCCCAGCCTGCATTTGATCCATGATTTTTGCTACTTCCGCAGTAGAAATCGGGCTTGGGCGGTTACGAACACCACCTACGAAACCAGTCACTTTTGGCGTATTTTTCACCAAATGCCAGCTTTCATCTGTCATTTCCATCTCAATCAGGACATATCCTGGGAAGAAACGACGCTCTGTTACTGATTTTGTGCCAGATTTGATCTCTACAACCTCTTCGGAGGGAACCAAAATGCGGCCAAATTTCTCAGGCATACCAGAACGTGCAATACGCTCTTCAAGGCCTTTTTTGACGCTCTTTTCCATCCCGGAATAGGCATGAATAACGTACCAGCGCATATTGCCAGTAGCTTGTGGATTTACGGCTACTTCAGAATCAATCATTTTTTGCTCACTTCCAGCCTAAAAAAGCTGAAAAAACTAGCCATTCAATCAATTTGTCTGCTACCCATAAAAACAGGGACATGATCAGAACAAAGCCAAATACGACTAGAGTCATTTGGGTAGTCTCTTTACGAGTTGGCCAAACAACCTTTTTTACTTCATACCAAGAATCTTTTGCATAGGCAATAAAACGACGCCCATCCGGTGAAATCGCCACAATCAAAACCGCAGCAGCGATGCCACCAAACAGAACACCCAAGCGCATCCATAAAGATTGGTCGATGAGCGTGTAATAAAGCACTAGCGCAGCAACGACGATTAAAGCAGCGAGTACGGAGACCCAGCTGCTCTTTTCTTCAGAGTGACTTACAGTTTGTTGAGACATATTGCTTTCAGTTCAAATCGTGGCAGGGGCGGAGGGCATCGAACCCCCAACCTTTGGTTTTGGAGACCAACGCTCTGCCAATTGAGCTACACCCCTTTATAAAAACTCATTACAGCTTTACCACTTAAGCCAAAATCTTTGCAACCACACCGGCGCCAACTGTACGGCCACCTTCACGGATCGCAAAACGTAAACCTTCTTCCATCGCGATAGGGGCGATGAGTTTTACGGTAATGGTTACGTTATCACCAGGCATGACCATTTCTTTGTCTTTTGGCAACTCGATTGAACCTGTTACGTCCGTTGTGCGGAAGTAGAACTGGGGACGATAGTTGTTAAAGAATGGTGTATGACGACCACCTTCATCTTTACCCAAGATGTAAACCTCGGCAGTAAAGTGAGTATGTGGGGTGATTGAACCAGGCTTGGCCAATACTTGGCCGCGCTCAACTTCTTCACGTTTTGTACCGCGCAACAAAATACCAACGTTGTCGCCTGCTTGACCTTGATCGAGCAATTTGCGGAACATTTCAACACCAGTACAAGTGGTTTTGAGTGTTGGCTTGATACCGATAATTTCGATCTCTTCACCAACCTTAACGATACCGCGCTCAATACGGCCTGTTACAACAGTACCGCGACCAGAGATCGAGAACACATCTTCTACTGGCATCAAGAACGCACCGTCAATAGCACGCTCTGGAGTTGGGATGTAGGTATCTAAAGCTTCAGCCAATTTCATAATGGCTTCTTTACCCAATGGGCCTTCGTCGCCTTCTAAAGCCAACTTAGCAGAACCTTGCACGATTGGTGTGTCATCGCCTGGGAAGTCATATTTAGAGAGAAGTTCACGAACTTCCATTTCAACGAGTTCTAACAATTCAGCATCATCAACCATGTCGCACTTGTTCAGAAACACCACGATGTAAGGAACACCAACTTGGCGTGCCAAGAGGATGTGCTCACGCGTTTGTGGCATTGGGCCATCAGCTGCAGAGCAAACCAAAATAGCGCCGTCCATCTGAGCAGCGCCAGTAATCATGTTCTTAACGTAGTCAGCATGTCCTGGGCAATCCACGTGAGCGTAGTGACGGTTTGCAGTCTCATACTCAACGTGCGCAGTATTAATCGTAATACCACGGGCTTTTTCTTCAGGAGCAGCATCGATCTGATCGTATGCTTTCGCTTCGCCACCAAATGCTTTTGAGAGCACGGTTGCAATTGCTGCTGTCAATGTAGTTTTACCATGGTCAACGTGACCGATGGTGCCTACGTTTACGTGCGGTTTTGTCCGCTCGAACTTTTCTTTTGCCATTTTTAATCTGCCTTTAGTTAATTCTTAAACCAAACACGAAATACACAATTAATAAAATCAAACATGGTGCCCATGGGCAGGATCGAACTGCCGACCTCTCCCTTACCAAGGGAGTGCTCTACCACTGAGCCACATGGGCGAAATCTAATGCAACAAATCTGGAGCGGGATAAGAGAATCGAACTCTTGACCGAAGATTGGAAATCTGCTGTTTTACCATTAAACTAATCCCGCACATCTGGTGGAGGGGGTAGGATTCGAACCTACGTAGGCATAGCCAACAGATTTACAGTCTGCCTCCTTTAGCCGCTCGGACACCCCTCCGCGAACCCAATATTCTGACTCCAAACGGAGTATCTGTCAATCTCTCTAAACGCTTTGCACAAGTAAAAACGCCCAGACCTAAGAGGGTCTGGGCGTCGCATTGGTGCCCGGCAGTTACCTACTTTCACACGGGTAATCCGCACTATCATCGGCGTAGAATCGTTTCACTGTCCTGTTCGGGATGGGAAGGAGTGGTTCCAATTCGCTATGGTCACCGGGCGTAGAGGGTTGAGCTGCTGATAAATCAACAACTCGATTTGAGTAAGCATGTAATAAGGATGCAGATTAAATCTGGCAAACATCCAACACAATAGTGCTGGTTATAGGATCAAGCCTAACGGGCAATTAGTATCGGTTAGCTTAATGCATTACTGCACTTCCACACCCGACCTATCAACGTTGTGGTCTTCAACGACCCTTTATGTAGGTTAAACCTACGGGAGATCTCATCTTCAGGCAAGTTTCCCGCTTAGATGCTTTCAGCGGTTATCTCTTCCATTCATAGCTACCCTGCGATGCTTCTGGCGAAACAACAGGTACACCAGCGGAATGTCCACTCCGGTCCTCTCGTACTAGGAGCAGCCCCCGTCAAATCTCCAACGCCCATGGCAGATAGGGACCAAACTGTCTCACGACGTTTTAAACCCAGCTCACGTACCTCTTTAAATGGCGAACAGCCATACCCTTGGGACCGGCTACAGCCCCAGGATGAGATGAGCCGACATCGAGGTGCCAAACACCGCCGTCGATATGAACTCTTGGGCGGTATCAGCCTGTTATCCCCAGAGTACCTTTTATCCGTTGAGCGATGGCCCTTCCATACAGAACCACCGGATCACTATGACCTGCTTTCGCACCTGCTCGACTTGTCGGTCTCGCAGTTAAGCACGCTTTTGCCATTGCACTTTAGGTACGATGTCCGACCGTACCAAGCGTACCTTCGTACTCCTCCGTTACACTTTGGGAGGAGACCGCCCCAGTCAAACTGCCTACCATGCACTGTTCCCGACCCGGATAACGGGCCAAGGTTAGAACCTCAAATAAATCAGGGTGGTATTTCAAGGTTGGCTCCAACAGAACTAGCATCCTGTTATCAACGCCTCCCACCTATCCTACACAGACCGATTCAAAGTCCAATGCAAAGCTACAGTAAAGGTTCATGGGGTCTTTCCGTCTAGCCACGGGTAGATTGCATCATCACAAACATTTCAACTTCGCTGAGTCTCAGGAGGAGACAGTGTGGCCATCGTTACGCCATTCGTGCAGGTCGGAACTTACCCGACAAGGAATTTCGCTACCTTAGGACCGTTATAGTTACGGCCGCCGTTTACTGGGACTTCAATCAAGAGCTTGCACCCCATCATTTAATCTTCCAGCACCGGGCAGGCGTCACACCCTATACGTCCACTTTCGTGTTTGCAGAGTGCTGTGTTTTTATTAAACAGTCGCAGCCACCTTTTTATTGCAACCCTTTCGTCCTCCCCTTGTACAGGGTCAAACTACCAGGGCGTACCTTATCCCGAAGTTACGGTACAAATTTGCCGAGTTCCTTCTCCTGAGTTCTCTCAAGCGCCTTAGAATACTCATCTCGCCCACCTGTGTCGGTTTGCGGTACGGTCTTGTTAGACTGAAGCTTAGAGGCTTTTCTTGGAACCACTTCCAATTGCTTCGCGAATAAATTCGCTCGTCTCACGCCCTTGAATTACGCTACCGGATTTACCTAATAGCCATCTCCAACGCAAGAACCGGGACTTCCAACACCCGGACAACTTTCCGCGATCCGTCCCCCCATCGCATCTAACAATGGTCAAGGAATATTAACCTTGTTCCCATCAGCTACGCATCTCTGCCTCGCCTTAGGGGCCGACTCACCCTGTTCCGATGAACGTTGAACAGGAAACCTTGGGCTTACGGCGAGGAGGCTTTTCACCCCCTTTATCGCTACTCATGTCAGCATTCGCACTTCTGATACCTCCAGCATCCTTTACAAGACACCTTCACAGGCTTACAGAACGCTCTCCTACCATCACATTGCTGTGATCCGCAGCTTCGGTTATATGCTTAGCCCCGTTACATCTTCCGCGCAGGACGACTCGATCAGTGAGCTATTACGCTTTCTTTAAAGGATGGCTGCTTCTAAGCCAACCTCCTGACTGTTTTAGCCTTCCCACTTCGTTTCCCACTTAGCATATATTAGGGACCTTAGCTGGCGGTCTGGGTTGTTTCCCTCTTGACACCGGACGTTAGCACCCGATGTCTGTCTCCCGTGATTGCACTTGTAGGTATTCGGAGTTTGCTATGGCGCAGTAATCCGCAATGGACCCCACTACCATGACAGTGCTCTACCCCCTACAGTGATACACGAGGCACTACCTAAATAGTTTTCGGAGAGAACCAGCTATTTCCAGTTTTGTTTAGCCTTTCACCCCTATCCACAGCTCATCCCCTAACTTTTCAACGTTAGTGGGTTCGGTCCTCCAGTACGTGTTACCGCACCTTCAACCTGGCCATGGATAGATCAACTGGTTTCGGGTCTACACCCAGCAACTAGCGCCCTATTCGGACTCGCTTTCGCTACGCCTTCCCTATTCGGTTAAGCTTGCTACTGAATGTAAGTCGCTGACCCATTATACAAAAGGTACGCAGTCACCCCTTACGAGGCTCCTACTGTTTGTATGCACACAATTTCAGGATCTATTTCACTCCCCTCCCGGGGTTCTTTTCGCCTTTCCCTCACGGTACTTGTTCACTATCGGTCGATTACGAGTATTTAGCCTTGGAGGATGGTCCCCCCATATTCAGACAGGATTTCTCGTGTCCCGCCCTACTTGTCTCTAGCCTAGTACCACTCAATAATTTTCACATACGGGACTATCACCCTTTATTGTTGGACTTTCCATTCCATTCTGTTAATTACTGAGATATCACTAGAAGGCTCTTCCCATTTCGCTCGCCACTACTTTGGGAATCTCGGTTGATGTCTTTTCCTCTTGCTACTTAGATGTTTCAGTTCACAAGGTTCGCTTCTCATACCCTATGTATTCAGGTATGGATACCACAAAAGTGGTGGGTTTCCCCATTCAGAAATCCCCGGATCAAAGCTTATTTACCAGCTCCCCGGGGCTTATCGCAGGTTATAACGTCTTTCGTCGCCTGTAATCGCCAAGGCATCCATCATGTGCACTTATTCACTTGATCCTATAACGAGCACCATTGCTAGTACCTGTTACAGGTTTTACTTCTACTTCTGACATGTTTGCCGTAATCCAAACTGTAAGTACTTGTTAAAGAACTTGGTAAAACTCGTTTGTATTACTGATTGATGATTCAATCTTTACCCTTATTACATTGTCAAATGTCCTCTCAAAGAAACATTTGACACTTTGCTTACTCAAATTTTTAAAGAACAGCCATAAATGGCAAAACTAAACAATTAATCAATTGCTTAGTTTTGACATTTAGATGTTGGTGGAGGATGACGGGATCGAACCGACGACCCCCTGCTTGCAAAGCAGGTGCTCTCCCAGCTGAGCTAATCCCCCAACGTCCACTAAGTCCATATCAACGCTGATTGGTGGGTCTGGTAGGACTTGAACCTACGACCCCTGCGTTATCAACACAGTGCTCTAACCAGCTGAGCTACAGACCCGTGGCTTTTATTGTCAACCGATAAGTGTGGGCACTATAGCTCCAGCATCTTTTCTCTAGAAAGGAGGTGATCCAGCCGCACCTTCCGATACGGCTACCTTGTTACGACTTTACCCCAGTCATGAACCCTGCCGTGGCAGTCGCCCTCCTTGCGGTTAGGCTAACGGCTTCTGGCAAAACCCACTCCCATGGTATGACGGGCGGTGTGTACAAGACCCGGGAACGTATTCACCGCGACATTCTGATCCGCGATTACTAGCGATTCCAGCTTCACGTAGTCGAGTTGCAGACTACGATCCGGACTACGATGCATTTTCTGAGATTAGCTCCCCCTCGCGGGTTGGCAACCCTCTGTATGCACCATTGTATGACGTGTGAAGCCCTACCCATAAGGGCCATGAGGACTTGACGTCATCCCCACCTTCCTCCGGTTTGTCACCGGCAGTCTCTTTAGAGTGCTCTTGCGTAGCAACTAAAGACAAGGGTTGCGCTCGTTGCGGGACTTAACCCAACATCTCACGACACGAGCTGACGACAGCCATGCAGCACCTGTGTTCACTTTCTCTTACGAGCACCTAATGTATCTCTACTTCGTTAGTGACATGTCAAGGGTAGGTAAGGTTTTTCGCGTTGCATCGAATTAATCCACATCATCCACCGCTTGTGCGGGTCCCCGTCAATTCCTTTGAGTTTTAATCTTGCGACCGTACTCCCCAGGCGGCTGACTTCACGCGTTAGCTACGTTACTCAGGATGTAAATCCCGAACAACTAGTCAGCATCGTTTAGGGCGTGGACTACCAGGGTATCTAATCCTGTTTGCTCCCCACGCTTTCGTGCATGAGCGTCAGTGTTATCCCAGGGGGCTGCCTTCGCCATTGGTATTCCTCCACATATCTACGCATTTCACTGCTACACGTGGAATTCTACCCCCCTCTGACACACTCTAGCTATACAGTCACAGGCGCCATTCCCAGGTTAAGCCCGGGGATTTCACGCCTGTCTTGTATAACCGCCTGCGCACGCTTTACGCCCAGTAATTCCGATTAACGCTCGCACCCTACGTATTACCGCGGCTGCTGGCACGTAGTTAGCCGGTGCTTATTCTTCAGGTACCGTCATTCCCGGACTGTGTTAGAGCCGGTGTTTCTTCCCTGACAAAAGAGCTTTACAACCCGAAGGCCTTCTTCACTCACGCGGCATTGCTGGATCAGGGTTGCCCCCATTGTCCAAAATTCCCCACTGCTGCCTCCCGTAGGAGTCTGGGCCGTGTCTCAGTCCCAGTGTGGCTGATCGTCCTCTCAGACCAGCTACTGATCGTCGCCTTGGTGGGCTTTTACCCCACCAACAAGCTAATCAGGCATCGGCCGCTCTAATCGCGCGAGGTCTTTCGATCCCCCGCTTTCCCCCTCAGGGCGTATGCGGTATTAGCACAGCTTTCGCTGCGTTATCCCCCACGATAAGGTACGTTCCGATGTATTACTCACCCGTTCGCCACTCGCCACCAGGTGCAAGCACCCGTGCTGCCGTTCGACTTGCATGTGTAAGGCATGCCGCCAGCGTTCAATCTGAGCCAGGATCAAACTCTTCAGTTTAATTCCTGTGATCCTTGCGGATCGTCGCACTCATTCAAGAAATTGACTTGGTAATAAAACCAAATCTTTTTACTGTCTATGAGTACTATTTGTTTACATCTGTCCCGAAGGACTGGATGCTTTCGCCTAGTACCCACAATTATCGGTTGACTAATTTTTAAAGAGGGCTGACTTGTTTTGTATTTCAAAAAACATTCAGCAGAGAGGTGAGACTATAGCGCACTTATTTAGGGTCGTCAACACCTTTCGTACTATTTCTCCTAAAAAACGCGAAGATTTTTCCTGTTTTCAAAATAAACTCAATGAAATCAGTTGGATAGATTTTTAAATTAATTTCAGTCTTTTTTGAAAAATTCCATTTTTAGCGGAATTTTCCGGCTTCTGCTGGAGGAAAATCGCGTTTTTGACGCCTTATTTGCGTAGCAACCACACCCTAGGGAAAACCCTGAAATTTTCTGGTAACCCTGTTAAAATATTGCTATGCACAATAAATTAGCGAGCAAACACTTACCCAGCAGGCCCTATGCGACAGGACTAGCAGTTCCTGTCCGGGAGCTCCATGCTGGGCACAGGGAAGAAATTCTTCAGCACTTATTGCAGCTAAACGATGAAGATCGTCGTTTACGCTTTGGCACCCAAACACCCAATGAGGTCATTGAGCGCTACGTTGCGCACCTAAATTTCAATAAAGACACTATCTTTGGGATCTTTGACTTGAATTTACGGCTTATTGGCATGGCTCATTTGGCCTATCTACCTGAAGTCAAGGATCAAGCTCGAGCAGCTGAATTTGGGGTCTCAGTCCTACAAGAAGGGCGCTCACAAGGTCTTGGAACTGCTTTATTGCAACGTTCAGCTGTGCATTCCCGCAATACCCGCATAGAAACTCTCTATGTTCATTGCCTATCAAACAACAAAGCAATGATGCATTTGGCGCAGAAGGCTGGCATGAGCGTTGAATTCGCTTACGGCGATGCCGATGCTTACCTTAAATTGCCGCCAGCAAGTCCTGCGACCATTGTTGAAGAAGCTGCTAATGAGCAGTGGGCTGATATGGATTACGCCTTAAAAGAAAACCTCAAACGATCTAATCAAGCATGGTGGTGGTTTCTTGGAAGGCCTGGGCTCGCACCCTAATTTCAGTTTGAATTTTTATTTGGTGCGCCGCGCAATACCCAACTCGATAAGCGTGATAAATCTGCATCACTTAATTTAGGGTTGGCCGGCATAGGCACCACGCCCCATGAGCCGGCTCCGCCTTTAGCAATTTTATTTTTCAAGAATGCTTGCGCGTTTGAATCGGCCTTATATTTTTGAGCGACTGATTCAAAACTCGGGCCAACAATTTTTTTATTAATCGCATGACAACCTAAACATGCATTTTGTTTTGCAATGGCAAACGCTTTTTCATCTTCACTATTCGCTTGTGCATTTTGAAGCTGCAAAGCAAGCAATGAGAACAATAAAAATATTTTTATCAACTTATGCAAGGCGTGTATACACTGCTTTATGCCAAAAGATTACTGATACTTTGGCGGGCTATCTGGTTGTGATTGCTCTGCCTTGCCTTGCTTCTCTAGGCGGGTTTTCTCAGCCTCAGAAATGATGTCGAAATAAACGTAAACATCTTTCACGCCATTTGTATTGCTGGCAATTTTCTTCGCCAATTCAGCCTCGCCTTGCGTGAGTATGCCAAGCAAATAAACACTGCTACCTTCGGCAACGATTACCATCGAATTCGATGGTAATTTTTCTGTAAAGATCATTTGTGTTTTGATCTTAGATTCCAGATATGAATCGTTTGCGCGAGATGTGTAACTGCTATTCGGGCCGATCACTAATTCGTTAAATACGGATCGCACATTCTTCATTGCTTTCACATACGAGCCAGCTTCGCCCTTAATGTCAGCGTCTTTTGCTTCGCCAGTCAATAATACTTTTTGATTAAATGAAGCGATGTTGATGTGAGCGTTGTCGCCAAATCTCTTGCTTAAAGCGTTACTAGCTTCCCACTCAATTCCTTTGTCTATGGCCTGCACGCCAGGGCTGCGTCGATCAGCCATGACAGCTGCAGTTGCAGCAACGCCGCCAACAGCGACAACCGCACAAGATGCGAGTTGAGACACCGCCATCGCCGCGACAACTAGCTTAACAAGAGAAGAAATTTGCATTTAATTATTTTCTGAAATGGATTGCGTCAAAAAAGTCTAGTCGTATAAAACATGATCAACACCATCGCATAATCCGTGCAACAGAACCAAATGGGTTTCTTGAATACGAGCAGTGCGCGTAGAGGGTACACACAGATGTATGTCATCTTCGTCTAACAAAGTAGCAATCTTTCCACCACCATTGCCAGTAAAAGCAATAATCTTGATACCCATTTTCTTTGCCGCTTCGATTGCTTTCACTACATTCTTGGAGTTACCAGAAGTTGAAATTCCCAAGAGGATGTCGCCCTTTTTCCCAAGTCCACGAACTTGTTTACTAAAGATATCGTCATAGCTGTAATCATTTCCAACGGCAGTCAGAATCGATGAATCCGTGGTCAATGCAATTGCTGCTAGTTCTTCGCGCTCTCGCTCAAATCGGCCAATTAATTCTGCGGCAAAGTGTTGAGCATCAGCAGCAGAGCCGCCATTGCCGCAAGCCATCACCTTGCCACCAGATTTCAAACAATCAACCATTGCCAGCACTCCACGAGCAACGGCTTCTGGAAGTACTTTTTCAGCCTCTTGCTTTACAGCAATGCTGTCTAAAAAATGTTGTGATGCACGCTTTCGCAGAACTTCAATAATATTTTTATCCATGCCAATATTATGCGCCAAACTGGGGGTAATTTCTAAAGCAACGTATCCTCTTACTTATGACTAATCTTACGCAGAACCTGCCCTTATGGAAATAGGCTCATTTGATTTTTTAAAACAACAGGATCTACCTGCTGGAGCCCTCTACATGGTGGCTACGCCGATTGGCAATATGGGCGATATCACCTTGCGAGCACTTCATGTGTTGAACGCAGTAGACGGTATTGCCTGCGAAGACACGAGACATAGCGCAGCGCTATTGCAGCAATTTGGAATCCACAAAAAATGTCTAGCGCTTCATGAGCACAACGAGCTAGAGGGTGCACAAACCGTTATTCAAAGCCTCACCAAAGGCGAGCGCTGGGCCTATATATCGGATGCAGGCACTCCGGGAGTTTCCGACCCCGGAGCAAGATTAGTAAATGAAGTGCAAAAAGCTAGTCTTCGAGTGATCCCCATTCCTGGCGCAAGCTCTGTGTCTTGCGCAATCTCTGCATCAGGTTCGGTGATGCTCAATTCGGAAGGACGCTTTCAGTTTTTAGGTTTTTGGCCGAACAAAACCAAAGAGCGTGACGCTCTGCTACAAGATATTTTCAGCAGTAAAAAAACAAGCATCTTTTTTGAATCACCATATCACATTCGTGAAACATTGCTTTTACTTGTAAACGCTTTGGAGCCTGAGCGCCAAGTATTGATTTGTCGTGAATTAACTAAAAAGTTTGAGCAGCTTGTTTCAATTCAGGCGACTGAAATCGCCTCTTGGCTAGAAAATGCGACGAGCTTAAAGGGTGAATTTATTATTTTGGTAGCGGGCCGCCAGGGCAGGGCTGATGAGGCTCCTGAACATGCCTCACTTCTACTTTGGGCAAATACACTTAACCCTTATCTGGGTAGCAAAGAAATTGCTGCAGTTCTTTCACAAGCCTTGGGCCTAACAAAAAAAGAGGCCTATCAAATTGCTCTAGATGCAAAAGATGAGGTGATGAAAAATAAAAAAGCTGGCATGTAGCCAGCTTTTTGAATGCCAAAAATTTTTATTTAGCGCTCGGATCTTTAGCGGCGGCGGCTGTGCTCGCATCTTGAAAATTTAACTGGGCTACTGGCTTAATCAATTGCTCAGTAGTGGTCGAAGATTCGCCACGTTTGCCATTGTTCACAAACACCATCAATAACAAAATAACGATCAGGGGCACAAAAAAGCTTGCAAACACCATGATGATGAGTTGTTTTGGGGACTTAATTAGATTTCCGTGCTCGTTGCTCATAAGAATTAGTTTTTTAACGGGTTTAGGGTTGTTTTGCGGTAATTATAACTAGAGAGTGGGGTTACAGGCACTTACAATATAGGGGCAACCAAAGTTTTCCGTTGGCGCCCGTAGCTCAGTGGATAGAGTATTGGCCTCCGAAGCCAAGGGTCGCAGGTTCGATTCCTGCCGGGCGCGCCAGAACTAGAGGGGTTTTTGACCTACATCATGCATAGAAAAACAAAAACCACTATCATTTGGGTCTAACTTATTGATTCTTATCGTGTCTACACATCTAAATTCTGCCCTTTCAGAGCCATCCCTGATAAACCCCTTGCCTCCTGAGGCGCCATTACCGCACCGCAAAATTATTCGGAGCTGGTTAATTCCAATGGCCCAAGGGGAAACAGGGCGCGCCATCATGCTCCTCTTTATTGATGCCTTGCTGTGGCTTGGCTGTATCGCTGGAACAGTATTTGTAGAAAGCGTTCTATTCAAAATCATTTTTGGTCTTATTGCTGGCTTTGTAACTGGCCGCATTTTTATCTTGGGTCACGATGCCTGCCATCAGAGCTTCACGCCAAATCGCGAACTTAATAAAATTTTAGGGCGCATTGCATTTTTGCCTTCGCTAACACCCTATAGCTTATGGGATGTTGGTCACAACGTAGTTCACCATGGCCAAACCAATCTTAAGGGCTTTGACTTTGTATGGGCGCCCCTATCTAAATCTGAGTATGACGCGCTACCCCCATGGCGTAAGGCCTTAGAGCGCCTCTACCGCAGTGGCTGGGGTCCAGTTTTCTACTACCTCATCGAGATTTGGTGGAGACGCGAATACTTTCCGAACGCAAAAAACAAACCTGGCGATCGACCAATTTTCTTAAAAGATAATTTACTGGTTACTGGTTTTGCCATTATTTGGATTGCTTGCTTAATTGCAGGTGCAATCGTTACCGGTCAATCTATCTGGCTTGGCCTCACTACCGGTTTTGCCATTCCATTCTTATTCTGGAATGGCATGATTGGGTTTGTGGTCTATGTACACCACACTCACCCATCAGTTTCTTGGTACGACAAAAAATCTGAATGGTTACGCGCTCAACCCTTTGTTTCAACCACGGTTCACCTCACGTTTAATTGGATTTGGGGCTCTTTAATGCACCACATCATGGAGCACACTGCCCATCACGTGGATATGAGCGCACCCCTATATCGCCTCCAAGAGGCTCAAACTACCTTGGAAACTATCCTGCCAGACCGTATTTTTGTGCAAAAGTTCACTTGGGGCTGGTATTTCGATACTGCACGCAAGTGCAAGCTATATGACTTTGAGAACAAGGCATGGCTGGACTTTGATGGCAATAAAACGGCGGATTCAGTGCGAGTTGTCCTGAGCCCAGCCCCAGTGGGACAAAACGGGTAAAATAGATCTTCTGTATAAAGATTTGCCTTACCCGGATTGCCCATGACTACCTCAACTCCTGCTGCTGCCCAAGACACCTCTCAAAGCCTCAAGTTTTGCTCTTCTTGCAGTCGCGAAAAACGACTTGAAGGCGGAACCTGGATTCCAACGAGTAATCGCAAGCAACGCTGGATCTGCGCCAGCTGCCTATACAACCGTACACACCGCACCGGCTCTGCAAAAGCTTAACAAGTATTAGTAGGTCCTGTCGTCCTTCGCTTGAAGGCGGCTTTGTATCCCCTTCCAAGATATTAATAATGAATAGCCAAGATACTTTCAAGTTTGCTGAAACGCATGAGTGGGCTGACCTTGGAAGCGATGGCCTAGTATGGGTTGGCATTAGCAACCATGCCCAAGAGGCTTTAGGTGATGTTATGTTTTTTCAGGCGCCCAAACTTGGTCAGCAAGTAAAGCAGGGCGAGGCAATTGCCGTGATTGAATCAGTAAAGGCGGCGAGCGATATTCATGCGCCAGTGAGTGGCGAAATTGTTGCAATCAATGATGCAATGGCTGACACTCCCGAACTTGTAAATGAAAAGCCATATGGAACTTGGTTATTCAAAATCAAATCCAGCACTGAGATAAGTCTCGCTGCTGAGCTTGACCTTCTGATGAGCATGGAAGAATACAGCGCCTCTGCTGGCGCCTAAGCAATCTATTAAAGTGCGATTGGGTCGCGCTCAATTAACCAACGTATACGTGAAGTCTTACTAATTCTCCCCTGAGAGTTTTCACGCAACTCTCTATCAACGGCCTCTAAAACTGCCTGCAATTGTTTGCGGTCATCTGATTCAATGACCAGTTGGGCACGCTCTGTGCCGGCAACTCTCATCACCGTCTTTGGCACAGGATCATAAACACGCAGCCCATTACATATTTGCCCCTGTAACCTTAGATGCTCTTTTAGGGCGCCCAAAAATTGGATTGCCTTATCTAAACTTTTTGCCTCAGCATGTACTAAGGCTTGATATGAAAAAGGTGGCAATCCAGCCTCCTGCCTTTCATTGGCGGTGTGGGATAAAAATCCATCTACATCATGGCGCAGTAAGTATTGAAATACTGCTGACTCGGGGTATTGAGTCTCGATGTAAATATCCCCTCCGCCCTCGCCATCCCCTTTAGAGCGTCCTGCACGACCAGCCACTTGCACAAGTTGGGCAAACAGCCTTTCTGCGGCTCTAAAATCTTGCGAGAATAATCTACCATCCGCATCCAATACACCCACCATTCCAATATTCTGATAATCATGTCCCTTGGCAATCATTTGCGTACCAACAACAATATCTACCTTGCCCTGGTGGATTTCTTGAAATAACTCTTCTGCGCCTTTACTGCTCCTACTAGAGTCCGTATCGATCCGCAACACCTTGGCCTTTGACCACATTTCTTCAATGAAATCTTCAATCTTTTGCGTACCCTGACCCAGGGTTTTTAGATCTGCATTCCCGCAATCAGGGCAATGGCTTGGAATTGTTTTTGACAAGCCACAATGGTGACAGCTCAATACTGATTTTTTAGTCAACACCCCTGCTTTATGTAACACCATACAGGAGCTGCACTGTTGGCATTTTGATAGCCATGCACAAGCACCACAACTTAGTACTGGAGCATACCCTCTGCGATTAATTAAGACCAAACTTTGTTTTTTATCTTCTAAATTTTTACTAATTGCATTAGCAAGTGTTTTGCTGATTAAGCTCTTCACCTTCGGTCTGCCAATATCGCCAGGGCTATACTGATTTTGCGGATCGCGCATATTGATCAGATGAACGTTGGGCAATTTTGCTCCGTGCGCTCTCTGATCTATCCGGATATTTTCATAGCGTCCAGCCTTTGCTGCTATCCACGTTTCTAATGATGGGGTTGCAGATGAAAGCACAATTGGGATCTTCAGATCATGTGCCCGCCATATAGCGAGATCACGTGCCGAGTACCTTATCCCGTCTTGTTGTTTATAGGACGGATCATGCTCTTCATCGACAACAATGGCCCGTAAATTTGGAAGCGGGGTTAGTGCCGCCAACCTTGTTCCTAAAATAATTTGCGTCCGTCCGGTCATTGCCTCATACCAAGCAATGCCTCTTTCTTTTTCGCTCACTCCACTGTGAAGCACAGCCATTCTCTTTTCAGGAAAGTATGCCCGCACTCTCCGCTCTAGTTGTGGCGTCAAATTAATTTCCGGAACAAGTAACAGCACTTGTGCGCTTTCATCTTCCAAAACCTTTGTCAACCAGTTTAAAAATACTGCTGTTTTACCGCTGCCGGTTTGGCCTTGCAATAAGATAGTTTTGAATTCATTTTTCTTGATGCACGTACGTATTTTTTCTAATGCCTGCTTTTGTCCGTCATTTAAGGAGGCCTCACTAATAAAGCCTTCGCTTTGCTCTTCCTGAGTTCTTTTCTTTCTCTTTTCTTCCGCAACAATGAGTTTTTTTAGGATCTTGTCCCAAGCCTCGGGCTTTTTCCACATTTGTGGAATTGCTGGGATGATGGTTTCACCAAGGGCATGAATGTAGTACTGGCTTGCAAAGCTAACTAACCTGAGGGCCGCTGGATCCAACGGGGGCAGGGGGGCAAGTCTGGATATGGACTTAAGTTTATTAATGTCAAATTCAGAGTGTGCGCTTACTTTTATAACTATACCGACCAGGCTTGAGCGCCCAAACGGCACTTCCACCATATGTCCTATCTCTGGTGACCGGCCCAACTTTTGAGCATCCCACAAGTAATCAAAGCCTTGAGCTAAAGGCTTATCAACAACTACCTGTACCACTATTGGTGGGGCCATTATTTACTTCAATCTTTCTTTTGCCTGTGGATAAGTCTGTGGATATCATTCAATGATTTTGATTTATAAGCCAATTTAACAGCAATCCACTTGTGCACAGTTTTTAAGCGCTTTTAATAAATATTAATATAAATCAATTACTTACAATGAACTTCGCAAGTTAATGTTTATCTTTATTCGGAATCTTCATGAATTTTGAATTTTGCACTTATCTGTGCATAACTTTCATCAAAATTTCAAGCCTAAGTTAGCAACCACTCAGGATTAATGCTTGGATCTGAGAGCCCTTGACCGTTGTATCACTGTTTCTGCCAGCGCGGTAACGCTTTCCGGGGGGGTAAATTGGGAGATTCCGTGCCCCAAATTGAAAATATGCCCGTCAAGAGGGTGAAGGCCCATCTTAAGGGCTGGGGCGCTGGCTAAATCTTCTAAAAGTAAGTTAGCCTGCTCAGCAATCTTTTTAGGCCCCGAGAACAGAATAAGCGGATCTAAATTGCCTTGTATTGCCAAAGGCTTGTTTAGTGCAAGCAGTTGTTTACGAGCACGACTGAGCGATATCGTCCAATCAATTGCAATAACATCGGCGCCAACCTGTGCCATATCGTTTAACCAAATTGCACCGCCTTTGGTAAACATAATCACTGGAATTTTTCTGCCCTCGTGTTCACGTGGCAATAGAGCAATAACTTTTTGCATGGCAGCCAAAGACATTTTTTGATACCAGCCGTCTGGCAACATACCGCCCCAGGTATCAAAAATCATCAACGCTTGTGCGCCCGCTTTTACTTGCTCAGTTAAGTATGTAGCGACTGATTGGGCATTAATATCGAGAATATGTTGTAACAAATCAGGGCGGCTAAACATCATGGTTTTAGCATGACGAAAATCGTCAGAACTAGAACCATCAATCATGTAGCAGGCCAAGGTCCACGGGCTTCCAGAAAAGCCGATCAAGGGCACGCGTTGCTTGCCGTCCTGAATAAGTGCCTTGCGGATTTCTGAAACAGCATCAAACACATATTGCAATTCACCCATATCCGCAACGCGCAATTTTTTGACAGCCTCTTCAGTGCGCAAAGGATTGTCAAAGCTGGGGCCTTCGCCAGTAGTAAATTTGAGGCCCAATCCCATTGCATCGGGAATCGTCAAAATATCGGAGAACAAAATTGCCGCATCCAATGGATAGCGATCTAAGGGCTGAAGTGTTACTTCCGTAGCATATGCGGGATTTTTTGCAAGCCCCAGAAAACTTCCTGCTTTCGCGCGCGTAGCGTTGTATTCAGGGAGGTATCGGCCGGCTTGTCGCATGAGCCAAAGCGGTGTTTGATCAACCGCTTCGCCCAGGCAGGCCTTTAAAAACCGATCGTTTAACAACAAGGAGATGACCGGTAATTACTTTTTACGTCGGAAACGGGCGATGGCAGCGAGTTGGGCAGCTGCCATGGCAAACTCAGATTGAGCCAAAGCTAAATCGAAGTCGCTGCCACGATTTTGCATTGCTTCTTCTGCGCGTTTCTTGGCTTCAGTAGCTTTTGCTTCATCAAGATCATGACCGCGAATAGCAGTGTCTGCTAATACGGTAACGTGGTCTGGCTGGACCTCTAAATAGCCACCCGCTACGAAAACAAACTCTTCGTCACCATCAGCTTTTTCAATACGAACTGAGCCTGGACGAATACGTGTAATCAAAGGAGTGTGGCCGCGCAAAATGCCAAGCTCACCACTTTCGCCAGGAAGCGCAACAAACTTAGCTTCCCCGCTAAAAATAGACTGCTCAGCACTTACTACATCGACGCGTATGGTTGACATGATTTCCCTAGATGAGTTCGATTAAAGCTTCTTCGCCTTCTCAATGGCTTCATCAATTGAACCCACCATGTAGAACGCTTGCTCAGGCAAGTGATCCAACTCACCGCTGCAGATCATTTTGAAACCACGGATGGTTTCTTTCAGTGGAACGTATTTGCCTGGTGAACCAGTAAACACTTCGGCAACGTGGAAAGGCTGGGACAAGAAACGTTGAATCTTACGAGCGCGTGATACAGCCAATTTGTCTTCTGGTGACAATTCGTCCATACCCAAAATCGCAATAATGTCGCGCAACTCTTTGTAACGTTGCAATGTCATCTGTACATCACGAGCCACTTCATAGTGCTCTTGACCAACCACTTGTGGGTCAAGCTGACGGCTAGTAGAGTCGAGTGGGTCAACTGCTGGGTAGATACCCAATGCAGCAATGTCACGTGACAACACAACAGTGGAGTCTAAGTGCAAGAAGGTTGTTGCTGGCGACGGATCAGTCAAGTCATCCGCAGGAACGTAAACGGCCTGAATAGAAGTAACAGAACCAGTCTTGGTAGAAGTAATACGCTCTTGCAATTTACCCATCTCTTCAGCCAATGTAGGTTGGTAACCCACAGCAGAAGGCATACGACCAAGCAACGCAGAAACTTCAGTACCGGCCAATGTGTAGCGGTAAATGTTGTCAACGAAGAACAAAATATCACGGCCTTCGTCGCGGAATGCTTCAGCCATTGTCAAGCCAGTCAAAGCAACGCGCAAACGGTTGCCAGGAGGCTCGTTCATCTGACCAAACACCATCGCCACTTTGTCGATAACGTTAGATTCTTTCATCTCGTGATAGAAGTCATTACCTTCACGAGTACGCTCACCAACACCGGCAAACACTGACAAACCAGAGTGTTGCTTAGCGATGTTGTTAATCAATTCCATCATGTTCACGGTCTTACCAACACCCGCACCACCGAACAAGCCAACCTTACCGCCTTTAGCGAACGGGCAAACCAAGTCAATAACCTTAATGCCGGTTTCGAGCAAGTCAACAGAAGGTGAAAGTTCATCAAACTTCGGTGCTGGCTGGTGAATAGCGCGACGCTCTTCAGTAGCGATCGGACCTGCGTCATCAATTGGGCGACCCAATACGTCCATGATGCGGCCCAAAGTTGCCGGACCAACCGGAACAGAAATTGGCTTACCTGTAGATTTCACTTCCATGCCACGACGCAAACCATCGCTGGCGCCCATAGCAATCGCGCGAACTACGCCGTCACCGATTTGTTGCTGAACTTCAAAGGTCAAACCTTTTTCAGCAAATGATTTTTCGCCGCTTTCAACTAATGTCAACGCATCATAAATGTTTGGCATTTTGTCACGTGGGAACTGAATGTCCACCACTGGACCGATACATTGCACGATATTTCCGTTACTCATCGCTTTCTCCGCTTTTAATTCCTGAATTCTTTCGTATTCCTAAATGCTGACCGCTTAAACCGCAGCCGCTCCGCCAACAATTTCTGACAACTCTTTGGTAATAGCAGCTTGTCGTGTTTTGTTGTAATCCAATTGCAATTCACCGATCACATTCTTCGCGTTATCTGACGCGGCCTTCATTGAGACCATGCGAGCAGACTGCTCAGAAGCCATGTTTTCAGCAACCGCCTGATAAATCATTGCTTCAACGTAACGCTTTAGTAAGCCATTCAAGATGGATTCAGCTTCAGGTTCGTAAATGTAGTCCCAAGATGGGCCTGATTTTTCCTCTGGGGTTAAAGCTGCTGGCTCCAAAGGCAAGAGCTTCTCTAAGACAGGCTCTTGTTTCATCGCATTTACAAAGCGGGTGTATGCCAAATACACAGCATCAATCTCGCCACGCTCAAACGCTTCTAACTGAGCAGTAATAGCACCAATCAAGACATCCAAATGCGGCGTATCACCAATTTGAATCGTCTGAGAAATTAGTTTTGCTTTTGAGCGATTCAAAAACTGCAGGCCTTTTGAACCAATTGCGGTGTACACAATCTCTACATTTTTTTCTTGTAAATCGCGTACCTGGTTGGCAATCAAACGCAAAACGTTGGTATTTAAACCGCCGCACAAGCCTTTGTCTGTTGTAACCAAAATCGTGCCAGCCTTCTTGACATCACGAGTTGCCATATAAGCAGGGCGGAACTCAGGATTGGCTTTAGAAAGATTAGCAACAATCTCACGAATTTTTTCAGCATAGGGGCGCGCATTACGCATGCGCTCCTGGGCTCGACGCATCTTCGATGCGGCGACCATTTCCATCGCTTTCGTGATCTTGCGCGTATTTTGCACGCTCTTGATCTTTGATCGTATCTCTTTTGTACTTGCCATGATTTATGCGAGCCCTCTTAGAAAGAGGCGGAACGCTTGTAATCCTCAATGGCAGCGCGCAAAGCAACTTCGTCATCTTTGCTGAGATCTTTTGTTTCTTCAATACGTCCAACCAAGTCGGCGTACTTAGATTTCAAATGATCTTGCAGACCTTTTTCGAATGCCAATACGTTCTTGACATCGATGTCATCGAAGAAGCCGTTATTGACAGCGTAGAGTGAAGCAGCCATTTCCCAAACTTGGAGTGGCTTGTATTGCGCTTGCTTACATAATTCGGTAACGCGGCGTCCGCGCTCAAGCTGCTTGCGGGTTGCTTCGTCAAGGTCAGAAGCGAACTGAGCAAACGCTGCCAATTCACGATACTGCGCTAAGTCAGTACGAATACCGCCAGACAACTTCTTAATCACTTTAGTTTGTGCAGCACCACCAACACGGGAAACAGAAATACCGGCGTTAATCGCAGGACGTACACCAGCGTTGAACAAGTCAGTTTCCAAGAAGATCTGACCGTCAGTAATCGAAATCACGTTGGTTGGAACGAATGCAGAAACGTCACCAGCTTGAGTTTCAATAATTGGCAATGCAGTCAAAGAACCAGTCTTGCCTTTTACTGCACCATTAGTGAACTTCTCAACGTACTCAGCATTTACACGAGCAGCGCGCTCGAGTAAGCGTGAGTGGAGGTAGAACACGTCGCCAGGATAAGCTTCGCGGCCTGGTGGGCGACGGAGCAACAAGGAGATTTGACGATAAGCAACTGCTTGCTTAGTTAAGTCGTCATAAACAATCAAAGCGTCTTCGCCGCGATCACGGAAGTATTCGCCCATGGTGCAACCTGCGTAAGCAGAGAGGTACTGCATCGCCGCAGACTCAGAAGCACTCGCTGCAACAACAACGGTGTACTCCATCGCGCCCAATTCTGTGAGCTTGCGAACCACGTTAGCAATAGTAGAAGCTTTTTGACCAATCGCCACGTAAACGCAATAAACGCCTTTGCCTTTTTGGTTAATGATCGCGTCAACCGCAACAGCTGTCTTACCAGTTTGGCGGTCGCCAATAATCAACTCACGCTGACCACGGCCAATTGGAACCATCGCGTCAATCGCCTTCAAACCCGTTTGTACTGGCTGGCTAACGGATTGACGTGCGATAACGCCTGGAGCAACTTTTTCAATAAAGTCGGTTAACTTGGTATTGATTGGGCCCTTGCCATCAATTGGTTGACCGAGTGCATTTACGACACGACCAAGCAACTCCGGGCCAACTGGAACTTCCAAAATGCGGCCCGTACATTTCACTGGGTCGCCTTCTTTAATGTGGGTGTATTCACCCAACACTACGGCACCAACAGAATCACGCTCAAGGTTTAATGCGAGGCCGATAGTGTTGTTAGGAAATTCCAACATTTCGCCCTGCATAACACCTGACAAGCCATGTACGCGGCAAATACCGTCGGTCACTGAAATTACAGTGCCTTCGTTGCGAACTTGGGAGTCAACGCCCATTTCGCTAATTCGGCTTTTGATCAGCTCGCTGATCTCGGAAGGATTGAGTTGCATTACTTACTCCTGGGTCTTATTTCGTATGTTCTTAATAGGGATAACTTATGCGCCAAGACTTGCTTGCATTTGAGCTAACTGTGCCTTAACTGAACTATCCATCACTTCGTCGCCAACTTGAATGCGTACTCCGCCAATCAATGTTGGATCAACTTGAATAGTTGGGCGCAATTCTTTACCCCCAAAGCGCTTCTTCAAACTTGACAACAAATCATTTAGCGCAGAACCCTCTAAAGGGAATGCGCTGGTAATCATTACTTCTGCTGCACCTTCGCTCTTATTCTTCATTGCCTCAAATTGACTAGCAATTTCAGGAACAGCAGACAAGCGGTGGTTTTGATTCACAAGATTCAAAAAGCTGGCCACTCTAGGATCCAGCTTAGTTTTCACCATGCCAGAAAGTAGTTTGCTTAAATCATCAGCAGATACTTTTGGATTATTTGCTAATGTGGCAACTTCTGGCAAAGCAGCAAGCTGTGCCAACTCGTTTAGTTGCTCCAAATATCCCGCAAGTTCAGCAGGCTTAGCACTTTGAAAAAGTGCTTCAGCATAAGGACGGGCAATAGTGGCTAATTCAGCCATATCAAAGTTCTGCCTTTAGTTGGTCAAGTAACTGGCCATGCGCCTTTGCATCAACTTCACGACGCAAAATTTGCTCAGCACCTTTAACAGCAAGCACAGCCACTTCGGCGCGCAACACTTCGCGGGCACGAGTAACTTGCTGGTCTGCGTCTTGCTTCGCTTGCGTAATGATTCGAGCGGCTTCAGCTTGTGCGTTAGACCGAATTTCTTCGGCTGACATTTGTGCACGTTTTTCTGCTTCAGCAACGCGTTGAACACCTTCTTGGCGTGCTTTTGTTAATTCTTGCTCTGCTTCATTGCTGGCCAATGCAAGCGCTTCTTTGCCGCGCTCAGCAGAAGCTAAACCATCAGCAATTTTGCTTGAACGCTCATCTAACGCCTTAACTAGCGGTGGCCACACGAAGCGTGCAACAACCCACCATAAGACGAAGAAAACGATCATTTGCGCGAATAGGGTCGCGTTCAGATTCACGATATTCCTTTCAGTATTGTTGAGAACAGTTGGATGACCCGGTGGTCATCCACGCCAAAACAATTACTTAATAACTGCGAGCAGTGGGTTTGCGAAAGCAAACAACATTGCCACACCAACGCCGATCAAGAACGCAGCGTCGATCAAACCAGCCAAAAGGAACATTTTGGTTTGTAATTCATTGATCAATTCTGGTTGACGGGCAGCGCCCTCAATGAACTTACCACCCATTAGGCCAATGCCCAAACAGGCTCCCAATGCGCCGAGGCCGATGATGAGGCCAATACCGATAGCGGTTAGTCCTTGAATGTTGGCTAAGAATGCTTGCATGTTTACTCCTAAGTATTGAAGGTGAGGTTAAAAATAAAAAGGTTAATGGTGACTGTGGGCTTGCCCAATGTAAACCAAAGTCAACATCATAAAAATAAATGCTTGTAACAAAATAACTAAGATATGGAAAATCGCCCAAGCTGAGCCAGCAATCACATTGCCAACGAAGCCAAGCATGTACAAATCTAAGTTAAAGGTCCACATACTTCCCAAGAGGGCAATCAATAAGAAGATCAACTCGCCCGCATACATATTGCCGAAAAGTCGCATTCCTAAAGAAACGCCTTTGGCAACATATTCGATGATGTTCAAAATAAGGTTAAAAGGGGCCAAGTACCACTTCGCACCGAAAGGCGCTGAAATAAGCTCATGAGCAAAACCGCCAAGACCTTTAACCTTGAAGCTGTAGAAGAAAACCAATAGGAGCACAGAGAATGACAAGCCGAGAGTGGCGTTCAAGTCAGTAGTAGGCACAATCTTGTGGTGCGGTACGTGCACTCCGAAGCTACCAATAAATTGATTTACGCCGAAGATCCAATCCACCGGCACTAAGTCTAGGGTGTTTAAAAGGATAATCCAGCAAAAAACGAATAAAGCCAGAGGCGCGATAAAAGAACGGTCGCCGTGAACAATTCCCTTTGATTGACTTTCAACCATCTCAACCAGCATCTCAATTAAACATTGAAAGCGGCCAGGAACTCCAGGGGATGCCCTGCGCGCAGCAATAACCAACAGAAAAACGGTTAGCAACCCCATCAAAGAGGTCCAAAAAATAGTATCTAAATTAACAACGCTGAAATCGATAATGGAAGACTGAGCCCCACCAACGTTATTTAGGTTTTGTAAGTGCTCAGCAATATAAGCAGTCGGTGTAAGCGGTTCGCTAGCCACATGATGGGCTGCCTCTGCTGCTGCGTTGACTTCGCTAGACATCTCTAAACTTGTCCTTATCTATATTTACCACCTGTTACTTCCAAAACCACACTAGTAAATAACACTTGAGCGTAGCTAAATAAGTGACAAGCAATGGAATCCATTTCAAATCAGGTTGCTTTAGGGCAAAGCCAATAAATAGGAGGATGGTTGCTAGGATTTTTAAAAATTCACCCGAAACCACTGCTGCTAAATATCCGCCAGGGCTTGATTTGACATTCTTTTTCGCGGCCTCTAAGCGCACTAAAAACAACGCAGAGGGCAAAACCCCAATCAAGCCACCCACCAAAGCCGAGTAAGTATAAACGACTCTTTCAGGCGATTCAGAAAAAAAGTAACAAAAACTAGCAATGATCAGGGTAAGCACCACCTGACTGGCAACAATGCGCCACCCATTGATTAAAGCAAAGCTTTTAGGCTTTGCCTTTCGCAACGCATCCATCTCTGCCTTACTGAGCGCCTTAAATGAATCGTCGGCTTGATCGTCCCAATCAGCAGTTTTAATGGGGTGCTCTTTATTCAAGACCAATACCCAACTTTTTTAATAAGGAATCAAGTTCATCAAATTGGCTAAATCCGATTCGGATCTCGCCACCTTTGCCTTTGAACTTAAATTCGACATTTAAACCAATTAAATCAGCAATTTCTTGTGAAAGACGACGCGTATCAGGATCGCGACTTGGAACAGAAGAGCCTGCCTTGGTTTTGGACTTTTTGTCTCCAATCTGGCCGCCGGCAATTGCTAGGGCTGCTGACATTTTTTCTGCCTCACGAACAGATAGGCCTTGCGCAGAAATTCTTTGGGCCAAAGCTACTTGGCTAGCCCCAGGCAATGGCAATAGGGCGCGGGCGTGGCCCATATCAATATCGCCAGCTAAAAGCATTGCTTGCACTGGCTTTGCCAACTGGGCTAAGCGCAACAAATTGGTAATTGCGCTGCGGGACTTTCCTACAGCTTTTGCGGCCTGCTCGTGGGTAAAGCCAAACTCTTCAATCAGTCGAGCCAAGCCTTGAGACTCCTCCAGGGGATTTAAGTCCTCACGCTGCATGTTCTCAACCAAAGCCATTGCCGCCGCTGCCTGATCATCAGCGTCAGAGACCAGTACTGGAACTTCTTTTAAGCCAGCAATTGTGGCCGCGCGAAACCGGCGTTCACCAGCAATAATTTCGTATTTACCAGGGGCCACAAGTCTTACTAATAGCGGCTGCATCACACCCTGCTCACGAATACTCTCAGCCAACTCTTGTAAGGCGCCTGTCTCCATTTTTTGACGCGGTTGATATTTGCCAGCTTGCAATGCGTTCAATGGCAAACGATTAATTTCTGTAGTTGCATTTGCCTCCTGAGTTTTCTCGCCCAATAGCGCCTCTAAACCTCTACCTAAACCTTTTTTCTTGATTGCAACCATGATCTCTTTTAGTCTTCCAAAAAATTACATTTGTTTGATGCGCTCAATCATCTCGGCACCAAACTCTAAATAGGCTTTCGCTCCACGCGATGATTTATCAAAGGCAACCCCAGGAAGACCATAAGATGGGGCTTCAGCAAGGCGCACGTTGCGCGGAATAATGGCCTTGAATACTTTGTCGCCAAAGTGCTCAAGCAGCTGATCGGATACTTGTTGCTGTAAGGTCATGCGCGCATCAAACATCACTCGCAGCAAACCAATAATCACCAAATCGGGGTTTAAATTGGCATGTACTTGTTTGATGGTATTTACTAAATCAGATAACCCTTCAAGTGCAAAATATTCGCACTGCATTGGAACAATGACGCCATTCGCTGCACACAATCCGTTGAGCGTTAATAAAGACAATGCAGGTGGGCAGTCAATCAAAATAAAATCGTAATCATTTGCCACCTTAGCCAGGGCATCTTTCAAACGAGACTCGCGCGCATCGATATCCACCAATTCAATTTCTGCGCCAGCCAAATCGCGATTCGCAGGCAACACGTCATATCCTGAACTTTCACAACGCTGCGCACAATCTTTTACGGCAGCCAAACCAATCAACACTTGGTAAACACTGTTATTCAAAGTTGCTTTTTCAATTCCAGACCCCATGGTTGCATTGCCCTGAGGATCTAAATCCACCAGTAGAACGCGTTGCTTAAGCCCAGCCAAACCCGCTGCTAAATTTACAGCTGTAGTCGTTTTTCCAACGCCGCCTTTTTGATTTGCAATACAGAATATTTTTGCCATAGCTACTTTGTGACTTTGCTTAAGAGGTGAGTGATGATTTTCTCATGGGGCTCAAGACCAAAAGGCGTCTTTCCACAGATAGATTTGGTATATGTAAGGGTTCGTCTGCCAACAAACACCAGTCGTTCATGCATACATCTTGCATTTCTTCATCTGCCCGCTTGCCTTTCATTGCAAACACTAGGCCATCTGGCTTCAAAAAAGGCAAAGATAAATCTAAGAAGCGTGAGAGATTCGTAAAGGCCCTAGAAATAACCGCATCAAACTGGCCTGGTTGCTGCACCGCAACATCTTCAACGCGCTCACTTAGCACCTCTATATTTTTTAGCTTTAGTTTTCCGCGCACATGCTGCAAAAAGGCCGTCTTCTTTCTCACAGCTTCAATTAGGGATAAGCGCCATTCTGGCTCAACAATAGCAATCGGGATGGCAGGCAAGCCGCCGCCAGACCCCAGGTCGGCAATTTTAGGGTTGGGGCCCTTAAGAAGCCGCCTTAAAATAGGTAAAACTGCAATAGAATCAATGAGGTGCAATCTAACAGAATCCTTTTCGCCCTCGATTGCAGTCAAGTTATGAACCTGATTCCAGCGGCCCATTTCTTGCAAAAAAAGCTCTAAATCAGCTATGTTCGCTTTGCTTAAATTTAAATCAAGCTCTTGAATTCCGAGAGCGAGCAAGCTCTCGCTCATGTCATTTCTTGGGTGCGGCCCAAACCTTTTTTGAGATGAACCAAAAGTAAAGAAAGGGCGGCGGGGGTTACACCAGAAATCCTGCCGGCCTGCCCCAATGTTTCTGGTTTATGCAAGTTGAGTTTTTGCTGAACCTCTTTAGACAAACCCAATACATTCGAATAGTCGAGATTTTCCGGGAGAGGAAAGGTCTCGTTATGCTCCTGACGGGCTATTTCAACTGCCTGGCGATCAATATAGCCCTGGTATTTCACCGAAATCTCAACCTGATCACTAATTTGAGCGGCAAGCCCAATATCGGCATCCAAGATTCCCGGAGACCATAAACCATCGCCCAAACTAGTAATTGCATCATAAGTAATTCCTGGGCGGCGCAAAAGCTCAGTTAAATTGCACTCGTGGGACAAATCTTGGCCCAAAATTCCAGAAACAAGCGGGGCGATCTCATGCTTTGGCCCAACCCAAATGTTTTGCAGACGAGATGTTTCACGTGAAACAGCCTCTTGTTTTCTACAAAAAACTTCCCAGCGATAGTCGTCTACTAAGCCCAAATCACGGCCAATTGCTGTTAAACGCATGTCGGCATTGTCTTCTCGCAAGCTTAAGCGGTACTCCGCACGGCTAGTAAACATGCGATACGGCTCTTGTACGCCGCGGGTAATAAGGTCATCAACCAAGACCCCAATATAGGACTCGCTGCGCTTGGGCAGCCAAGGCGACTTGCCCTTAGAGGCTAAGCCAGCGTTAATGCCAGCTAACATCCCTTGGGCTGCAGCCTCTTCGTAACCTGTTGTGCCGTTAATCTGGCCGGCAAAGTACAGACCGCCAATAGCCCTGGTTTCTAGACTATGGCGCAGTTGGCGTGGGTCAAAGAAGTCATATTCAATGGCATAGCCTGGGCGCACAATGACTGCAGACTCTAGGCCGCGAATACTGCGGACCAAGTCCCGCTGAATATCAAAAGGTAAGCTGGTTGAGATTCCATTAGGATAAAACTCGTTTGTGGTTAAGCCCTCTGGCTCCAAAAAGATCTGATGGCTATTCCTTGAGGCAAAACGGTGAATTTTGTCCTCAATAGAGGGGCAGTAGCGCGGACCCACCCCCTCAATAACGCCCGTATACATCGGGGAGCGATCTAAGCCAGTCCGAATAATGTCGTGGGTCTTCTCATTTGTATGAGAAATCCAACAGGGGACCTGCTTTGGGTGTTGCTCTGGACGGCCCAAATAAGAAAATACCGGCACCGGATCAAGATCCCCCGGCTGCTCCAGCATGACTGAAAAATCAATAGTTCGCCCATCAATACGAGGAGGGGTGCCCGTTTTCAGCCTTCCCTGTGGAAGGTTTAATTCTTTCAGGCGAGCCGATAAAGAAACTGCCGCTGGATCACCAGCGCGACCTCCAGCAAAATTATTTAAGCCGACGTGGATTTTTCCATCCAAAAAAGTCCCAGCGGTCAAAACAACCTTTTTAGCCACAAACTCCAGGCCCATTTGGGTTAGAACGCCCTGGACCTCGTCGCCATTTACCAAAAGATCATCTACAGCAGCCTGAAACAGGCTTAAATTAGGTTGGTTTTCAAGGCGCCGGCGGATTGCAGCCTTATATAAAATACGATCGCCTTGGGCTCGGGTCGCACGGACGGCGGGGCCCTTGCTGGAATTCAGAATGCGGAACTGGATGCCGGCCTCATCGGTGGCAGCTGCCATAGCTCCGCCCATAGCGTCGATTTCTTTAACCAGGTGCCCCTTACCAATCCCGCCAATAGAAGGATTGCAGCTCATTGCGCCCAAATTTTCAATGCTATGGGTAATTAATAGGGTATCGCACCCCATGCGAGCCGATGCGAGCGCGGCCTCAGTCCCAGCATGACCGCCGCCAACTACGATGACATCGAAACTTTTGGAATAGCGCATGATTTGCCTCAGATAGGGCGATGATCATAGCATTTTGTTTGTTTCACGTGAAACAAAACTGGTGAAAAAATCTAGGAAAATAAGTGGTATTTTATAAGTGACTGATTTAATTCAAGAAATAAGCATTCCATGCAGACTTCAGAATCAGCAAACTCACAATTACCAGGAAAGCCTTTCTAACAAAAGCACTGCCATGCTGAATTGCCAATCGGCTGCCAAACTGGCTTCCGGCAATATTAGCAACCATCATGGCGATACCCAGAGGCCAATTAATTTGGCCTAGACTAGCCAACATCAGAATGGCAGCAAAATTTGTAGCCACATTTACCAGTTTTGTTGCGGCAGAGGCGTGCAAAAAATCAAATGAAAAAAATCTGACAAACCCAAAAAGTAAAAAGCTTCCAGTGCCCGGCCCAAAGAAACCATCATAAAAACCAATCGTTAGCCCAAGAAGCGCAGCCTTAAGTTGTTGAAAACGATTTTCACCCTTGGGCGCATGCTCTTCACCAAGCGATGGTTGAAACCAGGTGTAGATTAGAAGAAAAAGGAGAACAAAGGGGAGGGCTTTACGTAAAGGCTCTGCGGGAAAAGTGCTCACAGCATTGGCGCCCAAAAGAGATCCAATAAACCCCGCCACTATTGCAGGCAACACAACTGCCCAAGGCAAAGAAACATGGCGCAAGTATCTGCGTGCAGCATTTAAAGTTCCGCCCACAGCAGAAACTTTATTGGTTGATAGCAGTGTTGCGGGGGGAGCATCCGGGTAAGCGGCAAATAAGGCTGGAACCTGAATCAACCCACCGCCGCCAGCAACTGCATCCACGAGTCCAGCAAAAAAAGCCATCGCCAAAAGCAATGGCCAAATCAAAATTGAAAATTCGATGAGCGTCTCTTTTAGTTAAATGAGTGCGGCGTCTTCGCCGCACTAAAACCAAATAATAAAAGGAAAAACAAAAACTCAGTTTTTGTTTTTAAACTGCGCGGTAATTTCCCCAACGACACCACGACGGAATGCCAAAACACAAATCACAAAAATGAAGCCGGTTGCAATCGTGCTCCAAGATCCAATATTTGCTAAGTAGTTTTGTAGGCCCACCACAATGCCTGCGCCAACCACCGGGCCAAGAATGGTTCCCATACCACCAAGCAAAGTCATCAACACGACTTCGCCAGACATGTGCCAATGAACATCGGTCAATGTTGCCAGTTGAAATACTAAAGACTTCATGGAGCCAGCCAAACCAGAGAGAGCGGCTGAAATTACAAACGACATTAACTTAAAGCGATCGACGTCGTAACCCAAAGAAATGGCACGCGGCTCATTCTCACGAATGGCTTTCAAAACCTGGCCAAACGGGGAGTTGACAGCACGCATGATGAGCGCAAAACCGAACAAGAAAATCGCCAACACAAAATAGTACATAGCAACATCGTCTTTTAAGTCGATGAGACCAAACAACACTCCCCGCGGCACACCCTGAATACCATCTTCCCCACCAGTGTAAGGAAGTTGTACCGCCAAAAAGTAGACCATTTGGGAGAGAGCCAATGTGACCATTGCAAAGTAAATACCCTGACGACGAATGGCTAGGGATCCAATCATTAATCCTAGTGCACCAGAGCCAATTACGCCCAAAATGATTCCGAGCTCGGGAGAAAATCCAGCCTCCTTACAAAGATAGGCCGTGATATAGGCGGAGGTTCCAAAAAAAGCTGCGTGACCAAAGGAGAGTAGCCCGGTAAACCCAAGCAATAGATTGAAGGTACAAGCAAAGAGGGCGAAACACAAAACCTTCATTGCAAAGACTAAATAAATGAAGTCCTGAAATGGCAACAACATAGCAATTAAAAATAAGATGCTAAAGAGGGGTTTTGTTTTTGGATTCATGATTATTTTTCTCGCCCAAAAAGTCCCGCCGGGCGAATCAACAGAACAATTGCCATGATCACAAAAATCACAACGCCAGAAGCCTCTGGGTAGAACACTTTTGTTAGGCCTTCAATCAAACCCAGCCCTAGGCCAGTCAAAATGGCGCCCATAATTGAACCCATTCCACCAATCACCACCACTGCAAAAACTACGATGATGAGGTTCGAACCCATTAATGGGTTTACTTGAAAAATTGGTGCGGCCAATACACCAGCAAAACCCGCAAGCCCAACGCCATACGCGTAAGCCAAAGAAATCATCAAGGGGACGTTAATGCCAAACGCTTGGAGTAATTTTGGATTTTCTGTCCCCGCTCGCAAATAGGCGCCCAACTTTGTTCTCTCAATAACATACCAAGTAGAGAAGCAAACCACCAAAGAAATAAACACTACCCAAACACGATACTTGGGCAAAATAATACCAATGGCGTCTAATGGAATGGCGCCTTGCAAGAGCTCTGGAGCCGGGTAGCTCTCACCAGAAATTCCATACCAATGACGAAACATGCCCTCAATAATCAAAGCAAGGCCAAAGGTCAGTAGCAGACCATATAAATGATCGAGGTGATACAAGCGGCGCAACATAGTGCGCTCCAGAATCAAACCGAATCCCCCCAAGACTAAGGGCACAACAATTAGAGCAAACCAATAGTTAATCGACAGCTCAGAAAAACCAAGCCACTGACTGATTTGCGTCAAACCAATCCAAGCAATAAAGGCACCCATGGTGTACTGAGCACCATGTGCAAAATTAATGATGTTGAGAAGGCCAAAAATAATAGCCAAACCCAAGCTCAATATGGCATAAAACGAACCATTAATAAGCCCCACCAAGAGCTGGGCTACCAGCCCTTGGGGGGTAATTCCGAGAAGTTCAAACATGCTTAAGAGGTGAATTACTTGTTAGTAAGCAACTTGCATCGTGACAATGAAAGTGGTTGTGTTGCCTCGGCAGCAGGAATCACTGCACGCACGTTGTAGTAATCCCATGGACTTGTAGACTCAGAAGGTTTTTTCACTTCGAGCAAATACATATCATGCTCAAACTTACCATCAGCACGAATCTTGCCCTTAAAGAGGCCATCATCAATGTTGGTGGACTTGAGCGCCTTCATCACAGCCTGAGTATCGTCAGTGCCCGCCTTCTGAACCGCATTTAAGTAAGCAAGAACTGAGGAATAAACGCCTGCCTGAACGCTAGTAGGCATACGCTTATGTTGCAAAATGAAGCGCTTAGAAAAGGCGCGAGTTTTGTCATCTTTATCCCAATAGAAGCCTTCTGTGAGGTACATACCCTGGGCAGAGTTGAGGCCTAAAGAGTGAACGTCAGAAATAAACATTAACAAAGGGACAACGGTTTGTTTTTTATTAATGCCAAACTCGGAGGCTTGTTTAACGCTATTAATGGTGTCTTGACCAGCGTTCGCAAGAGCAACAACGTCTGCACCACTAGCCTGAGCCTTTAAGAGGTACGAAGAAAAGTCACTGTTCGGAAACGGGTGCTTGCTGGTTCCCAAAACCTTGCCGCCGTTAGCTGTAACAACGTTGGTTGAATCCTTCTCCAAGGCTGCGCCAAAAGCATAGTCAGCAGTAAGAAAGTACCAATTCTTTTTCCCCTGCTTTACAACCGCCTTGGCTGTGCCATTTGAAAGTGCATAAGTGTCATAGGTCCAATGCACGTTATTGGCAGTACATTTTTCATTGGTAATTGGCAAAGAGGCTGCTCCAGACACCAATGTAATTTTGTTCTTTTGCTCCGCCACTTCCATTACAGCCAAAGCAACATTGGTTGAAACCAACTCAACAATCACATCAACACCATCTTTGTCGTACCACTCGCGCGCCTTGTTGGCGGCAATGTCAGCTTTGTTCTGGTGGTCGGCACTAATCAACTCAATCTTTTTACCAATGACTGTGCCGTCTTTAGAAAAATCGGCGATTGCCATTTTTGCTGCAATGACTGCGCCTGGGCCGGCCAAATCAGAATAAGTTGAAGAAAGGTCGGTCAATACACCAATCTTGACAACATCACCACTTACTTTGGATCCGCTTTGTGCAAAAACTGGGTTTGAACCAAACATGGTTGCCGCAACCAGGCATGCGGTTATTTGCTTTAACTTCATTTTTATCTCCTATAGATAAGTACTAAACACCAAGATACTCATTCAATAAACTTGCTTTTGCCGCAAGCTCGCTTTGCTGCACAACCTGAACCACGTTTCCATGCTCAACCACATAATGACGATCAGCCAAGGGGGCAGCGAAACGAAAGTTTTGCTCAACCAACACAATCGTGAATCCCTTGTTGCGCAAACTAGTAACAACCTCGCCTAGTTTCTGCACAATCACGGGTGCCAAACCCTCCGTGATTTCATCAAGCAATAATAATTTGGCGCCCGTTCTTAAAATACGAGCCATTGCCAGCATTTGTTGTTCGCCACCAGACAGCCTTGTTCCAGGGCTGTTTCGTCTTTCGTAAAGATTTGGGAACATTTCATAAATCTCATCCAAACCCATTCCGCCCGAAGCAATTTCTGGTAGCAACAAAAGATTCTCTTCTGCGCTTAAGCTTGCAAAAATACCCCTTTCTTCCGGACAAAAACCAACGCCCAAACGAGCAATTTTGTAGGTTGGCATGTAGATGGTCTCTGTGCCATAAATCTCCACAGAACCAGACCTTTTGCTAGTTAAACCCAAAATAGTTTTAAGAATAGTGCTGCGGCCTGCGCCATTTCTACCAAGAAGCGTAACCACCTCTCCATCACGCACAGCAAAATTCACGCCATGCAGAATGTGTGATTCCCCATACCAAGACTCTAGGTTTTTAACCTCTAAGGCTGTGGTGCTCATATCGCATCGCCCCCGTGGCTGCCCATATAAGCCTCCACCACCAATGGGTTGTTTGAAACCTCGTGATAGGAGCCTTCAGCCAAAACCGAACCTCGCTGTAATACGGTAATTCGATCGGCTATAGAAGAAACCACCTTCATGTTGTGCTCAACCATGAGGATGGTGCGACCTTTGGCAACGCGATCAATTAACTCTGTTACACGCTCGACATCCTCGTGCCCCATACCCTGTGTTGGCTCATCCAACAACATCAACTCTGGCTCCATAGCCAAGGTGGTGGCAATCTCCAGCGCTCTTTTACGACCATAGGCCAAATTTAAAGTTTCTTCATTGGCAAAGCCCTCCAAACCAACTTCATGCAAAAGCTCTAAAGCGCGCTCATTCAGAACGTTTAAAGAATCGCTTGATTTCCAAAAATGGAATTCTATTCCCAATCCTCGCTGCAGTGCAACACGAACATTTTCAAGCACGGTCAAGTGTGGAAAAACGGCGGAAATCTGAAAGGAGCGAATAATGCCGCGTCGTGCAATCTGCGCCGGGGCCTCGCGCGTAATGTCAATTCCATTAAATAAAATTTGGCCGCTACTAGGCTCTAGGAATTTTGTTAATAAGTTAAAGCAGGTTGTTTTTCCAGCCCCATTTGGGCCAATTAAAGCGTGAATGGTGCCCCTAGTCACATCTAGGTTTACAGCACTCACCGCTGTAAATCCTTTAAAGGATTTACCAAGATCAATTGTTTTTAATATTGTTTCTTGCAATCTCATGCCCTCTACCCCTCACTGGGGCAAGACATTGAGGATAACTCAAGATAGTTAGGCTTTATATAGCAATAACCCTAAAACCCATAGTCCTTCATGCCTAAGGGTTTTGTTTGATTTTTATAAACTTTTGGATTGCAACTCGGGCCAACTCATCTAGAACGTCAACCGGCACGCGTTGTGAGCCCTGAACAATCATGAGTGCGTAGGGTTTTGCAAGGGCGGAGGCCTCAGGGCAAAGACGCAACTCTTCGCCCTCTGCTGGAGATTGACTGCGCCAATAATTAATTGCAGCCTCAAGCTCTTGAATGCTTATATACAACATGGAGTTGTGATGACTTACTTCTCTTGAATAGCCAACATTGTGCCGCGACACTTTTTAGCACCGCAGCGACACTCGTAGTCTTTTTTCATTTGTTTAGTAACCCGCCCATCAACATCAAGAGAGTAGTCATAAAACAACTCCTCGCCAACCTTCAAGGCACGCTTTGCGTAAATAAAAACGCGTGGCTCTCCGTTATAAATACCCTCTTTTGTTTCGCAACTTGGCTTGCATGAGTGATTGATCCAACGCGCGGCATTTCCGCCATACTTTGCATCAATAACGCGACCATCATCTAAAGAAAAGTAAAACGTATGGTTTGGATCCTTCTTGTCGTGTGGATGGCGCTTGATAGCCAACTTCCAACTAATGCGCTCTCCCTTGTACTCAATAATGGCTTGACCTTTTTTAATTGGCTTAAGCACAAAAACACCTTTACCGTGAATAGGCGAAGATTTAACAACAATAGAGGATCGATCCACCTTGGGGGGTGTTATTTTTTTTGATTTCATATTTAAACGTCTAGGTTGCGAGCAATGAGTGCATTTTTTTCAATAAATGCGCGGCGAGGTTCAACCTCATCCCCCATTAATGTTGTGAATACTTGGTCGGCCGCAATAGCATCCTCAATCTTTACCTGCAACAGGGTGCGTGAGCTAGCGTCCATTGTGGTTTCCCAAAGCTGCGATGGATTCATCTCGCCCAAGCCTTTGTATCGTTGACGACTCAATACACGCTCAGCCTCCGACAACAACCAAGAGAAAGCAGCCCTAAAATCTCCAATCGTTTGCTCTTTCTGATTTTTATCGGGATCGCCACGGCGCACTTTTGAGCCAGGCAAAACTTTTCCAGACAAAACTGCTGCTGCATTTGCGAGGCTTTGATAGTCGTCGCCATGAACAAAATCAGAGTTAATTGAAGACAGCTTGAGGTTGCCATGGATGCGGCGTGATAGCAACAATCTAAAGCGCTCAGTGCGATCCTCTTTTTGAACAATGATTTCTGGCGCTAAAGCCAATGGATTGGTTGATTCAGCCAAAGCTTTTCTTAAACGCTCAGCAGATTCATTGGCAGACTTCTCAGTATCGAGGTTTAGTTGTGTGCCAGAAGCTATTGCCCGCAAGGCGTCTTCGTCGATCGTGCGAGATAAGCGATCAACAATGGATTGAATTACCTGATAGTGTTTGGCCAACTCATTTAACGCCGCGCCCTCAATAATTTCTCCCCCAGGTGTTTGTAGAGAGGCTGTTTCTAGCGCAATCTTTAGCAACAACTGGTTGAGCTCTGCGTCATCTTTAATGTACTGCTCACTTTTTCCAAACTTCACCTTATAAAGCGGTGGTTGTGCGATGTAAATGTGCCCCCGTTCAATAAGCTCTGGCATCTGTCTGTAGAAAAATGTTAATAACAAAGTGCGAATATGGCTACCATCGACGTCCGCATCAGTCATGATGATGATGCGGTGATAGCGCAACTTGTCGGCCTTATATTCCTCAATGCCAATACCCGTACCAAGAACGGTAATTAAAGTAACCACCTCCTGGCTGGCTAACATTTTATCAAAGCGCGCTTTTTCTACGTTCAGAATTTTTCCTTTTAAAGGAAGAATTGCTTGGAAGCGGCGATCGCGCCCCTGTTTCGCAGAACCTCCTGCAGAGTCACCCTCAACAATAAATAGTTCAGATTTTGCTGGGTCTTTTTCTTGGCAATCCGCCAGCTTTCCAGGAAGCCCAAGGCCATCGAGCGCGCCCTTACGCCTTGTCATGTCGCGTGCTTTGCGTGCGGCCTCGCGAGCTCGAGCAGCATCGACAATTTTTCCACAAAGGATTTTTGCATCTGCTGGGCGCTCTTGCAAATACGCACTAAGCGCCTCTGCAACAATCTCTTCCACCGGACCGCGCACCTCACTAGAAACCAGCTTGTCTTTGGTTTGGCTTGAGAATTTTGGCTCTGGGACTTTTACTGATAGCACGCAGGCTAAGCCTTCGCGCATATCGTCTCCAGAAATTTCTACCTTAGCTCTCTTTGCAACCTCGTTTTCATCAATGTATTTATTGATGACACGCGTCATTGCTGCGCGCAGACCCGTTAAATGCGTTCCGCCATCACGCTGAGGAATGTTGTTTGTAAAACAAAGTACTTGTTCACTAAAGCTGTCATTCCACTGCATTGAAACTTCTGCGGTAATCTGCCCACCCAAATCGGACGGGCGAACCCCTTCAGCATAAAAAATGTTTGGATGTAAAACGTTTTTAGTTTGGTTGATATATTCAACAAAACCTTTGACGCCACCAGAGTATGCGAAGTCTTCCTCTTGTCCCGTGCGTTGATCAATTAATTTAATGTGAACGCCATTATTTAAAAATGAAAGTTCGCGAATGCGTTTTACAAGAATTTCATAATGAAACTCCACATTTCCGAAAATGGTTTCATCTGCTAAGAAGTGAACTTCGGTTCCTGAAAGCTCTGTATTCCCCGTAACAGTAATTGGAGAAACTGCAACACCATTCTCTTCTTGAATATTGCGATTCTTAATAACGCCGCGTTCAAACTCCATGTAATGCGCTTTACCGTCTCGACGAATGGTTAACTTCAGCCATTTTGATAGGGCGTTCACACAACTTACCCCCACCCCATGCAAACCACCAGAAACTTTATAGCTATTTTGGTCAAACTTACCGCCGGCATGCAACTCAGTCATTACAATCTCAGCAGCACTCCTTTTTGGCTCATGCTTGTCGTCATACTTAATTCCCGTTGGGACACCGCGCCCATTATCAACAATTGATATGGAGTTATCGGTTTGAATAACAACTGTAATTTCTGAGCAATACCCAGCCAAAGCCTCGTCAATAGAGTTATCTAAAACCTCAAAAACCAAATGATGTAAACCCGTTCCATCGGAGGTGTCTCCAATGTACATACCAGGACGTTTACGAACAGCTTCGAGACCCTCTAAGATTTGAATCGATGCAGCGCCGTACTGCTCTACTACTTTTTTTTCTTCAGTCATTTTTTTCTAAGTTAAATACGCATTGGCATCACAACATACTTAAAGCTCTCTGAGCCAGGCAGAGTAATCACAGCACTACTGTTTGCATCACCTAAACTAATTTGGATTTTCTCGTTCTTTAGGTTGGATAAAACATCTAACAAATAGCTCACATTAAACCCAATTTCTACGGTGTCGCCACCGTATTCAGTCTCAATTTCTTCTTGAGCCTCTTCTTGCTCAGCATTAGTAGATTGAACCGTAATGCGATTGGGTGATAAAGAAAAACGAACACCTTTAAATTTGTCTGTCGTCAAAATAGCGGCGCGTTGCAGAGCTGCCTGCAAAACATCTCGACCAACAACCAATGTGTTTTTGTGTCCTTTTGGAATAACTCTTTGGAAGTCGGGAAATTTTCCTTCGACCAGTTTAGAAATTAACTCAATATCACCAAAAGCAAATTTCACCTGATTTGCTGTAAGACTAATTTCCAACAACTCATCAGAGTCTTCCAAAAGGTGCTGGCACTCCAAAATGGTTTTGCGGGGAATGATAATTTCCTGCCTTTGACCAGAGCCTGATGGCACCTCAGACAATTCAACCTGAGAATATGCGAGGCGATGCCCATCGGTTGCAACTGCCACAACCTCTTTACCCTCGACAACCAACAACATTCCATTGAGGTAATAGCGAATATCTTGTTGAGCCATTGAAAAGTGCACTTGGCTTATTAACTGACGGAAACTTTTTTGTGACATCTTCCATGTAGCAGTTACCTCACCAACGCTTTGCATTACAGGAAACTCAGCCGCAGATAAGGTTTGTAAGGAGAAGCGACTTTTACCGCTTTGCACAACCATGCGATTATCTTTTAAGTTTAAAGAGACGGGGCCCTCCGGAAGTGCGCGCAAGATATCCAGTAGCTTTCTCGCAGCAACCGTGGTTGTTACGTCTTCCGAACCAACCCCAAAATTGGCATTAGTCGTAATTTGAATTTCAATGTCTGTCGAGACGAAAGAAACCTTTTCACCGTTTTTCTTAAACAAGAGGTTTGCCAAAATTGGCAGTGTGTGCCTACGTTCAACAATTCCACTAACAACCTGAAGGGGTTTTAGTAAGTTATCGCGAGAAGTGTTAACGAGTTGCATTGCTTTTAAATCCTTGTATATATCTTAGTAGTAATAGTAATAAGGGCGCTTATTTCTGTGGGTAAGTCATAAACCTTTTGTAAATCAACATCTTGTAAGACAAAAAACCTGTGGAAAACTACTGTATAAGCCTTGTATAAAATGGGGATAGCTTTTTTTCAATACCCTATTTTTGCATGAAGCTGTGTCTTTCCACAATTTATCCACACACAATCCCCAAACTTATCCCTAGGGTTGTCCACACACTTATCCACAGGCAGGGTTTAAGCCTTTAGGGTCTGTTCAATAACATGAATTTCATGGTTTAACTGGCCATCATGAGCTCGCTCATCTGCTATTTTGCGAACCGCATATAAGACGGTTGTGTGGTCTCTACCACCAAAAAGCTCCCCAATTTCAGGAAGACTTTTTTGCGTTAATTCTTTGGCCATGAACATCGCAATTTGGCGCGGTCGCGCAATGTTCGCTGGCCGCTTCTTGGAGTACATATCAGCCACTTTGATGCTATAAAAATCAGCAACCGCCTTTTGAATGTTTTCCACTGAAATTTGGCGGTTTTGTATAGATAGAAGGTCTTTAAGTGCAACCCTAGCAACCTCAATTGTGACCTCGCGGCCATGAAAGCGAACAAAAGCCAAAATCTTCCTTAGGGCACCCTCAAGCTCGCGGACGTTCGAGCGTAGGTGTTTGGCCACAAAGAAGGCCACATCCTCGCTCATTGGTATCCCCTCGCTAATCGCCTTTTTCATTAAGATGGCGACTCGCATTTCCAGTTCCGGCGGCTCAATGGCCACAGTTAGGCCGGAGTCAAAGCGCGAAATGAGGCGGTCATCAATTCCTACCATCTCCTTGGGGTACGTGTCGCTGGTGATAATCACCTGGGCTTTGTTGCTTAAAAGGGCCTCAAAAGCATAAAAAAACTCTTCTTGTGTCCTGGACTTACCACTAAAAAACTGAATATCGTCTATCAGTAAAAGGTCTAGAGAGTGGTAATAGCGCTTAAATCGGTCAAAAGCTTTTTGTTGATATGCGCGCACCACATCGGAGACATACTGCTCCGCGTGTATATAGCGGATGCGGGCATTGGGCTTTTCTTTTAAAAGATGGTTGCCGATCGCGTGGATTAGGTGGGTTTTGCCAAGCCCTACCCCTCCATACAAAAACATTGGGTTATATGAACTGCCGGGGTTGTGTGCAACCTGAATGGATGCCGCTCTAGCAAGTTGATTTGCTTTACCAGTAACAAAGGTTTCAAAGGTCAAGTTGGGGTTTAATTTTGAGTGATCCTCAAGCTCAAACGCACTTTCCTCTAGGGAGGTGGACGCTGGCTCGGGCGCGTTGGTTTGCTGGGGCTCTGGGGCGACACTCTTTAAGGGCGCTGGGGTTGCAGCCAAGGGTGCGCCAGCCTCGATATCGAGGACAAAATTAACATTTATGGGGAGCCCGAAGTACTGCGACGCTAGCTCTTGAAAGCGATCTGCAAACGTTTTCTTAATCCAGTCGAGCTTAAATCGATTTGGAGCGCCAACAGTTAGTGAGTGATCACTCTCGTCAAAAGATACGAGGGTTAGGGGTTGAATCCAGGTTTTAAATTGCTGGGGCGACAGCTCGCGGGAAAGGGCGCTAACGGCACCATCCCAAAAACCCAGGGGGCTAATAGAATTCAAGGCGGGGGGATTTTGTAGGTTGCTCAT